>CAWEEJ010000058.1:0-12508 GCA_963807905.1 uncultured Chloroflexia bacterium | reverse complement strand
CTCCTGGCGAAGCACGATGTCCTTGGCATGACAGCTCTTGATGTACGGCCCCAGCAGGCTGAAGCATTCGTCGAACAGCGCGTCCTGCTGAAAGTAGCGTCGCGGGCTGTTGATGAGATTGACCGGATCGAGATGAACGCCAAACGCCGGCCGGTCGATGGCGTGAAGAAGCTGCAGATAGCTCTCCGCCGAGTCAGGCAGCATCCAGGGCATGGTCTCCAGCGTGTAGAAGGTGCGCCGCGGCTGAACGTCATCGATGATGGCGCGCACGGTTTCGACAATCAGGTCAAAGGTGTCTGGTGCATAGTCGGCCGCGGCCGGTCCGTCCCACTTCTCGCCCCGCGAGCCGGCGATATTGACGCAGCACTGTGCGCCAATGCGCTCAGCCAGGTCGAGGCGGCTGCGGCAGTAGTCGATGGCCCGATTGCGCACGGACGGATCGGGGCTGAGCGGATTGCTCCACGCGCCGACTTCGGCAATGGCGATATCGGAGGCAGCCGCGGCCGTGGCGTAGGCCTGCACGGTCGTGTCGTCTACGGTTTCATCGACGGGGCACAAGGCCCGCGATAACCGGCGCGCAGCACCGCCTCTGCCCATTCCGTGGGTGTTTGCTCTGTTGGGGGTAGCGGCGCGCCCAATCGAATCATGATCAGTGACGAACGACGACGACAGTGCCCATGTCGGCCCATTCATAGAGCGCCTTGGCCTGTTCGACAGGCAGATTGACGCAGCCGTGACTTACCGGCGTGCCAAAGTTGTCGTGCCAGTACGCGCCGTGGATGGCAAACGCACCGGAATAATACATCGTCCAGGGCACATCGGGCGTGTCATAGTCGTAGCCGCGCATGCGCGTCTGCTCATACTTACGATAGACGCTAAAGGTGCCCGGCAGGGTCAGATGGCCTGGCTTCCCGGTACTCACCGTGTAGTCAAAGACCGCCTGATCTCCTTCCCACGCCCGCAGACGCTGGTCGGAGATATCGACTTCAATCCAACGATCTACGCCCGCAGGCGCCGGTATGGCCTCTGCCGCCGGCGGCGCAATCGCGATCGGCGCCGGTTCAACCGTCCGCGGCTTAACGCTTGAGCTCGACTCGCCGGCAATATCGAGCGATGACTCAGTCATGCGCCCATTGCGCAGCGTGACCGGCACGAGATACTCGTCGTAGTTCAGGTTGCTGTGCACCACACGCAGGCGCAAGTGATGCGTGCCATCCGGAAAGGGTGTCGTATTCCACACAAAAAACGTATCGGCGCGAACCGGTTCTTCGCCAAGGGCCAAAAAGGTCGCATGCCCATCTTGGTCGGCAAGGATCAGATCAATCTGCCATTTGCGGAAGGTAGGGTGATCGGCCGTGCCGCGCACGACAACCTCGCCGTAGATAGCGGTATTGGCGCTCGGCGACGTGATGCCGCTGACCGAACGAGCTTGAAGCGGCGGCGTGAGGGCAACGAGTAGACAACTGGCAAGCAGGAGGGCGACAATGACGCGCCCCTGAAATCGCATAGGCATATGGCAAACCTCCTCGACAACGTATCAACACAGACATTCTAGTTTGGGAGGTGCTGTCAGAGTCTTGGAAGGCGCCCAAACAGGGCTCAAAACGAAGATAGTGCCATTATAACACAGTAAGCGGCACAAATTGAAAGCAACCATGAAACGCGGGTGCATACCACATTTGGGGGCTGCTCTAGAAAAAGCGATTAGTCCGTTCGTGCACCGCCCCAAAATGGGATGCACTCATAAAACGCAGATCGACATGTCTTCTGTCGATCTGCGTTCGATTCACGCTCGTCTCGGTTGAAGATCCTATGCTGGCAATCGTTCGGGCTGGAGGCGGCGAGTCCACGCTTCCAGCGCGATGAGAACACCCTGCAGGCGCAGGCGCGTCTCCTCGTCGTGAAGACGTAACTCATCATCAAAATGGGTCCCCGCAGAAGAGAGCATGAACTGGGGACGCTGCAAGATATAGACCTGATTGTGGAGCAGAATATCGTGCAAATGCCCCTGGGCGCGCACACCGCCGAAGCGACCGGCTGCACTGAGAATGGCCGCACTCTTCTGGTTGAGCGGCGCAGGATCACCATTGGCTTGAGGCCGAGACGCCCAGTCTAGGGCGTTCTTGAGTACTCCGGGAACGGAGAAATTATACTCAGGCGTCGCAATCAGCAAGGCATCGGCCGCGACCATGCGTTGATGAAAATCCCGCACGGATTCAGGCACGCCGGCCCGCTCGACGTCGGAATTGAACATGGGCAGTGGCATCAAATCGTAGATATCTAACGTCATGCTATCAGGCAACACCTCGGCCGCCGTGCGCAGCAGCGCCCGGTTATATGAGCGCTCGCGCAGGCTGCCGGCTATGGCGAAGACGTGAATTGGCTTACTCATTTTTCCTACTTTCCTCATGGCAGAAATCATTCAAACTCAAACTATTTATGCAGTATGACCGGACCCGGCGAAAATGATCTGTGAGGTAGCTTCCGTGGTGGGGTCTACTTTGCGGCCGCAAGGCGCTGGGCCGCCAGGTCGCAATATGCGGGGTCGATGTCGTACCCCACATAATGACGCTGATGACCGGCAGCAGCCACGCAGGTCGAGCCACTGCCCATGAAGGGATCGAGCACGACGTCACCTTGATAGGAGTAGAGCTGAATCACCCGTTCGGCCAACGCAACCGGAAAGGGCGCGGGATGGCCTATGCGTCGTGCAGACTCGGCGGGAATCTCCCATACGGAGAGGGTGGCGTCCATGAAGTCATCACGCTCGATGTCAGACGTGCCCGCGTCCGGACGCGAGTAGCTCTGCTTGGCAAAGACGAGCAGGTACTCATGCACGTCGCGCAGGCGCGGCGCCTTGGCACTCATCCAACTGCCCCAGGCGCATGAACCACTTGCGCCCTTGGCCTTGCGCCAGATTATCTCGCCCATGGGCAGAAAACCAAGGCGCGTGTGAATCTCATAGAAGAAGGCGTGGAGAGGAATGTAGGGTTTGCGACCCAGGTTGGCAATATTGATCACGTAGCGACCGCCCGGGCGTAGGACGCGGTAGACCTCAGCCGCCACATCGCCAATTAGTGCCAGATAGGCGTCTAGGCTCATATCGTCTTCATAGTCCTTGCCCACGTTATACGGCGGTGAGGTAAAAGCAAGCGCCACGCCGTTGTCCGGCACGGCGGTCATGGTCGTAGACGAGGCGCAGTAGATCTGATCGGCCCACGGCTCATGCGCAGGGATCTCGACGTCCATTTGGGCCGCGCTGGCCGGCTCGGCAAAGATATTGTCATAGAGACTGCGTGCATAGAACGACGCGGCATCATGACTCTCACGTTTGCCGGTTCCGAAGGAGGAAGTGGCGGTCCGTTTCATGGCTTTCTCTCTGGCGCTGGATATAGAAGGCCCGGCGCGCAAGGCGCCGGGCGATTCAACACATTCAGTTCAACCTTACCAACCAAGACGGCTATTCGCCTGGAATGACCAATTCCTGGCCAACGACAATCGAATTGGGATCGGTCAAGTTGTTGAGACTCAAAATCGACTCCACGGCCACACCATACTGGGCCGCAATCTCACTCAACGTTTCGCCCGAAGCAACTGTGTGGGTCGTGCCGCGCAAGATTTGAACGTCCCGCTGGCTGACGCCCGGGATGACCAGTTCCTGGCCCACGCGCAAGACATTGCGATTGACGATATTGTTGGCTATGGCCAGATCGTCGGGATCGATGCCGAATTCTTGTGCGATGGAAAAGAAACTATCGCCCGGCTGCACGATATAGGTGACCTGCGCGCCGGGAACCGCGTCGCTGCCCGCGGCCGGTGAAGAGGATCCGTCCGCGTCCGGGACATAGCCTGGAATGATAAGCGTCGTACCGACGATGAGGCTGTCGGGGGTCAACAGTTGATTCGCTTCAATAATTTCCAGCTGGTTGATGTTAAAGCGCGCTTCGATGGCGCCCAAGGTATCGCCGGGTTGGACAGTATATTCAAATGGTCCCGGTAACGGCGTGGGCACGCCTTCCTCGGTAATGCCCTCAACGTAGGGCACGATCAATATGGTGCCGGCTTGAATGTTGTCATCGGTCAAAAAGTTTAGTTCGCGCAGCACCTGCATTGTGGTACCGAATTTTTCGGCCAGAAAGGAGATGTTGTCTCCCTCTTGCACGGTGTACTGGAAGGTCTGATCCGGACGCAGCGGCTGGAGATCTTCGTCCGCATCGCCCTCAGCTGCGTCACCCTCGGTAGCCGGCTCGCCCTCAGCTGGCGTTTCAACCACCGGTGTGAGCGTGGGCACAGCTTCTGCATCCGGCTCAGAGGGCGCGGCAGCATCCACCGTTGCGGTGGGAGGCAAGTCATTGACGTCAATCGATGCGGGCGTTTCAGGCCGTCGTGTACAGGCGCTCAGCAGAAGCAGCGCCAGCACCAGGCCGGTGAGTAAACGGGTACGAGTAGCCACAAACGGGTCTCCCTCTGTGCGGCATTGAGGTGGTTGTGGGCATGATAGCACAAGCAAAATCGCGGCGCAAGGAAAGTGTGATTCGCGAGAGGGTGCATCACCTCGCGCCAGGCACGATTGCTCCTCTGCAAATATACCTGTGCCAACAAATAAAGGCTAGCGCAGGAAAGAGAGAGCGGTTGTCGAGGCAAGGACGGCAAAGACGAGGGTTGGGATATTCAGCAGCGGGAAGGGCGTGAAGAGGATGGCCACCAGAATGCCCAGAATAATGCCGACCAGGGCAAACCAGCGCAAATTGCGCCCGCGCCGGCCACCAATTGCGCGCCGTATGATCTGCGACAATGCCGTGCCCGCGCTGCCGCCGATCAAGAAAGCAATGATGCTGCCAAAGAAGAGGCCGAAAAAACCGAGGAAGAACCCCAGAATCGGCGTGGCGACAAGTGTTACCAGAAAGCTGACAACCAGAGCAATCCAGTTGTCCTTTCCTTCTGCAGTATAGTACTTGTCCTGTACTGCACGAATGCACTCATTACAGCGATAACCAACATCGGTCTGCACCGCGCATTTCATGCAGATCGGCTTGTTGCACCGATTGCAGCGCAGCAGCGTTTCAACATTCGGATGATTCTCACAATACAACACTTCGCCGGTCGCCGAAGTTTGCAGAGATTCTTGTTCGACCGTCATCACTTACGCGTCCCTTATACTATCTGTCCAACGCAACTTTTCCATTAGCGATTGATAGAAATAGTTGCGATCTTTTAGGCGAATAAAGCGAGCCATGTGGGGGCTCCCGGTGATCACAACCTGATCACCACTATGCAACTCGACCACTACTTGACCATCAACCGTCAGCATAGGATGATAATCGGCATATGCCTGTAATCGTACTTCCGAGCCGCGCGACAAAACGATCGCTCGATCCATACTCAGGTGCGGTGAAATTGGAATCACGAGCATGTTGCGCAGTTCCGGCGGCAGGATCGGGCCGCCCACGGCCAACGCATAGCCCGTACTCCCCGTGGCCGTGCTGGTGATGACGCCGTCACACGTGTACGTGGTCAGGTATTCGCCATCCAAATGGGCGCTGATACGCACAACGCGGGCCAAATCACCGCGACTGAGCACAATATCATTGAGTCCGTCATGCTCACAAAGCGTGAAACGCTCGTCGTCGTCGCCCAAGCGCTCCACGCGCGAGCGCAACATCAGCCGCTCTTCCGTCCAGTAGTCGCCATCAAGCGTCTGCTGGAGAGGTTCTTGCCAGTTATCGGGCATGATCTCGGCCAGAAAGCCAAGCTTGCCCATTTTGACGCCCAGCATCGGCACGCCGTCGGCCGCACCAATACGCGCGGCGCGCAAGAGCGTTCCGTCGCCGCCGAGGGTAATGAGCAGATCAGCGGTGCTGACGTGGCTCAGGACCGCCTCCGACTCCCAAGCCGACTCTTGCCACACCTCTTCTACCCCTTGATCTTGCAAAAAGAGCTCAATCTCCTGCGCAAGGCTCTTTGATCCGGGCTTCATTGGGTGATAGAGGATGCCAACGTGGTTGAACTCAGCAGGCTGCGGCTCAACGGGTGAGTCACTACGCTGGGCTGCCAAAGGCATCGATGCGGAACGTTCGTTCATTGCTTGTCAACTTTGCTGAGGGCCTGTAGCGCCAACGCGTCCTGCCAGCTGTTGGCGGGCGGACGCCGGCGCGTCGTTGCGAGCATCATAGAGCAGGGGTCGCCTTCCGTCAAATCAACCGGCCCAGATCCCGAGGATTTTCAATCTCACGGCGACAGGCCCCGGCAAAGGCTACCGGAAAAGGCCAGAGTGCAGCAGGTCACCGCTGATTTTTCTGAAGTGATCCATCGACATCCGCCGCCCCCCTGGGTGCAGGGTTGATCCGCTGCCCCCTCAGATTTAGAATCCATGGTTCAGATCATTTGACCGTACGAGAGCATGGGCAAAAAAGTGACATTCATCCTGTCTAATTGGGGATAAATACCCTTTGCGGGCCATTTCTCAAAGGGGTAAGCTGGACAGCGTAGAAGAAAATGAAGAACAGTGTTGCTGCAGTCAGTAGTCAGCAGTCAAAGGAGACTGAAGATGTCGAACAAGAACAAAATTCTCGTACCCATTGATGGGTCAGCGTTCTGCACCCATATTTTTCCCCACCTCTGCCGCTTCTTCCCGCCGGATCAAAACGAAATCATCCTCCTGCGCGTGGCGGAAGATCCAGCCGGCCGTGTCGGCAAGCCCGGGCGTCCGGCCACCATGGAAGTGGATCTGTTCGAGTACCCATCGCGTAAGGAACTACGTCAATCTCAGCACCCCATTTTTGCCAGCCAGGAACGGGAAAGTACCGTAGCCGACCTCACGCTGGATATGCGGAAGGAAGAGCAAATGTTGGAGCTCTTTGGCTATGAAGTTCATAGTGAGGTGCGGCTCGACCGGGGGCGGGGCGAAGCCATCGTACAGTATATTGAGAACCACGATGTGGACATTGTCGCCATGACCACTCACTGGCGCACGGGGATCAACAAGCTTATCTTCGGCAGTGTGGCCCAATATGTGGCGCAGCACATCTCGATTCCGGTTATCATGATTCGTCCCGAGGCATAGCGCTGGCATATCAAAGAAGGGACCCGGCTGCAAGCCAGCAAGGGTGCATCCCATTTTGGGGGCGTCCTACAAACGGATTGGTCGCTTTCTCTAGGCCAGCCCCCGAGTATGGTATGCATCCAGCCAGCAAACGATTTTTGACAAAGGGCGCAGCCATCAGCTATATTGGCGGATGCGCTCGGGCGAATAGCTCAGCTGGTTAGAGCGCCTCGCTTACACCGAGGAGGTCAGGGGTTCGAGTCCCTTTTCGCCCACTCGCTTTTTGGCTCGACGAGAAAAATGTTGCAGGATGAAAGGTCGACTTCGGTCGACCTTTTTTCGTGGTATTCTCAGCTAAATTGACCGCGGATGGACGCGCGTACAGCGGTGACGTATAATCAGCCCATGAGTGATGATCCAACGACCGAATATCGAAAGCTGCCAAGCGTTGATCGCCTTCTCCAGCAGGAGGCCATCGCACTGCTTGTAGCAACCCATGGTGAAGCATCCACGCTCGCCGCGGTGCGCGACGTGTTGGAAGAGACGCGCCGCGCCATCGCCGGCGGGGCGCCTGCACCGGACGCCGCGGCCTGGCCAGAATTGGTTGCCGAGCACGTCGCGGCGAGCAACCAGCCCTCTCTACGACCAGTCATCAATGCGACAGGCATCATCGTCCACACCAATCTGGGCCGCGCGCCCCTCAGTGAGGCTGCGCGTGCGGCCGTGGTCGCGGCGAGCGCCGGCTACAGCAATCTCGAATACGAGTTGGCGGCAGGACGGCGGGGCAGTCGCCACATCCACGCCCGGCAACTGCTGACCGAATTAACCGGGGCTGAAGATGCGCTGGTCGTCAACAACAACGCAGCGGCCGTCTATTTTGTGCTCAGCGCGTTTTGCCAGGAGCAGGACGTTTTGATCAGCCGCGGGGAACTCGTGGAGATCGGCGGCGGCTTTCGCATTCCCGACGTTCTGCGTCAGAGCGGCGCGCAACTGGTCGAAGTGGGCACGACGAATCGTACGCACCTGCGCGACTTCGCCGCAGCCATCACACCTGAAACGGCCGCGGTCATGCGCGTCCACAGCAGCAACTTTCGTCAGATCGGCTTTGTGACGCAGCCGGAGCCAAGTGCGGTAATCGAAATGCTGCGCGAACATGAAACCGTCACTGGCAGTCGCCCGCTCTTCATTGATGATCTGGGCAGCGGCACGCTGCTTGACACCCGCCCCTATGGCCTGGCTGCCGAGCCCATGGTCCAGGAGAGCGTTGCCGCCGGCGCCGATCTGGTCACCTTCAGCGGCGACAAGCTGTTGGGCGGCCCCCAAGCCGGCATCATCGTGGGCAAAGCGTCGCTGATCGAAGCGTTACGCCGTCACCCCATGGCCCACGCGCTGCGCGTCGACAAGATCACGCTGGCTGCGCTGGAGGCAACGCTGCATAGCTATCGTCGCGGCAGTGCGCTGGAAGAAATCCCCGTGTGGCAGATGATCAGCGCCACGCTGGATGAGTTGGATGAGCGGGCCAAACGTTGGCAGGAGACGCTAGAACGCGCGGATGTGACGGCCGGCATTTGGGATGGCGAAAGCGCAATCGGCGGCGGCAGCCTGCCGGGCGAAACTCTGCCGACGCGCCTGCTGGCGCTGTCCGTCGCAGCGCCTGACGCGGCAGCAGCCCATCTACGCCAGGCCGAGCGGCCGATCGTTTGTCGCATTCAGCAGGATCACCTTGTTTTCGACCCGCGTACCGTCCACCTTGAAGAAGAAGCAACGCTTCTGACGACGCTGACAGGGCTTGCTTCGACCCGGCGCAATGGTGAGCCGCTGTGAGCCGGCCCGCGTCCGACGTCGTTTTCCTCAAGCTGGGCGGCTCGTTGATCACCGATAAACGCCAAGCCGAGACGCCCCGCCCGGACGTGATTGCCCGTCTGGCCGCGGAAATCGCCGCGGCACGCGCCCAAGTACCGACCATGCAACTGGTCATTGGACATGGCTCCGGCAGTTTTGGTCATGTTGTCGGCCGGCGCTACGGCACGCGAGCGGGTGTCGAGAGCGCCGTCGATTGGTATGGCTTTGCCGCCACCGCAGACGCTGCCGCGCGCCTGAATCGCATCGTTGTTGCGGCCCTCCTTGCTGCAGATGTGCCGGCGTGGGCCATTCAGCCCAGCGTCACCTTGCGCGCGGGACGGCGTCCTCGTCGATGGTCCCCATGCGACCGTGGCTGCCGCGCTTGAGGCGGGACTGGTTCCCGTCGTCTTTGGCGACGTGGCCTTGGACAGTGTGCGCGGGGGGACCATTGCCAGCACCGAAGAAATATTCCAATGGCTGGCGCCGCATTTGGCACCTCAGCGCATCCTTCTGGCTGGCGAGGTCGACGGCATCTACACGGCCGATCCCCAGCTTGATCCCGCTGCGGAACGCATTGCCCTCCTTTCGCCGTCTACGCTGGCAGTAGTACGGGCGAACGTGGGTGAAAGCTTCGGCGTTGACGTCACCGGCGGCATGACGGCCAAGGTAAACCAGGCCCTGGCCATGATCGAAGACCAACCAACGCTCACGGTCCGCATTCTCGGTGGTTTGGCGGAGGATGCTGTGGCACAGGCCCTGGCCGACGAGCGTGCGCCGGTGGGCACCCTGATTTGTGGCTAGAGCCTTACAAACAAAGCCGGCGCAGTCGGCTACACTTAGAGCTTGGAATGCATGATCGGCGTAGGTGAGTAGACGTGCAAGCGTAGGCGGAAAAAGCGCCACTCATTTGCAGGAAGAGTTTGCAGAATAGTATAATCTGGCGATGCATCGCACCGGAGGAGCATCTGTATAGCCGCTACACGTGGGCGCAAAGGCCAATACGTGACGGCTGCTCCGAGGGGCGATCTGCGAGGAAAATAAGAGATGGCATTAACAATAATTTCGTTCATCCTGGTCCTGGGCGTACTCGTGTTCTTTCACGAGTTGGGTCATTATCTGGTTGCACGCCGTAATGGAATCGTCGTTGAAGAGTTTGGCATGGGGTACCCCCCGCGCTTAGCAAAGCTCTTCACATATGATGGCACTGACTTCACCCTCAACGCGTTGCCGCTCGGCGGCTTTGCGCGCATGAAGGGGGAAGATGCGGGCGACATGTCGCCCGGTTCCTTCAATGCCGCCAGCCGCAGCGGACGCGCACTGACGCTGCTGGCCGGGCCGGCCATGAATGCACTGCTGGCTATTTTGATCTTTGCCCTTAGCTTTATGGCAGGCTTTCCAGCCAACGTGGCCAATCCCCAACTGACGGTTGTACCGGCCGGCTCTGCGGCCGCGGCCGCGGGTTTGCAGGCAGGGGACATTCTGCTTGAAGTCAGTGGACGTCCGGCCCAGGTCAGTGCGCTGCCGGACATGTCGTACAGCGTCATGCAGCGGGACGAATTAGCGGATGCAAGCATGCGCAAAAGCATCGTCATCAGTCGTGATGGCGAGGTAGTAACGCTTCCTCTGGCAGAAGAAACAACGGCCGACGCGCTGGTCCGCGGCAGTGAGTATACGCCGGTTTTGGGAACCGAAATCATGGCCACCGCCACCGATAGCCCCGCCGAAGACGCGGGGTTGCAGGCTGGCGACGTTGTTTTCCAAGTCAATGATGTTGTGGTGACCTCTGACGGCGAATCACTGGTCGCGCTTATCAAAGAGCTGGCCGGCCAGGAAGTCGCCTTGACGGTCTTGCGCGACAATCAATGGCAGACGCTTAACATTACGCCCCGAGTGGATCCGCCGCCCGGGCAGGGCGCCCTGGGTGTACAGATTTCCCCGCAGTCGACGCTGGCTACCTTACCGCCATTGCGGGCGTTGTGGGAAGGCGTGCGCGAAACGTTCGGCTATATCAGTTTGGTGCTACAGCTGCCATTCATGCTGATCATGGGCACGCTCTCGCCGGCAGAAGCGCAGGTTAGCGGACCAGTCGGCATTGCCCAGATGGTGGGCGGAGCCATGTCCGCGACGATTGATACCGGCTTGCTCTTCCCGATCTTACGGCTGACGGCCATTCTCAGTGCCGCCCTGGCCATCACCAACATGCTCCCGCTCCCGGCGCTGGACGGTGGTCGCCTGCTCTTTATCTTGATCGAGACGCTGCGTGGCCGCCGCGTCAATCCGGAACGCGAAGGGCTCGTTCACATGGTGGGCTTCATGCTCCTGCTTGGCCTGCTCGTCATCGTGACGGTCCAAGATATTCGCAACGCGCCGGAAGCCATCGATTGGCTTTCCATGCTTGGGCAATAACTTAATGCTCCCCTCCACCGCCAGAGGAGACCTACATGGCTGACCAGCCGCCTCATTCCGATCAAGCCACCACAGCGCGCGGCAATCGGACCCCCAGCCGCCCGCCGGCTCACCAATCTACAGCGGACTTCAGCAATGTCCGAACTGTGGCGCCGTGACCGGCAGCGGGGATACCGTTTGTCAGGAATGCGGCGAAGATCTGGAACGGCGTCCGCGTCAGATACGCTGCCGTTATTGCCACGAAACTGGATCTTCCGCGCTGGTGCTCTGTCCCCATTGTGGACGCGAATTGCAGGCAGCACCGCCGCGCTTACTGACCTGGGGCATACCGGCGCTACTTACCCTGCTCTTCCTATTTCTACTGGCCAATCGCTGGGAAAGCAACAGCCCCGTCGTGTGGCTGCAAAGTCAAAGTACACAGCTATCTGGAATCATTGCCCTGGTCGATGAAGGCATGGAGCCTACGGGCGACAGCGTCATGATCGCAACAGGCAATGAGACCCTCACCAACAATGGCGAAGCCGAAAGCGTCGTGGCGCTGGCGCCAACTGCCACTCCGGAGCAACCCGCCGCCGACACACCGGCAACGTTGCCGCCGGCGACCGAAGCCGTGGATCCGACGCTTGAACCGACCGTCGAGCCTACTGTCGAGCCGACCGCTACCGCCCTACCGACCTCAGAGCCGACCGAAGAGCCAACCGCTCAGCCAACCGCAACGTCCACAACTGCGCCGACCAACACGCCTGCAGCCACATCGACCAGCACTGCGGCGCCGACTCGACGGGCGACCCGACAGGCGACTGCGACTGCCCGTGCAGCGAGCAGCGGAGCGGCGCTTTCATTGCCAACAGCCACGGCCACGCCAAACGCAGCTACAGTCGAGGCGCGTGCGGCAACTGAAGCCGCCGGCGCCGGCGGGACGGGCGGCTCAGTGGTTACGACCTATACGGTGCGGTCCGGCGATACGCTGTTGGGCATTGCCGCCCAGTTTGAAATTTCTGCCCAGGCCATCATGGCCGCCAACAACATCGCCGCCACCGAAGTTTACTCCATCCGCCCCGGCGAGGAATTGATCATCCCCCTCCCCGGCACGATTGCAGATGCCCCCACGGTTACGCCGGCGCCGCCCACGGCGACGACACAACCTCGACCCGACCCAACCGCCACGCCCACGACCGCGCCGACGGCGATCGCTTTGCGTCTAGACGTGCCAAGTTT
>CAWEEJ010000057.1:0-72126 GCA_963807905.1 uncultured Chloroflexia bacterium | reverse complement strand
CCAGTTGGTCAAGAGCAGCATGATCAGCGCGCCGGTGAGAAGGAGGATCGCCGAGAGCGCCAGCAGCAGCCCCTGGCCCAGGAAAATTTGAAGCTTCTCCACATCGTCGGTGGCGCGAATCATCAGCTGTCCGGTGCGGTTGCGATCATGATAGCTAAAGGAGAGGCGCTGGATCTTGGCATAGAGCTCATTGCGCAGATCAAAGGCAACGTTCTGGCTCAGCGTCTGGCCCATGAAGGCCTGCGTGAAGGCAAACGCGCCACGCATGACGGCGAAGATCAGGATCAAGGCGATCGACCAGAGAATCGCATTGACGGGCGCAGCAGCCATGCGCTGGGCCTGCTCTGCGCTGATGCCAAACTGGTCGAGCAGGGCCTGCTGCTGGTCGACCGAGAGCACGGAGAGCTGCTGCATGGCCATGCCGTTGACGATTGCATCCAGTATGTTCTGGATCATCTGGGGCACCATCAACTGGGCCGTCAGACTGAGCAGCAGGGCAACGATCGCGATGGTGGCGATACCCCTGTAATTGCTCAAATAGCCAATTGCCCGGCCCAACTGGTTGAAATTGGCGCGCCCGCTTTTTTCCTGATTGGCCATGGCTATCTCCTTACTTTGCGTAGTTGCGAGGGATTGGGGCACATGACGACAGGGTTATTCCTCATCGTGTGCACCATATGCTGCGTTCACCTTCAGGGATGCCAACAGTCGGGTCAGCAATTCCGTCAGCGTCGAGCGCTCGGCCGGCGATAGCTCATCCGCCAGGCCGTTCAGAAACGCCATGTGCTCGGGCGTGGAACGCTCGATCAGCGTGCGTCCGGCATCCGACAGGCGAATGCGAAACTGGCGCCGGTCGTCCGGGTCCAGCTCGCGCTCGATCAGCCCTTGCGCTTCGAGGGCGCGCAGGTGCGCGCTGATCGTGTTCTTGCTGACGCGCTGGTAGCGGCTGAGTTGGGTGGGGTTGACTGCCGGGTGACCGTGCGTTTCCGCCAGCAGCAGGTGGAGCAGGAGGCGCCAGCGCGGTCCCGACAGCTGGGCCTCGCGCATTTGCTCGGTGAGAACGGCGTCGTAGGCATAGCTTGCCGTGCGCACCAGACGCAGTAAATCCAACCCGCTGGTGTCGCTGACGCCCTGGGTTGCCAGATACGCGCGCAGCGCGGCCTCCGGCTGAATTTCGTTGATCGGTACGTCTACACGATTTGTCATGCACAGAATTGTACGCCACCGAACTAAATTTTTGCGTGGTCCAAATTCCCATCGACCAAACGCGGAACGCGAAGCGGGGAGCGCGGAATGATCATTCCGCGCTCCCCGCTTCGCGTTCCGCGCTCGCCCTAATGTGTTTCGGTGACTTTGAGCAGCCCACGCGGCGCGTCGACGTTGAAGTCGCGGGCATGGGCGAGGTGCATGGCGAACAACTGGCCGGGGACGATGGCCGTGATGGGCGAGAGCCACTCGGGCACGGGCCGCGCCAGGGGCAGGGGCGTGCGGGCGCTCTCCAGCAGCTGCTCGTCATCGCTGATGGCAATCACCTCGGCTCGCCGGTCGGTCAGCGCCGCGACAAAGGTGCGCATCTCCGGCAGCATCGCGCCCGACGGCGCAATCACGATAACGGGGAAGCCGTCTTCGATCATGGCCATGGGACCATGCAGAAAATCGGCGCTGCTGTAGGGCTCTACCAGCGTGTAGGTGAGCTCCTTCATCTTGAGCGCCAGTTCGAAGGCGGTGGCGTAGTTGAAGCCCCGGCCGATGATGACCGAACGGTTCATGTAGCGATAGCGGGGCACGTTGAGAGCGAACAGTTCATTGTTTTGCAGGGTCTGGGTCACGGCGCTGGGCACGGCGATCAGTTCGGCCAGGCGCTCCTCATCATCCGCCAGCATTGCGCTGAGCAGGGCGATGGCGGCTAGTTCGTTGGTGTAGGTCTTGGTGGCGGCCACCGCCAGTTCCGGCCCGGCCATGATGTCGATGACGTGATCGCCATGCTGGGCCAGCGTGGAGTCCGGCGCATTGGTGATGACGGCCGTGAGCGCGCCCTGACGCCTCGCTTCGTCCACCACGCCAACGATATCGGGACTCTTGCCGCTCTGACTGATGCCCAGTACCAGCGCGTTGTGGAAGAGGGGCGGTCGTTCGTAAATTGAGTAGAGGCTCGGCGTCGCCAGGGCGACGGTCAGCCGGTTGTACGCGCCCAACACATACTGGGCGTAGCGGCCGGCGTTGTCGCTGGTGCCCCGCGCGGCAATCACCACGTGCGTGATTTCCCGTGCGCGGATCTCTTCGACCAGGGCGGCCATGGTGGCCGGCGCGTTGCCCAAGAAATGGGTCAGCGCAGTCGGCTGTTCGTGAATCTCACGGTAGATGTTGCTCTCATTCAGCGGCAATCCTGAGCTGGCGCTCATCGCGTTTTTTCTCCTGATGAAGTAGTGCGTCGGCAGCCAGCATAATGCCGCCCCAGACGCCCATGTTGTCTTCGGTGATGGGTAAGATTTGGTCGTGCTTCAATAAAGAGCGGGCCAATGGCACAGCGTCCCGCAGTGCATCGATGTGACGGCTCAGTGCAGCATGGAAAATGGGGCCGGCCTTGGCCATGCCCCCGCCCAGCGCGATAATCTCCACGTCGTAGGCCAGCATGACGCTGTAAAGCAGACGGCTGACCTCCTCAGCGAATTGGTCGACCATGGTCAGGGCAACGGCGTCACCGGCGGCTGCCCCTTCAAGAATGGCGTAGGTCGTCAGCGGATTGGCGGTATGGAGCGCGCTCTGGGGCGCCTTCGCCAGCGCCTTTTTGGTTCGGCGCAGCAGCCCCGGACCCGAAACCTTAGTCTCCACACAACCCCGCGCGCCACAGTTGCAGCGCGCGCCGGTCGGATCCAGCGGAATGTGGCCTAGCTCGCCCGCCATGCCCCGGCTGCCGCGATAGATGCGCCCGTTGAGGATCAGTCCGGCAGCCAGGCCCGTGCCGATGCTGACATAGACCAGATCTTCCAGCGAGCGATAGCGCTCTGGGTCCGTACGGCGCAGCCAGTGATAGACGCCGATGGCGGCCAGGCGCACGTCGTTTTCCAGCACGACCGCGCAACCAAAGCGGTCGCTCAGGATGGGGCCCAGGGGGAAGCTGGCGAGGTTGAGGTTGACTGCATTGTGCACCATCCCGGTTGCATGTTCGACCTGACCGGGGATGCCGCAGCCGATGGCGCCGATCTGTGCGGAGGAGGCGTCCATCTCGACCAAGGCGTGGTCGACCGCACGCTCGATGCTCTCAACCAGCGCCGCGGGCGAGTCGGTCTGCGTGGCGACGACGGCGCGTGCGCGGGTTGTCAGCTCCTGATCGACGACAAGCGCTTCGATTTTTGTGCCGCCGATGTCCAGTCCCACCAGCAGCAGTTCGGTGCTACGTTGTTGATCACTCATGCAAAGGTCTGCCTGCGGCCTGCAGGTTCGATCCATCCAACGCGGCGGCAACGGGCCCATGTCTCCGGCGCTGCCATCAAACGATCCCCAATTCTTGCTGAAGGACCAGCGCTGAACAGCCCAAGAGGACCATTTCGATCCCCAGCGGCGAGTAGCGAATTGTCGTCTC
This sequence comes from uncultured Chloroflexia bacterium, assembly GCA_963807905.1. Taxonomy (GTDB): domain Bacteria; phylum Chloroflexota; class Anaerolineae; order Caldilineales; family Caldilineaceae; genus JAGRCP01. Next base: position 68,543 of record CAWEEJ010000057.1, on the reverse strand, counting down.
ATCGACCATGCCGGGCAGGGCGCGGAGACGGGCTTCCGCCCGGGCAGCTTCCAGCAGGGAATCGCCCACGTTCGCCACGCGGCCGGCAATCACAATCGTCTCCACGTTGAAGCCGGCGATCAGACCGGCCAGGGCAACGCCCAGGTAGCGGCCCGTCTCTACAATCACTTCGACAAGGGGCGATTCGCCGGCCGCATGGCGCTGTGCGAATTCTGGCCAGGTGAGTTCCGTGGCGGCTGCGGCTGCGTCCGCGCCCGCGTCCTGGAGCGCTTCGCCGGCGCGGCGCAAGATGGCGCGGGTGCCGGCAATGGTTTCCAGACAGCCGTGATTGCCACAGGTGCAGCGGCTGCCATCGGCCTGAACGACCAGATGGCCGATCTCGCCCGCGCCGTAGCCGTCGCCGTAGAAGGGCCGTCCGCCCAGGATAATGCCGGCGCCGATGCCCTGGCTGACCTTGAGCAGAATCAGGTTGTCGCTCTCCCGTTCGCCGCCAAACGTATACTCGGCCAGGGCCGCGGCATGGCTGTCGTTGACCACGTAAACGGGCAGATCGTATCGCGCCTCGAGCAGCGTGCGTACGGGCACGTCATACCAGCCGAGGTTGACCGCATTGCGCACCACGCCCGTGCTTGGCACGATGACGCCCGGCGCGCCCAACCCCAGCCCGAGGACGGGCGTGTCGTCGGCGGCCAGGATCTCGTCGATCATGCGCATGGTCTGGGCAAGCGCCTCCTCGCCATTCTGACTGCCGTTGCCCCGCTGGTCGATGCGGTGCACGATTTCGCCGCGCAGGTTGATGCGCGCGGCGCGATACTCCCGGCTGCCCAGGTCGACGGCCAAAATGTGATGGGCGTCGTCATTTACTTGGAGCAAGATGGGCGGCTTGCCGCCGGCAGATGGACCAATGCCCGTTTCCAGCACGAGCTGGGCGTCAATCAGATCGGCGACAATGTTGGAGACGGTTGGACGGGTCAGGCGCGTGATGCGGGCGATATCGGCCCGACTCAAGCTGTCATTGTCGAAGAGCGTCTTGAGAATCAGCCGCGTGTTGTGATCTTTGGTCTGCTGGCGCGTCGCTTTTTTCATCTACGCTGCTCGTCCTGAAGTGGGAAGCATCGAAGGAGCTTAATTAAGTAACCTTACTAACCTAGTGTAATGCGCTTACTGGCGAATGTCAAGCCTCGGACTATTTGGGTCGCTCATTTGTAGAGGGTTTAATTTGAGAATATGCGAGCGATTCTGCTTTCGTGCCCGGCCTTCAGTATGGGATATGCGCCAATATTTGGTAATTCCGCTTGATTTGATGAGGATGGGCCGCGGATTTGTGCGGATTGGGTGAATTGGCGCAGATCCACCATCTAAAATCGTCTGCCATTCGATTCGTGACTGGTTATGCAGCCGATTGTGGTCAAGATTCGAGGGCCAAATTACCGCGCTTCCGGTTTGACCAAAGCGCATCCGGTCATGTATACTCTTTGTTTGTGGGTTTACCTGACCCATCGGCTGCTTGCAGCCCGTTTGCACACAATTACGACTGTTGAGCTATCTTTCGTCCCCACCCTTTGGGGCGCGAGGCCGCTCCGCAAAGTTTTGGATGGGCGCTTTGTTCATCCAGACGCGGCTCAGAAAGGGAGAAACCTGATGTATGCAGTAGTGAAAACCGGCGGCAAGCAATACCGCGTTGCCGAAGGGGACATCCTCGAAGTAGAAAAGCTCGAGGGCAATGTAGGCGATACCGTCTCACTGAATGAAGTGCTGCTCATTGCCAATGGCGATACATTGAGCGTCGGCCAGCCCATGGTAGAAGGGGCTTCGGTTCAGGCGAAGATTACGGGGCAGCATCGGGGCAAGAAGATCATGGTCTTCCGCTATCGCCCCAAGAAGCGCATCCGTGTTCGCCGCGGTCATCGTCAGTATCTGACCCGGCTCGAGATTGAATCCATCGTAGCCGGCAGCTAGCATTGCCCAGGCGTATTGTCAAGAGGAGTAAGTTACAATGGCTCATAAAAAAGGTGGCGGTTCCAGCCGCAATAACCGTGATTCCAACGGCCAGCGTCTTGGCGTGAAGCGCTATGGCGGTGAGTTCGTGACGGCCGGCAACATTCTGATCCGCCAGCGCGGCACCAGAATTTATCCCGGGACCAACGTTGGGCGGGGCAAGGACGACACGCTCTTTGCGACCAGCGATGGGTATGTGACGTTTGAGTGGTACAAGAAGGGTAAGCGCCAAGTCAGCGTTCACCCGGAGAAGGTGGTTAAAAATGAGGCCTGATATCCATCCCACGTTCTATCCGACAGCCCGCGTGACCTGCTCCTGCGGCGCTTCCTGGCTGACGGGCAGCACGTCTCCTGAAATTCGCACCGACGTATGCAGCACCTGTCACCCGTTCTATACGGGCGAGCAGCGCATTGTCGATACGGCCGGCCAGGTCGAGCGCTTTATGAAGCGCCTCGAACGCCGCCAGACCAAGACCGCCGCGCGCGAGATCGAAAGCCAGGCGCGTACCGAAGCCGAAGAAGCCGCACGCAAGGCGCGTGCCCGCGGCGACGATCCCGATGCTGCGGCTGCCGAAGTGCTGGCCAAGTACGAAGTGGCTGAAGTCGTCGTCGAAGAAGAAGTGATTGAAGAAGAATAGCGCTCAGCATTATTTGCTGAGTTGAGAACGACTTCAAAGCGCCCGTCAGGCACTGCCTGACGGGCGCTTTTTTTGTCGGTGTAAGATCCCTTGCTGCGTGTCGGGATGACACGAGAAGCGCTCGGGGTCAACCAAGCCCCTTCGGTTCTGATCCCAACTACCATCGCCCGCCCCGCCATGAATGGACGGGGCTATCGAGCAACGCCCCCTGAAGCGGGCTTGATATCCCATCCGCTCGTCATGCCCCAGCCCCATTGATGGGGCGCTGCTCCATAGCCCCGTGGCTTCAGCCCGGGGCGGTGTTCGGTTGTCCCAAACGGTTCTGGTCACCGTGGCCCGCCCCGCCATGAATGGACGGGGCTATCGAGCGACGCCCCCTGGAAGCGGGCTTGATATCCCATCCGCTCGTCATGCCCCAGCCCCGTTGATGGGGCGCTGCTCCATAGCCCCGTGGCTTCAGCCCGGGGCGGTGTTCGGTCGTCCCGAACGGTTCTGTCACCGTGGCCCGCCCCGCCATGAATGGACGGGGCTATCGAGCGACGCCCCCTGGAAGCGGGCTTGATAACCCATCCGCTCGTCATGCCCTAGCCCCATTGATGGGGCGCTGCTCCGTAGCCCCGTGGCTTCAGCCCGGGGCGGCGTCCGGTCGTCCCGAACGCTTCCTGTCACCGTGGCCCGCCCCGCCATGAATGGACGGGGCTATCAAGCGACGCCCCCTGGAAGCGGGCTTGATAACCCATCCGCTCGGCATGCCCCAGCCCCATTGATGGGGCGCTGCTCCATAGCCCCGTGGCTTCAGCCCGGGGCGGCGTCCGGTCGTCCCGAACGCTTCTTGTCACCGTGGCCCGCCCCGCCATGAATGGACGGGGCTATGGAGCGACGCCCCCTGGAAGGGGGCTTGATATCCCATCCGCTCGTCATGCCCCAGCCCCATTGATGGGGCGCTGCTCCGTAGCCCCGTGGCTTCAGCCCGGGGCGGCGTTCGGTCGTCCCGAACGCTTCCTGTCACCGTGGCCCGCCCCGCCATGAATGGACGGGGCTATGGAGCGACGCCCCCTGGAAGGGGGCTTGATAATCCATCCGCTCGTCATGCCCCAGCCCCATTGATGGGGCGCTGCTCCGTAGCCCCGTGGCTTCAGCCCGGGGCGGTGTTCGGTTGTCCCAAACGGTTCTGGTCACCGTGGCCCGCCCCGCCATGAATGGACGGGGCTATGGAGCGACGCCCCCTGGAAGGGGGCTTGATAATCCATCCGCTCGTCATGCCCCAGCCCCATTGATGGGGCGCTGCTCCGTAGCCCCGTGGCTTCAGCCCGGGGCGGTGTTCGGTCGTCCCAAACGGTTCTGGTCACCGTGGCCCGCCCCGCCATGAATGGACGGGGCTATGCGAGCGACGCCCCCTGGAAGGGGGCTTGATATTCCATCCGCTCAGCACGACACGAGAAGTGCTCGGGGGCATCCACGCCTGCCCGGCTGTCATCCTGAGCAACGTGGAGGGACCTCCTGTCGCTGACGCTTTTGCCTCTGCCTTGGCAAGCCTCTATAATGTGCGCTGTCGGGCGCTGCCCAACCCAATCGACTGCGCACCACGGGAGGAACATTCATGCTTTACCAACCCAGCGGCGGCTGGATCGAGCTGGTCTGTGGCTCCATGTTCAGCGGCAAGACGGAGGAACTCCTGCGGCGGATACGCCGCACGGAAATCGCTCGTAAGCAGATCCAGGTCTTCAAGCCCCGCATCGATAGCCGCTACGGCGTGACCCGGGTTGCTTCGCACAATGGCGTCGCCCACGATGACGTCCATGTTGTTGCGCAGGCGCGCGATCTGCTCAAACTCATTCGCCCCGAGACCGAGGTGGTTGCGGTGGACGAAGTGCAGTTCTTTGACGCCGCGATTGGCGACGTCTGCGACGAGCTGGCCAACCGCGGTATGCGCGTGATCGTCGCTGGGCTGGACCAGGACTTCCGCGGTGAGCCCTTTGGCCCCATGCCCGAGATGATGGCCCGGGCCGAGCGCATCGATAAGCTGCACGCCATCTGCGTGGTCTGTGGCGCGTCGGCTAGCCGCACTCAGCGCCTCATCGACGGACGCCCTGCCGCGGTACGATGATCCGGTGATTCTGGTCGGCGGCAGCGAGAGCTACGAGGCGCGCTGCCGCAACTGTCATGACGTGCCTGGCTACCCGACGATCGCGCAGACACATGATGCGATCGCAGCAGATTAGAGCAGGGTGGTTCGCTTATTACCGCCCGATCCGTCCAGCTTTTGAGCACGCCCTATCAGGAAACAACGTGGTGACCTACGAAATAGGCCAGCGCCGGTTGAGCTTGTCGAAACCAAGCGAGTCGATGGGTTACGTTTCTTGTGGATGGAATGGCGGGCAACCGACTTTCGCCGCTCGTGCGAACGGTCTGCCGAGCCAACAGACGCCGTTCGGTTTTCGTCACCAACCTATGGATTCGCGGTCTATCGCCATTCATGTCTCTCCCCATCGTCTTTCACCCCGATTTTGTCACCCCGCTGCCGCCCGAGCATCGCTTCCCCATGCCCAAATTTGGCAAGGTGTACGAGGTGCTTCTGCGCGACAGCGTGGCCGGACTGGAACAGTTTCACCTGCCTGAGATCGCCAGACGCGACTGGCTGGAACTGGTCCACACGCCCACATATGTTGAGGCCTATCTCACCGGCTCGATTGATGCCAAGGCCATGCGCCGTATCGGCTTTCCCTGGAGCCCGGCGCTGGTCACGCGCACCTGCACCGCGGTGGGCGGCACGATCCTGACTGCGCAGTTGGCCATGCGCCATGGCCTCGCCTGCAGCACGGCCGGCGGCACTCACCATGCGCATCCTGACTTTGGCTCAGGCTTCTGCATCTTCAATGACCTGGCCGTCGCCACACGTGTCGTTCAGCGCGATGAGGGCGTCGGTCGCGTGTTGATCGTCGACCTGGACGTGCATCAGGGCGACGGCACCGCGGCCATCTTCGCCGGCGACGAGCGCGTCTTCACCTTCTCCATGCATTGCCAGAAGAATTTCCCCTTCCGCAAGTCGCCCGGCGATCTCGACGTGCCGCTGCCCGTCGATCTGGAAGACGACGCCTATCTCGCCGCGCTCGCATACCACTTGCCGCGCCTGCTGGAGACGTTCCGTCCCGAGCTTGTCTTCTACGACGCCGGCGTTGATCCCCATGCCGACGATCTGCTCGGCAAGCTGGCGCTGAGCGACGATGGCCTGGCGCAGCGCGATCGCTTCGTGCTGGAAGCGTGCATGACGCGTGGTATTCCCGTGGCCTGCGTCATCGGCGGGGGCTATGCCAACGACCGTGACCTGCTCGCCCAGCGCCACTCGATCCTGCACCGCACGGCGAGCGAAATCAGATCGTTGTAACCCCGTCACAGCTCACACGACGTACAGCGGCCTATTGCAGCTCCTCTGGTGCCTTTAACCAGCTTGACGCCAAATCCCACATCGAATGCTCACAGCTAACGTTTTCGATGCCCCCGTCCCTTGTGATAGCGTGGCTGCAGCCAATGGGCCGGGCGCAATTTTGAAGCACTGGGCAAGGTTCTGATCGTTGATGAAGGCAGTTCCAAACTGTTCACCCGATGATGATGCTGACGGCGGGATCATCACTCTGAGTTTCCAAGATAGTGATGGAGTTCCTTTTGCCGTGACGATCAATCGTTTTGAGCTGCTTGATGTCGAAGCCTGGAGCAGGGGCTACTATTGAGTTTTATGACGGCCCAGACGCCACCGGAAATCTGATCGATACCTTCACCCCGACTGGATATGGGGACAACACCTACGAGGAATTCCAGCCCGAAACTTCGGGGGTCGTCTCGATCAAGGTTACCTTCGACGACGACAGCGGGTCGATTCCCAGCGTTTTGGTGACGACGGATGAAACGGCGTCGCTGGGCGATTACGTCTGGTGTGACGCAAATAGCAACGGCGTCCAGGATGATGGTGAGGAGCAGGGCCTGAACGGCATTACCGTCAATCTGTTGCAGAAGCAAAATGACGATTCGTTCTCGCAGATTGACTCGACAGTTACGGCAAACGGGGGTTTCATTGGCAACTCTCCGGGCTTCTATGCATTCACCGAACTCGATCCGGGCACGTACAAGGTACAGTTCGTCGATAGTACCGGCGCTGGGTTTACGACTAAGAACGCCGATCCGGACACCTCCTCTGACAGTGACGCCGATGCCGGCGGCTTCTCCGATGAAATCGTTTTGAACCCGGGCGACGCGAATGTCACAATTGACGCTGGCATCTTGTGCAATACCGTCCCCGTCACCATCGGCTATTTCCAGAGCGCTGCGAGTGGCGACACGGTCGACTTCACCTGGCAGACGGCCACCGAGACCAGCAACGCCGGCTTCAATCTCTACGGCGCAACGGACGACGGTCTGGTCAAGCTCAACGAGAGCCTGATCCAGTCCACGGTGATCGACTCCGTGGAGCCGACGGACTACGCCTATTCAGCCGTCACGTCCGCGACCTCCTTCTATATCGAGGACGTGAGCATTGACGGCAAGACCGACCAGGCGGGTCCCTTCGCCCTTGGCGAAGAGTACGGCGTCTACATCTCCACCGCGGTGGAACTAGAGCCGGTCATGTACCTGCCGCTGATTCAGCACTAGGACTCAGCCGGTCCTGTAAGGCTGTAGAGTTTGTCAACAGCAAAGGCGTCGCTATCGATTTGGTAGCGACGCCTTTGATTTGTCGTCCGAGTCGACGCAAGGCATGGGCCGTCCTGAGAGTCAGTCTCGTCCATGGGGGCGTGGGGGGGGCTTAGCTCAGTCCGCACGCCCTCGTGCGGGCGGTCGCCGTCCTGAAAGGCAGTCTCGTCCACGTCGCTCCCCAACCGAGAGCCAGCCGCCCCCACAACCCGTTCGCACGGGGCGTGCTCACGAAGCGGGCGTTGGGAGAGACCTGAGGCCAGCGCCGGTTGAGCCTGCGCCGTCCTGAGCCTGTCGAAGGGTCGAAACCAAGCGGGTCGCCGCCCCGAACGGCGATTCCCTCCGCGCCGCTCCCCAACCGAGAGCCAGCCACCCACACAACCCGTTCGCACGGGGCGTGCTCACTAAGCCGACTTAGGCCCAGTCCAGCACGCCCTCTATTCCGTCAAAATGGCCTCGTGTATCCGCCAGATCGGCTCCCAGACGCCCGTCGAGAGATTCGACAGCAAAACGACGTTGATGTCATGGTCCGGAAAATAGCGGACAACAGCACTGACGCCGGCGTTGATGCCCTCCTTCTCGTAGCAAACCACATGACCATCCGGCTCGACGTAGAACCAGAGCCCGTAGCCATACTCCATCCGCCAGCCGTCATGCTGACGATAGTGAACCTGCGGCGTGAAAAAAGCCGCGGTCATCTCCGGCGAGAGGAGCTTGCCGGCATGAATGGCGCGCAGGAAGCGGTCCAGATCGCCGGCGGTCACGTTGGCCCCGCCGTCGGGTGAACCGATGGGCGGATAGGAATAGATATTCTTGCGCCAGCCCGTGATCGAACCGGCATCGTCCTGTATCGGTTCATACCCTGTGGCTGTACGAGGGTTGGCGATGTCCATGGCCAGGAAGTCGCTGGCGGTCATGCCGGCCGCTGCAAAGACATGGCGGCGCACATAATCGCGGTAGGCTACGCCCGTCACCTTTTCGACCAGAAGGCCCAGCAACACGTAGCTGCAGTTGCAGTAGCGACAGCCTTCACCCGGCGCAAAGTTGGGCGGCTTGTGGATAAACTGGCGAAGGAAGTCAACCGTCTGTCGGACGCCGTAGTTGGGGCGCTCGATCCACAGATCGGCGTACTCTTCACCGGCCTCTTCGTCGGCATCATCGCCAATGCCGGAGCTATGGGTCAGCAAGTGGTAGACGGAAACCTCGGGTGAGACCGCCGTGCCCCGTAATCCCAGAAAATCAATCGCGCTGGTATCGAAGCTGAGCCGTCCCTGTTCGATCAGCTGGAGCACGGCAACCGCAGTAAAGAGCTTGGTAATGGATGCTGTGTCGTAGCGAACGTCCAGCGCATTCGGAATGTGCCACTCTCGATTCGCATAGCCGTAGGAACCCTGGAAGAGCGTCTGCTCACCCTGGGTAATCAGCGCCACGCCCGCATAGGTTCCCGCCGCTTCACGCTGCTCAAAGTAGTGCTTAATCGAATTTACGTTCATCGTCTGACCCTCCGAGGTTTGGACCATTCACCTGCGTCTGTCTCGTCAACCATCGTGCAAGACTGACTCGCCGGTAAGCATAATGCCTGCGCGGCCCACTGCCCAACCTTCCAAGATGATGCATTTGCCTCATTCTGTGAGACATCAACCGGCGTGATTCCGTGTCACACTGATGGCGTCGCGTGTCAATGACGGCACGCATTCAACAGAGAGAGGATAATCTCATGAAGAAGCAACTCATTGCCGTACTGTCCACGCTGGTTCTGTCGATCTGCCTGACTGTTCCCATGGCGGCACAAGACAGCGCACAGCCTGGACGGCCTGACGTGGGGCCACGGGCGCCGGTCCAGGTTCCAGCGCCTCCTGCCGAGATTTCAGCGGAAGAGGTTGAGAAAGAAGTGGCGACGCTGCGCGAACATGGTCGGCACGATCAAGCCGATCTGAATCGGATCGCAGAATGGCTTGACACTGCACGGACCAGTCGCGGGGCCGGCCAAATCATGGCCATGGCGATGGCAGCGCTGCATGAACGGGGAATCGGGCCACGTGAGCCGGATGCCCAGGCGTTGTTTCGTACCTACAACGCGGCGGGCATGGACGTGAGGCCCAGTTTTACCAGCGGTCATGGACAAGGCGGCGCATGCGTGATCGACTTCGATAACCCGGCTGTGCTCAACACATTCTTTGATAAAGCACAGGCAACCTTTAGCTCACCGCCACACTGGCAGGAGTATTGCGGCAGCGCGCAGGTGAGCGTGGAGCCGACGGTCTATAACCACTATCACCTGCTCTATGAGGATGCGACGATTGACTGTATTGACTCGAATACCGGTCACTTTGGCCGGGGCGAGCCGGGAAACTGCGTCGCGCTGGCTGATCCGGCACAGGAGCCCCGCTACCTCGGCACCCATCATGGCTCCGAGGTGCTGCACATTCGGCTCACCAACGGCGGCGTGATTGAGCCCTTCACCATGCACTCGTTTGTCAACGCAGGCGATACGCCGGTGAAGTTCCGCTATCAGACGCTGGGCGGTCAATGGTTCCAGTGGAACAGCATGGGCGGAAATCAGGCCTGGGATGTGTCGGCCTACGTAGTGGATGCCATTGAGGTGCAGATCACCAACGCAGACACGTCGCTCGCCTGCGGTCCGGACTGGGAAGCCGGCGGGCCGGGCGGATGTCCCTTTGGTGCGGCGCCGATCTTCCTCGACGACTTCGTCATCACGCCTTAGCGACTCGTTGTACCAGAACCACATACTTCATAGCAGACGGCTCGTGCGAGCCGTCTGCTTCTTTTGCTGGGGACGTTATGGGTGCATTTCACGCTGGAGGCAGTTAAGGTGGAAGTTGTCACTTCGAGCAAAGCGAGATATCTCGCGTTGGCAGCCCTAAGATTCCTCTTCACTTCGCTCATGGCGCTTTGCGCCCACTACGTGAACGGAATGACAAAACTGTGATTAACAGAGCACTAGACTGAAATCTCTACTAGAGCATGACTTTCATGGATGCGACCGCCTCTGCCTTCGACAGGCTCAGGCGGCGGCTACCCAGTGGCGCAGGCTGAGCCTGCGTCGTCCTGAGCTTGTCGAAGGGTCGAAGCCGGATCTACCGAAAGGGCTTGCAAAACCAATGTTCTCGTCGCACCTTCAGTTTGGACTACGGCGCCCCCCTAAAGTTGGGACTAGGTCATTAACAGAGAAGGCCCACCCCGCGTCGCCCAACCACAACACCTCCCCAAAACCCTACCCCCCCACGCCCCTACAACGGCGGCGCAAACCGCCCATCCACCGCCATCCAGCCGCCGTCGACAAAGAGCAGTGAGCCGGTGACATAGCTGGATGCGTCTGAAGCCAAGAAGATAACCGCGCCTACCATCTCACTCGGTTGGGCCCAGCGCTTGAGGATGTTGCGTTCGGCATAGGCGTTGTACCAGTCGGGATGGTCCTTGATCGGCTGGGTGAGCGGCGTTTCCACCACGCCCGGTGCGATAGCATTGGCGCGCACGCCTTGGGGACCCAACTCCGCGGCCAGCGTGCGGACCAGTTGCACCGTGCCCGACTTGGTCGCCGCGTACACGCTTTGTCCCGGCTCCACCACCTGCGAGCGAATGCTGGAGAATGCGATGATGCTGCCGCTGCCCTGCGCTGCCATGCGTCTGCCCGCCTCCTGCATCACCAGGAACGTGGCCTTGAGGTTGAGATTGACCACCTTGTCGAATTCATCCGGCGTGATGTCGAGCATGGCTTTGCGCACGTTGATGCTCGGAGTCGTCACCAGGATGTCCAGGTTGTCAAGCGTGTTGAAGAGAGCCGTAATCTGAAAGGGGTCGGTCATGTCGAACTGCTGAGCCGTCGCGCTACCGCCGGCGGCAACGATGCGCGCGGCCGTCTCTTGCGCGCTTTCAGCGTTGAGGTCGGCACAGATTATGCGCGCGCCGTACGCGGCCATGCCCTCGGCCGCGGCCTGACCAATGCCGCTGCCGCCGCCGATGACGAGTGCCGTGCGGCCGGTGAGATCGAAGAGATTGGTGTAGTCCATAAGAAAGTCTTCCTTGCCGGCTGTGGGCGCGGCGAATCGCGGTCGATGGTTGACATTGGAGCGAGCCGCGGTCAAACATACAAGGGAGCGCCCGCTTTGTCAATCCAGAAGTGAAACGCCCGACCACTTCAACTGCAAGCAGGAGCAGCGTCGACGCGGCGGACAGAATTGTGGCCTGCACGCCTGCCAAGTTGACGATCCTCACTAGACGCGGCACAATGGCGTCATCATTCTACATCTCTCATACCTGCGGCCTTCCATGGACCTACTGAGTCACTACTTAAGCGAAAATCCAGCCCAACTCCTGGAGCTGATCGAGTACCGGACCGCGCTGGTCAATGCAAAGCAGCGTCAGGCCGCCGCGATCCTGCTTGATCTGCCCGCAGACGCAGCGATCGACCCAACGACTGTGTCATTGGCGGATCTGGCGCGCAGCATCGATGCGTGGCGCAGCTTGCTGCCCGAGGATCCCGCCGTGCGCCGCGCGCTGCGCGACCTGCTGGCAGAGCGGTCCCCCGACCTGCAAACGGCCGCGCCGGCCCTGTGGACGCTGCTGTCGGCGGACGAACGCGGGCACGCATCCGCAACTGCCGGCGGCGCAGACGAAACGCCGACCCCACACATCAACGCTGACGCCGAAGCCGCTCCGTCTGAACTCACTGATGACGAATTGGTCACGCTTGTGGCCAATTCGTTGACCTGGCAACCCGTGCGGCGCGGTGAACCGCTCTATCAACAGGGTGATCCAGCCGCCACGCTCTATATCGTCGTCGACGGTCTCATCCATCTGCTGCGGACTGACGCCGGCGGCGTACCGGTCCTGGTCGGCACGGTGACCGAGGGCAGCCTGCTGGGCGAGCGTTCGCTGGTGTTGGACGAGCCACGGTCGACCACGGCCTATGCCGCGCAGGATAGCAACGTCTGCGCGCTGCCGCTGACGACCCTGCAGCAGCTCTTGCCCCGCGCGCCCAGGGTAATGGTCAAGCTGCTGGTGGAGCTGGCCGCGCGTACGCAGCTCAGCAGCGCCGCGCCCGCACCGGCGCGTCAGGGCCGCGTCCTGGCAATTTTGCCGGCGGTAGCGGGCTGCGACCCCTTTGTCCAGGCGCTGGTGGAAGATCTGGGTCAGTACGGGACGACGCTCTTCCTGCGTGCCGAGGACGCGCAGGCGGAGCTGGCTGAATTTGGCCCCAATGCCCTGGAAGGGCTGGCCGACAGCTATGGCCTGATCGACTGGATGCAGCGCCAGGCCAGGACGTATGAGCACGTGCTCTATCTGGGCGATGCCGAGTCGCCCAACTGGAGCCGGCGCATTGCGGAGCAGGCCGATCGCGTGCTTATCATCGGCCGCGCCGGCGACTCGCCTGTGTTGAGCCCGCTTGAGGTGCAGCTGAACCGGCTGGATCATCCCGAGCTCTTGCCGCCACAGGAACTGGTCTTGCTCCACGCGACCGCCGAGGATAACCCCGGCGATACGGCCGCGTGGCTGGACAAGCGCACGATCCGACGCCATCATCACGTGGCCATGGACACGGGCAAGGGCGTCGACCGCGTCAGCCGCTTTGTGCGCGGGCGCGCCGTTGCGTTCGTCTTTGGCGGCGGTGGCATGCGTGCCGCCGCGTGCGCGGGCGCGGCCAAAGCGCTTGATGAACTAGGCATCCGCGCCGACGTGGTCGGCGGTACCAGCGCCGGCTCCCTCGCCGCAGCGATCTACGCCATGGACATGGACGTGGATCGGATGATCGAAATTACGCGCAACCAGCTCATGCAGAAGAAGATCTGGATGCAGCCGACGTTACCGCTGGTCTCCGTGATGAGCGCCAAACGGCTCAACGCGGCCTACCACGACGTCTACGGCGGTTGGCAAATGGAGGATATGTGGATCACGCCCTTTACGATCAGCGGCAACCTGACCCGGGCCGAGATGGTCGTTCACCAGCGCGGTCCCCTGCATCACGCCGTGCGCGCCAGCACTGCAATCGCCGGCGTTATGCCGCCTGCGCTCAACGATGCCGGAGACCTCCTGATCGACGGCGGCATCTTTAACAACACACCGGCCGACGTGGCCCGCACGCTGGTCGACACCGGCCCGGTCATTGCGGTCGATCTAGGTTTCACCAAGCGCCAGGAGACACCCTACACCTACGGCGAATCCCTGAGCGGGTGGAAGGTCTTTCGTCACCGCATCAACCCCTTTGCCGAGAAGATCGAGGTCCCGTCTATCGTCGGCACCATGATGCGCGCCAATGCCCTGGGCAGCATCAACGCCACGGCCGAACAGATCTCCTATGCCGACTTGCTGCTCCAGCCGCCGGTGAGCGATTACGGACTCTTCGACTTCGACGCCTTTGACGAAGTGGTGCGGGCCGGCTACGACTACGCCCTCGATCCGATTCGTCAGTGGCTGGCCGGCGGCGGCATGGAGGGCGTATGATGCTCGCTCTCCTGCTCCAGGACGACGCCGTGCGTCTGTGGGATGTCCTCGTCGCGTTCTTTTCCTGGTCTGACAGTGCATTGGCGCTGGTGGTCTCGGCGCCAAACTGGGATCAGTTGGTCTTCTGGATTGTTCTGTTGGCCGGGCTCTCCGAAGCCATCGGCCAGAGTGTCGTGCTCTTCGCCAACCGGGTGAGACCGAAGCGCTTCCTGCTCAGCCTGGCCGTAACGGCCATACTCTTTGTGATCGGATATCTAATCTGGGTGGTGTCGATTCGGGTGCTGGTCGTCTTTGCCCTGGATACCGATGTTTACTGGAAGCCGCTCATAATCGTGACGGGGGTGAGCTACATCCCGCTCCTCTTTGGTTTTCTCGGCTTTCTGCCCTATGCCGGTCAGCCGATCATGCAGGGACTCTACGTCTGGTCATATATTCTCATGGTCAGCTATGCCCGCCAGATCGAGGGAATTACCACGAGCGAGGCGCTCTTTGTGACGGGCGTAGGCGCGCTCTTTATTCTGCTGCTGCGTTCGCTTCTGGGCCGGCCGCTTGATGCCATCGCAAGACGAATCCTGGACACGACGGCCGGGACACAACTCTCCTTTGACGTGGATGAAGCGGTGGCGCGTTTGGCCGGCGACATCACCGATTCCTCGCAAGGCGATCGTACCTAGCCGATGCTCGGATTTCTCTTTGCAATTCTCCTGATCATCTTGCTGGCTGCCGTTTTGATGGCCGTGCTTTCGCCGCTGGAGTCACTCGGTTGGTGGGCCGGCTGGTATGCCACAGAGGAAGCGCTGCCCGGGCAGTCGCTCGATCCGCTGACGGCGCCGCTGCCGCCCGGCGAGCACTTCGTGGTCTTCCTCACCGGCATTGGCAGCATGAAGGCCGAGATTCATATCCCGGAAGAACGAGTCTTTCTGGACCATCTGATTGAGCGCATGGAGACGTCGGTCATTGTCGACGATATTTTCCCTTACTCGGTGACCAACACCGCCCTCACCGGCAACCGTATCTTTAGCCGCTTCTGGCAGATGGTCTATGCCGAAAAGGAAGAGCAGAAGCCGCTGGGCAAGCTCGGCAATATCCGCAATATCTTCCAGGTGCTCGTTTCGTCCGATCATCGCTACGGACCCATGTACGATCGCGGGACGGCGCAGATCGTACTGGATGGCCTGGCGCGCCATGGCTATGTGCTCGGTTCGGGTGTGCCGGTTTACATCATCGGCTACAGCGGTGGCGGGCAGATTTCGGTCGGTTGCGCGCCCTTTGTGGCCAAAAAGCTGGGGGCGCCCGTCTACGTCATTTCGCTGGGCGGCGTCTTCTGCGCCGATCCTGCTCTGGACTCGCTTGAACACATCTATCATCTGAGCGGAGATGGCGATGGCGTCACGCGTTTGGGCAATATCATCTTTCCCGGGCGATGGCGGCTCATGAAGAATTCTTACTGGAACCGGGCCGTTGCCGATGGGCGGGTCACCTTTATTGACATGGGAGATATGGTCCACAATGGCCCCGGCTCTTATCTGGATACGGAGCGTACGGTCGATGGCGTCCATTCATATATGGACAAGACGGTCGAGGAGATTGCCAAGATCGTGACCGGGGAGGGCGTCGATCTGCCGCCGGCGCCAGCAAAGGGGCCCGAGGCGGACGTTGGCGCCGAGGGCACGTCGTCCGCTGCAACAGGCGCTACATCCTAAGGTGATTTTGACATCGCTGTGATTCTGATATGGAGATTGATATGGAACCTGTCATCAAGCTGTACCCGCCGCCAGCGCAGGAGTTACCGTTGGAGGGCCTCTACCTGGGCCACGATGTGCGCCGCCAAGCGCCAGACCGTTCGCGTCCGTTCGTCTATACAAACTATGTGGTCAGCCTGGATGGGCGCATTGCCGTACCGCGGGCCGATGGATCGGGCATGAATGTGCCTGAGGCAATCGGGAATGATCGCGACTGGCGCCTTTTCCAGGAACTTGCGGTCCAGGCCGATATCATCTTGGCCAGCGGGCGCTATCTACGCGATTATGCCCGTGGCGACGCCCAGGAACTGCTACGCGTTTACGATGACCCGGCCTTCGAAGACCTCAAGCAGTGGCGCCTGGACCAGGGGCTGGCGGCGTATCCGGATTTCGCAGTCATCAGCGCCAGCCTGGACTTTCCCGTGCCCGAGGCGCTGACCGGCGAGGGACGGCGCGTAATCGTCGCCACCGTCGAACAATCGGATCCGGACCGCCGCAAGGAACTGGCGGCCGAGGGCGCCGACGTGGTGTTGGCGGGTGACGAACGTGTACGCGGCAAACCGCTAATCGATGCACTGGCAGCACGCGGCTATCGTTTCATCTACAACGCCACGGGTCCCCTGGTCAATCATCTGCTCTTGCGTGATGACGTGCTAGATCGCCTCTACCTCACGCATGCCCACCGTCTGCTTGGCGGCAAGCCCTTCGATTCCATCGTGACCGGCGACCTGCTGGACCCGGCAATCGGCATGAAGCTGGCCACGATTTACCTGGACGCAACGGCCCTCGACGGCATGGGGCAACTCTTTGTTTCGTACAACCGGGCAACTGCATAGAAGTGCGAGCTTTCTGCAACCGCACTGGCGTGAACGCCCACGAACTGGCTGCTTAATGAAGAGCTAGCCAAAGAAGTGAGCCGCCCTCTCCGCTTTGCACTAATGGGTCGCCAGCTTGCCGCGCATGCGCACGTATTGGGCATAGTCAACTTCGATCCGGCGGGCGATGTAGTCACGCGTGGTTGGCGCACGCTGCTGTGCATCGACGATACGGTCTGTCACCAGCAGGTCAAACGCGTCGGAACCGGCGCCGCTGCCATAGCTCACCATGAGGATGCGCTGGCCGGGTCGGGCGATGTCCAGCACGGCCGTCAGCCCAATGATGGCCGAGCCGGCATAGGTGTTGCCGATCTCCGGTACGAGCAGGCCGGTCTCCCACTGCTCCTTGCGAAAACCAAGCTCGCGTAGGGCTCGCATCGGAAACTTCGGGTTGGGCTGATGAAAAATGGCAAAGTCGTAATCCGCGGGCGTTGTTGCCATCGCCGCCATCATCTCCTGGGCGCCGGAGATCACGTGGGCGAAGTAGCCCGGATCGCCCGAGAAGCGTTCGGCATGGCTCGGATAGTGGGTCGATGGCCGACGCCAGAAGTCGGTTGTGTCGGACACGTAGCTTGAGGTGCGCTGAATCACGGCCAGCGCCTCCGACGCGGGGCCGATGAGGAAGGCCGCGCCGCCCGCGCCGGCCGTATACTCCAGCGCATCGCCGGGCCGGCCTTGCGCCGTGTCCATGCCGATCCCCAGCGCATACTCGGCCATGCCGCTGCCGACCAGACCGATGCCGGCTTGGATCGCCTCGGTGCCCGCTTTGCAGGCAAACTGCCAATCCGCGGCCAGGGTGGCCGGTGTGGCGCCGATGGCTTCCGCCACCACCGTGCCCGTCGGCTTGACCGCGTAGGGGTGGCTTTCGCTCCCGACCCAGACTGCACGGATGCGGCTCGGATCCACCTGGGCGCGGGCAATGGCGTTGCGTGCGGCTTCAACGCTCATGGTGGCGGTATCTTCGTCCAACCCGGGCACGGATTTTTCCCGCACCGGACTATCCGCGTTGTCGCCCGTCCAGATCCGACTGATCTCCGTGCCGGGCAGGCGGTAGCGCGGGACATAGGCCCCATACCCCACAAACCCGACTGGATACGCTGGTTGATTGAGCATTGTTTCTTACCTCCAAACCTACGAAGTATGTTTTGATCCGCCAAGCCGCTTGCCTGGCTGCTTCCGCAATCGTTGGTTGACTGGTACAACTACTCCGAGTCCTCGAGCAGGGCCCGCGCACGCTCCACCCGCACCTGTCCCTCGCTGACGATCTGCGCGGCAATGCGGTCGATCTGAGCGCCTTGCGCGCCGGCCGCGATTGCCACCTGGCGGGCGTGGAGGCTCATATGCCCCTCCTGGATTCCTTCGGTGGCCAACGCCCGAATCGCGGCCAGGTTTTGCGCCAACCCCACGGCAGCCATGACCTCACTCAATTCACGTGCGCTCTCGACGCCCAGGATCTTGAGCGCGACCTGTGCCGCCGGGTGGGCACGGGTGGCTCCACCTATGATGCCCGTGGCCAGGGGCATGTCGAGGAAGCCGTAGAGTGCGGGGAAGGTCGAATGGGGATCGGGCGCTGGGGAGTGGGGATTGGGGGACTGGGTCAGTTTGCGTTTGAGCGCGTCGGCATCGCTGACGACCGACCAGTCGGTGAGGGCCCGGTACTGGCCGTCGCGTGCGGCGTAGGCGTGGGCGCCGGCCTCGATCGCGCGCCAGTCATTGCCGGTCGCCAGCGCCACGGCGTCGATACCGTTGAGAATGCCTTTGTTGTGGGTCGTGGCCCGGTAGGGGTCGACCACGGCGAAGGCATTGGCGTGGGCAATATTCTCGATCACCTCTTCGCCGCTGTAGTTGATGCTGCTAAAGGAAGCGGCAGGAATCACCACCTCGGCCCAGGCCCGGCGCCGGTCGGTCAGATTGCTGAGAATGCGCAGCAGAGCGCGACCGCCGCTCAAGCGCTCCAACGATGGCGCGATCGCTTCGACCGCGGTATTGACGGCATTGGCCCCCATGGCATCGCGGGTATCGAAGAGCAAGTTGACGATCAACATGGGCGCAGTCGGCGTGGCGGGGAATTCGTGAATCTCCAGATCGACCGGGCCGCCGCCCAAGCGCCTGATGGTCGGGCTGGTATCGGCAAGCTCGAGGAGCGCGTCTTTTTCAGCTAGAATTGCGGCCGAGGCCGTCGCGAAGTCGGGCACGTCGAGTAGCTGAACCTGGCCAAGCATGATCGGTCGCGTGCTGCCCGTGCGGAAACCGCCTGCCGTTCGAGCCAGCTTGGCCGCATAGCTCACTGCGGCGACGACCGAAGGCTCCTCAACCACCATGGGGACAAGATAGTCGCGGTCGTTGATTTTGAAGTTTGCCCCAATCCCCAATGGCAGACAATAGCGGCCGATCACATTCTCGATCATCTTGTCGGCGCGCGGCACGCTGAGACTTTCGTGTAGCACCGCTATTTCATTCGCGCTCAGGTCGGCCCAGTCAGCAATGATGGCGACCCGCTCGGCCATGCTTTTCTGGTAGAAACCGCTCAATCTTGAATTGCGTGGCGGCACGTCTTGAGAGTTCATGATCGTCCAGTCTAGCGCACGCTGCGTGCAGCGCGCCACATCTCTTGGCTGAATGGGGGCATACCACATTGGGGGGCTGCCCTAAAAAGCGACCAGTCCGTTCGTGCATTGTCTCCCAAATGGGGTGCACCCTGGCTGAATCGTAGCACAGTCGACCCGTCAGAAACTATCCAATCGTCGATCTCAGCCGCTAAACGCCAACAGGACGCGGCTGACCGGGCCGTCGAGTAGCTGAGGTGCAAAAGCCAGCCCGACGGAAACCAATAGAATTGCGGCGGCCACGCCGGCACTGATGGCATTTTCGCGACGCAGGCTGCGATTTTCCAGCGGCCCAAAAAGAATTCTCGCCAGGCGTATGTAGCCGAAGATTGCGCCGCCTGAAGCCACGAGTACTACGGCGGCAGGCCGCCAATCGGCCTCGGCAATGATTTGCAGCGCCGCCCAATGGCCGGTGAAGCCGGCGCTGAGGGGGAAGCCGGCCAGGCCGAGGCCGCCCAGCAAGAAGGCTGCGCTGTTCCAGGGCAGGCGGTTGCCCGCGCCCTGTAGCTGCGCTGAACCGAGCCCGCCGGCATGCTCTTCCAGCACCGAAAGGCCGGAGGCGGCCGTCAGCATGCTAATGGTGCGCAGACCGAAGAGAAAGAGCGCAAGGGGCAGGCTGCGCACGCCCGCGACGGCCATCACCATGAGAATCAAGCCCCAGTCATGCAGCGCAGAATAGCCCCAAAGACGCCCGGCATTGAGCGTGCCAAACGCAGCAATGCCACCCCAGATGGCCGTGATCAGCCCTGCCCAATCCAGCCAGAGCGCCAGTGCGGAATTCTGGGCCACAAAGGGAAGTTCTGAAAGCATGAGAAAGAGGAGAAAGAGCGCGGCCAATTGATAGAGCAAACCTACAACGGCCGATACAACGGGCGGCGCGGTCTGGGCGATCGACGGTTGGGAGCCATGCAGGGGCGCTGGTGCGAGCAAGATCACGTAGCCGATGGCGATGAACTGCGCGGCCATGAGCAACATATCGTTTTGAGGATCAAGATAGGCCTGGCCCATGAACCAATTGGCCATCAGTACGATGGGAAAAGCCAGCAGCGGCGGCACCAACATGCGCAGCGCGCCCGCCGGGTTGTGATGGCGACCGGCCTGGACGATGAAGACGGCCAGCGCGCTCAATGCCGCCAGAAAGAGCGGCCCCAGGAGCACGGGCGAGACGGGGCCGCCCGAGAGTAGGAAGAGCGCGGTATAGCCGGCTACGAGTCCAAGCGTCATGGGCACAAAGGTCAGCCCCTGACTCACCCGTATGGCGAGCAAGAAGCCCGCCGCCGCAATCGCCAGTGCCAGGGCAATAACGGGCGCTGCGACCGGCGTGAGTTGGAAGGTGAAGTCGAAGTAGGAAACGGGTGCGGTTAGATCGACCGGGCGATCGAGCAATGGGGGCGTCCAGACCGGCATGCTCAAGTCGGCCGTCCAGAGCAGAATCGCCCACACCGTGCAGTACGCTGCGGCCAGTCCGGCAACGATCTTTTCCCAACCGCGGAAAATGTAGGCAAGCGCGGCCAACAGCAAAAGCGAGCCAGGGAGCATCACAGGCAAAGGTAGCATAACAAGTTCCTTATTGCCCTCGTTCTTGTGACGTCACGACCGGCGCGGTCGGGTGCGAGGATGGTCGCTTCACCGCGCTGGTTGACCGATTTCGAGCTGCCGATGCTTCTGCCTCTTCCACCATCTGCTGGATGAAGCGCGGCAGCGGCAGCGCATCCACGGCCATGTCGACATCGGTGGTGCCGTATCCGTTGACAGCGTCGCCATCGATCATCTGCCCCTCTTCAGGGAAGACAATGTCGGTCATGACGACGCGGCGGTCGCTGCCCGGCACGCGATCGAACAAGATCAGATAGCTGCATGCCAGCGTCACCAGTATCTCGACGCCGCCGATCAACGCAAAGAGATCGGACGACGGAATGAGCACGGCTAACATTGTTTGCGCTGTAATCAGCCAGAGAAGCAGCCCGATCGTGCTAAAAAACGGATTGTCGCCCAGGCCCAGAATCAGCAGAGCACAGAGCGCCAGCCAGCCGAAAAGTGAGACCGCGCTCGGACCAAAAATGGGGACTGGTATGTTCACCTCGATCACGCGCCAGGCCAGAATAATGAGAATCAGCGCCAAGAAACGGACCACCCAATTGCCGGCCTGGTGCAGGGAGCGGGGCTTCTCTAGCTGCACGACTGACATGGCCAACATGGTTAGCATGAGCAACATGACGATCAGTTCCAGCACGGCCCACTGCGCATCGAGGCCATAGCGCTGAACGCCCAATGTGACGGTTCCGAGTTGGACCAGGAAAAGGCTGACCAGCGCTGCGCGCCAATCCCAAATCAGGATGATCAGCGCGGCACTGGCTGCAGTGATGAGCAGACCGGTTCCGGTTGCAAGGAAATTCAGCGTCGCAAATAACTGTTCCATAGCGGTTACCGCAATAGATAGAGAATCAAAAAGACAATCAGCGCCCAACCCATGTAGCCGGCGCCCTCGATCACACCCACAGCGTTGCCCCAGATGCGGCTGATGCGGGCGATAAACCACCAAAACAGGTCAAAGAGCCATTCCAAACTGGCGAAGCGACTGACCGAATTGGGCAGCTGGCCCAAATAGGGCCAAAGCCGCGGACGCACCCAGACCAGACCGATGCCCAGCGCAAGCGGAATGGCAAGCGTAATCCATACCGGGGCTTCGGCAACAACGCTCGGTGGCGTGCCCAGCATGTCCGGAATTGCGTTGGGCAGGCTGGCCAGGGCCGCGACCGTGCCGGGCAGAAATCCGGCGACGGCCAGCGGCAAGCCCAAACCGATTGCGGCAATCAGCAGGCGAACGACATCCCCATTCGCTTCTTCATCGGGCGACGGCTGCCAGTCACTCTCCCAGCTGCGCAAGGTAGTGGCGATCAACATACTCTGCGCCACCACGTAGAAGAAAAAGAGCAGGAGAAAGACGCCACCCGCCAGCCATAGACGCGCCAGTGACGGCTGCACGAGGAAGCCGGGCGTGAAGGGGACGCCGGCCAAGGCCAGCGCGCCGACGCTGACCGGCAGCTGCCAGCCCATGCGCCGCCACACCTGGCCGCCGATCAGCCAGAGGCCACCGCCTAATGCAAAGACCGTCGTGGGCCAGATCATTGCGCTCGGCCCCCGGTTCAGCGAGAGGGCACCGGCCAGCATCGCCACGCCCGCGGACGTGACCAGCACATAAGTAGAATAGGTTGGCTGGTCTGACGTCGTCCAGGCCGTCAACGCGCTGCCGACCAGTGACAGCACCAAGATCGTGAGCACGTCTGGACGCAACAAGATCACCTCTGCACCCAAGCCCATTGTCCAGCCCATCAGCCAGAGGCCGCTCAACACGGGTACCATGTGATCAAGCAGGCGTTCGGACAGATTGACACGGTCGCGGTCTGTGGGTAGCAGCCATAGATGAAAAGGGTAGAGGCCGGCGCGAATCGCCGCTGCCGCCAACATGAGTGCGACTGTCTCCAGGGGCAAGACGCCATCCTGAAACGCCTGACCCGGACCGGTCGGGCCCGCAGGCAGTAGGGCGATCAGCAAGAGCAATGCGCCTAGCAGACTCAACCCCTTGGCTTGGCTTTGCTGAAGTTGCGTGCGGGCGTCGAGCCCCTGCGCCAGATCCATCCTTGCCGCAGAGCGCACAAGAATGAAAAGATCCATAATGACCCAGGTTAGGATGGCCGTCAGCAGGTTTCCGCTGCCAACAAAGAGCAATGCGCCAGCCAGAACGCTCAGATGGATAGCAAGGTTGGTGTGAATACGGTCGCGGTTTTGGGCAACGGCCAGCTGGCGCCGGTTGTTGAGCTCCAGCAGAATGCCGGCGCCGCCAAGCACAAGAATCAGGCCCGAGATGTACCAGTTCCAGCCGTCGCCTATCCAAAGCAGATTGGCGCCATTTTGGAGCAGCGGCTGCCAGGGGCGGCTATAGACAGGCACGACCTCCTGAAACCGTAGTCCAAGCCATAACAGGCCACTGGCGGCCACAAAAAAGAGCGCCAACCCGGTCAACCATGCGGGTCGACGCATCCAGCGTCCGGCAATCAGTTGCACCAATGCCCCGCCCAGTAAAATCAGGGCCGGACCAATCGGTGAGCGCAAGAGGTCAACGATGATTTCCACAAGGCGCGATTTTATCACAGCCTGGCCAGATTTCCCCAACCAACGGGGGCATCAGCCGTCGCCTGCTTCAATCACGGCAGCGGTGATCTGCATCACCTCATCAAGGGTTTTGGTCCGCGCCTGTTCGAGCCGAGCCAGGCGTTTTTGAAACTGACTGAGCGCAAACGCAGTGAAGAGTTCCTCGTCCAGGCCAAAGGGCATAACGTCATAGGCGGCAAAGGTCTCGCCGACGACGCCCAGGGCATGGGGCAACAGTTCATTCATCGTTTCTTCGGCCACCGACCAGAGCGATGGATCGACGGCTATGAGCCGCGAGATCAAAAAGATGCCGTAGGCGATGTGACGAGATTCGTCCTGCTTAAGTGCTCGGATGCCTCGGCATTGGCCCGGCATGAGCTGATTGGCTTCCAACGCCGACAGGTAGGCGTGATAACCCGTCTCGGCCAGTACGCCTTCGACAATCATGTTGTAGGTGACGGATGCACGGACCTGGGCAGCCGGCGCGGGATCGACCAGCAATTGCGCCATGGCTGCCGGCAGGGCTTCATAGACGAGTGCCCGGTAGCTGGGCGAGTGGAAAGGGGTGAGCGCCTCGTCAACCTGTATCACTTCATCCAAAAAGCGCCGAAAAAAGTCGGTGTGCTTGGCTTCCTCGAAGAGAAAAGTCGTCAGAAAAAGCTCTTCTTCGATACGCCCTTCGTTGGCAATGGTCAGAATGAGGGGTAAAATGTCGACTGTGACAGCTTCCTCGCCGGCCTGAAAGAGGGCTGTCAGGCGCATGATCACGTCGCGCTCGGCCTCGTCCAACGTCAGCCAGTCGCTGCGATCCTGTGTGAAGTCGATGTCGCTGGGATTCCAGATGCCGAGCCGTTTTGCTTTTTCAAAGAGACGCATGGGCGGCGCTGTCCGCTGAAGTCCGTCTGTAGTTGTAGCAAAGTGGTCGTGCACGAGAGTATTCCTTTCAAGCGCTTTCTACGTGGCAACACGCAGGATTGGCGTTCCGTTTGGGCCGCTTCAAGCGTCTATGCTGATAACGGCCGGGAAGCAAATCAGATTGGCGGGCGGCAAGATGACTCGCTGAACGATGTGACGGGTGATCACGCCTGATCGGCCCGCTCGATTTGGCATGACAAGTATGGCCGGCATGAAAGATTCGCGCCGCCGCCGGTACGGCGTGCTTGCAGCGCTTTTGGTATGCTATAATCTTGGCCAATCATGTTAATGATCGATTAATAGGTTGACGGTCTGCAGGCTACCATCCTGTCATAGTATACAGCAATTGGATTAGTGGCTTTCTACGCTGGCCCCATCACCCTCAATATCCTTGATCCTTCTTCCACCTACCTACGGCAAGCGAGTCTGACCGAATGACAGCGACCTCAGAACAGGGCAAATACAAGAACGCACAACAGAGCCTGTTTGCCCGTTTCTGGCCGGGACGCAATGGCCAAACTGTTGAGTCAGCTCAGGATATTCGGCCCCAGGTGCAGCCACGGGGTCGCAATGCTGCTACGCTGATCAAACGGATGTTGCTCCTCATCGCTATGGGCGGGCTGCTGCTGGTGGTCTCTCGCTACTACTATCCTGACGAGAGCGGACCGGCCTGCGCGCCGGACTGCGCCTATGCCGATCTCTCTGGCCAGGACTTCAGTGGCGCCAGCCTGCGCGGGGTCAATTTCTACGCCGCCCGCCTTCAGGGCACCGATCTCAGCGGCGCGGACCTCTATCTGGGTAACTTTGCCGAAGCCAATCTGCGTGATGCCAACTTGCGCAATGTCGACCTGGCCCAGGCAACTATGGGCATGTCTGATCTGCGCGGGGCGGATATACGCGACGCCAACTTACGCAGCGTCGACCTGCGCAACGCCGACCTGCGCGGCGCCGATCTCAGCAACGCCGACCTGCGCGGGGCTGTGCTCAGCGGCGCCGATCTCTCGCGGACGACCTTGATCGCTACGACGCTGACCGAGACTAATCTGGAGGGCGCCAATCTGCGTCGCGCCGATTTGCGCGATGCGGTTCTTCGGCGCGCCGATCTACGCAACGCAGACTTGCGTCTCTCGCGGTTGACGGGTGCGGACCTGTTGGGTGCGGACCTGCACGGCACGTTCCTGCCATGAGTCGAGCACGCGTGCTAAATGGCGGCGCCGCCTACAATATTCCTCGTCGCACAACCATGCTAGACCAGCTTCCCACTATTTTGAATCAATTTGAAGCGATCTCTCTTGCCGAGATGGAAGAGGTGAAGCTGCTCGACCGCGTCGATACCAAGTTCCTCATGAGGGAGGAGCAACTGCTCGAGATTCTGCAGGCTGTCGCGCCCTACTATCGCATTCTGGAAGCAGAAGGCGCCCGCGCCAACCGCTATCGCACCCAGTATTATGATACCGCCGACTTCGCCCTCTATTTCGATCATCATAATGACCGCCAAAATCGTTACAAGGTGCGGAGCCGTACGTATGTGGACTCCGAAGTCACGTTTTTGGAGATTAAACGCAAGAGCAATAAGCGGCGAACCTCAAAGATGCGCTGTCAGATTCCTTCTATTCCCGACATCCTGGAAGGTGACAATCTTGCCTTCGTCCGTGAGCACTATCCGGCCGATGCATGGGCGCTGCAGGCCGTCATCTGGAATACGTTTCGCCGCATCACGCTGGTGAGCAATTTTCGGCGCGAGCGGCTTACTCTGGACGTCGATCTGCGTTATGGCTGGGGCGACCGCATCGGCGGCCTCGAAGGCATTGCCATTGCTGAAGTGAAGCAGCGAAAGTTCTCGATCGATTCCGACTTTGTGCGTGAACTGCGCCGCCATCATATCTATCGCACCGGCTTTAGCAAATATTGCGCCGGCATTTCCCATGTCTATCCCCACTTAAAGGCTAACCGATTCAAGCGTCGCGAACTGCTGATCGCGCGCTTGTTGCGCAAGCGAGGTACGCTGTGAGTGCACTGAGCGAGCTGATTCCCGGCTTTATCGTCAATCTAATTGTCGCTACGATCATAATCGGCTTCATTTACTACCCGGCGAATCGCAGCAAGAAGGATTACGTCTTTACCTTCTACGCCTTCAACATTCTGATCTACTTTGTCTCCGGTCTGTTGCGTGATGTTCAATTGACCATCGGCTTCGGCTTTGGCCTGCTGGCTGTTTTCTCCACCCTGCGCTACCGCACCGAACCGATCCGCGTCAAGGATATGACCTACCTCTTCATCGCCATCACCGTGCCTTTTATGAATACGCTCTTCATGGCAACGCGCATCACCTTCAACGAGCTGATTATCATCAACGTCATGGTCGTGACGCTGGTGCTGGTGCTGGAGAAGGGCTGGGGCGTCCACTATCAGGGCGAACAGGAAGTCCTGTATGAGCGGGTCGACCTGCTCAAGCCGGAGAATAACGCGCTGCTGTTGGAGGATCTGAGCGAGCGTACGGGGCTGAACGTCATTCGCTGCGAGATCCGCCAGATTGATTTTCTGCGCGACACGGCCCAACTCACAATCTACTACGAGTATGGGCCTGACGAGCAGGGAGCGTGATCATGCGGAGCATGCTGCTTGCCGTACTTCTGATTCTCTTCTGCACGACGCTGCAAGCCCGATCGGTTACGGTGCACGCGGTGGTCACCGCTCAAGATCCGCCTGCCGCCGCACTACAGATCACGGAGATCATGTACAATCCGCCGGCGCAAGGCGGTATCGATGGCCGGGACCTCGAATTCATCGAACTACACAACGATGGTCCGACCCCAATTGCCCTGGGCGGACTGCGCTTCAGTGCCGGTATCGATTATCGCTTTCCTGCTGACGCTGTCCTGCAGCCGGGCGCTTATCTAGCGTTGGCCTCATCAGCTGCCGGCTTTACGGCCAAATATGGCGACGCGCCATTCGCTGCCTATGACGGTCAGCTCGACAACGGGGGCGAACTACTGCGCTTGGAGGATAACGCCGGACAAGTCGTCATCGCCCAGCCCTTTGGCGACGATGCCAGTTGGCCATGCGGCCCTGACGGCGGCGATTTCTCGCTGGTGCTGGTCGATGGCGCAGCCCCGGCCGCGGGGGCAAGCTGGCGCATCAGCAGCGCGGCCGGCGGCTCACCCGGCTTGGCCAATCCGCCGCCACCGGACGGCCCCGCCGCTCTGGTCATCAACGAGATCCTGGCCCATACCGATTCGCCGGATGAGGACGCGGTCGAACTCTACAACCCGACGGCATACGACGCGCACGTGGGCGGCTGGTTTCTGAGTGACGATCCGTTTGCACCCCGGCGCTATCAGATTCCGGAAGGGTTCTACGTGCCGGCCGGCGGCTACCTCGTCCTGACGGAGTCGCAGTTTGGCGCCGGCGACGCGGGCTTTGGCTTTTCAGAGAATGGTGAATCAGCCGTGATCACGGCGGCAACCTGTCAGGGAGTGACGACGGGCTACCGCCATGCGCGCGAATTCGCTCCCTCGCCCAATGGTGTCGCCCTGGGCCGCTATGCAACCAGCACCGGCGCGATCCATTTCCCTCTCTTGTCACGCCCCACGCTGGGCGCCGAGAACGCCGCACCTCGAGTGGGCCCGATGATCATCAGCCGCATCATGTACCATCCGGGCCCCACGAGCATGATTCAGGCCGAGTATATCGAGCTCCGGAACATCGGCAGCGAGCCAATCGACCTCTTCCTGGAAGCAAGCCCCTGGCTGACGTGGCGGCTGCGCGACGCCGTGCGCTATGAGTTTCCAGTGGGGACCACGGTGGCGACCGGCGCACGCGTGCTGGTTGTGCCCGAGTTGCCCGCTACATTTCGCACCCGTCACGCCATCCCGGACGACGTGCAGATTTTTGGACCTTACGAAGGCGCGCTGGACAATGGCGGCGAGCGGCTTGCGCTTGTGATGCCTGCTTCGCCCGACTTGACCGGCCCGCAGGTCTACTACGAAGTCGACGCTGTGGCATACGATGATGAAGCGCCCTGGCCAGCCCAGGCCGATGGCCAAGGTCCGCCCCTTGTTCGCATTGACGTGGCCGGCTACGGTAATGACCCTGTCAATTGGGGCATCGAAGGCAGCCTGACCGAGCGTCTCTTTCTTCCGGTCATTGCCGCTGACAGACCGCTTGAGTGAATTGTGAAAGGATCCACCTCTATGAATTTGTCGTCTGCTGCCGTCCCGCCTCCCCATGGGGGGCAGCCTGTCCTGGTCTCCGGTCCGCCGCTGGGTGAAGCCGGCCGGGCCATGATTCTCGTCCATGGTCGGGGCGCCAGCGCCGCGAGCATACTTACCCTGGCCGATGCCTTTGAACGCCTGCAGCTGGCCTATGTTGCGCCCCAGGCTGCGGGCAATACCTGGTACCCCTACAGCTTTCTTTCGCCGATTGAGGTCAATGAACCCGGTATCAGCTCTGGCTTGGCGCTGCTTGGTGCCCTGGTTGCCGAAGTAGAAGTAGCGGGCGTGCCGGTCGAACGGATTCTGCTGGGCGGTTTCTCTCAAGGAGCCTGCCTGGCGTCCGAATTTGTGGCGCGCACCCCGCGTCCTTATGCGGGACTGATCGCGTTCAGCGGCGGGCTGATCGGGCCGCCGGGGACGCCGCGCGACTACTCTGGCCGGCTTGACGGCGTACCGGTCTTTCTTGGCTGCAGCGACCGTGATGCGCACATTCCCAAGGAACGGGTCGATGAGACGGCCGAGGTATTGGCCGCAATGGGCGCGGATGTGACCAAGGTCATCTATCCTGGCATGGGCCACACGATTATCGATGACGAAATCAATCATGCCCGAACCATCATCGATGGGGCCTAGCCTGCTCGTTTCAGGCTGCCCGCAAACAGCTCGCGATCGGAACGCGAACGAAGCTTGTGGCGTTTCTTGGGCTCGGTGGCCGCTTGCGGCCATGTCTGGCGCGTCTCGAACTGGACTTACAGAGGTTTGAATTGTAGTTTATGTTGCGTTTGTTTGTTGGACTCTTTCTCATTGTGGGTACGCTGGCGCTGAGCGGGTGTGGCCGTACACCGCCCCGCACAGATCCGGCGATGGTCGATCTGGCCGTGCGTGCCACGTTGCATGCCATCCCGTCGCCCACGCCCCGGATTATCGAAGTGACGCGGGTTGTTGAAGTGACGCGTATGGTGGAGGTGACGCGCCTGGTCGAACCCACCGCAACGCCCGAGCCCACGCCCACACCCGAAGCCACTGCGACCCCGCCCGAAGCTGCTGCCCCGGCCGCGCCTGTCGCCGTGGCTGCCGCAGCCGAGGCGCCCGTGGCGCAGCGAGCGGCGCCGGCACAGGCCTGCCCCGCCGCGTCAGAGCGCACCTTTGGGCTCATTCCTATCACTGGCGGTGTAGCGGACCATCCCGATTACGAGCATGGCGACCTAAATCTGGCCCTGCGCGGCTATGTTCCCACGGCGGCTGACCTGACCATCGTCAACATCAACGGTCCAACCGACAGCGATCCACCCCAACTGGCCGGAATTTTTGGTGATGGGCGGACGCCGGCCTTTGTCAGCGCCCACGCCGTGCGCGACTGGAACTGGTCGTGCGGCGGGCGGGGCTGTGCCACCGAACCGATGGATCAACGCGAGGTTACGTTGCTTGGGCTGGGCGTGCAGCCGGGGGAAGCGCTGAGTATTCCCAGCCGCGGCGCCCGCATCTATCCTGACGACTTCAAGGTGTTGGTCCTCTACGCCGACACTCAACGCATTACGCTGAATTACACGCGCGACGACAGCGTGGCCAATGGTTATGCTGTGCATATCGAGCACATCTGTGTCGATCCCAACCTGCTGGCTCTCTATCGTCAAGCGAATGCAAGCGGGCGCGGCACCCTGCCGGCGGTGCGCAACGGCGAAATCATTGGCACGGCTTTGAAGGAGGAAATCGGCGTGGCCGTGCGCGATCGCGGCGTCTTTTTTGATCCTCGATCGCGGAAGGACTGGTGGCGCGACCGCTGACCCCATTGGGGAGGATCGGAGATCTGATTGCGGATTGTTCCTGTGGGTAACTCGGCGAAGATATGAGATGCAAGCGTAGGTTTTTGGTCCGATCTCTGTAGAATGGGCGTAAAGACAGATTATTCTGATGTGATATGCTTGGGCCATCATCGCACCGACACCGCAGCAAGAACGGTACACCCGTGCAGGTTCCTGTTACTGTGACAGCAAGGGAGATCCGCTTGTTAATCCTACTAATGACCATCTGGCTTGGACTGAGCGCCATGGCAACACTAATCGTTTTGAGCAGCTGCATCATGGCCGGTATCGCTGACCAGGAGTTCAACCGCAACGAGCGCGAAACGCCGCTTGACCAGCGTGCCCGTGAAATTGGATCGCAGCGTCTGGCGACGGCCAATAGCTACCTCGCCCTGCCAATCCTGGCTGAAAAGCCCTACGCATCCCGACGCCGCCGTCGACTTGCACGCTAGGAGCGCAAGCAGAACAGATAATCGGGCATGAAGAACTCTGAATGGGTAATGGGTCATCGATCCATTGCCCATTCTTTGTTTTCCAGGTGGGTGGGTCGGATCTATTTGGGGAGGTGGTTCTGGATATGGTGGCGTACTGCGTAGGCTGCCGCTTCCGCCCGCGAGGCGAGGTTGAGCTTGTTCAGAATCGAACTGACGTAGTTGCGCACGGTCTTTTCGCTCAAGAAAACCTGGTTGGCAATCTCTTTGTTGGTCAGGCCCTCGGTGATGAGCGAGAGGATGTTCAGTTCCTGATCCGTGAGGGAGGCAAAGGTCTCGTCTTCGGCCCGGCGTGCGTTCTCGCGTACGCGCTGAAACACCTGCTGCGTGACGGCTGGGTCGAGCATCGAGTCGCCCCGGCCCACTGTCTCCAACGCCCGCACCAGATCCTCGCTGCCGATCTGCTTGAGCACATAGCCGGCCGCACCGGCGGCGATGGCATCAAAGAGCAGGTCGTCGTCCGCGTAGGACGTGAGAATAATGACCTTGATGTCGGGGTGGCTTTCGATGATTTCGCGGGTAGTTTCAATGCCGTTCTGCCCCGGTAGGCGTACGTCCATGACCACAATGTTGGGCTTGCAGTAGACAGTCTTTTCTAGTGCTTCTTGCGCGTTGCTGGCCTCCCCTACGATCTCAAATTGATTGTAGCGTGACAATACCGTTTTCAGACCAATGCGCACCACTTCGTGATCATCGACGAGAAGAATCCGCAATCGCATAGGCCAGGCAATCTCCGCAATCAGCCCGAAGCTGACATGAGGTCCTCCGACCAAGCCAGCGGGAACACTCGTACAGACAGGGGGGCTGTAGACATGGGGTAGCGCGTTGAACGAATGGTATTGTATCATACCCGCATGAAACAAGCGGAACAGTTGCAGGCGATTGCAATCGCTATGCAGGCCGTCACCTCGGGGCTTGACCTCGAGGCGGTCCTTCAACAAATTGTGGAGTCGAGCCGCGGCCTGGTTCAGGCCCGCTATGCCGCGTTGGGCGTTCTCAATGAAGCCGGCGACGCCATTGAGCAGTTCATCACGGCGGGCATTGATGATGCCGTACGCAGTCAAATCGGCCCCTATCCTCAAGGTCGCGGCTTGCTGGGGCACATCATCCAGAGCCGGCAGCCCCTACGCATCGCCGACATGGCCCATCATCCGCGTGCGGCGGGCTTTCCGCCTCATCATCCGCCCATGACATCGCTGTTGGGCGTGCCCATCGTCTCCAAGGGGCGGGTTTTTGGCAATCTCTACCTGACGGACAAAGTGGGTGAGCTTGCCGCAGACGCCGAGCTGACTGCGGCGCACCCGTTCACGGCCGATGATCAGGCGCTGGTCGAGCTTTTTGCCCAGCAGGCTGCCATCGCCATTGAGAACGCGCTGCTTCACCGCCGCAGTCGTCAATTGGCCGTGGCGCAAGAGCGCGAGCGCTTCGCCATGGATCTGCACGACGGCATCATCCAGTCGATCTACGGCGTCGGCCTCACGCTGGACGAAAGTCGCTACCAGCTCGATCTCGATCCTGACCAGAGTCGCGCCGGCATCGATCAGGCGATCCACGGTCTGAACGACGTCATTGCCGATATTCGCAACTACATCCTCAATTTGCGCACCCAGCGCTTTCGCGAACAAGACCTCGCCACCGGTCTGGAGAGCCTCAGCCGTGAAGTACGCGCTCACTCGTTCCTCAACGTTCAACTGGATCTTGAAACAGACGCCCTTGAACAGGTCAACGACATACAGACCCGCGAACTGCTTCATATCGCCCAGGAAGCGCTCGCCAATACGCGCAAACACGCGGGTGCATCGGCCGTCACCGTCCGCTTTTCGCAAACCAAAGATAGCTTTGAGCTTTGCATTGAGGATAATGGCCGCGGCTTCGAAAACGGCGGCAGCGCAGGCGACAGATCCGGCGATGGTTTGCGCAATATGAGCGCCCGTGCACAGGCGTTGGGTGGACGCGTGCGGCTCGTCTCAAGCCCTGCGCAGGGGACATCTGTCATTGCTGACGTCCCAAAATTGCCGCCACTTGCGCCCGAATTTACGTGATATGTGTCACGACGGGGCTAGGACGTTTGTCCCTGTCTAAGTGAATTAACGATCGCTATACTGCCAATAGCACTATTTCCTGTCCCACCATTTCCTGTCTCACTGTGGGGACCCCATGCACAGTGTCTTGCCCAGGAGCAGCCCGTGGCAGAATTGGCGATCCACACCAAGCAACTCTCCTATAACTTCGGCTCGAAACAAGCCATTGAAGATGTTGGTATCCAGGTGCCGAATGGCGTCGTCTACGGTTTGTTGGGTCCCAATGGCGCGGGCAAGACGACCATGATCCGCTTGCTGCTCGGTCTGCTCGAGCCATCGGCTGGTGAGGCGTGGGTGTTGGGTATGGACACGCGCAGGCAGGGAGCCGAGATCCGCGAGCGGGCGGGCGTCTTGCTCGAGAGCGATCGTCTCTACGACTCGCTGACGGCAGCGGAAAACCTGGATTACTATGGCCGTATCCGGCAGATGACGGCGGCGGATCGCATTGCGCGCAGCCATGAACTGCTCGCAGCCTTGGACCTGTGGGACCGACGCAATGAGACTGTAGGCACCTGGAGTCGCGGCATGAAGCAGAAGCTGGCCATTGCCCGCACGCTCTTTCATCGCCCCGAACTGGTCTTTATGGACGAACCGACCAGCGGTCTCGATCCGGCCGCATCCGCTCATCTTCATGACCAATTGCTGATGTTGGCTGCTCGTGAGGGGATGACCGTTTTTCTCACGACCCACAAACTTTTCGAAGCGGAGCGACTCTGCGCCATGGTTGGCGTCATCCGTGACGGCCTCTTGCTGGCATCCGGCTCGACCGCGGAATTGCGTTCTCTGGGCGGTGTGCCGCTGCTCCAAATCAGTGGTGAGGGGTTCAGCGACGAGGTAATCTCGCTCTTGGCTCGCCGCCGCGAGGTGGCGAGTATCCAGGTCCACCCGCATCGTATCCTGGTTGAACTCGCTGACCCCGGAGCCCATTCCTCCCCACTGATCAGCCTCTTGGTCGAATCCGGCGCCGACATCGAAGAAGTCCGTCGCACCGATGCCAGCCTGGAGAGTATCTTCCTGACCATGATGCAGGAAGAGGCCGATGACGCTGTTCCGCTCAAAATAGACGCCTAAATCCTTCCAGTTGTATCCCGGCATCAGCAATCTCAAACGGATCGGCTACAATCGTTCTCCGACCACCTATTGGCCTCCTGGCGCCCGCATGAGTTCCGTTTGACAAAGCGGCGCGGGCAATCTAGCATGCTCACTGCGGAACGAGCCCGTCCCCCGTTTCGTTCGCAGCAGTGTTCTGCCCGAACGCGCACCCAAAATAGGCAACCATATGGAGGAGAGCCATGAGCAATGAGATCAAGGTCTGCGTCGACCGCGTGCTGCCGTCAGACATGCAGCGCGAGGCTGAGTCCAAGGCAATTGCCGAGAACCCCCTGAACATGCCCGCGCCGGGCGCACCGGCGCCTTTGTCCGGTGCGGTCGATGCGCGCAAGCTGTGGGCGCCCGGTCGCGTCCTGCGCGTCTGTTTTCTCGACGGGGATGCGCGAGTCCAGGACAAAGTGGCTACGATCGCCCAGGAATGGTCGAAGTATGCCAACATTCAGTTCGACTTTTGCGAAGATCTCGAAGCTGAGTTGCGGATTTCGTTCAAGCAGCCCGGCTCATGGTCCTACATCGGCACCGACGCCCTCATGATCAAGCCGCCCAATGCAACGATCAATTTCGGCTGGCTCACGCCTGACACCGGCGACGAGGAGTATACCCGTGTCGTGCTCCACGAGTTCGGCCACGCCCTGGGCATGATCCATGAGCACCAGAACCCTGCCAACGAAATCCCCTGGAACCGGCCGGTCGTGATGCAATACTACATGGGGCCACCCAACTACTGGCGGGCCGATCAGGTGGAGACCAACATCTTCCAGGCCTACGCCGAGGACCATACGAAGTTTACCGATTTCGACCTTTACTCGATCATGCGCTATCCGATCCCGCGCGAGCACCTGGCCGATCCCAACTGGGCGGCCGAACATCCGGTCGACTGGCAGAACTATCAGCTCTCGGACACGGACAAGACCTTTATTGCCGAGTGCTATCCGGCTGCTCAGGGCTAGGGACAGCATGAGTCAAGTGCAAGATTCTGAGCCCAATGCAGCGGCCCTCAATGCAGCCGAGAATCCCGACCTGACCCTCGCTGAATTGAACGCGCTCTACACGCAACTGAGTGCGTTGGTCTACGATCAACAGCTCGAAGTCCAGCGGCTGGATCTGCTCCCCATCACTGAAGTGGGAGAGCGCCAGATCGAAGCCCTCGAGAAGCTGGACGTGTTGCAGCGTGCGCTTGTTGCGGTCGACGCCAGAATTGAAGCGGCAGAGCAACCTGCTGCCGTTGAGGCTGAAACGCTCGAAATTGCCCCACAAGCGCCGGTCACTAAACGGCACAAGACCCGGCGCGGCCTCACGGGCGAGGAGATTCGCCGCTCCGTGCCCACCTACGGCGAAGAAGTTGACATCGCCTACACGATCAACCTGCCGCGTGTGCCGACCAGCGTCTACAACATTCTTGATGCACAAACGGAGCCCTTGATCACAGTAACCTTCAACCGCGCCATGCCCAAGGAATCGACCAAGCAGCGACGCTTCAAGAGCCCATCCGTCGACGGCGCGGGCGCGACCGGTGGTGCGGATAGCCGCAGCGAGGTGTTGCGCTATCGGATTCGTTCCTTCATCGAGCACTTTTCTGCAACCGCAATTGACCTGGTCGATCTCGCCCGTGGTGAGGAAGAAGCGTCCGCCAGTTGCCCACGCTGATCCCCGAGCGGATCCAGCATCTCAACGAACTGACGCGGGCAACGCTCCATGTTGTCATTGAACGCCAAAAAGCGGCTGATTCTGGCGAGTGGATCCTCGAGAGCCAGTCGACTGAGCCAATTTGGCTACTGGCCAAGTCTTCGGCGCCCCAGGCCGTGCTCAATCCCGAAACGGGCGAGTGGAACGACCTGACCCGCTTTCTGGGTGCGTTTGTCACGCCGAACACGCCTGAGGTAATCCGCTTTCTGCGTACGGTCGTCGATCATCATCCCGAAAAGCGGCTGGACGGCTATCAGAGCGGCGTCCGTACCCAAGTTGAGGCAATCTATCGCGCGCTCAAGGCTCATGAAGTTGTCTATGTAGATTCGGTATTGGACTTCAATCCGGGGACACAGGCACACAGCCAGCGGGTGCGTCTGCCCAGCGAGAGCCTGGGCGACCGGCTTGCCAACTGCATTGATGGCGTGGTGCTCTTCGCCAGCCTCATTCAGGGGATCAGCGTGAATCCATGCCTCGTGGTGCTGCCCCGCCATGCAATCGTCGGCTGGGAAACCAAGCCCGGCAGTGACAAGTGGCACTATCTGGAGACGACCATGCTGTCGACCCACGATTTTGAGAAAGCGGTCGAGGTCGGAACGCAACAGGTTGAGGCCTATCAGCAGCGCTTTGAAGCCACCCAGGATCCGGCCTGGTATCGTCGCTGGTCGCTGCGCGAGCTGCGCGCTGAATATGGTATTATGCCGATGGGGTGACCGCGCGCCTCGCATTGAGCGCTGCAGTCAGTTCCACCGAATCGAAGGTGTGAACCTGGACGCTAGGACGCAAGAAGACCACAGCTGGTGTGACTTCGATGCCCAACAGGCGGCGGGCAGCCACGGTGTACAGGGCGAGTTGGAGCCTGTGTCCGGCAGCGGCCTGAAGCCCCTCGGCCATGGTCGTATACTCGGTCTTCCAGTCAATTAGTCGCCATTGCCCTACTTCATCCTCATAGAGTAAATCAATCTGCCCGTTGAGGATACGGCCATCCCAACGCATGGAAAATGGCGCTTCGTGGTGGCGCTGCCGGGCGCGCGTGATCTGCCCGTACAAGCGATCGCTTCTGAGGTCTTGCAGTAGCCAAAGCGACCGCCTGACCGCATCCTGGCGCAGATTTGGCTCAAATAGTCCGAACCGTTGCGCCAAATCCGTCAGCGCCGCGGCCTGCGCTGGACGCGGCAGGCCGATCAATGACCAGTCGCGCAGCGCGGCGTGAATGATATTGCCCAGTACGAATCCGGAAACGCGCGGCTTTCCCGTTTCATGAACTGTGTGCACGGCTGGACGTATGGGCCTTCCCTGCGCTCCGGCTTTTTCAGTGCCTGCCGCATAGTCCGTTACACCGGTGACGAGCGCGTCGGTCACGAGCGTGACCGGCTGTAGCAGAGGCGGCGGACGCATTTCCACTGCGGCTTGGCTCTCATCCGCACGAAGCGCCTTGGCGCGCGCGGGAGGCGCCTGCGCGGGCGCATAGTGCACAAGGATCGTGTAGCCATCGTGGTCAACGGATACGGTCGTGCCAACTTCCCCGTCTTTGGCCAGCGCCCAAGCGTTGAGAACTTCATCGAGCCATGAGTTCTTTGTTGGTTTGCCGGAGAGAAGTAGCAGATCAGCGGCCCGCGTACAGGCCACGTAGAGCAGGCGCTTGTTCTCAGCTTCCTCCATGCGTTGATCGATCCACTCGCCCCAACGGTAGGATGCAGGCTTTTGCCAGTCGCCGCTCTCATCGCGCAGCTTGCAGAGCAAACCGTACTCCGGGTCCGTCAGCAGGTGTGGGCTGCCCCGGCCGCCGCCTGCACGTCCCATGTCTGCTACGCAAATTACCGGAAATTCCAGGCCCTTGGCCGCGTGAATTGACATGAGCCGGACAGCGCCTCCTTCCGGCGTGCGACCGAGGGCTTCGCCCTCACGCGCTTCGGCAGCGCGAAGATCGCGCACGCGGTGCAAGAAGAGTGAAAGGCTGTCAGTCGGCCGCTCCCGCGCGATAGCCAGGAGCTTCTGCACGTTTTGCCACTGGCGTCCGCCGCCCTGACCGGTCTGGTCATCCAAGGCCAAGGCGATGTCGTAGCCGGTACGATCAAGCGCCATCCGCAGCAACCGCCAGACGGAGACGCGCCTGGCTGCTTCCGATAGCTCGGCCAGGACCGCGTGGGTGAAATGTACGTCGTCGGTTTGTGCTGACGGCGGCGGTACAGCCAGCGCTGCGTACAATGGCTGCGGTTCCGCAGCCAACCGGTTGGACGCATCGCGACGGCGCAAGCGATAGAGTGTCTCGTCACTCAGTGCGAAGAGCGGCGAGCGCAGTGCAGTGGCTAAGGCCAGTTCGTCACCTGGATTGTCGAGCCAGCCAAGCAGCGCAATCAGGTCCTGTACTTCGGGACGCAGATAGTAGCCGCGGCCGCTCTCTGTCAGATAGGGTAGCCCCGCTTGCTTAAACTGGTCTTCATACAGCGGCAGATTGATTGTGGATCGAAACAGGATCGCAGCATCGCCATAGCGGAAAGGCCGATATTCACCGCCTGGGGCGGCATTCTTGTCCCACACCGGCAACTCGGTTTTGTAGAGTTCCCGAAGCCTTTCGGCCAGGATCTGGGCTTCCAGCACGCGTGCGTCCCTTGCCGAGAGCGTCTCGCCGTCGGCGTCCTTGGCGGGCAACAGAACCACCTCGACCGGCCTCTGGGCCGCGGGATGATCGGGTGGAAGCTGGCGTGGCGCATGCAAGGGGCCGGGGCGCGCTTCAAAGGATGCGTGGGCGCTTCCATCCAACGGTTGCAGGACTACGTCAAAGAGATCGTTGCAGGCTGTCGTCAGCGATTGGTGGCTGCGAAAAGACTGACTGAGTGTGATAGGCTCTGCGCCCGTGTGCTGGCGGATCAACTCTGTGGTCTCGTGAAAAATGCTGGCTTGGGCCTGGCGAAACCGGTAGATGCTCTGCTTGACGTCGCCCACGGCAAAGAAGCGGCCTGCTTCCTTTGGTGGGGCGAGGGCAAAGATGATGGCTTGCTGCAATGCGTTGGTATCTTGATACTCATCGACCATGAGATGGCGAATGCTCCTCCGGAAGGAATCCAATCGCGGATCCTCCGTTTTCTGGTCGAGCAAGCGCGCCGTATAGAACTCGAGGTCATCAAAATCGAGTGCGCGATGGGCTTGTTTGAGACTGCTGTAGGCTACCTCCAGCGAACGCCAGAGCGTGCGCCAGCGCTGTAAGTTGATAGCTGCACTTGCGTCAAACTCACCGATGGACTCAACACCGCATTGCTTTTCGAGCTTACGCAGTCCGTCACGAAGCGCGGTTAGTTGGGCTTTGTATTCTTTCAGCGCTTCTGCGCCGCCCCAATTGGCCGCCTTGCCGCCGCCCAGACGGATCGTATCGGCCTCAAGAAAGGCCGTGGCAAAATCTCCGGCTACCAGCGCGGCGGCGGCGGCTGCGCCTGCCTGCACGGATTCAGCCAACTTATCTTCCGGCGCCTGCACGGGGATTGCAGGCAAATCTTCCAGCGCATCGCCGATCAGCGGATCCTCACGGCAAATCTCGCGCCAGGCGGTCTCCTGCATGCGCTTGACTTCTCGCTCCCACCGCGCAAGCAGCATCTCCGGCGCGGCCAGATCAGCGAAGGCGCGCTCGACTGAACTCCGCTTGCCCAGCAGGGATGCCATTTCTTCGCGCAACTCATAGACGCGCAGGCTCTCGAGCAGGGCCAGCGCTTCTTCTTCACCGGCTTGGGCCAGGAGCGCCAGCGCGCGTCGAATCGCCTCTTCCTTCATGAACCCCGCTTCGTCTTCATCCAGCACGTCGAAACGCGGATCAAGACCAACGGCAATGGCATGTTCACGAAGGATGCGGGCGCAGAGGCTGTGGATGGTACTAACGCGTAGCTGCTCCAACTCAAGCCGTAGTGCCTGCCAGCGGGGCTGGCCATCGTGGGCTCGCCTTTCCACCGCACGCCGAATGCGATCACGCATCTCGCGTGCAGCCTTTTCGGTGAAGGTAATGGCGACGATCGCGTCAAGGGGCCAGTCGTCATGCGTCTCCAACTGATGGAGGAAGCGCTCGACCAGCACCCAGGTCTTGCCCGAACCTGCGCCGGCTTCCACAATTAGGCTGCGCGTAGTCGTTTGAATGGCCAGCGTCTGTTCCTGCGTCGGCGTGGGGGTTGACATGATCAAGCGCCCTCTTCGGCTGAACCGTAGTTGTCCAGCATACGACGTCCCTTATGCGCACCACCGAGCGTCACGCGGCAAATATCGGCTAATTGGCACCAGCTGGCGCAGGCGCCGTCTTGAACTCTATCTGGCGCAGCGGGGAAAACCCCGGACCGAATGAGACCGACGGTTACGGCCACGCGCTTGACAACGGCCTGAACGGTCTCGTCTTCGCGGACCGGCCCTGTGAAACTGAGGTTGCCGCTCTCTTTGCGTATGGGAATATGCAGATAGGCGCTCGCTGCAACGCCTTGCCCTGCTCCTTGCTGTTCTGCAGCCAGCGCATAGAGGGCGCTTTGCAAGGCCGTTCCCCGGGCAATGGCCGACGGACCATAGGTCGTGCTCCCGCTCTTATAGTCGATGATACGCAGCTTGCCATCTGTCCGCCGGTCAATGCGATCAATGTAGCCACGGACATAGATGGTCCGGCCGTCGCGGTCAGCCAGCGCGAGTGCTGAGTCCACGCCTTGAAAGCCAAAAGCGACTTCCTGGCGATAGGGCAGGAAAGCCGTATCATCCTTCTCGCACTCCCAGCGCAACAGTGCGCGCAGCATGCGTCGTAATTCGCGCTGCTCATAGCGCCACAGTAGATCCGGTCGGAAGCCGTAGCGTGCGGGTGCGTCTTGGAATAGATCATCACAGACAGCGTCCAGCCGTTCAAGAATCGTTGGGAGACTCGTTGCCGTCAGCGCTATTTGCTGATCGGCCAACCAGGTAAAGAGCTTTTCCAGCAACGCGTGGAGCAGGCTACCGCGCTGGGCTGCATCCATGCCCGCCTCCGGTTCGCGTAGCGGCTCGAGCATGAGCACGCTTTCCACGAAAAAGCCGAAGGGACAGCTGTTATAGCGGTTGAGCCGCGATGCGCTCCAGATCGAGTCCGGCCCAAATTGGCGAGTCAAGTCGGCCAGCAGATCGTCGGCCTGAAACACTCCCTCGTAGATGCTCGGCGCCTGCCGTCCGGCACGGGCCCGCAACAGAGCGCGACCTGCCTGGCCGCGCTGCCAGCATCTCGGCGTCGCGCCCAGCGGACGCGATCCGTGCTGTGCGAGGGCTGCTAGCCATTCCGCCTCGCCCGCGGCCTCAGCCGGATCCAGGGCTGCAGCCACCGGAATACGGAGCACGCCTGACTCTTGTCTCACCTGGGCCGCGGTTAGCGCAGCGGTCCAGTACGGCGAGGGCGGCCACAGCGCGCCGCCCTCGTCCACCCAGGGACGAAGCATGGTGATGGTGCGGTGTGCGCTGCTTAGTACCTGCCACCAGAGCGACGCTTCCTCGCCGGCCTGTCGTTGTACGAGTGCCAAACCAGATTGGCGCCGCTCTTCACGGCTATAGAAAAGATCGGGCGGTGGCGTTGTGGGGAACTCGCCCTCGCTCATGCCCAAGACAAAGAGATAATCTACAGGTGTTGAACGCGCATCCGGAAATGCACTGAAATCGACCGTCTCCCACTGCTCTCCTTGCTCACCATCAGGCGATTCTTCATCGATCAGGGCGTCTGGCGTGATGCGTACCGTCGCGCGCGTGAGTTCCTCGAGGAAGCGTTCACGGAAGACCGGCCAAAGAACGGTTGCAGGACTGGCATCGTGGCTATCGGCTGCCTCCACGGCCAGGACCAACCGCCCCAGCAGGTTGAGCACGCGCTGCACAATCACTTCGTCCCGCTGTACAAAGGATCCGAGGCGGGCTGCGTCCAAAATGCGCAGGGAACGCTGTGTTCCCTGCATGTCAGGATCGTGTTCATCGTCAGGGTTGTCTTCGTCATCCTGAAAGACCCCGAGTAGGGCGGACTGGATCCATTCTGCATAATTGCGGTAGGTCGTCTCGACCGGCGGTTCCAAGTGGGCAAAGAAGGTGTTCAACCCCTCTTCGATCGCTGCCAACGTCTCGGCAGGCAGCGCTGCGGCCAGCAGGCGACTCTTGCGTTCGCCCGGATCGTCTTCGGCATCTACGGCCCGGTTCGATTTGCTTGCGCGAAGAGGCGGGCGCAAGGCATGACGCCACTGGTCGATACCAGCAATGACGGGCCGCTCGCGCGTCAGTCGATCTAACTCCGCGATCTGCTCATCGTTTAGCCACGGATGCAAGATATAGGGCGAGCGTAGGACGTCAAAGACGGTGCGCCATCTGTACTCTGGCCAGAGCGTGAGCAGATCAATCAGTGCCATGGCCACGGGCTGTTCGACAAGCGGTGCATCAATGGCCACTGGTAAACTGTATTCCTCGCCGATGGTCTGGACGAGTCGACGGTAGACGCCGGGTTGGGGCGCGCGGATGGCGATTTCCCTTGGCGGCACGCCTTGCAAAAGCAGGCGCTTCACCATGCGTAAAGCCGTACGTACTTCCTCCTCGGCGAGGGGGCCTCAATGGCGACGACTGCGGCCTCAGTTGAGGCGTCTTCCTTCTCGGGTTGGGAACCAGGCGACTCCGTCTCAAAGAGCCGCTTGCGAAGGCCGAGCAAGCGAGGTGATACGCTCTGATCCTGCGCCAGCTGTTCGGTGTGTAGGGGTAATTCAGGATCGGCTTCAAGCTGAAAACGTGTGGCGCGCAGTCGGGTGAGCGCGAGACCGTCGGCGCGACAGCGGTCGTCCCAGAGTAGATAGATGGCAAACGAGCTTGCGCGTTTGCCAAGCGAATGGAGGATGCGCAACTGCACTGGCGTAAATTGGTCGAAACCCGCCACCCAGATCGGCTCGCGTCCGACAGTGCTCTGACCATCTATGTGGGCCAACGCATCGGCAGCTAGCCAGAGCAGGCCGTCATCATCGGCAGCGCCTCGCTCCTGTAGGAAGGCTTGATAGCGCGCAAAGAGGCGGCCAAGCTGCTGATCACGCGGGTTGCTGCTCCGTGCCGCTTCAGCCAGGATTGCGTCCGGTTCCAGACCCTGGCTCTTCATCTCGCGTAGCCATTCGATGACGACCTGCTGAAAACCGGGCAGATCCTGGACTGGGGCATATGTGGTCAATTCACCGGCGGCGGCCATTTCCGCCAAGAGACGGCGCACAACGTGACGCAACGTGCTTTCGTCGAGGCGGTAGATCCGCTGCGCGGTCTGACCAAGGAGCATACGGGCTAGCTTGGCGAAGGTAAAAATGCGCAGGCCAAAGCCATCATCGAGGCGCATGGCCAGCCGTTCGCCGACGCGTATCGTCGGCACGAGCAGCGTGACGGCTCCGAGAGGCTCTGCACGTCGGCTTGCCTGGAGTTGTTGATCGATATGGCGATAGGCAGTGTCAAGGTCGGGCGCTAAGAAGAGGGTGGGAGTAGGCTTCATTATCTTGCGTCAATCAATCGTTTGGTTGCCAATACTCAAGGAGCCAGCCGGATGTCCGGCTGGCTCCTGTCAGTCATAGATGTTTGACTTACACGATAGGCATTTACGGAGCGCCGCTCCAACCTATCCCTAGCCATCCCTCTTGCCTTGCGGAGACTGCCCCATCCACAATCCGGACGGCGAATCCGTGAGCAAGCGTTGCCTCGTCAAAACATCCATAGGCTGGCCTCAATTACAGTCCCATTATACCATATTATTGGACGAATCGTATCCCCTCAGTTTTGCGATTTTGGCCGCAAAAAGGGCCTACTGACCGTTGTCCCGACTTTCCATGTTTTCCTGCAGCCGATCTTCGACGACGCGGCGGAGCGTGGTTTCCGCTCCATCGTCCTGTGCCACCAGCGCGGCGAAGTCGGCTGGGCTCATCGTGGCGACTTCGACTTCGCCGGTGGGCGCAGCGATGATCGTCGCCCGATTCGTCCCACCGTGCAGCAGTTCAATCTCGCCAAAGTATTGACCCTCGGTCAGGTTGGCGGCAAAGACATCTTCGCCATGATTTCCTTTGACGACAATCTCAACCCGTCCCTTGGTCACAATATAGAAGCCGTCGGGATGTTCCCCCTCGCGCAGGATGACCTCGCCGGGTGCGTAGGTGCGGCTTTCCAGCGTGCGCATGGCTTGTAAAAGCTGCTCTTCGGAGAGCGAGAGGA
The DNA here is from genome assembly GCA_963807905.1 of uncultured Chloroflexia bacterium. Taxonomy (GTDB): domain Bacteria; phylum Chloroflexota; class Anaerolineae; order Caldilineales; family Caldilineaceae; genus JAGRCP01. The sequence goes on along the minus strand of CAWEEJ010000057.1, from coordinate 24,904 downwards.
AGGTGCCGGCCAAGAACTCGTCAATAATCTCGCCGTCGGCCAGGACGATGGTGCGCGAGACCCGGCTGGCCAGGTCCCGATCATGGGTCACCATGATGAGCGTTTTGCCCTGGTCGACCAGCACTTCAAAGAGATCAAAAATTTCATTGGCCGTCTTGGAGTCCAGATTGCCGGTTGGCTCGTCTGCCACCAGCATCTGCGGGTCGTTGGCCAATGCGCGGGCGATGGCCACGCGCTGCTGCTGACCGCCTGAGACTTCGGAAGGCAGCTTGTATGCGTGTTCGGCAATGCCTACCAGGTCGAGGAGATGCAGCGCACGTTCACGCCGTTCACGGCCACGGTAGGTGTTGCAAAAATCCATGGGCATCATCACGTTGTCGATGATGCGGATTGTGGGCAGGAGCTGGAAAAATTGGAAAACGATGCCCACGTTGTGTCCGCGCCATTCGGCCAGCCCGCCTTCGTTGAGCTTGGCCAGATCCGTGTCTCCGATGAGGACGCGGCCGGATGTCTGCCGGTCAATCCCTGTCAGCATATTGATGAGGGTCGATTTGCCACTGCCCGATTTGCCGATAACCGCCACAAATTCGCCTTCGTCGACGTCAAGGTTGATGCCCTTCAGCGCGGGGAAATCGCCCGCCGGCGTTTGGTAGGTCTTGACAATGTCCTGCAATTCGATGAAATGAGTATTTCCATAGCGGTACACGCCGTTGACTAGTTCGGGTTCCGCTTCTTTTCGCTGGCGAAGACCGGCAAACATGGCTGACTCCTTACTGCTTGGTTGCCAACCCGCACGTTGCGGGCCGGACCGCTTCCAATCATCAAACGAAAAGGACCTTCTGTCAAACGCGCTTCGGGACGTCGGCGCACGGCATGAATGCAGCCTCCAAAGACACTACGTCAGTCTGGCGGGATTGGTTGCCAGACGGCCATGATGGGGAGCGCCCGCGCTGAGTCCGCACGCCGCGTGCGGACGGTCGCCGTCGCAAGAGGTGATGTCGCCCACGTTGCCACGTAACCGAGGGCCAGATGTGCAAACGACCCGCTTGGTTTCGACAAGCTCAACCGGCGCTGACCTGGTTTCGGCAGGCTCAACCGGCGCTGGCCTGGTTTCCTAGATGATGTCGTCCACGATGTCACGTGGCCGAGGGCCAGATGCGTAAACGACCCGTTCGCACGGGGCGTGCTCACGAAGCGGTTGCGGGATGGCGCGAACGCCAAAATGCCCCGATTTTGATCAATCGAGGCATTTTGCGTCGCCAGCTTTGCGGTTGTCGTGTATGGATTAACCCGGCATACCGAGGCGTAGCCCCGGCTGCACGCTCGGCCGCAGGGGCCGAACCTGAGCCGCAGTCACGGCAGCGAGTTCCTCACGATCAAGTGAAGACGCAGTGTCTTCTGCCGCCGCATGGCCATTCAATTTGGTCTCCGTGGTCGCATCGGCCGTTGCGTTCGACCCATCCATGGGCGCGTCTGCGCTATCTTCCGCTATCACATTGTCGGCGACAGTCGTCACCACCTGCTCAACATCTTTTGTTACGTCATCCATGAAGATCTCCCTTGTCAAACCATCACCCGCGCGGGACCGGCATCCTCGACGTACTCGCAGAGGCAAACAGAGCAGTGATGAAAGCGTCAGCGGAAAGCTGCGTGCGGGTTGCCGTCAATCCGATCCAGAGAGTGGTGAGGGGGTCGTGAAGGGTGCGAATCGGGATTGGGTTGCGCCAGCGTCTGCCGGTTCTGTGAACTGATGACGTGCCGGCCCAGGTAAAGTTACGGGGAAGTTTGGGGAAGTCTGCTGATCAGAAGGCGGCCGCTCGCCTCAATGATGGCGTGGTCATCGGTTTGCAGGCGGTGGAAATCTTCCGATGAAAGCGTAATGAGAGGGACCGGCTTGGCGTAGAGTACATCCGCGACGATTGAGGCGAGCGCAAAAAAGCTGTCGACTCCCGTTGTCAGAATGGCTGCCGGTGCAGTCCCGGCGCGTACGGCTTCCAGCAGCACGGCTGTGGTCGTCGACGAGCCGCGCGTAAAGGGCAATGCCAGGACGCGCCCCGCGGCAACCTGTCCGGCCAGCGGATGGCGCCGGTCAATAATCGTGCCGCTGTGGTAGTCGTAGCCGCCCCAGAAAGAGAGTGGCTCGCGGCTGACCAAGAGCCGGCCTGACGCCATACCTGGAATGATGACCTCGCCCTGCGCTACCCAGTCCATAGTGATTCATCCCGCATGACGCGACCCGCTTCGGCCGAGCGCACGCAATCTGCCAGGCTGCCGAAGGTGACCTGGGTGTCGAGCATGCCGGGCGAATAGTAGGCATATTTGGCCGAATTGGTCATGAGCAACTTGACCTCCGGCGGCAGCATGGGCGTGGCCAGGATACAGGTGTCCACGGTCAGCTCGCCGCCAAAGGCACGCAGGGCATCGAGATGGCCGGCGCGCTCGGCCAGCAGGGCCATGGCGCGACTGGTGGTGACGAGAAAGCGCACATCCGGGTGGCGACGCCGGCCGGCAAGCAGGGGCGCAAGCTGGGCAAACTCAGCCAGCGAGAAGTGAGGACTGCCGAGCACGACCATGTTCAGCGCTGCGTCGGCGGCCGTGGTCAAATCACGGCGCGCGTTGCGGAGATCGGCCCTGGTGATGGCAACGCTCTGTTCGGGCACGCGGCCCTGGCAGGCTGCGTCGAGCGTGGGCGCCTCGGGCGTGACGCCGACGATGTGAAAGAGCGCCACGGCCCCCGACGACGCGCCCGCCGCGGCCAGCGCCTTGAGCTGGTCCTCGGCCGGTTTCAACGCAATGCCCTCGATGACAGGCACCCGATCGCCCGCCAGCTTGCCCATGAGGTGGCCCAGGACGGGGTAGAACGAATCATCGGCCTGGAGTTCAAGCGGGACGTCGACCAGACGCAGGCGGATCGTTGCCGCCCGATTCTCCGTCAGATGGAGCCCCACCGCCGGTACCCGGCCCGTGATGGCGCAGCAGATGTCCAGCAAATCCGGATAGCGCTCCGTCCGCGCGCCGATGACCGAGTTGGCAAAGGCGATGGCATTGGACTCGCCCCAGGCGATCTGCTGACCGAAGTGGGGCTTCCACTCGCTCTGATAGGGCGCGCAGGTCCAGGTTGGATTGCAGCCCATACTTTGGTACGCGACCATCTGGCGGTGGGCCTTCTCGGCCCACTCTGCGGGTACGGCCCACTCCTGCCAGTGGTGCTCGTCGAGGCCGCTGACGTTGAGCGTCGTGGGTACCCGCACCTGCGCGCCCAGGCCGGCCAGCCGTTCGGCAAACTCCAGCCCCGCGTCGCCAATATAGATCGTGCTGTCGATGTGTGCGCCGGAGATGTCCATGAGCGTGCCGGCGCCATAAACCGGGGCCATGCGCATGAGAATCGACATGGCCATCTGGGTTGCCGGGCCCTCTTCACCGGCCAGCATGCGTTCATCCTGCTCTGATAGCGTTAGTCCCATGGGGCCTCGCACGACTCCTCAGCAACAAATTCACAATCTCTTCACATCTCGGCGGGATACTCGAGGTGCGCAGGCAGTTGGGTCTGCGCAGAGCGTCCAAAGTAGTTTCCACTGAAAACGGAGGTTTTCGTGAGCGAACAGAATCATATGATGACGCAACATCGTCATCCCGGCAAGTTGGTCCGCATTGGCATTGTCGTGCTTGTTGGCGCCCTGCTGCTTGGGCTGGCCGTGTCGAGCATCCAGCAAGCGGCCTGGTCTCAAGGCTACGCGTTGGGCCTGATTGCCGGCGGCGGCCAAGGTGACACCCTTTCCCAGTATCTGCTGTACAACAATGGCGCGCTGGGCAATTCGGGGCCAGGCTTTGGCGGCTTCCTCTTCATCGGCCTGATGATCTTCGGCTTCTTCGCCCTGATGCGTATGGGGCGCATGGCCATGTGGCGGAGCCGAGGTGGCCCGGGCGGTGAAGCATGGGGTCGCTGGGGATGCCAAGGCGCTGAGGGCGATAAAGATCGCGCGACGTCAGGCGCAGAAGCGCCCGAGCCGGAAGGCGCACAGCCGGCATAGAACCAGACGGGGTGGTGGCTCGTGTAGCTGCTGCCCCGCATCTGCTATAATGGCGCAACAAGCCGCTCAACAGGTTCAGCCGTTGGATTGCTGTCGCACGACTCATGCCGGATTACACTGGGAAACGCATGAACGAACTCATTTTGGTCGTCGATGACGAAGCGAAGATCACCCAATTGGCCCGGGATTACCTGGAGCGCAACGGCTTCGGCGTGATCACGGCCGCCGACGGAGCAACAGCGCTGGCTGCTGCCCGACGCGATCGTCCCGACCTGATTGTGCTCGACCTGAACCTGCCGGGCATGGATGGTCTGGACGTCTGCCGCACGCTGCGGCGAGAGTCTTCCGTACCCATCATCATGCTTACGGCGCGGGTGGAAGAGATGGACCGGCTGATTGGGCTGGAGCTGGGGGCCGACGACTACATCACCAAGCCATTCTCGCCGCGTGAGCTCGTGGCGCGGGTACGGGCTGTGCTGCGCCGCGTCCAGGGCGATACGCAGGCGGTGAACGTGCTGCGCATTGGCGCGCTGACGATCGATGAAGGGGGGCGCCAGGTCCAGCTTGGGAGCGAAGCGGTAGACCTGACACGCATCGAGTTCAATCTGCTGACGATTCTTGTGCGCCATCCAGGCCAGGCGCTCTCGCGCGGCCAACTTATCGACCGGCTCCACGGTGTCAGCCATGCCGGCTACGATCGCAGCATTGACGCCCATATCAAGAACCTGCGCCGCAAAATCGAAGCGGATCCGGCCGATCCCCGCTATATCGTGACGGTCTATGGCGTGGGCTACAAGTTTGTCGGCGAGGAGGCCTGATGCCCGGTCGTTGGCATGGACCGCCGCCGCCGCCCTGGCGCGGGCGGTCCGACTGGCATGGCGACGCATCGTCGCCCTGGCGCACCCATGGTCCCGCCGCGCAGCAGAAGCGCCGCTTCTTGCTCGGCCGGCTCGTCATGCTCCTCTTGCTCTTCACCACCCTCATCTTTGGCGGCATGGCCGCCATGGCCTTTCTGATAACGAACTTTTTTGGCGGCGACGGCAGCGATATCTTTTTGGTCTGGATTGGCGGCTGCGGCCTGCTCTTTGCGATTCCGGTCCTCATGCTGGGGCTGGGCATTCGCGCCTATCGGCGCTACGCCACGCCCCTGGCCGACGTCATGGCTGCCGCCGATGCCGTGGCCGATGGCGATTTGAGCGTACGCGTCCCGGAGCGGGGCACGGGCGAATTTGCCCGCCTGTCGCGCTCCTTCAACCGCATGACCGAGGAGTTGGCGCACACGGATCAGCTGCGGCGCAATCTGACCGCCGATGTCGCCCATGAGTTGCGCAACCCCCTGCACATCATTCAAGGCAACCTGGAAGGCATTTTGGATGACGTCTATGCACCCACCGATGCCCACATCGCAGCGACGCTGGAAGAGACCCGCGCCTTGACGCGCCTGGTCGAGGATTTGCAGACTATTTCTGCAGCGGAAGCCGGCCAGCTGACCCTGGTGACCGGCCCAGTCGACTTGGCCGAGGTCGCGCAAGACCTGGTCACGTCGTTGGGACCGCTGGCGGAGGCGCAAGGAATTGACCTGCGCTGTGTCGCTGGCGGCACTCCTGCTGAGTTGATGATTGAAGGTGATGCCGGTCGCATCGACCAGGTGCTGACCAATTTGGTCACCAATGCGCTGCGCCACACCCCTGCGGGCGGCGCGATCACGCTGAACGTTGCGCCGGTGGATGACAAGGTACAGCTCTCCGTCACCGATACGGGCGAGGGGATTTCGCCGGAGGACCTGCCCCACATCTTCGATCGCTTCTGGCGCGGCGATCCGGCGCGCAGCCACCGCGATGGCGCCAGCGGCGGTCTGGGACTCGCCATCGCGCGCCAGCTGGTTGAAGCCCACGACGGGACGATCAGCGTCGAGAGCAGCATTGGCGAAGGAACCGCATTTACGATTGACTTTCCCCGTAGAAATCCGAGACTCAGCGCTTGACGATCCCACAACGCGACGCAACCGGGCATCCGCTGCATGCGTGGCAGGAGGCGACGTGGCTCTTGATCGCCCTGTTGACGCCGCTCTTTGTCAATCTGTGGGTTGAACAGCAATTCGAGGCGTCGAAAATATGGTTGTTGCGGACGTTGGTCGCAGCGCTGATCCTTTTGTGGCTCGCCGGCTGGATCAGCGGCCTTCGGCCAAAGCCACTCCCGCCTCAAATTCGTACGATACTGATCATCCTTGCGCTTGTCCTAATCCTCTCTACGCTCTTCAGCCCCAATCGCTATATTGCCATCTTTGGCTCGCTTGATCGCGCAAATGGCGTTCTGACGCAGATCAGCTATCTGCTGCTCTTTGCCTGCGTCGCAACGCAAATTGACGCGCGGCAAGGGCAGCGCTTGCTACATGCCATCGTGCTGACTGCCGTGCCCATCGTTCTGCTCGGTCTTCTGCAGGCGTCTGGTTGGCAGCCGTTGCCGCTCATGACCGATGCCCGCAGTCCCATGACGACAACACTCGGGCACGCCAATTTCACCGGCGCCTATCTGGCACTGTTGTTGCCGTTGATCCTGACCGCGGCTCAGATCGCAAAGACGAAGGCGCAGCGCTACAGCTATGCCGCACTGCTCGTTCTCAGTATTCTGGTTATTGCATTGAGTCAGGCGCGCGCGGCGTGGATCGCCGCTGTTGTGGGAATATGTGCACTTTTTTGGCTGCGCGCGGCGCCGCGTTGGTCCCCGCGCACGCAGTGGGTCAGTGGGTTGGTCGGGGCAGCGGTGGTCGTCGGCGGATTGCTGCTCTTGCTGCCGCAGGCGCTTGACGGTGGTGGGTCAATCGCCGCGCGCTTGACGATTTGGCGGGCATCCTTGCGTCTTCTGTGGCCGCGCCTCTGGCTTGGCTATGGGGCTGATAGCTTGGAATTGTACTTTCCGTCCGTCTATCCGCCTGAACTCGTCTACTATCAGGGACGCGGGATCGTTGTGGATCGCGCCCACAACTGGCTGCTCGACTGGTCGCTCAATTTTGGCATTGTGGCGACGGGGTTGTTCATCCTCCTCGTTGCGCAAGTCCTGCGGAGCGGCTGGCGGCAATTGACGACCACAGAGGCCGGCGGCGAACGCCCGCCTATCGACGAAGATCCTGCTCATTCCTGGCTGACAGCGTGTCTCGCGGCCCTCTGTGCGCAGCTTGCCGGGAATCTATTCCTCTTCGACGTTGCGGCGACTGCTGTCGTCTTCTGGCTCCTCTTGGCGATCGTGACGGCGACCACAACCCGCCGGGATGCTGATGTCAGTTCTTTGTCATCGGGTCGCTCCGTGCCGGCTTGGGGCCGTAAGGCCGTGATGGTGGCCAGCGTGTTTGTCCTCGGCTGGATTGTCTGGCAGGGCAGCGTTCGTCCCTTGCGTGCTGACATGCATAGCTGGCGCGGCACGCAAGCGCTGAGCCGCGGCGATACGCTGGCGGCATTGACGCACTACACGGCGTCCGTTCAGCTTCAGCCCCAGCGCGCCGCCTATCATGTTGCCGGCGCGCTGACCGCGGCCCAACTGGGCCACTATGATCGGGCCTACCGCGCAATGGACGCGGCAATCGCGCTGCGTCCGACTGATCCGGTTCTGTACACTCATCTTGCTGCGATCTACGACCGGGCGGCGGCGGGCGCGCCTGAACGTGTTGCGCCGGCCTATCGCGCCTATGAACGGGCCATTTCGCTGGCGCCAACGATTGCGTTGACCCATCAACAGTACGCCAAACTGGCGCTGCGGTCGGGCGACGGCGCGTTGGCGTTGGCCCTCGCACAACAGGCGGTCGATCTCGACGCAACGGATGCGATCTCCTTTGGCATTATGGGGTGGTCGCACTTGCAAGCGGGCAATCTACCCGCTGCGCTGGCGGCGTTCGAACAGGCAACCAAATGGCAGCCCGATTCCGCCGAATATCACCTTGGCCTTGCCACAGTCCACTTTGAACAGGGTGATCTTGCTGCGGCTCGTCGAGCCGTGCAGCGGAGCTTGACTCTTGACGCAGGGTACGTCCCTGCCTTGACACTGCAAGTACAATTGCAGCAGTGATCGATTCGCGCGGCGAGTAACCGCCCAAAGGAGCAGAGATGAACCAAAGAAGCCACCTTCCTCCACTGCTAGTGGTCACCATCGGCCTGTTGCTGCTCGGCCTACTCGGCGCGTACTGGCCCCGTTGGGTGGGGGCTGCTCCGGCGGAATCGTTGCTTGCCTCGGGTTCGATCGTTGGCGACGCCATCACCTATCAAGGCTACCTCACCGATGCCGACGATCTGCCGCTTGACGGCCCATTTTTCATGCAATTCGAGCTCTATAACGGCCCGGCTGACGGTGACCTGCTTTGGGATAGCGGGCTGATTGAGGTCGCCGTCCGTGACGGCCTGTTTGAGGTGAGACTCGACACGACGACGGATGTTTTCAATGGTGAAGCGCTATGGGTGGCCCAGTCTATCAACGGCGAATTGCTGACGCCGCGTCAGGAAATCTTGCCGACCCCCATGGCCCATACGTTGCGTCCCGGCGCCATCATCAAAGGGACAGCCAACGCATTTCCCAATAATTACGTGCTTGATGTGCAGATGAACAACGATGCATTCGCGTTTAACCGCGGTGCGATCTTCGGTCAATCAACTACCGGCAATGCGATCTATGGTCTGGCCCCAAGCGGACGTGCCGTCTACGGTCAGACTGAAGATGGATTTGCCGTATATGGCTTTGACGGCGGCAGCGACGCAAACCGGGGCTATGCCGGCTATTTCTATAGCACCAACGGCATTGGCGTCTATGGGTATAGCAATGGCGATCGCAGCCACCCGAATATCCTGGCGCCGGGTGTCTATGGTCAAAGCAACCAGGGCGTCGGCGTCTACGGTCGCGGCGACACCTCCAACAGCCACACCTTCTACAATGAAGGGGGCTTTTTTGAAGGCGGCAAGGGGCTCTTCGCACGGGGCACTGATTCTGCGGGAGAAGGCGGGTATGGGGCGCGGATCTTCAGCACTCAATACCGGGGCATGTATGTGCAGGGCAACGGCTCATCGTACGATGCTTATTTTGGCGGCATTGGCGGCATCAATACGAATGGCATCGTTGACCGCTCGGCAAGCAGTCGCTCGCTCGTGGTGAACCTGGGGCAGACGGCCATCCAGCCCGGTGATCTGGTTGCCATGGTCGGGGTCGCGCCCTCACCTGAAGGAACCGAGCCCATGCTGGCCGTGGCCAAGGTCGATGCCGAGAATCGCAACGCCGTCATCGGCGTGGCCGCCGAATCGATGTCCGTCGCAACACGTGTCCTCGAGGACGAATCTGAACAGATCGATTTTACGCCGGCCATCGGCGCAAGCGAACCAAACGGCTATCTGGTTATCATCACCGACGGCTTAGCCCCGGCAGTTAACCTGAACAGTCTTGCCGTTGCCACAGGCTGGCAGATCGGTGACAAGGTGGCTCTATCAACGAGCGGTGAGCTGGCGCGAGCGGTCGGGGGACTCTGACGGACCCGCCATTGGCAAAGTGGCCGGTGCGCTCGATGAAGCAGCCGGCACGGTGCCACTATTTGTCGACATCGACTAGGGGAGGTTGAGATGAAGCGTATCGTCCTACTGCTCGCGCTGGTCGTTTTCCTTCTTCCCTGCGGTCTGGCAGCCGCGCAAGCGCCCAATACCGCGGTCGTGCAGCGCACCATTGCAATGGGTGGGGCCGCGGTCAACTCTGAAAGCTATTCAGTCGTGACGGTCATCGGTCAGCCCTCGGCTGCGATTGTCGCAAGTTCAACTTACAAGGTTTCAGGCGGCTTTTTGTACGCGCGTCCGCAAGCATCGAAGAGTGACCACAATCTGTGGCTTCCCGTGATACGAAAGTAGATATTTTCCGGCATTGATCCACTGAGGTTGCTAGTGCTCTGTTGACATTTCGAAAACGACCGACTTTGCGCCTGGCTCGTCCCCGGCACGGGAGGCTGAATATCCGATTAGCGGACTTGTAGGCGCCCGTGCCGGGGACGTTACGACCAAATGTCAACGGGACCTGACGTCGCGCCGACGATTTGTCGGAAATCGTCGGCCACACTGCAGAACAAGGTCATGTGACGGCGAAGCTTGTCCGGCAGGGATGCCGGACCTACGGTTTCCATCAGTTTACGCTTGACACATCACTACCCGGCCGGCGGAAAGAAGACCGGCACCAGCGCATAGGCGAAGAGCGTCACCAGCGTGCCCACGGTCAGGGTGTTGACGACGTAGGCATACTCATCCTCGCCGGCGTGGGGCATGAACATGGGGATGACAAAAGGGCCGGGCAGAAGCGCCATGGTCACGACCGCGGCCTGAAACGCGGTGTCCAGCCCCAGCATGCGCCCGACGACCCAGACGGCGAATGGAATACCCAACGCCAGCCAAATCAGCAGCCGCGCGCCGGCTGTGACGATTGGTCCGCGCAGCGCGCCCGGCTCAAGCGCCAACCCGTAGCCAATCACCAACGCAACCAGGGGCGTCGTCATGCTGCCAAGCAGCCCCAACATCTCCAGGACGCTGTTGAGGAGGGGCGCGGCGGCAAAGATTGCGGGCAACCCCAGCTGATTGAAGAGCAGGCCGCCCACAATGGCCAGGATCACAGGGGTCTTGAGAAAGCCGACGAGGGTCGTGCGAAAGGAGACCGGTCCGCTGCTCATGCGGGCCAGGCCAGGCACCAGCACAAAAAAGACAAAGAGCACCTGACCCAAATCGACGATGCCAAATTTGTAGAGATTCTCCGCGCCATAGACCGCACCGTAGATGGCGTAGCCCAGCATGCCTGCCTCGAAGCCGGTGATGAGTGAAGGGAAATAGGCCGAGCGGATTCCCAGCACCGGCCCCAGCCAGCGTCCAAAAAGCCATATCAACCAGCATGCGCCGAAGACGCTCGCAGCGATCAGCACATAGCGCGCCTCGATGGTGACGCGGGCAAAGGCGAGGAAGAGGGCGGCCGGCAGGGTGATGTTGATGATCAGTTTCTTCAGGTCGTCGATTGTCGCCGGTGCGAGGAAGCGCAGGCGGCGCAGGCCCACGCCCACCAGGATGATGAGCAGGATGGGCAAAACTTTGGCCAAAGCCGCAAGAAACATTTTCCCTAGACCATCCATTTCTTCAGGTAGGCCAGCACTTCGTGGCGCATGGCCGCGGTTTCAAAGTGACCGATGGCATAGCGTTGCAGCTGCCAGGCCTCCGGCGCGCCATGCGCGGCATAGACGCTGCGGAGCTCTTGATCGATGCGGGTCAGGCCCGCCGCCGGCGTGTGCGGATCGTAGTCGCCGGCCAGGCTGAGGTGGGGGCGGGGGGCAATCAGTGCGTTGATCTGCGCGCTGCTGAAATGGTTGAGCAGACCGGGCACGTAGTAGTAGACGCCGTGGCTGTCGAGCCCCTGCGCCTCGATTAACGCGTCGAAGTCGGTCAGGCAGCAGAGGTCGATGCAGACGCCAATGCGCTCATCGAGGGCGCTCACCCACCAGGCCATGGTGCTGCCCATGGAAAGGCCCAGCGTGGCCAGTTGCGCCGCGTTCACGTCGGGACGTGAGACCAGATAGTCGACCGCACGCACGCTGTCATAGACCATCATGCCCCAGAGCACGCGCCCGTGCCAGAGCATCTCCTTAAACGTGGCGCTCTCGCTGCGGCCGCGCCGTTCGCCAAAGCACCAGTGGTCGATACAGAGGGCGGCATAGCCCCGTGCGGTGAGCGCCTGGGCATAGGGCGGATCGTGCAGCGCGCCGGCGCCCGTCAAGCAATTCATCCTTCCCCAGCTCGTAATCACCGCCGTGGGCGTGATTGTAGAGCACGCAGGGCAGCGGCCCCTCTGCGCCGAGCGGCTTGACGAAGTAGGCCGGCACCGCTTCCTCGCCGTTGAGATCGAGCACCAGCGTCTCAAGTTGATAGCCGTCGCGTTCGGTGACGTTGATGGTCGTTGCGGTGATGGGGCGGTCGTGTGGCGGCAGCTCACCGAGAAGCGCATAGAGCGCTTGCCGACGCGCGGATTGATCTTCGATAGGCATGGGGTTCTCTTTCTGTGGTGATCGGTCAGAGCCGCCACCGGCATGATTTGGCCAAACGCTTGGCGTGCGCGCCCTGTCCAGAATTGTAGCGCATTTGCCCACGCTCGAAAATTGGGGGTTGACAGCGTGCCAAACCCTCGTTACAATAATGCGTAGTTATTTGACTACGCATGTCGAGGAGAGCAACATGCAAGCCGTACTGCACAACCGCTCACTGTGGATCATCGGGCTGGCAGAGTCGGTCAGCGGTGTGGGCACCTGGGTTACCATGATGGCGCTCTTTGCCGTGGTCGTCTTTGACGGACAAGGGACCATTCTCCACGCCAGCGGCATCATGCTGGCGGGGCTGGCGCCCATGTTGCTGATGGGGCCCGTTGCCGGGTGGCTGGCCGATCGACAGGATCGCAAGCGGCTGATGATTGCCTCTCAACTCCTGACCGCGCTACCCGTGATCGGCCTGATGCTCGTGGGCAATTCACTGCTGATCTACCCGTTGCTCATGTGCCATACGATCTTTGCCGCGCTGATGATGCCGGCGCGTCAGGCCAGCGTGCCCCAGCTGGTGGCGCGCGATGATCTGACCCAGGCCAATGCCTTGCTCCAACAGCTGGCCGGATTTGTCAAGATCGGCGCACCGATCCTCGGCGGCGTGATCGTGGCCGGGCTGGGGCCGGAACGGGCGATGCTGCTCGACATCGCTACCTTTGGCCTGGCCGCGCTGGTGTTGACCCGGCTGCCGTCGCTGCCGCCCGTCCAGGCGGATGCGGATGCGCTGGACCGGGAGGCGCTGGATGCGGTGACCGGGGCGCCGCTACACTCTGGCAGCGAGCGCGTTTGGCAGACGCTTAGATCGACGCCGGCCCTGCAGATGGTCTTTGTAGTCACCTTTCTGGGCGTGCTGGTCATCATGGGCTTCGACGTGCTCTCCTCGATCGCCGTGCGCGATGTCCTCCAGGCCGATGAACGGCTCTTTGGCATACTGATCGGTCTCGTGGGTCTGGGCTCCGTGCTGGCGGGGCTGGCGCTCATGCTGCGCAAGCGCACGGTCAATCCGTGGCACGATGTGATTGTCGGCCTGTTGCTGCTCGCGGTGCTGCCCTTGAGCATCGCCATTGGGACCCGCCTTGGGGATCCCGCCTTGATTCGCTGGCTGGTCGCCGCCGGCGCCTTTGTCGGCGGGCTGGGCAACGGGCTCATCATTGTTCAGGTCAGCACGCTGCTCCAATTGCTTTCGCCGCCGGCCCAACTGGGGCGCGTGAGCGGCATGTTTCAGAGCACCATCGCCGCGGCCCAGCTGATCACCATCGTCGTGACGCCGCTGATCGTGCCCGCCTTCTTCTCCATCGGCAGCTTCTTCTCTTGGAGCACGCTGGCGCTGGGGCTGGTGGCAGCGGCTACCGCCCTCATGGTGCGCCGCCAGCCGCCAGCCGATCCCGAGCGTGTCCCGGTTGTGGCAGCGGAAATGGAGGCCGCGTGATGATGGCGCAACTACCGCCTACAGGCGCCGAGACCGAAGCGCCCCTCACCTGGCGCATCGGCCACTCAATCGTTGGTGAACTCAATGCCGCGATCTGGCTGATCGGCGAACGCGATCGACTGACGGCCACCCACACGCTGGTCGAGCCGCTCACGGCCAGCATGGATCTCGACCTGTTGGTCGAACTTGGCGTCGTTTTTGGCAGCGAGCGCCCGGGTTCCGACACCTATCTTGCCACCCTGGGCCAACTTGCCGGCGTCCTGCAGGAGACGGAGTACAGCCGCGCCACCCTGGCCATGCGCCAACTGACCCCGGGCGATGCCGTTGCCGCGCTGGCCGCGACCGGCGCTGAAGTCGGCGATTCGCCCGATGTCGCCGCTTCGCTTGATGTCGCCGCTTCGCTTGATGTCGCCGCGCAGCTGGCAACGGGGCTGGCGGCATTTACCCGCAGCGTGCATGCCGATCTGGGCTTGGAGAGCAGCGACCCGCATGCCATGACGCGCCGGTTGACGGATTGGGCCGCGCAGCTTCTGCGCGTCATGCCTGGAGGCGATCTGCACGCCCGCTTCTGGCATTGGATGGACCGCTTCTACTACGAGAGCTATGCGCCCTGGCGCGTGGAGCGGGAAGCGTTCATGCAGGCGCAGGAAGTACGGGCGATTGAGGCGCTGGGTGGCAGCGCAGGGCATGGCATTCCGAAGATTGAATGGCTTGCTCCCCAGAATCCCTTGCGCAGCCGCGCCGGCGTCCGTCGCGCCGTCACCGAAGGCGAGCGCAGTGTCTTCTTCCAGATCGAACCCTTTGGCCTCATCGATCTGTTGCTGGCCGACGACGCCTGGCTCTACATCACCTTTGGCGGCCCGGAATTCCAATATGAGCTCTTTCGCCAGGCGTCTGATGAGCTGGCTGCGGGCGCCAAGGCGCTGGCCGATCCGACCCGGCTCATCATCCTGCGCCTGATCCGTAATTTTGCCATGGACAACACGGAGATGGCCGAGTTTCTGGAGATCGCACGGCCAACGGTCAGCGTGCATGCCAAAATTTTGCGCGAAGCGGGCCTCATCGAGACGCGCCAGGTCGGTCGCCAGGCGCGCCACGAGATCAAGGCGGACGCGGTGCGACGGCTCTTCGATGAACTCGGTCATTTTTTGGATCTGCCCGCGGCATGATTCCACTACAAGCCTGCATTAGGGTGTGTGTGGTGGAAAGCCACGAAGCGACCTGGACGGGAGCGCCACTCGTGACGACCGTCGTCCGCGCCCCGTGCGGACTGGGCGAGGGGGCGCGGATAACATCTGTTCCCCGACACCCGCCTAGAGAGCACGCCTACCTGGAAACCGCGTGGTGATCTCGGAAATGGGTCAGCGCCGGTTGAGCTTGTCGAAACCAACCGGATCGACGGTGACGTTTCTCGTGGATGAAGTGGTGGGATACCGACTTTGACTGCCCGTGCGAGCGGATCGCGTGGCGGCATGGATCTAACGATGGCGTTTCCGGGCAATCGCTGTTTTTCATCCAACGTAGGGTATACTATGCTGGATAGCAATGATGGGCCAGCCCGCCCGATAAACCACAGAAATGAAGGACCGATCCATGTCAGAAAACCCATCCGGCGAGCGCGAGCGCAATTTGGGCTGTGCCGGTATCGTTGTGCTGCTGATCATCGGCGCCATTGTGTTCGCCATGGGCGGCGACGTACGCGGTTTGGCCACCCGCCTTGGTGAGATAAGCTCCGACGGCGTCAGCAGTGTGCCACAGGTGAGTCGGGCCGACGCGCCCGTCTCGCAGAGCGGCCTGCCCGTCATCCTCTACGAAGATCTGCCGTCACAGGCTCAGGATACCATCGAACTGATCGAGCAGGACGGTCCCTTCCCGTACGATCGCGATGGCGTCGTTTTTGAGAACCGGGAAGGGATTCTGCCCGATGAGGACTATGGCTACTACCACGAATATACGGTCATCACGCCGGGCGAGAATGACCGGGGCGCACGGCGCATCGTCACCGGCGAGGATGGCGAAATGTACTATACTGACGATCACTACGACAGCTTCAGCGAGGTGGCGTTCTAATGTGGCAAGCGGAAAAGCTGGTCAGCGGCGCGGTGGAGCCTGGAGTCTATCGCTATCGAGGTGATGCCCATCCAAGTGAAATGGCCGATGCCCTGGCTGACTTCGGTTGGCAATTCTACTATCTCGATGGCCGGCTGATCACCGACAAGGCTTCCTTTATCGAGGAAACGGGCAGCGCTATGGGGTTTCCCGCGTACGGCGGTCAGAATTGGGACGCGTTTGAAGAGATGATTCGCGATCTCAATTGGGATCGAGCCAAGGGGTATGTGTTGCTCTACGAGTATCCCCAATACTTCGCCAACAGCTCGCCCAAGGAGTGGGCGATCGCGCTCTCGATTCTCCAGGGCGCCACGCGCTTCTGGGCCGAGCAGGGCGTGCCCATGTACATCCTCTTGCGCCGCGTCGATGGCCAGTTGCAGCAGATTCCCATCTTGTAGCTCCCCCCGGGACGCGTGAATACGGCGCTGCTTGACCGGCGCTTACTAATTGGCCGTGGCGATGGCAGGTGGCTGCGCGTCGTTCATCCTTCGTAGCATGCCAGTCGTTGGTCAGCCGATCGGCGTGATGTAGTATCGGCGCGAAACGCCTTCGAGGTCATGGTGATAGTAAAAGCACTCCGGGTCCGTTTCTTCGATCAGATCAATTACGTACGGTAGTTCTTCGTGGGTGATAATCGTTCTCACCATGTGGAATGATTCATTGCTGCGCCCGCCGACTCCTTCCTGTACCGTATAGGTACGATGGTTCAATCCGGCGACGATGGCGCCGCCCATTTCTTTTTGCTTGCGCGTAATGATCACGACCATTGTGATCTTGAACTTTCGATAGAGATTGTTCAATGTCTCCGTCGATATGAAGATATAGATGCAGGTGTACATGAGCGTGTTGACGACCATCTCAAAGTCGCCATACTTCAGATATTCGGTGAAGAGGCCAAATGCGGTCGAGCCGATGGCCGAAAAGACGGCAATCGAACCGACAGGCTTGAGATACTTCATGGCAAAGTAGGCCCCGATGATATCTTCGTCGCCCGTTGACCCGCGATGCGTAAACGCAAGCGCTTTGGCCACCCCGGCCAGCAGCCCCCCAAAGATAACCAAAATGAGCCGCTCGTTATAGGGTTCCGGCCGCGCAAAGCTCAACTCTGGAAAGAAGGCCAGGCAGATGACGACCGTCGCCACAACCATCGCCGAGCGGGCGGCGAAGACGCGGCTGACAAAAAAATAGGCAAATATGAGCAACACTGTCTGAAAGATCACGTACAGGACAATGAAGAGTTGGTAACTGTCGAAGTAGTAGGAGAGCGCAGTGGCGACCCCTTCCGTCCCGGTCAGGATGACATTGGACGGCAAAACAAAGTAACGGAGCGCAATCGCATACAGCACGCCTGCGCTGATGATCAGGATGTAGTCGGCCAGCTGCTTCAGCGGCCGCAAAATTGTTGTCATCTAGTCTGTTTTCATGATTGGAAGATACGAAGCTTCAAGTTCAACCACGCGCGTGAAGAGCCCTTGATCGGCGGAAAATGAAGCGGTCAATGTTGCTACGGCGTCCGGGGCAAGCTCAATCTGCGACGGGTAGGGTCCGTTTGGCTCATTGGTGATGGCCGCCCAGGTGACGCCGCCATCGTGGCTGACCAGAATACGGCCGCCGTCGATTATCGCAGCCGCGCCCGGTTTGGCGGCAGCCAGGCTGATGGCGCTCACATTCTGAAAGCGAGTGGCGGAGAGCGTGCGCCACGTCACGCCTTCATCATCGCTGCGCCAGATTTGATCCTCGCTGCCCAGCCAGACCTCGCCCGTCTCTGCCTCGACGGCCATCGGTGCGCTACACCATCCGAAAGGCGTATCGGGCACCACGGTAGGGAAGAGAGCCGTCTGTCGCCAGCTTGCGCCGCCATCCTGCGAGCGAAAGACCTCTCCGTCAGTGAAAAAATAGACCGTCTCGGGCAATGCCGGATGATGAGCCAGCGACACAAGGGGCCTACAGCCGGGCCAAGCCACGCCCTGACCCGGCTGATCAAGCGTCTGCTGCCAGCTCTCGCCGCCGTCGCGGCTGATCCAGAGGTTGGGCGCGCCCGGCGTGGCAATCAGCGTCGTCGGCGTGGTTGGCAGGGCGATGAAGTCCACCAGTGGCTCTGCTTCCGCATCCGGCCAGATTTCGTTCCACGATTCGCCGCTGTCGTCGGTGCGGAAGAGCGATCCTTGGGTCAGTAGAAAAACTCGTTGCCTGTCCGCAGCATCGACATCCAATCTGGCATTGTAGCCCGAGGAGGCCGGCAGCGCACTTTCCGTCCAAGTGCCGTCCGGAAGATTGCGCCAGAACAAGCTAAATTCTGTCGCGGCATAGAGCCGCGCCTGATCCCCACTGTAAGCGAAGTACTCGACCCCATGCGCGCTGATGCCGTTGTTGATCGGCTGCCAGGATGCGCCCCCATCATCTGATCTGAAGAGCGAATTCTGATCATAGCTGACGGAAGCGCTGGCATACCAGACGGCTGGATCGGTCGGGTCGATGGTCAATGTGTCGATGCTGTGCGTGGGCGCAAGGCCATGCTCCAGCACGCGCCAGTTTGCGCCACCATCCTCGCTGATAAAGAGGTTATTGGGACGCCCCGTCGTGGTAATAAAGAAGAGCGTCTCGGCTTGCGTCGGATGGAGCACGAACTCGCCCGAGCCTACGTCGAGGCTACGCCAAGAGATGCCGGCATCTGTGCTCATGCGCCCGGCGCCACGCCATGTGCTGGTGTAGAGCGTCCCCCGGTCGAAGGGACTGGCAACCAAAGAAGAACTGCCGTTGAGGCCCGAGCTTAGCTCTTGCCACGTGCGCCCGCCGTCCTGGCTGCGCAGAAGGCGATTTTCTGTAGCAATAAAGAGCAGATCCTCGTCCAGCGGTGAGACGATGATGTCGAAGATGGAGAAGTTGGCCGTGCCAATCGCTTGCCAGGTGGCGCCGCCGTCGTCGCTGCGCAGGGCCTGGCGTGGCGTGCGCGCGTAGAGGCGACCCGGCGCGCTGGGCGCCGCTTGCATGCCGACAATTTGCATGGTCGCCAGCTCTGCGCTGAGCGGCTCCCACGCCTCGCCTGCGCCGGCGCTGACGAGCACGCCTTCGCTTGCTCCATGAATCAGGCGATAGGGCGCATACGGCTCGATGAAGAAAAAGCGGGTGTAGCCCGTTTCGCTGAGCGGCTGCCAGCTGTCGCCGCGATCAGCGCTGTGGTAGAGAGGCTGTTGCGCATAGCGCTCAAAAATAAAGAGTTGCGTTGGATCTTCCGGATGTACGACAACGCTGCCGCGTAGTCCGCCATCGGGGCCGATAGGGATCCAGCCGGCATCCACATCTTGGGCGCTGGCCGGGGCGGCCAGCAGGCTCAAGCCGATCAAGCCTATGATGCAGCAGAGCCAGCGCGTGATTTGCGTGATGATGAGCCTTGATTCTGTCCGCATGGCCAATTTCCTATTCTCTGACAAGGGGCAAATAGACCTGATTTGCGCGCAGATCGAACCGGAAGAGACCGCCGTACCGGGTGCCCACGTAGAACGCGGTCGGATCGTCCGGCGCGGCAAAGAGCCGCGTAAATTCCAGGTCGGCCAACTCTGCGCCGATGAGCGTCCACGTCTCCCCGCCATCGGCTGACAGCTGCAGGGCGTCAGGCTCGAGAGTAAAGGAATAGTCCGCGGTCAGCGCCGCCAGCGTCGTCGGCTGGCTCGGTAAGACGACGACTTCGATGAAATTTATCTCGCTACGGCCGATTCTTGTCCAGCGAAAGCCGCCATCTTCACTATGCCAGAATCCGCTGGCCGCCGCACCGTAGAGGCGGTTGGGCCCCGTGGGATCAGGGGTGACGCTATGGGGTGTACGCATGCCGGCGCCGCCCCGGCTGGGGACCGTCCAACTCGCGCCGCCGTCCGTGCTCTTGAAGATCTCCGTCTGATACGAGAGGCCGATGTCCAGCCGTACGGCAACATAGACGACGGTGGGGACAGCCGGGTCGATGACAATCTGCCTGACTTCGGGGTAGATGGGCCAATTCTTGAGCTGGACCAATTCAGGCACGTTGCGCCAGCTCGCGCCGCCATCCTCGCTGACAAAGAGCCCCTGGTCGGAACCGACAAAGACGCGGTCGGCGTCGGCCGGGTCAACGGCCACCGTGCGCAGCGTGACGCCCGTGGCTCCGTTCTGGCGTACGCCCGGGAGCAGAGGCGGCTCGATGCCCGCACCGCGCTCCTGCCAGGAAGCGCCCCGGTCGCTGCTCTTGTAGAGCTGCTGATCTGTAGCCACAAAGATTGTGTCGGGTGCGCCGGCTGCGCTTGCGACTGCGCGTACCGCCACCGACTGCATGTCATCCGGCAACTCGATTCGTTGCCATGTCAGGTTTTCATTGCGTGCAAAGAGGCCCTCGTCAGCCGCGGTCCAGAGCGCGCCGGGATTGGCGGCATCAAACGCGAGATCGTTGATGGCAAAGCGCTCTGTGGTTAAGCCTTGATTAGTGGGCCGCCACGTCTGCCCCTCGTCCAGGCTGGTCCAGATGCCGCGGTCCGTGGCCGCATAGTATTGCGTTGCGGAGGCGTTGGCGGACAAGGCCGAGACCTCTGTGAAGGGCGTGGCTTCGCGCGAGGCCAACTCCGTCCACTGGCCGGTGGCCCGATCGTAGCCGGCAAGTGCGCCGCCGGCGGTCGCGGCCAGAGCAGTGTCTGCATCCACGACGAACAGGACTTGGACGAAGGTGTTGCGCAGGCCGTCGTTGATGGTCGCCCAGGTCGCGGCGCCATCCGCCGTGTGATAGACGCCGCGACCTTCGGCATCCACGGCATAGCCCGTCATGGCGTCGGCAAAGCGGACGTGGCGCACCGCCGCGGGCAGGCTAGCCCCCAATGTGCGCCACGTCTCGCCCAAGTCGTCACTCTGTTCCAGGACGCTTTCCGGATAGGCCTCGACTGTGGCGATGAGGCTGATTTCAGGGCCGGGCGAATAGGTCAGGTCATAGATGCCGCCACTGCGGCTGACCTGCCAGGTTGCGCCGCCATCGGTTGACCACGTGAGGAGCTGGCGTTGGCCAAGAAAGAAGAATTCCGCGGAAAGCGCATGCACGATCTGCGGGTCGGTCGGGTGGACGAGGAGCATGGGGGTGTGCGTGGCGTCGCCATCGCTTGCCGGTACCACGCTGGCGGCCACCTGACGCCAGCGCTCGCCGCCGTCGTCGCTGCGGTACGGCGTGACGCCAATGGTGGCATAGAGCGTGCTGGGCTGGGCGGGGGCGACGGCCAACGCCCGGATGCGGTGCGAAGGCAGTCCGGCGTTGATGGCCGTCCAGGTGACGCCGCCGTCTTCGGAACGGAAGGCGCCGGCCCCGTCACCCGCCGCATAGAGCAGGCCGTCGACGGCTTGCGCTGCAATCAGCGTGTGACAGCGACACGGCTGATCCACAAGCGGACCAATGAAGCCGGTGTCAGCGTCAGCGGCCTGGACCGAGGTGGCCCCAAGCGTCAACGCCGCCAGCAAAAGGATGAAGAGAAGCGAGAGGACC
Organism: uncultured Chloroflexia bacterium; assembly: GCA_963807905.1. Classification (GTDB taxonomy): domain Bacteria; phylum Chloroflexota; class Anaerolineae; order Caldilineales; family Caldilineaceae; genus JAGRCP01. The sequence continues at coordinate 3,767 of CAWEEJ010000057.1, read as the reverse complement.
TTGACTTTGTGCATCTATGCGCTCATTTCTCCATGGCAAAGCGGAAGCGTGGTACGGGGTAGAGGGAATCGCCAACGCGGACCGCTAGCGAGAGCGGCAGCTTGCATCAGCATAGCAGTGCCGTCTGCCACTGTCAACGATTTTTGGGAGGAAAATCCATGTTGCGCAACGGATCCCACGCTATCCCACAGCTTTCCCACACAGAAAGCGTCGTTATCCCACATTTATCCCACACTATCCCACAGACCGTGTGGGATAGTGTGGGATAAATGTGTTTTTGTAGGACGGAAGCCGCGGTGATTTGGCAGCCTATGCGCGTTTGCTCGGTGGGTTGTGTCGTCAGGATGGCCTGGAACGAGCGGGCGGCCTGCAGCTTGGCGACGGATCGCTTTTCCCATAGACTGTAATTTGTTTGGTTTCTGCTCTGTCAATCGTACAGCTGAGAGGAAAAATTCTGTGCAAGCTTCCATCGCCATTACCCAAAGTGAGTTTCAGACGCGTGCCGACGGCCTTTTAGAGCACCTCCAGGCTGAGAAGCTCTCGGGCGTGGTGCTTTTCGACGCTTTCTATGTCCTCTACCATACCGGTTTCGCCTTCATTCCCACCGAACGGCCTATTGCCTTTGCCATGAATTCAGGCGGTGAAAAAGCGCTCTTTGTCCCCAGGCTCGAAGTCGAGCACGCCGAGGCGAATGCGCTCATCGATCGGGTGGCCCACTATCCGGAATATCCGGACGATCCCCATCCCATGGCGCTCTTCAAGGAACTTCTGCAAGAGATGGGCATTGGCGTGGATGGCGCCGCCATTGGGGCCGATACGGATGGATATCCCTGGGTGATGGGCTATCGCGGCCCGAGCCTGAGTGAGTTGATGGGAAGCCCGGTCAAGTCTGTGACGGCCTTTATGGAAGATCGCATGGCGATCAAGAGTGAGGCAGAATTGGCGTTGATCCGCGAGAGCGTCAAATGGGGCAATCTGGCCCATGTCCTGCTGCAACGCTATACCGAGGCGGGAGCGACCGAAACGGAAGTCAGCAGCCGGGCAGGGCACGAGGCGACGCTGGCGATGCTCGACGCCATCGGCCCCATCTATCGTGCGCAAAGCGGTTTTTCAACCGGAGCGAGCGCAGGTTATCGCGGGCAGATTGGGCGCAACGCCGCGATCCCCCATGCCCTGGCCAACAACATTGCCTTTCAACCGGGCGACGTGCTGGTGACCGGGGCGGGCGCGCCCATGTGGGGCTACCACTCGGAGCTCGAGCGCACGATGTTCATCGAACCGGTAACGGACGAACAGCGGCATATCTTTGACCACATGGTTGCGCTGCAGGACTTGGCCTTCAACACCATGAAGCCCGGTATCGCATGCGCGGAGGTTGACAAGGCCCTGCGCGCTTACTACGAAACTCATGACCTGCTGCCCTACTGGAAGCACCATACGGGCCACGCCATCGGGCTGCGCTATCATGAGGGCCCCTTCCTCGACATCGGCGATCGGACCATCATCGAACCGGGCATGGTCTTCACCGTAGAGCCGGGGCTCTATGTGCCCGAACTCGGCGGCTTCCGCCACTCCGACACGGTGGCCATCACGGAAGACGGCATCGAAATGATGACCTACTATCCGCGTGATTTGGCGAGCTTGACGATCCGGTAAAGGTGCATTTGGCTCGCAAACTGCGAATGGCTGCGTGCGTTGTAAAGACGTTGCCGGAACAGAGTTTGCATGGTAAGGTAAGCCTCGCTTTTCTGGCTACCTATTCGCCCAAAATTTTCCAGGAGAAGAACCAATGACAAAACTTCGCAACCTTGTCTTGTTTGGCATTGTCAGTCTTATGCTGCTGACATCCTGTGCGCCTGCGCCGGCGCCAAGCGCCGAAAGTGGAGATGCCCCGCAAGCCGCGGGACCGGAAGGGACCGTTGTCATTCGCAATATGGGCAACTTAACATCTTGGAATCCGGCGCTTACCAGTGACGGCGCGTCGATTCAAGCCCGGAATCTGCTCTGGCCGCCGCTTGTCAATACGGATAATACCACCGGCGCGCCGGTGCCGGGCCTGCAGAGCTGGGAGGTCTCCGAAGATACGCTCTCCTACACCTTCACCATTCAAGAAGGCGCTGCCTGGAGCGACGGCACGCCTATCACGTCAGCCGACGCAAAGTTCATGATCGAGGCGATCCAGTCGGATATCGAAACGGTCTACGAGTCGAATGTGGAACAGATTGTGGCCGTCAACATCATCGACGACAAGAGCTATGAATTGGTGCTGAACGAGGTCAACTGCGCTTTCCTGCCGGGTCTCAGCGCCATTCGCCTGCTGCCCTCGCACATGTACGCCGCGGACTTCAGCGATTTTGAGAACAGCGACTTCAACATGAATCCCAATGTCAGCGGCGGGCCCTATGTGCTCGACGAGTGGGCCCCCACCGAGTTCGAGGCCTTTGTCGCCAATCCGGACTATTGGGACGGCGCACCGGCGATTCCCAATTTGCTGAATATGGTGATGGAAGATCCCACCATTGGCATCCAGGCGCTCCAGGCGGGTGAAGTCGACTATATGACCATGCAGGGCGACCTCTTCCAGCAGATTTCGAATCTCGAAAATCTGACTTGGAGTTCCTATCCCCAGACGTCAATCGGTTTCCTGGCCCTCAACTGGGCCGATCCGAATGACCCGCAGCCTGCCTTCGATGAAGATGGAAATCCGGTCGAGCAGACGCCGCATCCGCTCTTTAGCGATGTGCGCGTGCGGCAAGCGGTTGCCCTGGGCACGAATACCCAGGACATGATCGATACCATGGGGCAGGATGGCGGTACGCCGCTCGTGGGCGCGGTCAGCCCGGTTGCCGGGTGGGCCTACAATGAAGAGCTCGATCCCTACCAGTACGATCCGGAAGCAGCCATTGCGCTGCTGGAAGACGCGGGCTGGGTTGACAGTGACGGCGATGGCGTGCGCGACAAGGACGGCGTTCCGTTGGCCTTTACCATTGCCTACAGCTCCATTCTACAGATGTTTGAGAGTGAAGCCCTCATCATTCAGGATCAGCTGAATCAGATTGGCTTTGACGTCGCTGTGGAGCATTATGAGTGGGGCAACTACCTTGAAGATATCTACTTCGGCCAGAAATTCGACGCGACGCCCATGACTAACAGCGATGCCGCCGCCGCCGAACCGAATACCTTCATGAGCCTGATTCTCAGCCGCCAGGATGTCCCTGGCTCCGGCAATAACATCACCTCTTACGTCAATCCTGAGATTGATGCCCTAATCGACGAGGCGCGGTCTGTACCTGGCTGTGCCGAGGAAGAGCGGCCGAGCTGTATCGCGAGATTCAGCGCATTGCCCACGAGGATGTGGCCTATGTCTGGCTCTTTGCGCCCAACATGTTCCATGTGAGCAACAGCCGCATTGGCGGGCTTGAGCCGGGCGCTACCTGGGTCTACTACGGCTACCTGGATCATCCGCACGAGTGGGTGATCGACGAGTAGGCGCTTTAGCAGAGATCGTGTAAAAGCAAAACGGCCTCACCGCCATGGCGGTGAGGCCGTTTTGCTTTTACTTCGGCAAGCGCCAGGAGCTGCGCGGGTCCAGCGCATCGCGCAAGCCGTCGCCTACCAGATAGAAGCAAAGGACCGTCACCATAATCAAAACGCCCGGCCAGATCACGAGATGCGTGCCGATTTTGAAGTAGGACCGGGCGTCAGTGAGCATATTGCCCCAAGTCGGCGTCGGCGCCTGAACCCCAACGCCCAAGAAGCTAAGCCCG
>CAWEEJ010000056.1:0-97090 GCA_963807905.1 uncultured Chloroflexia bacterium | reverse complement strand
GGCTCAACCGGCGCTGGCCTTACAAGAATTGAGACGATCGGCGAGAATCCGCCATATCCGCAAAATCCGCGTTCCATCATCGCTCTATCCCCGTTCAATTTCCTCCGAACTTTTGCCGAATTGATCGCGCAGTGATACCCTGTAGGCGACGGAAAGCAAATGCCCACACCCGCCGCCAGAGGGGAGCCGCGATGAGCGTACGCATTGAAGTCCGAGGGCATCACGCAGCCGCAACCCAGCAGATTTTGCGCGACGCCGCCACGCTGGGTGTGCAGGGCCTGACGGATTGTCGCATCACCCAAATCTATTTTCTGGAAGAAGATCCCGGTGCAGAGTCGCTCCAGCAACTCTGCACTTTTTTGTTGGCCGATCCCGTCACCGAAACCGCCTCCTGGGGGGATCCGGCGGGCGCGGCTTCGGCTCATGTCGTGGAGGTTGCGCCCCGGCCGGGCGTGACCGATGTCGCGGCGCGGGAGTTGCGCCGGGGGATGGTCGAAATTGGCCTGCCCGATTGCGAAGTCACAACGGCAACGCGCTACGAACTGGACGGCACACTGAGCGATGCCGAACTGCATCTGCTGGCCGAAAAGCTGCTGAGTAACCCCACGATTCAGCACTTCAGCCTGGGGCCGATCTCCCCCCAATTTGGGGCTGACGCCGCGGCCAGCGACAAGGTCGAGACGGTCGCCATTACTGAGGTTGACGACGAGACCCTGCAACGCATCAGCAAAGAACGCCTGCTCTCGCTCGATCTGGCCGAAATGCGCGTTATCCAACAGTTTTATCGGGATGCCGGGCGTGAGCCGACTGACGTCGAATTGGAAACCCTGGCCCAAACCTGGTCCGAGCACTGCGTGCACAAGACCTTCCGCGCCCGGATCGACTTCACCCACGAAGACGCCTACGGCAACGAGATTCGTCGGGAAGAGATCGACGGTCTGCTCAAGCAGTTCATCCGCGCCGCCACAGATGCAGTCTACCCGACGTGGCTCTATTCTGCGTTTGTGGATGACGCCGGCATCATCGCCTTTGATGAAACGCATGATCTCGCCTTCAAGGTTGAGACCCACAACCATCCTTCGGCGCTGGAGCCTTTCGGTGGGGCCAACACCGGCATTGGCGGCGTCGTACGCGACATTTTGGGCGTTTCGGCCCGGCCCATTGCCTGTACTGATGCACTCTGCTTCGGCCCGCAAGACTTTGCCCATGAGCAACTGCCCGATGGCATCCTCCATCCCCAACGCATTGCCAACGGCGTAGTAGCCGGCATTGGCGATTACGGCAACAAGCTTGGCCTGCCGACCGTCAACGGTGCTGTCGTCTATGATGAAGGCTACCTGGGCAATCCGCTCGTCTTTTGCGGCTGTGCCGGGCTGCTGCCCCATGGCGCTCATCCGACTGCGGCCCAGGTCGGTGATCTTGTCGTGGCGCTGGGCGGGCGCACGGGCCGCGACGGTATCCACGGCGCGACCTTTTCCTCGGCTGAGCTTACCCACGAAACGAGCGAAACCTCGGGCAGCGCAGTCCAGATCGGCGATCCCATCACCGAGAAAGGGCTGATTGAGTTTGTCGAGGCCGCACGCGACGAACAGCTCTACACCATGATTACCGATTGCGGCGCCGGCGGTTTTTCCTCGGCCGTGGGCGAGATGGGGGAGGAGTTGGGCGTCGACATCGAGTTGACCCACGCGCCCCTCAAGTACCCAGGGTTAACGCCATGGGAGATCTGGCTGTCCGAAGCGCAGGAGCGCATCGTCATTGCCGTGCCGCCGGGCAATCTGGCGCGCGTGGCGGAAGTAGCCGCGCTGTGGGATGTGGAGATGAGCGTGCTCGGCCACTTTAGCGGCGATCAGGCGCTCACCGTGCGCTACGCTGGCCAGGTTGTGGCCCAACTCCCCATGGCCTTCCTGCACGACGGCTTGCCTCAGCGCCAGATGACGGCAGTCTATCAAGAAAAGCGCAAAGAGAGCGCCAGCCCGGGTGAAGACGCTGAACCTGCGCTGCAACGGGTAGTCGACCTGAACGAGTTGCTGCTGACGCTCCTGGCCGATCCGTCCGTGGCCTCCAAGGAAGCGATCGTGCGCACTTACGATCATGAGGTGCGGGGGGGAACGCTGGTCCGACCCTTTACCGGGCCGGAGATGGATGGTCCGACCGATGCCGCGGTGCTCAAGCCGTTGGGCACATGGGGGCACGACCGGGCCTTTGCCCTGAGTAACGGACTCAACCCGCGATTGGGCCTCTGCGACCCCTACGCAATGGCGATCAGCGCCATCGATGAGGCCGTACGCAACGCAGTGGCCGTGGGCGCTGACCCCGATCGCATCGCCATTTTAGACAACTTCTGCTGGGGCAACCCGACCTATCCGGACCGCCTGGGTGCGCTGGTGCGCACCTGTGAGGGCTGCTACGATGGCGCGGTTGCCTACGGCACGCCTTTTATTTCGGGCAAGGACAGCCTCTACAACGAGTTCAACGGCAAGCCCATTCCCGGCACGCTGCTGATTTCAGCCATTGCCATCGTGCCCGATATGAACCGCGTTGCGACCAGCGATCTCAAAAGAGCGGGCAATTTGCTCTATCTTGTCGGCGAAACCCGGGCCGAGTTGGGCGGATCGCTGCTCCATCAATCGCTCGACGTCACCGGCGGCATCGCCCCGGCTATGCCCCATGCGCCCCGTACGCGCTACCGGGCGCTGCATCAGGCGCTGCTCGCCGGGCTGGTGCAATCTGCCCATGACCTCAGCGAAGGCGGACTGGCTGTGGCCTTGGCGGAGATGTGCCTTGCCGGCCGCGCCGGCGCCCACATAGATCTGGAACAGATCACGCTCGCCTCGTCCTCCGCAGACGCAATCGCCGCTGACCGTGCCGAGACAGACGCATCCACCTCGACGACGCTTTTCGCCCTCTTTGCCGAATCCAATGGCCGCATCCTGCTCGAAGTTGCGCCGGAAGACGCGGCGGCGTTTGAGGCTCATTTTGATGGCGTGGCGCTGACGCGTCTGGGCGCGGTGACGACCGACGACCATTTGGTGATCGAGGATGGCGGCAGGACTCAAATCAATTTGCCCGTGACTCAGTTGGTCCAGGCCTGGAAACGGGAGACAGACTGATGGCAGCCCAACCTTCGATCCTGATCCTCCACGCCTCGGGCGCCAATCGTGATGGCGAAGCCGCCCGCGCGTGTGAGCTGGCCGGCGGTGCGCCGGAGATTGTCCATCTCAACCAGTTGCGTGCAGGCGAACGGCGCATGACGGATTACGATCTGCTGCTGTTGCCCGGTGGCTTCTCCTATGGCGATGCCCTTGGCGCAGGCGTTCGCTGGGCGCTCGATCTGCAGGTCTACTTCCATGATCAGATATACGCTTTTGTCGACAGCGGGAAACCGGTGTTGGGCATTTGCAACGGCTTTCAAGTATTGGTGAAGGCCGGAATTTTGCCCGATGCGGCGCGCAGCGTGGGGAATGCTGCGCTGGATGATGGGCCAGCGCTGGGCGAGATTGGGCGTCGTACGGTGACCCTGACGGAGAACGCAAAGGGGCATTTTGAGTGCCGGTGGGTGCATTTGCAGGTCAACTCCGCGGCTCGGGCCGGGTTTCTAAGTGAGATCGATGAACTGATCTTCTGTCCGGTAGCCCACGGCGAAGGCAACTTTCAGGTCAAGGACACCGCAATCCTGGCCGCGCTGGAAGAACGCAACCTGGTTGCCTTCCGCTATGTAGATCGCGCCGGCGTACCGGCTGACGGCGCCTATCCATTCAACCCGAATGGATCGGTGGCTGACATCGCCGGCATCTGCAACAACCGGGGCAATGTGGTTGGACTCATGCCCCACCCGGAAGATCACGTTGCTCGCGATCCAAAACCCGCTGGGGCAGGCAGGGCAGTCCGGTCTATCCCTATTCAAAGCCTTCGTCGGCGCCGCCCGCTAGGCGCCCACCATTCGGGAAACACGTGATGCTCTCAGAGACCGAACTTTCTGCGGCTTTACCCGACGCGTTGGCTGCCACGGACCTGGACGCAATGGGCGAACGTACCCAAGGCAAGGTGCGTGATATCTACACGCAGGATGAGCGTTTGATCCTCGTGACGACCGATCGGCTCTCCGCCTTTGACCGCATCCTCGGCCTGGTTCCGTACAAGGGGCAGGTGCTCAATCAGCTCGCAGCGTTCTGGTTTGAGGCGACCCAGGATATCGTCGCCAATCATGTTTTGGCCGTGCCCGACCCCAACGTAACGGTCGGCAAGCGCTGCACGCCGCTCCCGGTCGAAGTCGTGGTGCGCGGCTACATCTCCGGCGTGACCAAAACGGCGCTCTGGTATCAATACAGCCAGGGTAATCGGACGATTTACGGCATTGATTTTCCCGATGGCCTGCGCAAGAACGAAGCGCTCGCCGCGCCCATCATCACGCCGACGACCAAGGGCGGTGAGACGGGCCATGACGAGCGCATTACCAGCGCACAGGTCGTGGAGATGGGGCTGATGGACGCGGAACGCTCGGGCGGAGGTGCAGGATGCAGCCATCCGCGTCTTCCTGCGCGGGCAGGAGATCGCACGCAATGCCGGGCTGATTCTGGTCGACACCAAGTATGAGTTTGGCCTGGATGAGACCGGCGCGCTCGTGCTCATTGATGAGGTGCACACGCCTGACTCCAGCCGCTTTTGGATCGCCGACACCTATCCCGCGCGGCTGGCCGCTGGCGACGAGCCGGAGAACTTTGATAAGGAGTTTGTGCGCCTCTACTATGCTGCCCAGGGCTATCGCGGCGATGGCGATCCGTTTCCGCTGCCGGATGAACTGGCGGTCCAGGCCGCACAACGCTACATTCGTACATTTGAAGCACTCACCGGCCGCACGTTCGAGCCGGGCGCGCTGCCGGCGCAGGCGCGGATGGAGGAATCGTTGCGGGCGTGGGGAGCGTAGGGGTTGGGTTGTAGGGTCTTAGGGTTGTGGGGTGGTAGGGTTGTGGGAGAGTGTTGGCGATAGTAAACGTTAGTGCTCGGTTAACCAGAGTTTTGTCATTCCGAGCGAAGCGAAGAGGAATCCTCAGGGCTGCCAACGCGAGATTTTTCGCTTTGCTCGAAATGACAATTTCCACCTTGCAGAGCACTGGTGTCATCAGCCGCCAGCCCGCACATCAACCCAGTATCTTCCCCTGCAACCCGAAAACCTCACACCCCCACCACTCAAAGAGGTATCATCATGACCGAACTCACCCCCCTTGTCGGTGTTATCATGGGCAGTAGCTCAGATTGGGAGAAGTGTATGCAATTTGCAGCAGTGACGCTGCGCGATTTTGGTGTGCCTTTTGAGGCGCAAGTCGTCTCCGCCCATCGAACGCCCGACCGGATGGTTGAGTATGCACACACGGCCGAGGCGCGCGGGCTGGAAGTGATCATCGCCGGCGCGGGCGGGGCCGCGCATCTGCCCGGTATGGTGGCGGGACACACGCTCTTGCCCGTTATCGGCGTCCCCGTGCAAAGCCGCGCGCTCAGTGGCATGGATTCGCTGCTTTCCATCGTGCAGATGCCGGCGGGCGTGCCCGTGGCCACCATGGCTATCGGCAAGGCCGGGGCCATTAACGCTGCCCTGCTGGCCGTTTCGATCTTGAGCGCTGCCCGGCCTGAACTCCGTGAAAAACTGGCACGCTATCGGCGTCAGCGCGCCGCGGCCGTCATGCAAGAGGAATTGACCCTTGACGATTGACAATCAACCATCAACCGTGACTCTTTCTTCCCCTATTCTCCCACCCGCGGCCATCGGAGTCTTCGGTTCCGGGCAGCTGGGCCGCATGCTGGCACTGGCGGCCAAGGCCATGGGCTATCGCATCCATACCTTCTCGCCCGAGCTCGATTCGCCTACCGGTCAGGTTGCAGACTGCGAGGTCGTGGCGGCGTATGACGACCTGGACGCGGTACGAGATTTTGTACGTGGGGTGGCGGTTGTCACCTTTGAATTCGAAAATGTTGCCGCCCATGTCGCCCAGATCGCAGCCGAAGAAGGCGTCCCCGTGCGGCCTGGCGGCCACGTTCTCCACACCACACAGAATCGCCTGCGCGAGAAAGGCTTCCTGGTCGATGCCGGTCTGCCTGTCGCTCCCTTTGCGCCCGTCCATTCCCTGGCGGATCTGGAGCAGGCGCTTCTTCAAATCGGTCTGCCTGCCGTGCTCAAGACCGCGGCCTTTGGCTATGACGGCAAGGGACAGGTCTTGATTGACGCGGCCGATCAGGCGGCAGCCGCCTGGCAGCGTCTGGGCGAGCAGCCGGCAGTGCTGGAGGCGTTTGTGCCCTTTGTCGACGAGGTGTCGGTCGTGGCGGCGCGCGGCGTCAACGGCGCGGTCACGAACTTTGGCGTCATCGAGAACATTCACCGCAACCATATTCTTGACATATCGATCGCGCCCGCACGCATCGGCATCGAGCCGGCGATGGCGGCCGTCGAACTGATCGAGCGGGTGATGATTGCGCTGGATGTGGTTGGTGTCTTGTGTGTGGAATTCTTTGTTCTGGACAATGGCGAGGTGCTGATCAACGAAATTGCGCCGCGCCCGCACAACTCGGGTCACCTGACCATCGATGCCGCCATGACCAGCCAGTTTGAGCTGCAGGCGCGTGCAGCATGTGGGCTTCCGCTTGGCTGCACGGATTTCCTGCGCCCTGCCGTCATGGTTAACCTCTTGGGCGATCTGTGGGCGTCCGGTGAGCCGGACTGGGCCGCGGCCTTGCGCTTGCCGGGCGTGAAGCTCCATCTGTACGGCAAACATGCGGCGCGTCCCGGACGCAAAATGGGCCATCTTACGGTCTTGGCAGACTCGATCGATGAGGCTCTCTCAATTGCGGTGCAGGCGCGCAACAGCCTAACGCAGGAGGGTGAAACAGCAGCAAGTTGATCCTGGGGAATCGTGAGTCAGGCGGATATCTTACCGCCTGACTCTTTCGTTGCAGCACTATGGACTTGGGTCGGAGTGGGTTTGAGGTAGGGGCGACGTTCGTCGATCCCCTGCCGGCTATCAGGAGCAGCCATGTATCAGGATGACAAGCTTCACGAAGAATGTGGCGTATTCGGCATCTATGCCCCCGGTGAGGATGTGGCGCGACTGGCCTTTTTTGGCCTCTATGCGCTGCAACATCGAGGTCAGGAGGCCGCTGGGATTGTGAGCTGCGACGGGCGCGTGGCCCACGTTCATAAGGGGATGGGATTGGTCTCCCAAGTCTTCAACGAAGATAACTTGCGCGTCCTTCAGGGACATCTGGCCATCGGCCACACCCGCTATTCGACGACCGGCTCGCCGCGCATGCGCAATACGCAGCCTTACATCGTCGAGACGCTGGATGGTCCGCTGGCCATTGGCCACAACGGCAATCTGATCAACGCACCGCAACTGCGACGCGAGCTGTTGGAGCGAGGCGTTGGGCTGCAAACGTCTACCGACAGCGAGGTGATTATTCACCTGCTGGCGGGCGTGGGCGGCACCGACTGGATGACGCGCATCCGCACGCTGATGGCCAAGGCGGAGGGCGCCTACACGCTTACGCTGCTGACGCGTGACGCGGTATATGGTGTGCGCGATCCCTGGGGCCTGCGTCCGCTGGCATTGGGAAAGCTCGACAATGGCGGTGGCTATGTCCTGGCCTCGGAGAGCTGCGTATTCTCGACAATCGGCGCGTCGATGGTCCAAGAAGTGCAGCCGGGTGAGATCGTTAAGCTCGACGCAAATGGCTATCAAATCATCCAGGGCGCGCCACCGGAAAACCTGGCCTTCTGTACCTTCGAACAGATCTATTTTGCCCGCCCCGATTCCTCCTTCAATGGCAAGCTGGTCCATAAGGTACGGCAGAAGCTGGGGCGGCAGCTGGCCAAGGAAGCACCGGCCGAGGCGGACATCGTCGTGCCCGTACCCGATTCCGGCACGCCCCATGCGATCGGCTTCGCGCAGAAGAGCGGCATCCCGTACAGTGAAGGGCTCATCAAGAGTCGCTACATTGGCCGGACCTTTATCCAGCCTACCGACGAGTTGCGCAAAGTCGGCGTGCGCATGAAGTTCAACCCGCTGCCAGACAACCTCGAAGGGCGTCGCGTGGTCTTGGTCGATGACTCGATCGTGCGCGGCAATACCTCCGGGCCGCTGGTGCAGATGCTGCGCGATGCTGGTGCGACAGAGGTTCACATGCGCGTGGCCTGCCCGCCATTGCGGTTCCCCTGTTTTATGGGCGTGGACATGGCGTCACAGGAGGAATTGATTGCCGCCACCAAGAGCATTGATGAGATTTGCGAGCACGTCGGCGCCGATTCCCTGGCCTATCTCTCCATCAACGGCATGATGAAGGCGTTAAAGGCCGAGGAAGGCTATTGCAACGCCTGCTTTACGGGTGAATACCCCTTCTCGACACCGATCCCGTTGATCGAGTTGCAGGAGAAAGAGAAGTTCGCTGAGGTTTGGGGAAACTGAGTCGGCAAGGTAGCGATGTAGCCGTCAATGGCACACGTTTGCCGGCTAAGTAGGTCTTTTGACGATCGGAATCTGCGGTCAAAGTACATAGCGTTAATTGATGGGCCACAGAGGCGCCGGATTGTTGCAGAGAAATTCAAGGCGCCTCTGTGGCTCTTTCTTTTGTCAGCGTTCGTCCTTGGGGAAATGGTGCGCCTTGGCGCTAGACGACGGTAACGCTGCGCATGATTACCATCCCCAGCAGAACGCCCGAGAGCGAGATCAGGCCCCAGCCCATGAAATTGAGGGCAATGACCTCAAATCCCTCGATTGAGTGGCGTCGTTTGCCCATCGATTTGTAGAATTCCAGAACAAGCGCCAATGTCAGGGCCGCTATCGACAGCAGACCCAAGAAGAGGTTCGCTAGATCCATGGTATGCCTCCTTGATCAGCAAAGATGCGTAGTAATGCCGGCGTCTGCACCATTGAGAGAACGGCTCGTCTCGTCAGGCTGCGGCGCTCAGGCGGCTAGCATACCCGATTCTCCGGCGCCTTGCGTGACATCTAGGCGACATAAGGGTGTCTTGGAGCCGACGTAGCGAACAAAACAGGCTTGCGGAGGTGTCGCGCAGGCCGGACTGTTTGCCAATGCGCGCTTGGCGGCAGCAAGGCGCAAGATGTACGGTACACCCCCTCGCGCCTGACGCGTCGGGAAGACGATCAAAGCCCCCACACGCATGGGTGCCTGCGCGCCGCTTATTTTCGTGCTATCATGGAGTCAACCGTCAATCGGACGCTTTTCGTCTCCAGTTGAACAGGACCACACGACATGCAGGAAGAAGCCAGCGCCTATCGACGCCACCCCCTCGACGTCATTTTTTCGCCGCGCAATGTCGCCGTAATCGGGGCCAGCGAAGCGGAAGGCAGCGTCGGGCGCGCCCTGCTCTGGAATCTGATCAGCCATCCTTTTGGCGGGACGATCTATCCGGTCAATCCCCGACGTGACAACGTGCTCGGCATCCTGGCCTACGACAGTGTTGCCGATATTCCGGCACAGGTGGATCTGGCCGTGATTGCCACGCCCGCGCAGACCGTGCCCGGCATCGTCGAAGCGTGCATTGCTGCGGGCGTAAAGGGGGCGATCATCCATGCGGCCGGTTTTCGTGAGATCGGCGACGAAGGCCGCCAGCTGGAGGCGGAGATCGTGACCCAGGCGCGTAAGGCCCAGATGCGCATCATTGGCCCTGGCAGCCTGGGCGTTATGAGCCCCATGACCGGGATCAATGCGACCTTCGCCCAGGGCATGGCCCGGCCCGGCAGCATCGGCTTCATCAGCGAAAGTGCCGCCTTCTGCAACGCGGTGCTGGACTGGAGCTTCCAGGAAAATGTCGGCTTCAGCGCCTTCGTCTCGACTGGTGGCATGATTGACGTCGACTGGGGCGACTTGATCTATTACTTAGGCGAAGATCATCACACGAACGCGGTCGTCGTCTACATGGAGACGATCCACAACGCACGTGCTTTCCTCTCTGCGGCACGCGAGGTCTCACTTCACAAGCCGATCGTCATCATGAAGGCGGGACGCACGGAAGCGTTGCCGTCCACGGTCACAACCCACACGAGCGCCCTGGTGCGCCCGGATGACGTCCTGGATGCGGCCTTTCGGCGCTGCGGCGCGCTGCGGGTCGAACGCATTGGCGAAATGTTTGCCATGGCCGAGGTGCTGGCCAAGCAGCCTCGCCCCACCGGCCCCAACCTGACCATTGTGACCAATGCCGGCGGGCCCGGTCTCATGGCCGTGGATGCACTCCTGCGCAGCGGCGGCAAGCTCACGCCCCTGGCCGAGGAGACGCTGGCCGCGCTCGATCAGGAACTGCCGCCTGCCTGGCAGGAAGAGAACCCGATCGACATTTTGGGCGATGCGGGACCGGAACGCTATGCCAATGTGGTAGAGATTGCGCGTAAGGATCGCAACAGCAACGGTCTCCTCGTAATCCTCACGCCCCAGCACGGAACCCGACCTACCCAGACCGCCGAAGAGATCGTGCAGATCTGCAAGGAGCGCCAGCGCAAGCCGATTCTTACGAGTTGGATGGGCGGACCGCGTGTGGCCGCGGGCATGAATGTGCTCAACCGCGCCAACGTGCCGACTTTTCCTTATCCTGACATGGCTGCGCGCGTCTTCAACTACATGTGGCAACACGCTCGCAACGTACGCAGCATCTATGAGACGCCCTCGCTGCCCATCAGCTCTGAGGGAGAGCAGAAAGATCAGCAGCGGGTGGCCCGCATGATCGACGAGATTCGGGCCGACGGTCGCACGCTCCTAACCGAGCACGAGGAAAAGCAGCTCTTCCAGGCCTATGGTCTGCCCGTGCTGGAGACACGCCTGGCTGAATCGCTTGATCAGGCGGTGTTGGCGGCCAATGGCGTCGGTTACCCGGTCGCGGTCAAGCTCCATTCCATGTCGCTGACCCACAAGAGCGATGTGGGCGGCGTCTGCCTCAATCTGCGCACGGACAATGAGGTGCGCACGGCCTTTGAGACGATCCAGGGCAACGTGCGCGCCAAGCTGGGCGATGATGCGTTTCAGGGCGTCATGGTGCAGCCAATGATTACGCTGGACGGCTACGAACTCATCGTTGGCAGCACCCCGGACGCTGAATTTGGCCCGGTGATGCTCTTTGGGACGGGCGGCGTGCTGGTGGAGATCTATCAGGATTTGGCGCTGGCCCTCCCGCCCCTCAACACGACGCTGGCCCGGCGCACCATGGAGCGCACAAAGGTTTTTGATGCGTTGCAGGGCATCCGCGGCCGCCGACCGGTCAATCTCGAGGCGGTAGAGAGCTTTTTGGTTCATTTCAGCCACTTGGTCGTGGAGCAGAAATGGATCAAGGAGATCGATATTAACCCGCTGCTGGCCGCCGGCAACGAGTTGATCATTTTGGATGCGCGTGTCGTCCTCTATGGTCCGGAGGTAACGGCGGATCAATTGACACCGCCGGCGATTCGACCCTATCCGGAACAGTATGTGGAGCCGTTCACGCTGCGTACCGGTCCGGACGTGCTCATCCGCCCGATTCGCCCGGAAGATGAGCCGATGATGGGCGCCTTTAACCGTACGCTCTCACCGCACAGTATCTATCTGCGCTACTTTCATCCGGTTTCGCCCCAGCAGTTGACGTCGCACGAAGAGCTGGCCAGCATGTGCTTCATCGACTACGATCAGGAGATGACGCTGGTGGCGGAGTACACCGACCCGCGTGGCATTCCCGAGATCGTTGGCATGGGCCAATTGACGAAGCTCATTGGCAGCGACGACGCCGAGTTTGCCATTCTCATCAACGATGATTATCAGCGCACCGGTCTTGGGACCGAGCTTCTCACCCGTTTGCTCGATATTGGCTTGATTGAGGGGGTAGACAAGGTGATGGCGGAGATTTTACCTGAAAACGAGGGCATGCGTCGAGTCTGTGAGAAGCTGGGCTTTGATATCAAACGGGTGCCCAAGACCCGCATCTATTATGCTGAGATCCCCATGGCGCGCTGGGCGAGGATCCGCAGCGGAGAAATCGTTGTGGAAAGCTAGGCGCTCGAAATGTGAAGCGTAATTCGTGGGTAGAATTACGCTTCACGTCTTACCTTCCCCAGCTCAACACCTGTTCGTGGCCAAAGCCAAATTCAATCGGAATGTCAATCGGCAGCGGGCGCTTGTTTTCGCCACTGGCATCCATCACCCATATCCGCCAGGGACCGAGGTTCTCATTTTCATCGCGGCTGCTCAGATAGGCGATGTGTTGGCCGTCAGGACTCCAGGTCGGGGCGACGTTGCTGGGCAATTGGTCGACCAGGGTCGTTACGGGCCGGGTGAGCGCATAGGGCGTTTCGCCGCCCTCAGGCGGGATCGTGAAAATCTCCCAGTGAGGACCTTGGCGTGCGTGGAAGGCGATCAGCCCACCGTTGGGCGCCCAGTCGGCGTCGTCCGTCCAGCGTTCGGCCAGGATCTGCCGCGTGTCACCAGTAGGCTCGTCCTGGGTGATTTCGATCGTTGCCGCTGAATCGTATACGATACCCGCTTCATTCCAGTCAGGCGAGCGTGCCGAGTCCAGCACGGCCAGATCACGATACTCCTCTCCATCCGCGTTGACGCGTGCCAACGCAAAATTGTCTCTCGCGACGCGCAAGTCGTTGTCCAGACACTGGGGGAATTCGGCGGGGCAGACTTGCGATTCAGTTACGCAGATACCAAAGCCGAAGTCGTAGCACTTGTAGGTACCGCCTCGACGGCTGAAGACGATCCACTCACCGTCCGGGCTCCATTTGGGCGACGTGATCACGCTGCGTTCACTGAAAAGCGCGCGCTCATTAGAGCCATCTGCATTGATCGACCATATGCCGGCCTGGCCGCCATAACGGGTAAAGACGACCTTGCTGCCATCGCGGCTAATATCGGGCTCATAGCCCTTGGTTAAAAAACGCAGGTCACCCGTATTGAAGTCATAAAGATAGATGTCGCCGCTCACTTTTGTCTGAAAGGCCAACGTGCCACTCAGCCCCGTCGGGCCCGTGGAGACAGTTCGCAGCGGTTGGGTTTGTGCACTAGGCACAGCCGGCTCTTCCGCCGGTTCGGGCGTTCCTTCCTCGCTGGGTGCCGGTGTTGCCTCGCCGTCGTCTTGGGAACTAGGAGGCGGGGGCGTCGCTTGAGTTTCAACGTCCACATCGTCGCTAGAAATCGGCAGATCCGCCACTGGATCGGTCAGACGCAGGAAGTCTACTGCAACCCAGCCAGAGTCGATTCCTTCGTCGGGCAACTCAATCTCAACCCAAGTCGCTGGGCCATTGCGACCGATCACTTTGAACTCCTCATCCGGGTAGGCCTTGGTCACAATGCTGAACGCAGTACCTGGTCCGGAGCGGACGTTGAGGCGCGTACCGGTGAGCACAACCGTGCCGGCCACTTCGCCCTCTTCGAGTTGAGGCGTGGGGCGAGGCGTTGGCTGGCTAGATGCGGCCGGTGTTGCCCCGCCAATGGCTTCTTCAGCCGGTTCCGCAGTCGCCTCTCCGCTAGCTTCCTCGTCCGGTTCCGTAGTCGCGCTGTCTGACGACGTAGCATCCGTCGCTGCATCGCCAGATGCTACGTCGTCAGACCCTACATCGTCAGACCCTTCGATGGCATCCTCGGTCGCATCCTCTTCGGGCGCTGCCGTTGCTGCCGTCATTGCCGCTTCGGTCGCATCCGCCTCGACGACGGGTAATTGATCAACGTTGAAGGCAACGACGCGGGTGGCGTCAACCCAGCCGCTGCTGCCCGTGTTGCTCGTAGCGGCAAGCCATGCGCCATCTTCACTCCGCCCGTCAATGCTCAGCGAATTGCCAATCGAGAGCTCCTCGAGCATCTCGCCGTCAGGAGCATCCAGCAGCTCCGCCCCTCGCGCACCCACAACGGCCAGGCTGCCGCCAATTGATCGGCGTGCCGGGGGCGGCGTTGCTGTAGGTTCGGGCGTCGCCGTCGGCTCGGGTGTTGGAGACGGCGTCATGGTCGGCGTGGCCGTCGGCTCCGGCGTCGGGCTTGGCGTTGCAGTCGGGGCCGGCGTGTTGGTTGGGCGCGGAGTCGGTGTGGCCTCTTCCATCGTTTCTTCGGCCGCTTCTTCGGCCGCTTCTTCAGTCGCTACTGTGGTCGCTTCCCCCTCAGCGACAGGCGTTGCTGCCTCAGCCGATGTATCCGATCCCGCCGTTGCGGCACCGACGACGGGCAATGTGTCCACGCCAAAGATGACCAGCTCTTCGACGTCAACCCAGCCCTCCTCACCGCTGCGCAAGGCAACCAGAATCCAGGCGCCGTCGTCGGTGCGGCCGATTGCGGTCAGCGTCGTACCGACCGAAAGCTGATCCAGCGTCTCCCCGGCAGGCGCATCAAGCAGGGTCGCGCCTCCTGAGCCGACCACGGCAATTTTGCCGGTTTGCATGGCCGGCGCGGCCATAACCTCTGGGCTCAGGACGAAGGGTACCGCCGCAAGCGCCAGCAAGAGCAGGCCCAATAGTCCAAATTTAATTGCTTGATGACGACGTAAGCGTGACATGGATCAATCCTTATTTCTACGTTGGATGTACGTGCACTGTTACATATTATAACAGTGATGTAGCGGTGATGTAGCGGTGACGGCTTGCTCGCCGAACTAAAGATCAGCGGGTTGCCTTAATTCTACCCTTTGTTCTCGACCTTTATCGAATCCGCCTGCACCGATTTATTGACTTTCGGATTGCTCTAACTGTACAATCCCTTCCCGACCGACCGGTCGGTCGGCCTATATTATGGGGCATGTTGATCAAACATGTCAAGACTGAGACGCAATCAGCTAGCTCTGTTGCGATTGAATCCAAAGCATTGATGAACGAACTCTGGCCACAGTGCCGATGTGACAAACATGACGATTAAGCCGGAAAGCATCAATTCAAAAGAGTCAATCTTGGAGGCGGCTGAACAGCTGATCGCTGTTCACGGTTACGCCGGCCTCTCCATGCGCGAACTGTCTAAGCATAGCGGTGTTGCCAAAAGCACACTGTATCATTACTTCCAGGACAAGCGCGAGATCTATCTGAACGTGCTGGAGCGTGACTTTCGTACGCTCGCCGAAGAGTTGGATCAGGCGGCTCAATTAGCGGGTGGCGACGTCGAAGATCGCCTCCGCGCTGTGATCTCGACCTATTTGGCCACCGTGTTGGACCGGGGCGTGATTGCGCTCAATGCGCTGCGCAGATCGGGCAACTTCGATGCTGAAATGCAGGAGTTTTTCTGTGAACGGCGGGACGCGTTCCTTCAGCCTTTTCGTACCCTATTGCAGGAGGGGATGGAAGAGGGGCTCCTACGTGAAGATCTAGACATCGAATTGGCGATCCTGAGCCTGTTGGGCATGATGAATAGCTTTGTGGGCCAGCAGTTGCTCTTTGGCGGTGATGATGCCAATCCCTTGGTTCTGCCGCCTCTCGAGGAGATTGTCGAACATACATTGGCTCTCTATTTGCAGGGTGTGGCCAAGATATAGTCTCACGCGTCAAATGCGGACATTTACCGCATCGCAAATTCAAAAACAAGCACCATCCAGTGATTGAAAGTTGTTGCGTTCATGAATCCAGTACGAAAATTCCCCTATACCGGTCGCGGAGGGTACCTGATCGGTTTCCTTATGCTTGCCATAATGGTGTTGGCCGCCTGCTCAACGCCTCAGTTCGGCGGTGAAGAGCGTGCCGCTGCGGAGTTCGAGGCAACCCCATACGTTGCCGGCGAGAGCGTGCGCAGCGCGGTGGCAGAAGAGGCAACGGCGTCTTCTAATGTCGAGCAACCAGCGTTAGAAGACCCTACATCGGTGGCGACTGAAGTGACAGCAATGTCCGCCGAAGGTGCTGCTGCCCCACCGCCGACGCCCGAGGCCGTCGCATTGGTCGCCGGTTCGGCGCCATCGTCATACACGGCTGAGGTTGTGGCCAAGAATCGGGTTAACGTTGTGGCTGAAGTCTCCGGTATGGTGCTCAATGTCATCCCGGAGGTTGGGGATCGAGTTGCAGCGGGCGATTTGTTGGTCGAGGTGGATGGCTCAACGCTGGAAGCACAGCGCGCCCAGGCCCTGGCCGGGCTGGCGGCCGCCCAGGCCCAGCTCGATCTGGTCCTCGATCAGGTTGAGCCCGAAGCAGCTGATATTGAGGCCGCACAGGCCGCGGTCAACGCCGCGGCGGCAGCCTACACTCGTGCGCTCGAGGGCGCGACCGAAGAAGACCGCCGCGCCGCGTCTGGCTCAACTCAAGCAGGCTGAAGCAGCGGTTACCGTTGCCCAGGCCGGCTATAACCGCGTCAAGGGCAACCCGCTGATTGCCGCCCTGCCGGAGAGCCTGCAACTTCAACAGGCAACGCTCGCTGTCGAGGGGGCCCAGGCGCAATATGACAAGGTGCTCAAGGGCTCGACCGCGGATGTGACGTCGGGCGCGTATGCGCAACTCGCCAACGCCCGGGCGCAACTCGAGCGCCTGGAACGCGGTCCGGAAGACGCGCAGATTCGCGCGCTGGAAGCTCAGGTACAGCAGGCCGAGACCGCGCTCTATCTGAGCCAACTCCAGTTGGACAAGACGCGTATCGCTGCCCCGGTCGATGGCATCGTTTCAAGCCTCAATGTCGCCGAGGGCGCCATGGTTGCGCCCGGCGCATCAGTCATGGAATTGCTTTCGCCGGACAATGAGATTGTCGTTGCGGTTGAAGAGTCCCGTCTGCGTGACGTGGAAATGGGCATGCCGGTCATCATCCGCGTCGATGCCTACCCCGGTCGGACCTTTGACGGCCAGGTGATTCGCGTTGCGCCGGAATTGAATGCCGCCACCCGTACAGTTGATGTAACGATCCAGCCGGTCGATGAGGAAAGCTTATTGGCCCCGGGTATGTTTGCTACCGTGGAAATCGGTCAGTAAGACTTTTAGAGAAAAAGCGAGTTCTTTATGAAAATTTGGGACGTTGCCATTCGTCAGCCGGTCTTCATGAGCATGTTGCTCCTTGCCGGCGTGGTGCTTGGAACACTATCGTACCTCACCATGCCGGTGACGCTCTTCCCCGATGTGGACTTCCCAGTCGTGGTCGTGACAACGGTCTATCCAGGCGCCGGTCCGGAAGAGATCGAGAGTCAGGTCACGGATATCATCGAAGAGGAACTGAGCGCGATCGCTGGACTGGATGAGATCTCTTCTATCTCGGCTGAAAGCGTCAGTACGGTGATTCTGGCCTTTGATCTTGACACGCCGGCGATGCAAGCGGTGCAGGATGTGCGCGAAGAAGTTGGTATCTTGCGCAACCGCCTGCCTTCCGACGTGGAGGATCCGATTGTCCGGCGCTTCAACCCGACCCAGGCGCCCATCATGCTCTTGGCCGTTGCCGACAATACCGGTGAAACACCACCCGATATCTTGCGTGCGCAGGTGGAAGAATTTGTTCAGACGCCTCTTTTGCGAATCGACGGAGTCGCCGGCATTGATGTCGAGGGCGGCGATGTGCGTGAGGTTCGGGTCGAGGTCAACAAAGATGCGATGGAAGCCCGTCGCGTCACTTCCGATGAGATCTTGCGCGCGCTCCAGTTGCGCAACGTCAACATCCCCGGCGGTACAGTCGTCGAGCAGAATACCCAACTGCTGGTGCGCACGCCGGGTGAATATGCGAGCGTTGACGAAATAGAAGAGACCGTCGTGCGCTTTGGCGCGGCCCCCATCTATATCCGTGACGTCGCGACCGTGATTGATGATTTTGAAGAACGGGACGTGATTTCGCGCCTCAACGGCGAAGAATCGATCGTTCTCAGCGTACGCGAAGCCAGCGATACCAATACGCTGGCCGTGTCCAAAGCGATTAAGGACGAACTAGCCAAGATTGAGACTGCCAATCCGACATGGGACATCGTGGTCGGCGGTGATCTGGCTGACCAGATTGAAGCCGCGGCTGATGGCGCGATTGAAGATCTGCTCTGGGCCTCGCTCTTGGCAAGTCTGGTCATTCTGCTCTTCTTCCGCAATATCCGCAGCACGCTGATCACCATTGCCGGTCTGCCCGTGATTATGATCACGACGCTCTTCTTCATGGATATGTTTAGCATTTCTCTGAATCAGATTTCCCTGCTGGCGTTGGCTCTGGTCGTCGGCCTGGTCATCGATGATGGGATCGTCGTGCGCGAAAATATCATGCGCTGGATCGAGCGCGGCTATACGCCGCGTGAAGCGGCCAGCAAGGGCACGCAAGAGGTATTGCTGCCCGTGATCGCCACCTCGGCCACGATTTTGGCCGTCTTTCTGCCGGTCGCCTACGCAGAGGGGATTATTGGCCGCTTCTTCCGCGATTTCGGGCTCACCGTCTCCATTGCCATCGTCGTCTCGACCTTCGAGGCGTTGACCATGGCGCCCATGTTGAGTGCCTATTTCTTTAAGCCGGCCAAGCATGTGGGCGAGATCAACGACGACATTGCCACCGAGGCACAAGGCCGCAGCTTCTTGGATCGCGCTTATTCTTTTTCGTTGAACCAAGCAATGGATCGCAAGTGGCTTGTCGTATTGGCCACGATTGGTGTCATTGCCGTCAGCTTCTATAGCGTTCGCTTCATCAATCAGGCCTTCTTGCCCGATATCGACCAGGGCCAGTTCACCGTGGGGATGGAACTGCCGCCTGGCACGCCCCTTGCCGTGACCGTCGATGAGGCAATTCAGGTCGAAGAGATTATTCGCAGTCATCCCGACATCGATGCTGTCTTTACCACGATCGGCGCAACGAGTTCGCCCAATGTCGCCAATTTTGTGGTGCAGGTTGAAGGCGGAGCGAACGCCACCGTCTCCAGTCGCGAGATCATCGGTCAGCTTCGCGTGCCCCTGGAAGACGTACCCGGCATCAGTTTTCAGCTGGACGACAACGTGACGGGCGGCGATGCATTCTTGGGCAATCGGGATATCATCCTTGAGGCCGTCGCCTATGGCGGCACCTACGAGGAACTGGGGCTAGCCGCCCAGGAAGTGGCGACACAACTGGCCCAGATTGAGGGGGCCACGGATATTTCGGTTAGCTACGAGGCGGGACAACCCGAAATGCAGATCAACGTCGACCCCACGAAGGCAGCCAACTTCGGACTGAGCGCCGCTCAGGTCGGCTCGACCGTACGCACGCTCGTGAGCGGTGAGACCGCGTCCAGCTTCCGCGGTGAGGGGAACGAAGCTGACATCGTCGTCCGCCTGAATGAGGCAGAGCGCAACGATGTCGAAAGCGTCATGGACATCAAGCTGGCGTCGTCGACGGGGCAGTTCATTCCCCTGCGCAATGTGGCCGATGCCGGCTTCACCACTGGCCCGACCCAGATTACGCGGGTCGACCGGCAGCCATCGGTCTCGATTGGCGTTAACATCGTCGGGCGTGATCTGGCTGAAGCCCAGGCCGAGGTGAGCGCAGTTCTGGCGACGCTGGACGTTCCCTCCAACGTCGTGATTGGCCTGGGCGGCGACGCTGAGATTCAGCAGGAATCCTTCCGAAATCTCTCTCTGGCGCTCTTGCTCTCGCTGATCTTCGTCTACATGGTGCTGGCCAGCCAGTTCGGCAGCTTTATCCAGCCGCTGATCATTATGCTGGCCATGCCCCTCTCCGTCATCGGCGCGATCTTGGCGTTGGTCGTAACCGGTCGCCCCCTGGACCTGACGGCCTTCATCGGCTTCATCATGCTTATGGGGCTGGTGACCAAGAACTCGATTCTGCTCGTTGATTTTGCCAACAAAGAGCGAGCCAAGGGCAAGACGGCCGACGAAGCCATGCGCATCGCCGGACCCGTGCGCCTGCGGCCTATTCTAATGACGGCCTTCTCGCTGATTTTGGCCATGGTGCCCGTTGTCTTGGGGCTGGGCGCGGCCGGCGAATTCCGCTCGCCCATGGCGACGGCCATCATGGGCGGTATGCTGACAAGCACGCTGCTCACCCTGATGATCGTGCCGGTCGGCTATAGCATGGTGGTCGGTCGTCTTGACATCTGGTCGGCCAAACGCCGGGCTGCAAAGGCAGCGAAAGAAGCCGCTGAGCGTGAAGCACGTGAAGCACGTGAAGCAGATGAGCGTGACATGCGCGAGGAACCGAGCGGTGGCGAGCCGCTGCCGGCGGGAGATTGATGAGCGCGGAGCGGGGAGTGCGGAACGCGAAATGGGTTTCGGTCGTGCAGGGGATGGCTGTATGATGCCCTTTCGCCCATCGAAATTCGCAAATGACAGATGATGACTATGCAACCAGTGCCAGACTTTTCCTTTAAGGCCGTTAGTTCGGAGCGGTTGGTGACCCCGGAGACGCTGCGCGGCATGCCGGCGCTGCTCCTCTTTCATAATCACGTAACCGCCAGCGCAGCGCAGGAAGTGCAAGAGGCCGTTCGCTATGAATACCAGGCGCCTGATCGGCCCTTCCTGGCCAGCATCGTGGATCTGTCAGGCGTGCCCCGCTTCATGCGTCCGCTCGCTTCAGCGGCCATGGGCAACGGGTATGGGCAGGCTGAAAAGATGCTGCCCCCGACCTTAAGCCCCGTGGACTATGTGGTTATTTTGCCTGACTGGAGCGGCAGCGTGACGCGTAGCTTTGGCATCGACAATGTTGGCGACGCACCGGCCCTGATCTTTATCGACGCAGCAGGTGTGGTTCGAGACCGCTATCAAGGCGCCGCGCCGGGCGAAGCCGCCCAGCGGATCCTGGCTGAGCACGGCATCGAACCGGGTGCTGTTGCCGGTTTCCCGGAAAGAGAGTGAACGGCTCATGGACCAATCTCATCCTGCCCTGACCATCCTCGATCGCCTGCTGGATGCATCATCCGTTTCCGGCAATGAGGGCGCCGTGGCAACCATCGTGCGTGCGTTGCTTGATGAGCGGCAGATCGCCCATGAGACGGATCCTGCCGGCAATGTGCTCGTGCGACTGTCCGGTCAGAACTCCGACGCACCGCTCGTCTGCCTGGCCGCGCACATGGACGAAATCGGCATGACGGTTAGCCGGGTCGACGCCGACGGCGGCCTGCGTGTCAAGCGCTCGGGCGGACTCTACCCATACAAGCTGGGCGAAGGTCCCGTGGAGATCGTTGGGGATCACGAAACGCTGCTTGGCGTGGTGAGCATGGGGTCGACCCACACCGCGGACGCAGCTCAGCGCGCCGTCACGTGGGAGGACGTGCGCGTGATCACCGGTCATACGCCGGCACAACTGGTCGCGGCCGGCGTCCGCCCCGGCACGACCGTGGCCCCGCGGCGGGCCATGCGCGGCCCGGTCCTCTTTGGTGATCCGGCCGATCCCCTGGCCGCCGCATGGACCTTTGATGATCGTGCCGGCGTGATGACGCTGCTGCGCTTGCTGGAGGCCGCACAGCGGGAAGACATTACGCCTCAACAGCCGACGCTGATTGCGTTCACCGTGAGCGAGGAAGTAGGCGGTTTGGGCGCAAAATCACTGTGCCTGTCTGAGCGGCCGGAGATCTTCATGGCAGTGGACGGTTCACCCATCCCACCGGAGGTCGATGTGCAGATCGATGGCCGGCCCTGCATGTGGACGCGCGACCGTCTGGCTCCGTACGATGCGCGACTTGTGCGTGACTTTGGCGCACTGGCCGCAGCAGCGGGGACATCGCTCCAATATGCGGCCTACGATAGCGCGGCTTCGGATGCCAGCATGGTCCATCAGGCCGGTCTGGCGCCGCGTATCGCCTGTATCGGCCACGTACGCGAAAATAGCCACGGCTACGAAGTCGCTCGCCTCAGCGTCTTCGACAACGTGCTGGCGGTCCTCCTCAAATTTCTCACTGACTGGAAAAACGGGTAGCGCAATCTCTGTGGTGCCGGCGTTGCGCGCAATGAGCGTCTCGCGACGCTCTGGCACGCAACGCTCTGGCCTGATCAGCGACTAAAGTCGTTGATCACCGTCACGCCGGGGCTGGGGAAATCACCCATGCGCTGGAGGAACGCCGCGCCCTCGGAAAGGGTAACGGTGCGGTGGATGAGCTTCTGCGGCGCTAGCGCGCCGGCTTCGATCATGGCCAGCACGGCGGGATAGCGATGGGCCTGCATGCCGTGACTGCCCACGATTTCCAGCTCATTAGCAATCACTGGCCCCATGGGGATGGGCGGCGTTGCGTCCGGCCCGGCCATGAGCCCCACCTGGACGTGGCGCCCGCGCTTGGCCAGGCTCCCGATCGAGTTGACGCAGGTTGCCGTGCTGCCCAGCGTATCCAGCGAAAGGTGCGCGCCGCCGCCCGTTACCTCGCGGACGGCCGCCACCACATCGCCGTCCGCGCCGTTAACGGTCGCAACAGCGCCCATTTGCCGGGCCAGATCCAGCGCAGCATCGCTGATGTCGACGGCCACCACCCGGGCGCCGCACGCCGCAGCAATCATGACGGCCGAAAGCCCCACGCCGCCGCAGCCGTGGACGGCCACCCATTCGCCGCCCTGCACCCGCCCCTGATCCACTACGGCGCGGAAGGACGTGATAAAGCGACAACCCAGACTCGCCGCGGTGACGAAGTCGATCTCATCGGGCAGACGCACCAGATTTACGTCGGCATAGTGGATCTCGACATACTCCGCGAACGCGCCCAATGGGTGAAGCCGGGCTGAGACTGGTGATCACAGACTTGGTGATTGCCCGACAGGCACTCCACACAGCGACCGCAGCCGCTCACAAAGGGCACCGTCACCCGGTCACCGATGCGCCAGCGGCGTACGTCGCGCCCGACCTCGGCGACCACGCCGGCCAGTTCATGGCCGGGCACGTGGGGCAAGGCGATGTCGTGATCGTGGCCCTGCCAGCCATGCCAGTCGCTGCGGCAGATGCCGTTGGCCATGACCTGCACCACAACGGCATCTGCACCCAGCGTCGGATCAGGCACACTTTGCACATCAATTGGACCGGCGAATTCGATGTAGAGCGCAGCTTTCATGGCGTTCTTGTCGTGGTAATCTGAAAATGTAACGGTTCATGTCCCGATCAGTTGGAACGCGGATTCTTACCCGCGCAATCCAAAATCCGCAATCGCCAATCCACACTCATATCAATCAAGCGTAAAGCCAATCTTTACTGTCACCTGCCAGTGGGCGATTTTGCCTTCGTGGAGCTGACCGCGGGTCTCGACGACTTCGAACCAGCGCATATTGTGGACCGATTCGGCTGCCTTGGCGATGGCATTTTCGACGGCTTCCTGTGGACCATCGGGGGACGAGCCGACGATTTCGATCTTCTTGTAAACATGGTCTGCCATTGGGTATCTCCTTGGATGAATTGTAACTCGAAGACCTACGCCATCAGTATAGCATCGCGATGGAAGCGCGCCAACCGTTTGCCAAATCCCGCGGCGCCAGGTCTCAACCTGACGACGATAGATCGCGAAACAATCAGAAGTATCCTGATCCGTCCTGATCCGCCCGACCAGCGTTGATTCGCGGTCTATCTTTGCGTTATTAGAATTCTTCTGCTGCGTGGAACCCTGCACTGGGCGCATCCCATTTTGGGGGCGGTGCACGAACGGACCAATCGCTTTCTCTTGAGCAGCCCCCCAAATGTGGTATGCCCCCCTGCACTGATGCGCTTTGTTGGGCGCCCCAAGTGGGCTTACAATGGCAGTGCACAACAGCGCAAGAAACCCAAACCGTTTCAGACGAGGGAGTACAAACGATGGATCTTATCGGCAAGGTCGCAGCCGTGACCGGCGGCGCGTCAGGCATGGGCGCCGCGACTGCCCGCGAGCTGGCCGGGCGCGGCGCCACGGTCGTCGTTGTCGACCGCGATGCAGCCGGCGGGGAAGAGACCGCCGCCGCGATCGATGGCCCACCGCCCATCATCGGCGATGTGAGCCAGTCAGCCTTTTGCAACCAGGTAGTCGACCAGGTGCTGCGTGAACATGGGCAGCTCGACATTCTGATCAATGCCGCCGGCATTATCAAGCGCACAGACGTCATCGAGACGAGTGATGAGGCGTGGCGCCAGATCTTTGGCGTTAATGTGGATGGCATCTTCTTTCTGTGCCGGGCCGCTTTGCCCCACATGCGTGCGCGCCAAAGCGGGGTGATCATCAATTTTGGTTCCATCTGGGGCGATATCGGGTCGCCGGGCGTCGCGGCCTATTGCGCAACCAAGGGCGCTGTTCACAATCTGACGCGCGCCATGGCCCTCGATCACGCGCGAGACGGTATCCGCATCCTGGCCGTCTGTCCCGGCGAGGTCGATACGCCCATGCTCTCCTCCGAGCGCACAGCGCCGCCGACGCGCGAGTATCTGGATCAACTAGCCGACAGCACCGTCCCCGTCGGGCGTCTGGCCCAGCCCGAAGAGATTGCCCGCGTCGTCGCGTTTCTCGCCTCCGACGCTGCCTCCTACATGACGGGATCGCTGGTGACGGTCGACGGTGGCTTCACCGCGCGTTGAGAACCGGCCACGTCAAGATTTCAGCCACAACGCCAGCCACACATGAGGAGAGAAAGATGGAGTATCGCACGCTTGGTCGCACCGGCGTCAAGCTTTCACCGCTGGTCCTGGGGACCGACAACTTTGCCAATCCCACGCCCGCGGCGGACGCCGCCCGCATGATTGATGTAGCGCTGGACGCGGGCATCAACCTGCTCGATACCTCCAACAGCTACCGGCAAGGAGAGTGTGAGGAGATCATTGGTCGGGCGCTCAAGGTCAATGGGCGTCGTGACGAGACGCTCATCGCCACCAAGTTTCACTATCCGACTGGCCCCGGGCCCAATGATCGAGGCAACTCTCGGCTCCATATCATGCGCGCCTGCGAGGCATCGCTGCGTCGTCTGCAAACTGACTGCATCGATCTCTATCAGATCCACCGGCCCGACATGGAGATCCCCCAAGACGAGACGCTGGGCGCGTTAACCGACCTGGTCCGCCAGGGCAAAGTGCGCTACATTGGCAGCTCCACCGCACCAGCTTGGAAGATCATGGAATCGATCATGATGAGCGAACTCAAGGGGTTGGCCCGTTTTGTTGCCGACCAGCCGCCCTACAACCTCCTGGATCGGCGCATTGAGAACGAACTTGTGCCAATGTGCCAGGCCCACGGTTTGGGCATCATCTGCTGGTCGCCGCTGGCCATGGGCATCTTGGCAGGCCGCTATGCCGACGCAGCAGGGTATCCCATCGGCTCCCGGGCGACACTGCGCGGCGGCATCTATGCGGAGCGGGTGACCGCACGGGGCATCGACGTGGGCAACCGTTTTGTCACTTTGGCCCAGGAGCACGGCATCGATCCGGCGCAGCTGGCGATTCTTTGGGTCAAGGATCAACCCGGCATTACCGCGCCCATCATTGGACCCAAGACGGTTGAGCAGCTCTCCCAACTGCTGCCCGTCATGGAGATGACGCTATCCGAAACGTTGCGCGCGGCCTGTGATGACCTGGTTCCACCGGGTACGGCTGTGGCCAACTTTCATAACTCGGCGCCGTGGATGAAAGCCCAACGCCTTGGCGCGTGAAACGCTTTACGGCGTGACAATTTTGTCACTCACCTACTCTTCAAACGATTGAATTTCAAAGTAGAATTGAAAGGAAACCTCATGCAAGCATTGGTCTATCAGGGCGCGTGGCAGATGACGGTCGAGGAGGTCCCTGCTCCGACGGTGGGTGACGATGACCTGCTCATCGATGTGCACAGCGTGGGCATCTGTGGCTCGGACGTGCACGGCTTTATGGGCGAGACGGGCCGGCGCAAGCCGCCCATGATCATGGGGCACGAGCTAAGCGGTACCGTGAACGCCGTGGGCGCTGCGGTCTCGCGCTTTCAGCCAGGCGACGAGGTTATCCTCTCGCCGATTCAAGCCTGTGGCCAGTGCGCCAACTGTCGCGTCGGTCTGACCAATATTTGCATCGATCGCTACGTCCTGGGCGTCAATATCCCCGGCGGTTATGCGGACCAGTTGACCGTGAAAGAGTCGATGGTGTTCGCCAAGCCGCCGACGTTGGATTGGCGTCAGGCTGCTATGGTGGAACCCCTATCCGTCGCCCTGCACGCCGTGGCCAT
Organism: uncultured Chloroflexia bacterium; assembly: GCA_963807905.1. Classification (GTDB taxonomy): domain Bacteria; phylum Chloroflexota; class Anaerolineae; order Caldilineales; family Caldilineaceae; genus JAGRCP01. The sequence goes on along the minus strand of CAWEEJ010000056.1, from coordinate 71,109 downwards.
CACGCCTATTCCACTCATGGGTGATGTGGCAATCGTGGGGGCGGGCACGATCGGTCTGCTGACGATGCTGGGGGCCAAGCTGCGCGGAGCGGGACGCGTCTTCATCACCGACATGCAGCCCCATCGCCTGGAGCTGGCGCGTGCGCTGGGGGCGGATGCCGCCATCAATGTTGGGACCGAGGACCCCGTTGCCGTGGTGAAAGACGCAACCGACGGCTTGGGGGCGGATGTGGCCTTTGAGGCCGTGGGCTACACGCCGACCGTACAGCAGACGCAGGCCCTCACGCGCACGGGCGGCAACGTGACCTGGATCGGCAATAGCGCGCCCATGGTGGAGTTGAATATGCAGGAAATTGTCACGCGGGAACTGACCGTGCGCGGCACCTATGGCTTTAATATCGAATTCCAGGCGGCTATTGACGCGTTGGCCTCAGGCCGCATCGACGTAGCACCGTTGATTGAACGCATCGCACCCCTGGCAGACGGTCCTGAGATCATCACGGCACTGGCCAAGGGCGAATTTGGATCTGGCCAAGGTGATCCTGGAGACGGGCACGTAGAATCCTGATTTGTATGGACCGCGGAACCAGCCGGGCGCCGCGGATTCATGCGGATGCTCCCTGCACGATTCGCATAGATCCGCTGTATCCGCGCTGATCCGCGGTCTGTAGTGCGTCATTTGACAATGGCCCGGCTTGCTGCTATCAATTGCCAGCAGCTTCAATCGACTTCCCACCTTCACCCAATATCATTCGTCCACGTCTATCTGCAGAGGAGATCCTATGGCCTTCCCGATTCCCAGCATCCTGCTCAAACAGCTCTACACCTTTGGTAGTCTCGAAAACACAGCTGCCGGTACCCAGTTCCAACTCAAGAATCGTCTCAGCGATACGACCGTAACTGGCCTGCTGGGCGTTTCGTTTGACGGCAATGCCGTGCCGCTCGATCGAATCGTGATCGACCTTGGTGGCGGGGAAACGTTAGCGCCGGCCGATTTGGAAGGGAATCCTGTGGACTTCCCGCTCCGCAAAACGATCACGATCCTCTGCGACATTGAGCCGCTGGCCGATGGCAAGCATCGGATCGAAGTACACTTCACGGCAGATCCATTTGGCAAACTTAAGATGAAGGTGGATGGTTCCATTGCCAAGGACCGCGCACCGGTCACCAAGATTCCCCGCAACGGCGAGGACGACTACTCCCCCGAGGTGATTGCGGAACGCCAGGACTTCATAACTGAGTACTCGGGCGCTGAGTTTGATCACATCAAGCACTATTCATTCGATCCCCACATCGCCGCCGGCAATATCGAAAATTTCACCGGCGTGGCCCAGATTCCCATCGGCTTTGCCGGTCCTCTGATGATTCATGGCGAGCATGCCCAAGGCGAATATATCGTGCCGATGGCGACCACCGAAGGAACGCTGGTGGCGTCATACAATCGGGGCATGAAAGTGATCAACATGTCGGGCGGCGTCAAAGCGACCGTGGTCGAGGACGCCATGCAACGCGCTCCGGTCTTTGTCTTTGACGATGCGCGTGAGGCGCGAGACTTCGTCGCTTGGGTGCAGGACAACTTTGATAAGATTGCCGAGCACGCAGAAGCCACCTCCAGCATTGCCAAATTGCAGTATATTGACCCCTATCTGGCGAGCAAACTTGCCTATCTGCGCTTCAATTTCAGTACGGGCGATGCCGCCGGTCAGAATATGGTTGGCCGGGCAACATTTGCTGCCAGCGGTTGGATTCTGGACAATTATCCCGGGATCCGCCATTTCTATCTTGAGTCAAACCTGGCGACGGACAAGAAAGCGTCGCAAGTCAACCTGATGAAGACACGCGGCAAGCGCGTCGTGGCCGAGTGCACGCTCAAGCGTGACGTGCTGGTTGAAGTCATGCGCGTGGAACCGGAAAACCTTTTCTACCACTACAATGTCTCCAACGTCGGCGCGATTCTTTCCGGCGCCAACAACAACGGTCTCCACTCGGCCAACGGCATTACGGCCATGTTTATCGCCACGGGTCAGGATGTCGCCAACGTAGCCGAGTCATCGGCCGGCATCCTCTTTACTGAACTGACGCCCGAAGGCGACTTCTACGTAAGCATCACGATTCCGTCGCTGATCGTGGCAACGTTTGGCGGCGGCACGGGCCTGGCAACCCAAAAAGAGTGTCTGGAAATTCTCAATTGCTATGGCCGCGACAAAGTTCGCAAGCTGGCTGAAATCATCGGCGGCGTCGTGCTGGCCGGCGAAATCTCCCTGGCCTCGGCTATCTCGTCATCGGACTGGGTCTCGAGTCACGAGCAGTATGGGCGCAACCGGTGATCAGTCGTGGATGTGACGGATGGGGCGGATCTGCACGGATTTCCTAACGAGTACGATCGCCATGATGCTGTCGGGTTCAGTGTAGCTCTACTAGCTGGACGAGTGGAGCGATGCGCCCGGCAACCATGGCGGAACGGCCTCGAAATGTGGCGCACGTACTGTGCCCATAGCGTCGGCTCGAGTCGACCGTCGACCTAGCGGTTACCGTTCAGAGCGCTTGCCAGAATGACGAGGAGACCCTACATGACCGAGTTAATCGTCCGTCAGATCGAAGACGGCGTCATGACCATCCGCATCAATCGTCCGCAGAAGAAAAATGCGCTTACTGTGGCCATGTATGAAGGGCTGGCCGACGCCATCCAGACCGCGGATGCAGATGACGACGTGCGCGTGATGCTCTTGCGGGGCACGGATGGGGTCTTCTGCGCCGGCAATGATATTCAGGATTTCCTCCAGTGGCCGCCCTTTGATGAGTCAAGCCCGGTGGTCCGCTTTCTCATGACGCTGATCCAAGCGCGCAAGCCGATTGTGGCGGCCGTGCAGGGGCCGGCTGTCGGCGTTGGCACGACGATGCTCTTCCATTGCGATTTGGTCTACGCTGGCGAGGGCGCGCGTTTCAGCCTGCCCTTTGTCAATCTGGCTTTGGTCCCTGAGGCCGGCTCCAGCTACATGCTGCCGCAGATGTTTGGGCACCAGCGCGCCGCAGAATTGCTCATGTTGGGCGAACCGTTTGATGCCCAAACGGCCAGCGAGGCTGGCTTTGTCAATGCGATCTGTGCGGATGATGAGGTCATCGCTCTCGCGGAAGAGAAGGCCCGGCAGTTGGCCGCCAAGCCGCCGGCCGCGCTGCGCTTAACCAAGGCGTTGCTCAAGCGTGGCTCGCAGCCGCAAGTGGCCGAAGCCGTTCGGGTCGAGGCAGGTCACTTCGCCGAACTGCTTCAATCTCCCGAGGCCATGGAGGCATTCACGGCCTTCATGGAACGTCGCCAACCCGATTTTTCAAAATTCTCATAACGATCGCACGATGTGTAGGGGCGTTGCAACGTCCCTACACGTCGTGCAGCGTGATCAACGTCGTCGCGGCAATCGCTGCCGTCTCCGCCCGTAGGATGCGGGGGCCAAGCGAGACGATTTGCCAATCGTTTGCTCGAGCGATGGCAATCTCGCCTGTCTCAAAACCACCCTCGGGCCCGATCAGCAGGCTCACCTCGCCCGCCTCATCTTTCGCGTAGAGATGTTGCATTGCACCGTCTCTATGTGCCATCGCCTGCCGCAATCCGGGTGTGTCCGCGTCGCCGGCGCCTGCCTCATATGGCAGCAGACGTGTGCCCGGCGCTTGAAGCAGTGCGTCATCAATGGCAAGCGGTTTATCTAGCGTGGGTACACGCGATCGCCCGCTCTGTTCGGCTGCCTCGCGTAGAATGACCTGCCAGCGTTCAAATTTTTTGAGGAGCGCCGCGGCAGGACGCACAATGCTGCGCGCGCTGATCACCGGCACAAACCTGGCCACGCCTAGCTCGGTCCCTTTCTGCAGCACCCATTCAAACTTGTCGTTCTTGAGGCTACACTGATAAAGCGTGAGCGTCAGCGCCGTTTCTCCGCGTGTAGCTAGTCGCGCAACGACCACTCCCTCACCGAAATTGCGCGCAATTTCGGTGATTTCGATCACGTAATCAAAACCATCACCGTTGAAGAGCACGATCTGCGCGCCGGCATCCAAGCGGAGGACGCGCCCAAGCTGTCGCGCCAGCGGGGTCAGGTCGACGGTCTGGTTAATCGCAAATTCGGCTGTGGGGACGTAAAATCGCTGCATGTGAAGAGCTGCTGTCGCCGGCTACCGGCACATGACAAGGGCCACCCAGTCACCCTCACGCTTGGTCTCCAGCAGGCGCAGGCCGTGACGCGTGCCGGCATCAGCCACCATGTCGGCGCGATCGGCGAGTATACCGGCGAGAATCAGGACGCCATCCTCTGCCAGGGGGCTGGCCAGCGGCTCGTTGTCGTAGGCGCTGTCGAAGAGTTTTACCAGCACCTCCGCCAGGATGTTGGCCACCACCACCTGAAAACGACCACGCTGCTGCTCGGGAACGCTGCCTTGCGCGACGCTGAGCACCCCTTCGCCAACGCCATTAATCGCCGCGTTGTCTTTCGTCACCTGAACGGCCAAAGCATCAATGTCCGTCGCGACGATTTCGCTTGCACCCAACTTGGCCGCCACAATCGAGAGCACGCCGCTACCGGCGCCCACATCCAGCACACGATCGCCGGCGTGAACGCGCTCTTCCAGCGCCGCAATACAGAGCCGCGTGCTGGGATGAAGACCGGTACCAAAGGCCATGCCCGGATCTAGCTCAATCACGATGTCGCTGGGCTCACTGGTGTAAGCTTCCCAACTCGGTTTGAGCACGACATGCCTGCCGACGCGGAGGGGCTTGTAGAACTTCTTCCATGCGTTGGCCCAATCGTCCTGCCGAATGGTGCGAATTTCAGGCTCGGCAATCGGGTAGAGCAAGCTCAGACGCCATAACCCCTCTTCGATTTGTTGACGAATGGTCTCTCCACGACGGCCGGGCTTGATGTAGGTCTTGACCGTGAACTGCTGGGCCGCTTCGAGGGGAATCGCGAGCTCTTCGGAGAGCTCAAAGCCGGTTCCCTCAATGACGGCGCCACCGCCGCTGGCTTCACCAGCCTCACTGTCTTCATCATAGCTGCCGCCATTGTAGCGGTTGAAGAGCTCGCTCACCGCTTCGGCGGCTTCGGCATCTACGACGACGGAAACTTCAATTAACGCGTCATCTGCTTGCATCGGAGTTGTCAATGCCTCAAAAAAAGAAATGCCCGCAGATCGGTGCAGATCGCTAGGGGGAACCCCTCTGCCGTCTGCGTAGATCTGCGGGCATTTGGATCAAATCGGGTTAATCGTTGCCGCCAAAGATGCGGTTGAAAAAGCCTTTCTGTGGCTCGACCGGTGAGTCGCCCAGCGTTTCGGCCAGCTTGCGCAACAGCTCTTTTTGCTCGATGTCCAGGTTGACGGGTGTGACTACACGCGTGGAGATGAGCATGTCTCCACGCCCGCTACGCTGAAGACGAGGAATGCCCTGACCCTTCAGCGCGAAGGTCTTGCCGGTCTGGGTGCCAGCAGGGATATCCAATGGCTCGGCTTCACCGTCAAGCGTAGGAATGTTCACCGTTGCGCCCAGGGCAGCTTGGGCAATGTTGATTGGCATTTCCACATGAATGTCAAAGCCGTCGCGTATGAAGATCGGGTGAGGCTCGACTGTTACCACGACGTAGAGGTTGCCGGCTGGACCGCCCAGCTGGCCTGCTTCACCTTCGCCGGCCAGTCGTATGCGGGTGCCTTCGTCCACGCCGGCCGGTACGCGCACGTTGAGCTTGCGCGTCACGCGGATGCGTTTGCGACCATTGCACTTTTTACAGGCCGAGGCGATTACCTCGCCGCTCCCACTACAGGTGGGGCAGGGCGAAGACGTGATCACGGCGCCGAAGAGGGGGCTTTGCTGGCGGCGCTGCACTTCGCCGCTGCCGTTACAGGTGGCGCAGGTGACCGGCTGAGTCGGTGGTTCAGCGCCCGAACCATCGCAGCGGTCGCAGGCCTCCATACGCGGTACTTCCATCTCACGTTCTGTGCCGAAAGCTGCCTCTTCAAACGTAAGCGTTACGTCCGCGCGCAGGTCGGCGCCCCGGCGTGGTTGTTTGCGCCGGCTACGTGAGGTATTGGCGCCAAAGCCGGCGAAGAGATCCTCAAATATGCTGCCCAGATCGCTGAAGCCACCGGAAAAGTCGCCATAGCCACCACCCGCACCGCTGACGCCGGCATGGCCAAAGCGATCGTAGGCTGCACGCTTCTGGTCGTCATTTAGCACCTGATACGCTTCGTTAATTTCCTTAAAGCGCGCTTCGGCTTCAACTGTCTTGTTGACGTCGGGGTGGTATTCTTGCGCTAATTGGCGAAAAGCTCGTTTGAGCGATGCCTTATCCACATTGCGGGGTACGCCCAGCACTTCATAATAATCTCGCTGCGTCATCTGATTTTAACTATTCCCAACTAATGATCCACGCGCAGAGGCCGGCCAGGGCAATCGTCGCCCCAGTAAGCGCGAGCCACTGTGTCGGCTCAAAGCCCACATGGCGTGCGCTCACAAAGAGGATAACCAGCATCCCGACGGCCAATACGGCCCAATTCGATAACACCTGGTGTTCGGACCAAAAACGTTTCACGGTTCTGAAAACCCTACATGTCTAGTGCTGTGCTGCCAACCGGCGGGCATTGAGCTTCTCTTGGACGTTCTGCCAAAGCGCATCCAGCTGCGCATGTAGCGCCTCTAGCTGACCGTCATTAACAATTACCTGATCGGCTTGCGTAGCTTTCTCTGCCTGGGGCGGCTGGGCCGCCATGCGCATGCGTGCGTCCTGTTCAGTGGCGCCTCGACGGTTGATCAGGCGCTCGAACTGTGCTTCCGGGCTGGCGGTAATGACCCAAATCTCGTCGGAGAGACTCTTCATACGACCCGACTCAAGCAGTTTGATCGCTTCCAGTATGACGACTTCCGCTTCGGCTTGGGCAATGTCCCAGCGCGTCAGCTCAAATGTGGCCGGATGCACAATTGCTTCCAGACGTTGAAGCGCAACTGGATCACGAAAAACGATTGCGCCCAAGCGTTCGCGGTCGATTTCGCCGGACGGCGTCAAGATGTCCGGACCAAATGCAGCGATCACCTTTTCGTAGGCCGGCCCATCCGGCGCCATTGCGCGATGGGCCATCTTATCGGCGTCGATGATGTGGGCGCCCTTGCCTGCCAGATAAGCCAATACTGTGCTCTTGCCGGTGGCAATATTCCCAGTTAGTCCAATGATATACAGTGGCGCGTCCCGTTCTATCACGTCTGCGCCTCCAATCTGTTCAAAAACTCGTGGTCATTCGCCAAATCAGCATTCGGATCAAAGCGACATGCAACTGAATCACAATTCCCACAATTATAGCATAGGCGACGCGCGTTTTGGAAAAAGACCGGCTGATTTTCCTGCTCCACTTCTGTCGTATGGCGTATCTGTGACGATTTGTCCGGTATCTGTGAAATTAATTTGGACTTATTGGGCAAGAATGGTTTAATAGTCAACCGATGTGCACTAAGTTGAGGCGCACATGGTCGCCCGGACCATCTCGCTTCAACTCCAACCGGGTTAGCGGCCGGTACGCCACTCTGGACCCGCTAAGTCAGTCTCTTACAGTCAGTCTCTTTCAGTAAGTGCTTCAACCACAGTTGGAAACCGTTACACTATCCCTTAATCGAGGAGAGCATCCTATGAAACGTAGTAACCTACTGTTAATCTTAACGGTCGTTTTGACGTTGGTCTTGTCGGCCTGTGCTGCACCCGCTGCCGCGCCCGCTGCCGATTCGGGCAGTGATGCTTCCGGCGAAGCGGGCGGCGACGCCACGTGCGATGATGAACTGGGCTGCGTCGAAGTCCTGCCCGGCGACCCCATCAAGCTCGGCGGCATGCTGACCATTTCCGGCGCGACTGCCTTTTTGGGCGAAGACTCGCGCGGCGGCATGGAAATCGCCGTGGCCGATCGCGGGCAGGTCTTGGGGCGCGATATCGACATCCAGATCGAAGACGCCCTCTGCTCTGCCGAGGGCGGTCAGACCTCCGCTCAGAAGCTGGCGTCCGACCCCACTGTCGTGGGCATTGTGGGCACCAACTGCTCCAGCGCTGCTGCCGCAGCCTTGCCCATCATCAGCTCGGCCGGTCTTTCCATTATCTCTCCCTCTAATACGGGTCCGACTCTGACGAGCGCCGATACGGACGCTGGTGGCATCTGGCAGCCCGGCTACTATCGCACGGCCCACAACGATCTCTTCCAGGGTCGCGTTGCTGCGGAGTTCCTCTACAATGAGCGGGGTATCACCAGTCTGGCCACCATCCATGACGGCAGTCCCTATGCTGAAAGCTTGGCGGCTGTGGCTGCCGAAGTTTTCGCCGAATTGGGTGGCGAAGTGACCTTTGAGGGCGCCGTCAACGTAGGCGATACCGACATGCGCCCGATTCTGACCGAGATTGCTTCCAACCCGCCGGGCGCCCTGTACTTCCCCGTCTTTGAGCCGGAAAGCAACTTCATCGGCGCCCAAGCCGCTGAGATCGCCGGTCTGGAAGATGTGGTCCTGATGAGCGCCGATGGTTCGCTGGTCGATTCCTTCCCGGAGAATACCGGCGAGGCTGCTGTAGGCATGTTCCTCTCCGGTCCCTACCTCGATCCGAATGATACGGCCTATTCTGAATTCCTGGCCAAGTGGGAGGAGACCTTTGGCGGCGTTCCGCCCAGTGGTTTCCATGCCCATGCCTATGATGCGGCCAACATGCTGTTGGACGCTGTGGAAGCAGTCGGTCAAGAATCCGCTGATGGTACGCTCCTCATCGGCCGCCAGGCGCTACGCGATCAGCTCGGCGCTGTCGCCGACTATCAAGGTCTGACCGGTACGCTGACCTGCGGCGAGACGGGCGACTGCGCCACCGGCGAAGCGTTAGGCATCTATGAAGTAACGCAAGCCGAAGTCGATGGCAACTGGCCCCCTGCGATCATCTACACCCCCTAAGCCGGATGTAGCGTCTTCCTCTCACATCACATGAAGACGGAATAGAGCGCTTGTTGCAAACCCGAGCCAGGGAGGGACCGCCTCCCTGGCTTACTTTCATGATGGACAGGACTTATCTATGGCAACATCGGCCAAACCTGCGCGCACAGGTTTCTTGAGTAAGGATTACTTCCAACGACTCACCTGGGTCGATTGGGTACTCAATGCCTTGCGCGTCATCATTATTGTATTGGTTGTCGTTGGCGCAACCAGAACGCTCATGTCGGGCAAATATACGATTGAACAATGGGTTAGCCTGATTATGTCTGGCTTGGCACAGGGCAGCATTTATGCGCTGATTGCTTTGGGCTACACGTTGGTGTACGGCATTTTGTTGATGATTAACTTTGCCCATGGCGAAGTCTATATGGCTGGTGCATTTACGGCCTACTTCGTCGCCGACTGGACGGCGCGCAATGGCATGCTGGATACGGTGCCGATTCTGGCCATTCTGTTGTGGATGATCGTTGCGGCTCTGGTCTCCATGGGGGTGGCCGTTCTTCTGGAACGGGTCGCTTATCGTCCGTTACGCGGGGCGCCGCGCCTGGTACCACTGATTACCGCAATTGGCGCATCCTTCTTTCTGCAATACACATTTCGCGGCTTTTATGGCTCGGGTTTCAAATCTTATCCCACCGTCGCCATGATTCAGGGCAACGTACAGCTTGGCCGCTTTAGCATTCCCATCCCTCAGATTGTTGTCTTTACCTCTGCACTTGTTCTTATGTTTGGACTTTATTGGCTGGTTGAACGCTCCAAGATGGGTAAGGCCATGCGCGCTGTCTCGGAAGATAAAGAGGTCGCGCGACTGATGGGGATTGACATCGACAAGGTGATCGTCTTCACATTTGTGCTTGGCGGCGCCTTGGCTGGCGCGGCCGGCGTCATCAATGGCCTCTATCGACCCCAGGGCGTAAACTTCTTCATGGGATTTTTTCCCGGCATTAAGGCGTTCACAGCCGCGGTTCTTGGCGGTATCGGTAGCGTGCCAGGCGCGATGCTCGGTGGCCTCTTTCTGGGTATCATCGAGTCCGTTGGCCCCAACTTGGTCCTGGACGGTCTCGGTATTCCGTCTGCGAATCAGTTGAAGGACGTTATCGCCTTTACAATGCTGGTTTTGGTGCTGATCTTCCGGCCACAGGGTATCCTGGGCGAGCGCTTGAAGGAGGAGAAAGCATGAACGGCGTTCCACAGATTTCTCCTCGCACGTTACTCAACATTGGCCTGCTCGCCGGTCTTACGACTGTCTATACCGGCTTGATTGGCATGATTCAGGTCTTCAGCGAGCGCAGCATTATCTACGGCATTCTCACGTTGGGGCAGTTGCTGATTTTCCTGCCGCCACTGGTTGCCGGCTTCATGGCTGCCCGTCGCAGCCGGGTGTTGGGCGCAGGCCGCTCGGTTCTCAACGCCGCCCTCGTGGGCGTGATCAGCGCCCTATTGCCTATCTTGCTCATCTTCATCGTCACCACTTTTGATATTCGCAACATGTTCGTCAATGCTTCGCCGGCCTTGGTCGAGCAATTGACCTTCGGCGCAGGCGTCCCGCTTGGATATGTCTACCTGTTGGCCGTCAGCTTTGCCTGTGCGCTGCTGGGTGGCGGACTCGTTTTGCTGCCCGATCACGTGCGCCGTGCCGTCATCATGGGGGCGTCCTGGGTGATCGGTGTGGGCTTGCTCAGCGAGTTGCTGATCCAGATCATGCGCAATCTCTTCGGCAATGCCGCTGGACGGAATATCTTCCAATCCGGCGCGCTGCGGCCGATCCCGGCGCTGCTTATCTTTGTCGCGGCGGCGCTCCTCTCCCTGCTGTGGAGTCTGCGCAGCAGCAGCGCCAAGGCTCGCTACAACGGCCTGGGTGAGTCTCAAAAACGGGCCTTTGAGCGCACTGGCTATGGCCTGCTGGGCGTTTTCCTGCTCATGCTGCCCTGGATTGTGGGTACCTTCCTTAGCGAGGTGCTCTCTAATGTCGGTCTCTACGTGCTGATGGCCCTGGGGTTGAATATCGCGGTCGGTCTGGCAGGTCTGCTCGACCTGGGCTATGTGACCAACTTTGCGGTCGGCGCTTACGTCATGGGCTTGTTGACTTCGACCGGACCGTTAGGGCGCGGTGAACTCAGCTTCTGGCTGATTCTGCCGGTTAGCATTGTTTCGGCGATGATCACGGGTTTCCTGCTGGCGCTGCCCGTCCTGCGCATGCGCGGCGACTACCTGGCGATTGCCACGCTGGGCTTTGGGGAGATTATCCGCCTCTTGGCCCTCTCCGACTGGCTTGCGCCTTATATCGGCGGCGCGCAGGGGATTCTCTTTATTCCCAAGCCGCAGATTGGCAGCTTTGTGATCGACACGCCGCAGAAGTTCTACTATCTGATTTTGGCCGCCTGTATGATTATGCTCTTCATCTCTGTGCGCTTAAACAATTCTCGCACCGGCCGTCAATGGATGGCCATGCGCGAGGATGAGGACGCCGCAGGCGCGATGGGCATCGATACGACGTTGGCCAAACTGCTTGCCTTTACGCTCAGCGCGGCCAGCGGTGGTTTGGCCGGCGCGATTTTTGCCAGCAAGCTGGGCGCAATCTTCCCCCACAGCTTTAGCTTGCTTATCTCGATCAACGTGCTTTCCATTATCATCGTGGGCGGCATGGGCAGTATCCCGGGTATCGTTGTGGGCGCGCTCGCCCTGATCGGCTTGCCGGAACTCCTGCGCGAGTTCTCGGAATATCGCCTGCTGATTTATGGTGCACTCTTGATCGTGATGATGTTGGTGCGTCCCCAGGGTCTATGGCCCTCGGCCGTTCACCAGCGCGAGCTTGCTGAAGATATGCCCGATCCCGCGGCAGCCGCAGATTAGGAGCGCGCGACGATGACAGACAACATTCTCGTAGCCGATGGCGTAACCAAGCGCTTTGGTGGCTTAACTGCCGTCAACAATGTCGATTTTGCGATCCCGCGCTATGGCATCGTCAGCATCATCGGGCCGAATGGCGCAGGCAAGACGACCTTTTTCAACTGCATCACCGGATTCTACCAGATTGATGAAGGCGACATTTTTTTTGACGGCCAGCGCCTGAACGGGCGTACCACCGACAAGATTACGCGCCTGGGGATCGCCCGAACGTTTCAGAATATTCGCCTGTTTAGCAACATGACGGCAATTGAGAACATCATGGTCGGACAGGAGTCGCATCTTTCGTCCACCTGGCTGGGCGTTGTCTTTGGTACCCCCAAGACGCGGGCCGAACAGAAAGAATCAGAAGAAGAGGCCAATCGCTTGCTCAACTTCGTCGGCCTGCGCGGTAAGGGGGATTTGCTGGCGAAGAATCTGCCTTACGGTGACCAGCGCCGACTGGAAATCGGGCGGGCGCTGGCTAGCCGGCCCAAGCTGCTGCTGCTCGACGAGCCGACCGCCGGCATGAATCCGCGCGAGACGGCCGAGACGACGGACTTTATTCGCAAGTTGCGCGATGAGTTTGAGATTACCGTTCTGCTCATTGAGCACGACATGCGCGTGGTTATGGGCATTTCTGAAGACATCACCGTGCTCGACTATGGCGAAAAGATCGCCGAAGGACCGCCTGAAGCCATTCAATCCAACGAGCGGGTCATTGAGGCGTACCTGGGCAAGGGTGCCGCCGCTAGCGCCACAGTTGACGTTGCTGAGTAAACGGGCGCCCGGTCACGATACGCAGCGCCTAATGCCCGATCGGCAAGACCAAAGGCGTAGGGCCGATGCGTTCTGGGCTCGTGGAGATGTGTGCCGGCATCATCATGATCAAAGACGAAACCGAGAGACCATGTCACTACTGGAAGTCAATAACATTCAAGCCTACTATGGCAAGATTCAGGCTCTGAAGGGCATCTCGCTCATCGTAGACAAGGGAGAGATCGTTTCATTGATTGGCGGCAACGGCGCCGGCAAGACGACAACGCTCCGGTCGATCTGCGGACTGCTCCAGCCGACATCAGGCAGTGTGAGCTTTGATGGCGAACACGTTGCCGACTATCGTGCGCATGAGCTGGTGACCAAGGGTATCGCGATGGTGCCCGAGGGACGCGGCATCTTTTCTAAGCTGACGGTGCAGGAAAATCTGGAAATGGGCGCATTTGCCCGCGACGATAAGGAAGGCATCAAGGCCGACCTTGAGCGGGGCTACCAGATCTTTCCCCGGCTGGCCGAGCGACGCAAGCAACTCGCCGGCACGATGAGTGGCGGTGAACAGCAGATGCTGGCCATGGCCCGCGCGCTCATGTCCCACCCGACCCTGCTCCTGCTTGACGAGCCATCGATGGGGCTAGCGCCTGTACTGGTCGAGTTGATCTTCGAGACGGTCGAGGAGATCAACAAGCAGGGCATGACCGTCTTGCTTGTTGAGCAAAATGCGCACATGGCGTTACAGATTGCCAATCGCGGTTACGTGTTGCAGACGGGCGAAATCATCCTCAGCGACAGCGCTGCCAATCTACGCAAAGACCCCACGGTGCAGAAGGCGTATCTCGGGATCGACTGAGAACTGGCCGCCACGCGGCCGTTTCTGGACGGGTCAGGCGCATCGATGAGATCGCGCTGGCCGAGATCGACGATTCTCAAAAGATTGAGCCAGGGAGGGAGCCCTCCCTGGCTTTTTTGTGGCGTATTCGCGTACGCTGGATCGTGTGTAGATCCGGTTGTTTCAGCGCAATTCGCGGCCACTCGCCCTCGTCGCTCAACTTGTAGCCGGCCCCGCGCACTGTAACAATCCAACGTGGGTTGGCGGGATCGTCTTCAATCCTTGCGCGTAGGTGACGAATATGGACATCGATCGTGCGGCTGCTGCCCATAGGCGAATCAGATGATCGCCATTCCCGCTGAGGAGGGTGCGCCCGTCTGGACTCAAGTCAATGCAGTAGACCCAATTCGTGTATCCCTGGGTGCTGTTGCGCTGTTCACCGGTTGCCGTATTCCATGCCCGGATGGTCTGATCTTCGCCACCACTGATCAGCATTTCGCCATCCTGTGTAAAGGCCAGCGATAAGACCCAATTGGAATGGCCCAAGAGGACAAAGTAACTCTCGGCTGTCTCGACATCCCAAAGACGAATGGTGCGGTCATCGCCGCCTGTGGCCAGTGAACGTCCATCCGGGCTGAACACCACGGTGCGTACGGCGCTTGCATGATTCATGAGGCGGGCGATGATCTCGCCGGTTGCCAGATCCCAAAGCAGGACCGTGGAATCCTCGCCGCCACTGGCCAGCGTTTTGCCATCGGGGCTGAGCGCAACGCAGTCGACGCCGCTGCTATGCCCGGTAAGCGTGGTACGCAGCGCACCCGTCTCGACATCCCAAACGTAGATGTGGTTGTCGGCACTGGCGCAAACCAGGAGACGCCCGTCCGCACTGAAGGTCAAGTCACGTATCCAACTTGTCGGTCCCCGTAGCGTACGAAGAATCGTTCCTTCTTGCGGATGCCACAGGGTAATAATCTGATCTCCGCCCGCGGTCGCCAACAGGTGGCCGTCAGGATGGAAGGCGATCGTCTGTAGGGCGGCATCGTGGCTGCGCAGGATATGGAGGGGCGCGAGTGTTTCCATATCCCAGATGCGGGCCGTCTTGTCGGCGCTGGCGCTGGCGAGCGACTTGCCGTCCGGGCTGAATGCGATGGACCAGACTGAATCGTGATGACCTGTGATGATCGACAGCGGTTGTCCATCGACCATTCGCCAGAGGCGCACTTCACCGTCTGCGGTGCCCGCAGCAAAGAGTTGACCGTCTGGACTGATGGCAACACTGTAGACCGCACCAAAGGTGTCATTGAAGACAGAATGTGCGAGGTCAGCCTCCTGAAAATCGGCGTCAGATAGTTGGACCCCGCGCAGGTAGGCGTGCCAGATCGCGATCTTCGATGCGTCGAGCCCAGTGATTGGGGACGACTCATGCAATAGCAGGTTGAGCAGGTTTCCACCGGCATAGCTGGGGCTGCGTTGAGCCGTCATTCTCAGCGTCGCAAGCATGTCCCGTAAATTCTCCACGAGCGCGGCTGGCCCAAGGCGCGTGGCCGTCAACTCTGCCACGGGCCGAAGCAACAGCCTCACCTGGCTCTGGCGTACATCGTCATCAGCGTGTGCGTTGATAAGACCATGGCTGTGTAGCCGCACGATTTCGCCGCGCTCGATCTCCGCGCAAATTTGATCGATCAGGAGGCTGGTGAGATAGTCCGCGACCACATTTTGGAGATGGAAGCCGTGGGCGCGACGCTCGATCAACGAGCGTCGCTGAAGCGCACCGATGGCTTCAAGGAGCGCCCGTTGAGAGGGCGCTTGCAGCAAACGACTCCGCAACTCCTGGGCCGCGAGCGGCGTACGCGCCACTGTCAGCCAGAGCAGAATGTCTTCCTCCAGCGGCGAAAGACGGTCAAACTGCTGGTCGAGAACCGTACGCACGTCATCAAAGACAAGCACCTCTTCAGTTAAGAAAAGCTCGATATCACCGTCGAAGATCTCCTTTACGGTGTCAGCGACCAACTTTAGGGCCAGCGGATTGCCCGAATAACGTTGCCGGAGTGCTGCTTCGTCATCCGGGGCGGCATGAATGCCCCGCTGTTGTAAGATCTGGCTCGTCGCGGCTGCGTCCAGGCCATCCAGACGCAGGGAGTGTATGGTCGCCTGATCCATCTCCAACCGGTGAAATTCATTTGGTCGTTCGCGGCTGGTGAAGAGCAGGCGACTCTTGTGGGGACGTTGAATCATCTGGCGAATTAGTTGACCATATGATTCATACCCGGCGCGGAAACGACCCGCATTGGCCTCATCAAGGATCGTCTCCATGTTGTCCAACACCAATAGTACGCGATTGGCTTGGAGATAGCTGCAGAAATGGGCCAATTGCTCATCGACGCTGACAGGCGCGTGGGCGTAGCCCTGCGTGCGCTGCACATGCTGGAGGAGTGGCCGGAGCAATTCCTCCAGCGTCGGCGCATTGATGAGCGAGCGCCAAATGACTGCATCGAAATGTTCGGTAAGTCGACGGGCCGTGCTGGCGGCCAAGGTCGTCTTTCCCATGCCACCAAGGCCCAGAATGGCGACAGCACGGTGGTCACCTCTGTGAGCCATTCACTCAGCTGCACGATCTCATCTTCGCGTCCATAGACGGCTGCCACCTGCGGCGCGTCCCCCCATTTGATCGCGCCGATGCGCTCTGCAGTGGCGCTTGCTCCGCCTGCAGGCTTGACCGGGGCGGGGGCAGCAAATATGCCTTGGGAGATGTCAAGCGCCAGTTTTGCCGTCGTGGAATCCGGCTCTACGCCCAACTCTTGCTGCAAGCGCTCGCGCAGTGCTGTATGGTGTGACAGCGCCAGATCTGGCAACTCCTGGCGGGCCAGCAGCCGCATCATGCTGCGATGGGTCTCCTCATGCAAGGGGTCGAGGACCAAGTATTGCTCGGCGAAGCGCTGCGCGCGTCCATACTCCCCGCGGGCCTCATGCGCTGCGATTAGTTCGGCTAGCGCACGCCGTACGCGATGGGCAAAGAACTCGCGTCGCAATAACATCCATTCCTCGAATGGTTCGGCATCCGGAATATCGAGTCCCGCCAAGAACTGTCCTCGATAGAGCGCAACAGCATCTTCCAGCACGGTCAGGCATTCGGGGCACTTGTCGAGAGCAGCGTGCTCGTGATTGGCCACTGCGTCCAGAGCATGCTGAAACTCAACTGCGTCGATCTGCGTCGTCGCGCCATGCAGTTCAACAGCCTGGCGCGTAGCGGTGAGCAACTCGACTGTCCCCTCAACGCCGTTTGCGAGCGTCTTGCGCAGGCGATGAAGCGTATTGCGCAAGTTGTCGCGCGCGTTTTGATCGCTTGTATCGGGCCAGAGGAGGGTTGCCAGCACGCTGCGATTGATTGGTTGATCAGGATTAAACGCCAAATAGGCCAAGAGCGCCTTCGCTTTGGCCGTTGAGAATTTCTGAATTGGAACTCCGTCTGCATCGACCAAAAAGGTCCCAAAGAGGCGAATGGTGACGATCGGCGATGACCGAGTATTGAAGTCAGACGAATGCATGAATATCAGATGCGGTTTGCGGTGAATTAGTCAGCGAATCGAGTGATCCGAATTATTCCGCGCCTGGGAAGGCGATCAAAGCACTTGGTTTGCGGCGGGTGCATCCCATTATGGGGGCGGTATAAGAACGGATTAGTCGCTTTCTATAAAGCAGCCCCTCAAATGTGGTATGCGCCCGTTTGCGGCGCGGCATACAGCCATCAACGCCCTGCCAGGATTTCGTGAAGACGCGCCCGGCGCGCCGCCTGGCGTTCGCTTGCCTCGTAGATGCTGGGCGCGGCCGCACGTACGTCGCAGGCCTCCGCGCCCAACGGACACCGCTCGCACGTCTCATTGATGATGGTGAAGGGCACTGTGTCATCGTCGAGAAAGTGAATCGTCTCGCGCGCCTGCTCGTCGACCTGAAAGCCAATGATGGCGCTACTCAGCGTGTCCGGTGCAAGCGCAAGGGGGCGGGCGAAGCCAAAGCAGAGGAAGCGGTCGCGTGGCTGGAGGAACTCGGAAAGCTGCACGCCAACGTGGGGCATGCCGGCGCCGGCAGTCGGCCGCTCGGCCGCGGCTTCTACTTCCTGAAGGAGACGCATCACCAGCCAACGGCGGCAGTAATGCTCATGCAGGGCCAAGCCGCTGGGCATGAGCAGGCGATTCATATTGAGTTGCTTGACCAGCCGATATCGGTTGTCGCTGCCCTGTACGCGCAGAAAGTGCAGCTTGAGGCGGAAAAAATTGGGGGCCAGTTCACTAAAGCGATAGAGCAACATCTCCGGCGTCACGTCATAGCGTGTCAGCATGGCCAGCAAGCGCTCCGGATCCCAGGTGGGCGCTTCAAAAAAGCTGCGCATCTGGGTGAGGAAATCCGCTTGGGGCATAATCAACGCGCCGGCGAAATACGAGGCGCGAAAGTCGTTGAGCACCTGCTGGAAAGACTGGGCGCGGTCGGGCGCTGACGTCTGCGCACGCTCATCCAACCCAAGCACCTGGTAGCCGATCTCCCGGGCCAGAATGAAGGCGATCTGGTTCGGCTGCAGCGCCGGGTTGATGAGCAACTCCGGCGGTGCTTGATCGATGAAGACCGAGCGATAACGGCTCAACTCGGGGGCCGAGGCCAGCGCGGCCGAATCGAGCCGGTAACCAAAGCCGGTCGTGAGCAGCGGCTCCAGGCGTGCCTGGGTGACCGGGCTGCCGTTCCAGAGTGCGTGTTTGGCGGCAAAGGCGGCCGCTGCCTCCTCCAACTCTGAAAAGTAGTTGTCATGCAGCTCTTGATAGGAGCGCAATGCCGCCAGCAGCAGGTGCTCCTCGCGCAAATCATGCTGGCGGCCGATTTCGAAGATGGCGCTGAGGAGCGCGCTGGCTTTGGTCGGGGCCTTGGTCAGCAGGGTGACCAGGTCGCTAACGTCCAGTCCGAACTCGGCAAAGGGGAATTCGCGCAGGATGGTAGAAGAGAGGGCATCTTCTAGCTGGTGGAGCGGTGGAGCTAATGAGATCGAAACCAAATCATTGTAGGGCAGGTTCAGCACCTCAGCCATCCGCATGATTTTGTCAACCCGCGGATATTTTCGCCCTTTCTCTACCTCGGTGGCGTAGGAGGGAGAGATTTCACAGCGGTGGGCGAACTCGGAGAGGGTCAGGCCCGCTTCCATGCGTGCTTGACGCACCTTGACCCCAAAAATGATATTGACTAATTGTGAATCCAAGAATCTGTCCTTGTCGTGCGGCGGGATTGACTCAAAACGTGCACACAACCGCTTTGGAATTTTGACAGCGTATTCTATCATGGATAGAATCTTTTCACCAGTAGCGAAAATTCGCTAAAAGATTGATATTCGCTGCTGGGTGGGTTCCTGACGTAGTCCGATGATCCACGGCATCTCTGCCCAGATGAGGAAGGCGAGTTGATGTGCCTGGCGTCCGGTTACTGCCTGCTTGACGGCCGGGTGACCGCTGCACGACCGCTGCACGACCGCTCGCCCACTGTTCGATCCGCCATCCTGTTGTTCTGTACTATCCATGTATTCATCAGACGGAGGAGAACTACCATGTATGACAAGGATCTCGCAGCCGACATGACCAATGAATGGAAGACGTCCGAGCGCTGGGCGGGAATCCAACGCGACTACGCAGCCGAACAGGTGCTGCGCCTGCGCGGCAGCTTCCAGATCGAGTACACCGTGGCTCGCATGGGCGCGGAGCGGCTCTGGCATCTCTTGCACGCCGACCCCTTTGTGCGTGCGTTGGGTGCCGTAACGGGTAATCAGGCTGTGCAGATGGTGCAGGCTGGACTCAAGGCGATCTATCTCAGTGGCTGGCAGGTGGCGGGCGACAACAATACCGCCAACCAGACCTATCCGGATCAGAGTCTCTATCCGGCCGACGCAGCCCCCAATTTGGCCAAGCGCATCAACAACGCCTTGATCCGTGCCGACCAAATTGCCCACATGAACGGCCAGCAGGACGTGCACTGGATGGCGCCCATCGTCGCCGACGCGGAGTCAGGATTTGGCGGCAATTTGAACGCCTTCGAGTTGATGCGGGCCATGATTGAGGCGGGCGCAGCCGGCGTCCATTTTGAGGATCAACTCTCCTCCGCCAAAAAGTGCGGCCACATGGGCGGCAAAGTGCTGGTGCCCACGCAAGAATTTGTGCAGAAGCTTCAGGCTGCGCGCCTGGCCGCCGACGTCATGGGCGTACCCTCCCTGGTCATCGCCCGCACCGACGCTGATTCGGCCCAGCTGATCACCAGCGACGTCGACCCTTATGACGTGCCCTATATCGTCGGCCAAGACCGTTCCATGGAGGGCTTCTACTACATCAAGGGCGGTCTGGAAAACGCGATCAGCCGCGGCTTGGCCTATGCGCCGTACGCCGACCTGATTTGGTGCGAGACCTCAACGCCCGATGTGGGCGAGGCGCGCGAGTTTGCCCAGGCAATTCACGCACAATATCCGGGCAAAATGTTGGCTTACAACTGCTCGCCATCCTTCAACTGGCGACGTAACCTGGATGAGCAGACCATTGCCACCTTCCAGGAGCAGCTCTCGGAGATGGGCTACAAGTTCTTCTTTGTGACGCTGGCCGGGTTCCATTCTCTGAATGCTGGCATGTTCGAGCTGGCTCGGGGCTACCGCGATCGCGGCATGGCCGCCTTCTCTGAATTGCAGGAGAAGGAGTTTGGCATGGAGCCGGAAGGTTTCACGGCCGTGCGTCACCAGAGCTTTGTGGGAGCGGGCTACTTCGACGCGGTGCAGATGACCGTGACCGGCGGCGCTGCATCCACCACGGCCATGCACGGCTCAACAGAAGAGGCGCAGTTCCACGGCTAACGCCATGATTTGATTGAACTGTTGGGCTTCAGCTTGCCCACGTTGACTACTACAGACCGTACGCTGCCAGCGAGACTGGGAGCGTACGGTCTCTTTTTGCGCGCAATTGGCGTCGGGGCGGCTGCCACAGGCTGGCGCGGGCAATTGCGGTCCCTCATGTATAATAGGGTCCGTCCCGCCGGACTGCTGGCGTGGGGAGGTCAGTATCAACAGCATTGCAGGAGCAATTTCTGGTGAATCTTGAAAGTCTAGTCCTTCTGGGTGTGGGAATCACGATGCTTTTTTTCGGGCGTCGCTTCTTTTTTCTTGTCATTGGGCTGGCAGGTTTTCTACTTGGCTACCGGCTGACGGGCTTGTTCTTCCAGGGAACGGAAGAGATTGTGCTGCTGCTTATTGGCGTCTTGACCGGTTTCATCTTCTCGTTCCTATCGACGCGCTTCTTTCGGTTTGTGGTGAGCCTCTCCGCCTTCGTCCTAATGGGCATCGTTGCCCAGGTGATAGCTGAGAGTCTGGGGATGGACGTCAGCGGCTGGAGTAACGTAATCGTTTTTCTGGTTGGCGGTCTGGTCGGTCTTGGATTGGAGGCTTTTGTATTTGATGTCGGCATTATCGTGATCACCGCGCTGGCGGGATCACTGCTTGCTGTGACCGGGCTGGGACGCATGTTTCCAGAACTCCAGGCAAGTGCCTATCTGCAACTACTTGCTTTCATTCTGGCCGGACTCGGTATTTTCTTTCAGCTGCGCACACGACCATCTGGATGATCGGCTAACTGCCGCCCAAGGTGTTCGGATTCGCCATACGCAGCCTTGATGTGAAACCAAAGGAGAGTGATTCGATGAGTCCTGAAGAGCGTCAGACCGCCATCGCACGCGTAGCCGCACTGCCGGCACAAGTAAGTGACCTGGTTGAAGGCTTGTCTGCCGAGCAATTAACGACGGCCTACGACGAGGGCGAGTGGACCATCGCACAAAATGTCCATCACCTGTGCGATTCGCATATGAACAGCTATCTGCGCTGTAAGCTCATGGCGACTGAAGAGCAGCCGTCGCTCAAGCCGTATGATCAAGATAAGTGGGCTGAATTACCCGATGCCACGACTGCTGATTTGGCTGCCTCACTGGCGTTGCTCAGCGGGCTCCATGCCCGGTGGGTGATTTTCTGGGAATCGCTGTCGGACGACGACTGGTCGCGCACGGGGCTGCACGCGTCGGGGCGAGTCGTTACCCTGGAAGATCAGTTGAGCCTCTACGCGTGGCATGGCGAAGCGCATCTTGATCAGATGCAGCGCGTCCTCATCGCAGGCGGACTGACTGCCTGATCCCTTCGTTGACTCCTGCGAGCCGTACTGAGCCGATTGCTGTCCGTTAGGCCCTCTCTTTGTGCTCGGCTGCTGCTATGCTGGAACCAGATCAACGGTTACCCGCAGCCACCCGACGCAAACCGGAGGAGACGATGCCGACCACCCCCATACCGAACAGCCAAGCCTGGGCCGAGGAGAGCGATGCCATCTATGCATTGATTCAACAGGTGCAGGAGGCTTGGAACGGCGCCGCAAACAACGACCTGGCCGCGCTCTTCCGCGAAGATGTGGATTACACGGCGTGGAACGGCATCCATTTTCATGGGCGCGAAGCCGTTCTGCGCAACCATCGTCGGATCTTTGGCAGCCGCTATCTGGGTGGGCGACTCTTTGCGGATGTGCACAATATTCGCTTCCTGAGCGAGGTCGTGGCCGCCGTTCACGTCGCCGTCCGGCTCGAAACGGCAGAATGCGCGAAACTCGAGGCAGCCTGCGGCAAGCGTCAGGTTGTCGAAGGCATGGCGCTCTTTCTCGTCACCAAGCGGGGCAATCACTGGCGCTGCGAAGTCTTTCACAACACCCTGGTCACGCATCCATAGCCAAGCATCAGGCTTTCTGCCAGTGCGGCAAAGAAGTGTGCAGAAAGAAAGAGGCCACAGAGATTGGGCGGTGGTTCAACCCCTCTCTGTGGCCTTCCAGAATTCTGCTCGTTTTGGCTACGCCAACGTGGACTACAGACTGTCCATCACACCACCCAAAATCTCAACAATCAAATCGATCTCCTCTTCATTGATCATCAACGGCGGCGAGAAGGCAAGCGTAGCGCCCAGCGGACGGGCACGCAACCCGCGCTGCATGGCCAACGAGCTGATCTTGCCCGCGAGCGCCACGTCCGGTGCGCGTGAGGCGCGATCCGTGACGATTTCCAAGCCGTTCAACAAGCCCCGCCCGCGAATGTTGTCCACAAAGGGAAATTCTTTGAGCGTCTCCAGCCCGGCGCGCAGCCGTTCGCCCATTGCACGGGCATTGGCGGGCAAATTCAACTCTTCGATTATCTCCACATTGCGCAGCCCAACGGCGCACGCCGCCGCATGTCCGGAGTAGGTAAAGCCATGATTCCAAGCCATCTCTTCAGGTGCGTTGTCGATCACCGTACGGATATCGTCGGAGACCATGATGCCGCCCAAAGGGATATAGCCGCTGGTCACGCCCTTGGCAAAGCAGAGGATGTCGGGGCGTAGCTGCTCATGCTCGATCGCAAACATGTCGCCCGTGCGACCAAAGCCGGTGATGACCTCGTCGACGATCAGCAGAACCTCATAGCGATCGCAGATCTCGCGTATCTTCGCAAAATAGCCGGCCGGCGGTACGATCAAGCCTCCCGCGCCCTGAATCGGCTCGGCGATAAACGCGCCCACCGTTTCAGGGCCCTCCGCCAGGATCTGCTCCTCCAACGCGCGGGCTGCGGCGTCGCCGACCGTCTCGCCATCCTGAATGTCGCCGTCATAACGATATGGATTCGGCGCGGGAATGTGGGAGAAGCCCTCCAGGGGCAGGCCAAACATCTTCCAGTATTTGTCGAGTCCCGTGGCGCTGGTAGCGCCCAGCGTGATGCCATGGTAGGCATGGTAGCGCGAGATGATCTTGGTCTTCTCGGGTCGTCCCAACTGGCGCCAGTAGTAGCGTACGGTCTTGAACGCAGTCTCGTTGGATTCAGAGCCGCCCGATGTGAAGTAGATCGAGTTGAGGGTGGGGTGGGCATAGCCGGCCAATTTGGCGGCCAGTTCGGCCGACGGGACATTCGTCATGCCCGCGAAGCCAGACGTATAGGCCAGCTTCTTCATTTGCTCGTAGCCGACGCGTGCCAGCTCTTCGCTGCCGTAACCGACGTTGACGTTCCAGAGACCGGCCATGGCATCGAGCACCTTACGGCCATCATCGCCGTAGAGCCATACGCCTTCGGCGTGCTCGACAATCAGCGGATCGCTGTGGCGGGAAGGATGGTGGAGTCCATGGATTTGGTGCGCGTCTTGCTCGACGAGCAACGTGTGACTGGGAAGTGTGGACATAGTTGATTTTGCCCCTTTTGGGATAGTGGATTGATGCTACGTCTGCTGCACGACTGCGGCGTCAATGGCGCCGGCCAGGCGCCCTGCGCCCTCAACGAGCGTTGTCGTATCGTAAAATGCAAAGCTAAGGCGGATGGCGTGACTCAGCCCGCCCTGGCTGGAAAAACGTTTGCCCGGCTGGAAACCGACATGATGCACGCGCGCCACCTCGAGCAGTTGCTCAGCGTC
The DNA here is from genome assembly GCA_963807905.1 of uncultured Chloroflexia bacterium. Classification (GTDB taxonomy): domain Bacteria; phylum Chloroflexota; class Anaerolineae; order Caldilineales; family Caldilineaceae; genus JAGRCP01. Next base: position 47,175 of record CAWEEJ010000056.1, on the reverse strand, counting down.
GAGCCCCGCCGCCGCGCCCCGCAGCCGCAGCCAGAAAAAGAAGCCGCCGGCGGGCAGCGTGAAGTCGACCAGTTCCCCCAATTCGGCCTCTAGCGCCTTGCCCAGGGTTGCGCTGCGCTCGCTATAGGTGTGGATGAGTCCAGCCAGGAATTCATCTTGCCAGCCGGCCTCGAGCGCCGTTCGCACCAGCGCCGAGGTAAATGGATTCAAGCCGCCACCGCTGTCGACCAAACCGGATTCGACAAACGGCCTCATCAGCGGCGCGGAAGTCTGGATCCATCCCAGGCGCAGACCGGGCGCAAGGATCTTGGAAAAGGAGCCCAGCGAGAGCACGCGCTCGCTCGCCGCATACGCGGCCATTGGCGCCGGAGGGGCGGCGCGATAGCCAAGTGAGTGATAGACCTCGTCGGCAACAATCAGAAAACCATATTGGACGGCCAGGTCGACCAGCGCTTGGCGACGAGCTGCGCTCAGCGTGATCCCCGTCGGGTTCTGAAAGGTCGGTACGGTGTAGAAGAAGGCGGGGCGATGCTCACGCAGTGCCGCTTGAAGCGCGTCTAACCTGACACCCTCTTCGTCCAGCGGCAGGCCAATCACGCGCAGTCCGTGGTCGGCAAAAATCCGTAGTGCCAGGAAATAGGATGGCTCCTCTGCGAAAACGACATCGCCTGGTTGAGTAAAAAATGTGCAGATAAGGCTAAGCGCCGTAGACGAGCCGGTGGTGACGAAGAGATCGTCCATACTCACAGCTTGCTGATACTGACCACTCAGGAAGCTGGCGAGCGCTTGCCGGAAATAGCCGTCCCCCTGCTCGTAGCCGTAGTTCAAAAACGAAGCATCCTGACCGTCCAGGCGCTCTGCGGCCGCGCGCCGCATAAGCTCGGCCGGCAGCAGGTCGAAGCCGGGCTGTCCAAGACCGAAGTCGATCATGTTTGGTTCGACAGCAATTTGTGATGTGCGTAGTGATTCCATGGCGAGCGGCCCATCATTCTTTCAATAGCCGGTGGGCGAGGAGAGACATGAATGAGATCAACTTAAAGATACAGAAGAGCCAGACGAGACGCAAGTTGTGACGCATGAGATTTTAGCCGGAGCGCGAGTTCGTGAGTTGCCGCCAACGGCCCGTATCAAATCTGGCTCTTGTCCAACCTGTGCTACAATCCTACGCGCATTCGCTGTCATCATCATTTTATTGATTCAGTACGACCGTTGGCAAATGGTCTGAATTCGGTCGCAACAAAGCTTGTTCGCGACTCGTTACACCTCTACGTGACTGCCATATCGGGCAGAAATACGGAAGATATATATTTCGGGCGTGGGATTGGCGCGTGGTGCTATCTTTTCGATTGAGCCAGCACAACTCATTCCCGCCCGTTTCTTGCAGCGCATCAGGACACATAAACCAAACAAGGAGTCTAATATGCATCGATCATTTACCTTGGTCATGGCCGCACTGCTCATGGCCGTGCTGGCGCTGACGGCGTGCATCCAACCGATTGAATCCGGCGATCCCGCAGCGGGAGACGGCGAGATGGCGGAAAGTGAAGAAGTCACCCTTTACGTTGGCCCCGAACTTGTTGACTGTGTAGGCGTGGCACCGATGGAGTGCATGCAGGTCAAGGAAGATCCGGATGGTGACTACACATTCTTCTATCAGCAGATTGAGGGCTTCGAGTTTGAACCTGGCTACGAGTATGAGCTGCTGGTTCAGGTCGACCAGGTGGAAAATCCGCCGGCCGACGGTTCATCCCTTAAGTACATGTTGATTGAAGTGGTAAGCAAGACGCCAGTCGATAGCGCTGCCGATGCTGAGGCTGCCGCACAGGTGGAAGAGCTTATTTGGGACGTGACGAGCTTCGTCAATGCCGACGGTGAAATGGTCGAGCCGATCCCCGGCGCCGAACCGACCGTACGCATGGAAGACGGGCAAATCGGCGGCAGCGGCAGCTGCAACAATTACTTTGGCAGCTATACGCTCGACGGCGATCGGCTGACGATTGAGCAGGTCGGCGCCACCATGATGGCTTGCCCCGAGCCGCTTATGGACCAGGAAACGGCTTTTTTGGCTGCTTTGGGCAGCGTCGCGAGCTATAGCCTCGACGGCGACACGCTCACCCTGCTTGACAGCGACGGGAACCCGGTGGTCGTGTTGGCGCCACAGGAACAATTGCCCCTCGTCGGCATCAATTGGCAGGTCACCGGCTACAACAACGGCACGGGCGGCTTCACGTCCGTACTCGCTGATACGGAGTTGACCGCCCTTTTCGATGATGCCGACGTCAGCGGAAGTGCCGGGTGCAACAACTACTCGGCCGGGTATGAGACGAACGGCCACACGATTTCGATTGGTCTGGCGATTACGACCATGAAGATGTGCCCCGAAGAGATCATGACGCAGGAGTCTGCCTTCCTGGCAGCGCTGGCTATGGCTGCGACCTATGATATCCAGGCCGATACCCTGACGCTCTTTGCCGAAGACGGTGCGCGTGCCGTTGATTTCGTTGGCGCGCCGGACGAAGAAGCCCAGGCGGGCAGTGACGAAGTGACTGAACTGGGCGATATGGCCCTGCCCAGCGAATTTGGCGAGGACGGCCAGATCCAGTTCAAGGACGGCGTCTTCATCGGCCCGCCGATCGCGCCCGGTTCGGCAACCCGCGTCACGGCGACGCTAACTGATTTTGTGACGGAAGGCGAACTAGATGGTGAAGCAACCACGGCTGCCATCCTTGTGGTCAACAGCGGCGGTACGGGTAGCTTCTACGACCTGGTCGCGCTGCAGGGCACGCTGGAAGACCCAAGCGTCCTGACTGCTGCGCCCTTGGGCGATCGTGTGGAGATCAATTCGCTGTCGATTGAAGATAACCTGATCGTGGTCGACATGATCAATCAGGGTCCGGACGATGCCATGTGCTGCCCGACCCAGAACGTCATCCGTACCTATGCCCTCCAGGACGGCGAGCTGGTGCAAACCAGCGAAGAAGTTGTGGGTGATGAAGCGGCAGCGCCAGTGGCGGAAGATGGCGCTCTGGCAGGCGTAACGTGGCAGGCGGAGAGCTTTGTCAATGCTGAGGGCGAGACGGTTGATGCACTGGCCGACGCCGCGCCGACTCTTACCTATGCCGAAGGCCAGGTGAGCGGTTCCGACGGCTGCAATAGCTTCTCCGGCAGCGCCACGATCTCGGACGGTGCGGTAGAGTTTGGTCCGCTGGCCTCTACGGCCATGGCCTGTATCGGACCGGTCAGCGAGCAAGCCACGGCGTTTCAGGCTGCACTTGGCCAAGCGGCTGGCTACCAGGTGACGGATGATGGCAAGCTGGAATTAGTCGACGCTGACGGCAACATTGTCGCGACCTTTGCCGTGCAGGAGGCGCCGGAGTTGGTCGGCACGACGTGGAGCGCCACCGGCGTCAACAACGGGCGTGGCGGCGTGCAGTCGCTGGCGGCCGGAACGGAGATCACGGCGCTCTTTGGTGAAGACGGCACGCTGTCAGGCAATGATGGCTGTAACGACTACAACGCCTCATACACGGTCGACGGCGACGCCATTGAGATCATGATGGGCCCCTCAACGCTGATGGCCTGCCCTGAGGAAATTATGACGCAGGCGTCGGCCTACCAGGCTGCATTGGGCAATGCGACAACCTTTAGCATCAGTGGCGACCGCCTGGAGCTTCGCGACGCCGACGGTGCGCTGCAGGTAAGCTTTGTGGCCCAGGAGATGCCGGCACTAACCGGTATGACGTGGAGCGCTATGGGCGTCAACAACGGCCGGGGCGGCGTGCAGTCGCTCGTGGCTGAGACCGAGATTACGGCACTCTTTGCCGACGATGGCACGGTGGCAGGCAACGCTGGCTGCAACCAGTACAGCGCCCCCTACACCGTCGACGGCGACGCCATTGAGATTGGTGATGCCATCACCACGCGTATGATGTGTCCCGAGCCTGTGATGGAACAGGAAACGGCTTACCTGGCGGCGCTAGGCAACGCAACGACCTTCAGCCTTGGTGGTGACCGCCTGGAGCTGCGTGATGCCGACGGCGCGCTTCAGGTAGATTACCTGGCGTCCGATGACGCGGCCATGGCGGACGACGCAATGAGTGCGGTCGAAGAGGGCGTTGCCATGGACGTGGCGGCAACCGAACTGCCGGCGGCTTCTGATGCGATTGCACTCGAACCCGGCGTGCTGGCAACTTCCTATCACTGGCGTGTCGCGCCGGCAACTGAAGCAGACGCCTCGCCGGCATCGGGTCCGACCGGTCTGCCTGCTCACGTCGTGATTACCTTCGACAATCAGACGCCGGATCAAGCCGTGGGTGAGAATGGCCCCATGATTCACGTCATTCCGGTGGCAGAGTACGCGACGCTGATGGCCGCGGCAGCAAGCGACGACGTGGCTGAGCAGGTGGCTACGCTGCAGACACTCCTGGAAGAGCGTCCGTCAGCGCCGGCGACGCCGCTTCGGCTGTTGCCCTATTCGATTGTTGCCAATGATCCAGCTGTGCAGGCTGCGTTTTTGGATGCAGCCGGCTTCTCGGGTCTGCGCTACGTCGATCCGGCTGGGACCGATGATGCGTCCGCCAATTATGCCTTCCAGGGGTTGGACAATGACGGCAAGTTCCTGATTGCCGTGCGCTGGCCCGTCACTGGATCCGGTGACGAGTGGCGGCCCAATCTGGCGCAGATCGATGCCCTGATCGAATCGCTCAACCTGAATGCATCATCTGAGTAACGGGCGGCAACGTCCACGATAGCAGAACCACTAGCACAAGGGGCAGGCGTCGCAACCCCGCGACGTCTGCCCTCTTCGATTACTTTTCGAGCTTCATGCTATACTATGGACCTGCCAGAAATTGACTGACCGGTTTCGATGCGATCGGTTCATACTGGAACTCGTTTCTTCCGATGACCTCATCTTGAAACGGGTCCTATCTGTTTTTTTGCGGGAGCGCGTACATGAGCGGTAACCAAGAAGTTCCCGGACAGGTCGTGCCGAAGACCAACGCGACGCCGGCTCAACGCCTGGAAGAGCCGGGCGGATTGGATATGGAGCGCATTGAGCTGATCACGCGGGTGGCAATCGGTGCATTGAACGAAGGGGGAAACTATCTCTTTGACCACCTGCGTCGCTATCAGGCAGAGATCGATCAATTGGCCGCTTCCGATCCCAATGCCAATCTTGATGCAGCAACCCGAGAACAGCTTGTGCGCTACCTGGCCGTGGGCGCTGCCGTACGCGCCCAACGTGGCGCTTTGCAGACGGCTAACCGTGGCATCGGACTCTCAGCGGGCGCAATACGCAAGACGTTTTCGATTATGGACCGCCTAACCGATAATCCGCTGGGACGTCCCCTGCGCTGGCCCGCGGAGCGGCTTGCCCAGCGCTTGGCCAATGAGATCAATGAAAGTGTCGTCGTCGGCCATAAGGAAGTTATCGATGGCAGTGTGCTCGTGCGCGAGGCGTCGCTCGACATGATGGACGAATTCATTGCATATATCTCTGAAAGCCCTGAGCTGGCGGACCTGGTCAGCGAGCAGATCGGAGAGCAGAGCATGGGCATGGCCTCGGCTTTGGCGGAGACCGGCCGCGACATTACGGGACACGCAGACTTGACAATCGAGGATAAGCTGCGCGGCTGGCTTGGCATGCGGAAGCGAAGTGAAATGCCCCGTTCACCTTTCGTTGGCAAACCTGATTCAATTCATACCACGATAACAGATAACATGGATACGCCGCTTACGCCTGGCGCCGGGCAGGAGTAGTCGATCATGAGCACGGGACCAATAAGTGGATCACCAACACCATCCCCGCAGCGAAACGCTTGGATGAGCAAAGAGTTAGCGGTGAAGACCGCTGACGCCCAGGCAGAAGGCAAGCCGTTTGGGGAATACGCCGGCTTTGTCACCCGCTTGGTCGCGTTCGTGATCGATATCGCCCTGATCGGCATAACGGTTACGATCGTCGGCAGCGCTGCGTCGTTGGTCGCAGACTTCTTGCGTCTCAGCGGCAGAGTGCTGACGCTTGTGCAAATCGTGTCACTGATTGCCAGCGCGTCCATTATTGTCGGCTACTTCATCTTACTCTGGATGCTGGCCGGCATGACCATTGGCAAGCGCATCATGGGCTTAATCATTGTGCGTGAGGACGGCGGCAAGCTTACACTTGGCAATGCGGTACGGCGCTACGTCGGTTACTATATTTCCGCAATCCTCTTGCTGGGATACTTTTGGGTTATCCTGGACGCAAGACGTCAGGGGTGGCACGATAAGTTGGCCGGTACGCTCGTTCTTTACGATTGGCCCGATTCTATCCTCGTGCAGAGAATAGAGTCAGGTGAGCCCGGCAAACCTGCGCAACGACGCCCCCGGCAAGCTCTGGCGAACCGTTCCGATCCCGGCGACCAGCAACATCTCCCCACCAAGTGATCCTCGCCAAGAGGGCGATCGCCTCTTGCGCGTGCAGAGAGGGCATATCAACACGTAATGTTCATCGCTCGCCAGTTGGCGCTGTCTATTTTGACAGTAGCTGGCTTAATCGGTAGCTTCCTGGCTTCAGCGTCCGTTGTGGCGGCGCCAGCGGTCCAGGAAAGCAGCCCCGTCTATGCGCTGTCGGGGACGCTTCAGGCTGCCCAAGGCCAGCCCTACGCTACATTTTTTGTGGATCGCCAAGGCTTCTTCTATGCTTTGGTTGGCGAGAGCGTGGCGGTGGAAGACCAGATTGATAGTCTGCTGGCGCAAGGGGTAGACGTCAAAGTTTGGGGAACGCTCTTCCCCGACGGTCGCGCCAGCGCATTGCCGGAAATTGTTGCATCCGCCATTCAGGCGAGCGATGAGACGCCGGCAGTGGGCGATCAGGCCTTTGTGGTCGTAGAACAGGGCCGCATTAACGTACGCAGCCTGCCGGATGTCAACGCGCCGCCCGTCGGGCAGTTGGTTGCGGGTGATCGCTGTCCCATCCTTGAGCGGACGGCAGACTCTCACTGGTACCGCGTATCGTGCGAGGATGAATTATCTGGCTGGGTTTCCTACCAGTTGGTGACAGTCGCCGGTGATGCCGGGGCTGTCACGCCTGTGCCAACAGCGACGCCCGTGCTCTTGTCAACGCCGACACCGTCCACCTATGTGAACTGGAAGACGTCCTATTTCGATAATCGAGACCTGGCCGGTCCGCCTGTGGCAACCGCAGATTCGCCAGAGGTAAATTTCAATTGGGGCGCCGGCGCTCCGCATCCGGATGTCCCGGCCGACAATTTTTCCATGCGCTTGGAGCGTACAATTGATTTCCCCGCCGGCAACTATCGTTTCGTTGCCAGGGCGGATGATGGCGTGCGCGTCGACATCAATGACCAGTCAATTATCTACGACTGGCAGGAAGGCGGCGCGCGTGATCTGCGTGCCGATCAATATCTTTCCGGCCCCGCGCGTCTCCGCATTGAGTACTTTGAGGCGACTGGCCTGGCGGAGCTTCAATTTGGCTTTGAGCAACTCCGCATCGGCGAGTGGGAGGTCAATTACTTTAATAATGTGGACTTGACCGGCAATCCGGTCTACATCAACGTCGAACCAAGCGGTTCGAGCACTCAGCTGGATCGTGACTGGGGGGAAGCGTCGCCCTATCCGGATCGGGTCGGACGCGATTTCTGGTCCGGCAGTTGGGAGGGCACATTCTTTCTTGCAGCCGGCGCCTATAATTTTCGGGTGCGCAGTGATGACGGCATACGCGTCTACCTTGATGGTCAACTCGTTATCGACGATTGGGCCGACGGTTATAAGGAAGAGACCCGCCGCTTGGATTCAGTCAGCGAGGGCTATCATGAGGTGCGGGTTGCCTTCTACGAAAAAACAGGCGCTGCGTTGATCATGCTTGGCTGGCAGCGGATCGAGAACAATAGTGTTCAATAAGCGTAGTCTGATGGTCGTGTAATTCCTTGCCACCGTGCCATAATGCTATAATGTGCCCGCATTTCATATAACTGCCCTAGATTGACTTTGATTCTATAACGCTTGGAAATAATCCTATGACGATTCAACGGAGCCTTCGTGCCTTGTACAAAACAAGCACTATCGCGATTTTGCTCATTGCTCTCCTTTTCGTGGCTTGTACGCCAGACGCGCCGCCAGTCGAAGAGCCAGCCGGCGAGGCCGCCCCTGCTGCAACGGCGGAGCCAGCGGAGGAGAGCGTTGCCGCGCCCGCGCCAACGCCCGAGCCGATTTCAGTCTTCTTTGTGGGCGTTAATCCCGAATTCAGACCCTTTGTTTTTGTGGACGAAGCAGGCAATATGGTCGGCTTTGACATCGACCTACTCAATGCACTGTCGAGCGCTGCCGGCTTCGAGTTTGGGTACGTCAACACTTCTTTTGGCGGCTTGCTTCAGGGAATCAGCTCGGACTCCTTTGATGCGGCAATCAGCGCCATCACCGTGACCGACGAACGCGAGCGCATGGTCGATTTTACCGAACCATACTTTGGCACGGGCCAGGCACTCGTTTCCTATCTAAGCGCAGGCCAAGCGATCGCCGTCCGCACTGACAACACGACCATTCTGGGGCCCGACGATTTGACGGAAGCGGTGCGCGTGGGCGTCAAGGCCAACACAACCGGTGAGCGCTTTGTCGTGGATCAGACCAGCGGCACCTTTGCCCGCTATGATGAGGCTTATGATGCGCTGGACGCGCTGGCTGCCGGCGAAGTGGATGCCGTAGTCTTGGATACGCCGGTAATTACCCACTACATATTCCAAGACCCCAACGCCGGTATCAAGCTGGCCGGCGGTCCGGTAACCGAAGAGACCTACGCCATAGCCGTCAGCAAGAACGAACCGGAGCTGTTGGCAATGCTCAACGAGGCACTTGCTCAGATTGCTGACGACGGCACCTACGATCAGATCTTCACCAAATGGTTCGGGTCGCCCTAAGCCAATCCAATTTTACGAACTCATTTGCTGTGCGTACGTCTCAACTCAGCAGCCGAAAGGACCCTGCATGCCGAGTTTGACAGATCTTCCTGCCTGGCAAGCGCTGGCCACTCACCAGCGTAGCATTGCCGACGAGCACATGCGGGACCTCTTTGAGGCAGATCCTGCCCGCTTTGAACGCTTCTCGGTAACCTTTGACGATTTGCTTTTTGATTACTCCAAGAATCGCATAACCGCGGAGACGCTGGCGTTGCTGTTGGAACTCGCAGACGCTGTCAAGCTTCAAGATGCGATTGACGCGATGTTTAGCGGTGCCAAGATCAACACCACCGAGCAGCGTGCCGTGCTGCATGTGGCGCTGCGCAACCGCTCGAATCGGCCCATCGAAGTTGATGGGGTCGATGTAATGCCTGAGGTCAATGAAGTTCTGGCCAAGATGCGTCGCTTTAGCGATGCCGTGCGCAGCGGCGCCTGGCGCGGCTACACGGGCAAGGCCATCACCGATGTGGTGAATATTGGCATTGGCGGCTCTGACCTGGGCCCCAAGATGGTAAGCACCGCGCTGATGCCCTATGCACAGCCAGGGCTCAGCGTTCACTATGTGTCCAATGTCGATGGCACTGACATTGCCGAAACGCTCAAGCGCGTCGATCCAGAGACGACCCTCTTCCTGATTGCTTCAAAGACCTTCACCACGCAAGAGACCATGGCCAACGCGCAAACAGCTCGGGCCTGGTTCCTGGACACGGCTCAAGATGAGGAAGCCATTGCCAAACACTTTGCCGCGCTTTCGACCAACACGGAAGGCGTGGTTGCATTTGGTATCGATCCCGAGAATATGTTTGTCTTCTGGGATTGGGTGGGCGGCCGCTATTCGGTCTGGTCGGCGATTGGCCTCTCCGTGGCGATTTATATCGGCATGGACAATTTCGAGGCATTTCTCGACGGCGCGCATCGCATAGATGAACATTTCCGCTCCACCCCGTTTGAGCGTAACATTCCGGTCATCATGGGGCTGCTGGGCGTTTGGTACAATAACTTCTGGGGCGCCGAAAGCCACGCCATCCTGCCCTATGATCAGTACATGGCCTATTTCGCCGCGTACTTCCAGCAGGGCGACATGGAGAGCAATGGCAAGTCCGTCACAAAGACCGGGGAGTGGGTAGACTACCAGACTGGCCCGGTCATCTGGGGGCAGCCCGGCACCAACGGACAGCATGCTTTCTACCAGCTGATCCACCAGGGCACCAAGCTGATCCCCTGTGATTTCTTGGCGCCGGCGCAGAGCCAGAACCCCATCGGCGATCATCACGCAATGCTGCTTTCCAATTACTTTGCCCAGACGGAAGCGCTCATGCAGGGGAAAAATACCGCGGAGGTGGAGGCGGAATTGCGCAACCAAGGCCTGGATGACGCCGCGGTTGCGGCGCTGGCGCCGGCCAAGACCTTCACGGGGAATCGGCCAACCAATTCATTCCTCTTCCGTCGTCTCACGCCCGAAACCCTGGGCGCCCTCATTGCTTGCTACGAACACAAAATCTTTACCCAAGGCGTCATTTGGGGGATCAATTCCTTTGACCAAATGGGCGTTGAACTGGGCAAGGTGCTCGCCAAGGCGATTCTGCCCGAGTTGGCCGGTGACCAGCCGGTCTTGGGGCACGACGCCTCAACCAATGGATTGATCAACTACTATAAGTTGTTGCGATAGCTGTATACGGGATCTGTTTTTGTCTAAAATTAGTTGTATGTCACAGGAGAGATTTTCGCATGAGTAACCTTCTTCGCTATAGCGCGGCAATGATCGTTGGCGGTCTGTTGGTGGCAGCTGTGCTGCTGACCAGCGGCGCCTTTGCCCAGGACACAGATGCTGTCCAGGATGGCGAGGCCGCCTTCTCGCTGGATGGCGTGCTGCTGGACGCCCAGTTCATTCCCTATCAGGGCCAGTTGCTGGATCCGAATCAGAGTGGCGCACCCGTTGCCGATGGCAACTACCAGATGGTCTTCCGGCTCTATAACGTTCAGGGCGGTGGCTCACCCCTCTGGCAGGAGAACAAATCAGTCATCGTCAATGACGGCCTCTTCTCCACGCTCTTGGGCGACACGGCGTCGCTGAATCTGGGCGATTTCAATGGTCAGCGCTTGTGGCTGGGTGTTGAGGTAAACGGCAACGGCGAGATGACACCCCGCCAGCCCTTTGGCGCCGTCCCATACGCCATCTACTCCGAAAATTCACAACTACTCAACGGCCGCGATTCGAACTTCTACGGCGAACGTCGTCGCGATCCCATCGCCTATGGGGTGGTGCGGGAAACCGGCGGTCGTGAAAGAGGCTGGAATTTTTCCAGCGGCTTTGACAACGGTCTGGGCGCGTACGTTATTGAAATCAACGACATTGACTACAACGTCAATGAATACATTACCGTGGTGACGCCCGTTGTCAATCCCCAATGCCAGAATCCCGTGCTTGCCGCGACGGGCAGCCGTGATGGTCGCCTCATCGTTGACCTGGAACGGCCCAGCGGCGGCAACGTGCAGTGCAAGTTCCATTTTGTCACCTTTGCTCCGTAACAGTGGCTCAGCAATTGGCAATGGTTGAGTCATTCAATCCGACTTGGAAAAGGAGCAAACAATGAGAAAAGCGTGGAGATTGTGGCAAGCAGTGCTGGTCTTGGTCATCGTCGGCGGGCTGCTGTCGGTGGCCGGGCTCGCCTTCGCTCAATCATCTCAGGCATTCGATCTGGGCTGCTGGGCAGCCGTGACCAGCGGCGGTGGCGAGCGACAGTCCGGCTCGTATACGCTGCGCGATGCGACGGGTCAAACGGCCGTTGGCCAGACGCAGAGCGGCCAGTTTACGCTACGGTCTGGTGTCGTGCAGAACTGGTCGGCAACGCAGGTCGCCGGCGCACGCATGCCCGATGCCGGCGCGGTCATACCAGCTGAAGCTGCGGAGGATGGTGTGGTCTTCTTGCCGATCATCCAAAACTTTGTGCGTTCAGTCCGCACCTGCAACTACTAGCTCGAGGTCGACAGAGCAAGACGCAAGTTAAGAGTTGCCACAAGAGTCTACAGACGATCGCAGAGAGGGTTGCATGATATGCGGCCAGGTCTTTCTCACTCTCTGGGGGACGGCGCCCAACCAAGGGACTGTGAGTTTTGAGGATAAGTCCCATAGTGGTACCGTACAGATCGAATTCGTAATGCAAACCAATTACGCGACAACGACCAGGCTGCGTGCCTGCAGATTCGTGCTCGGAGCCCACGTGGTTTTCGCAAGAGCGGCAGGTTGAAGCTGGTCGAACAACAGGTAGGAGTGGACATAATGCGAAAAATCCTTCAACGGACGCCGATTGCCGTGGCATTGCTGCTGGCTGCCGTCCTGGCCGTGCTTGTGCCTGGCGTACAGGCAGAGGGCGCCACGCTGCGCTTTGAGCCCGACCTGCAGACCGAGCAGATTTTCGCGCTGCCCGGCGTCCTGCGCGCCGCCAGCGGCCAGCCCTATGATACGGAACTCGTTACCGCTAACGGGGATGTCTTCGCGGTTGTGGGAGAAACGCCTGCTGTAGAAGATCAGTTGGACGGCGCCCGCGATGCCCGGCCGCCGATTCCCGTTAAAGTCTGGGGCACACTCTATCCCAATGGCCGCTTGACCACCACGCCTGAGATCGTGGTTTCTGCGGTTCAGGTAAGCGGCCCGCTGCCTGAACCTACACCGACCGCGCCCCAGGCGACAGTCACTGCGCCTGTGGTCAACATGCGCGCCGGTCCCAGTACCGACTATCCCGTAATTGGCCAACTCAACGCGGGACAGGCTTGTGACATCACTGGCCGCAACCGCGCCGGCACCTGGTGGCTCGTTGCCTGCAACAACAATGTCTCTGGCTGGGTAGCTGGTCAGTTGGTCGCCACGACGGGTAGTACGTCAAACGTGCCGATCGTCAGCGTGGCCCCGCCGCCACAGCCTACGCCCACGCCTGCACCGGCCGGTTGCGCCGGCTGGAATGCGAACTTCTTTGCCAATCGCGATCTGCTCGGTTCGCCGACGGTCGTGGATTGCGTGCCGACCATTAACTTCAATTGGGGCACGAGCGCACCTTATCCGCAGATGCCGCCAAACAACTGGTCGGCTCGCTTTGATCGCACCATCAACTTTGGTCCAGGCAACTACCGCTTCTCGGCCGTGAGCGATGACGGCGTGCGCGTCTATGTGGATGGCGAGCGCATTATTGATGGCTGGCGCGAGCAGTCACCCACACAGTACACTGCCGACCGCACGCTTTCAGGCGCACACAATGTCCGGGTCGAGTACTTTCAGGCCGGCGCCAGCGCCAGCTTGGTGCTCAACATTGACTTCCTCAATGCCTCAGGCAGCAGCAGGCGGTGGAACCGGTGGCGGATCGGGTGGCGGCAACGTGCCCAACAATGCGTGGCTGGCGAATTACTTAATAACGTAAGCCTATCGGGCGCTCCGTCCACGACGTCGCCAGGAAGGCCGCGATAGTGGCGCGCCCCTGGATCGCGATTGGGGAACCGGCTCACCTGTTCCTGGCGTCATCGGTAACGACAACTGGTCCGCTGTTTGGACCGGTCGCTTCTACTTCGATGCCGGCGACTATGTCTTCCAGGCGCGAGTTGATGATGGCGTGCGCGTCTTTATCGACGGTCAGCGTGTGATTGATGCTTGGTCCGACGGCTTCAAGGAGCCGGCCAACACCTTCTGGGGCGTTGGCGCTGGTGACCATGAGATCCGCGTTGAGTACTACGAGCGTGGGGGCAATGCCTTCGTCCGCGTGAATTGGTATCGCCACTCCAACGGTGGTTCAGGCGGTGGTTCAGGCGGTGGTACCGGCGGAGGCTCTGGCGGCGGAATTGGTGGCGGCTTAGACGACTAACGGGCTGCCGAGTCGTTACAGTGGCCGATACAGTGGCCGATCTTGATAGTCATTTAATCACCCGAAGAGGGCGTCATCCGTTGCGGATCGTACGCCCTCTTCTGCTATTTCAACAGAGGATTCCAGATGGAATACCAAGCTCTATTAAGCTATTTCTCGGAGAAAGAACCGGAGATGCTGCAGGTGATCGGCGATCTCGTTAGCCGTGAGACGCCGACAGAAGAGAAGCAGCGTTTGGATGCGTTTGCCGAATACTATGCCGACCGTTTGCGCCAGGCCGGGGCTGACGTGGAAATCGTGCCCTGCGCCGAACGGGGCAATCATGTCCGCGCCCACTTCGGGCATGATCAGTTTGACGGCACGGTGAAGCCAGCCCTGGTGCTCTGTCACTATGATACGGTCTGGCCGGTCGGTTCGCTGGAAACCCATCCTTTCCGCATCGAAGATGGCAAAGCCTATGGACCAGGCATTTTCGATATGCAGACCAGCTTGGTCATGATTGAGTTCGCCCTCCACGCCATTCGGGATCTCGGGCGCGAGTTGGTCCGCCCGATCACGCTACTGGCGACGTCCGACGAAGAGGTGGGCAGCTTCGCCTCCCGCACCTTAATCGAAGAGGAAGGACGACAAGCTGAGTACGTCTTTGTGCTGGAGTCACCGCTCCCCGGCGGCGTCCTGAAGACGGCGCGTAAAGGTGGCGGTCATTTTGAACTGACGATCACCGGCCGTGCGGCCCATGCGGGTGTAGAGCCGGAGAAGGGCATCAGCGCCATTACGGAAATGGCGCACCAGATCTTGGCCATCCAAGACCTGGCCGACCCGGAAAAGGGCACCACGGTGAGCGTCGGTGTGATGCGCGGGGGCTCTGCCCACAACGTGATCCCAGCAAACGCCTGGGCGGAGATCGACCTACGCGCCTGGTCGTTGGAAGAGGTTGAACGGGTCACTGCGGCGCTGCGCGGATTGACACCGGTCATACCCGGCGCCCGGGTTGACGTGAGCGGCTCGCCCAACCGGCCGCCCCTGGAGCGCAGTGCAACGGCGGAGCTCTTCGCACGCGTCAAGGAAGTGGGTACCCGTTTGGGACTTGACTTGACCGAAGGCAGCACCGGCGGCGGCAGTGATGGCAGTTGGACGGGTGCACTGGGCATTCCAACACTTGACGGCATGGGTACACCCGGCCTTGGTGCACACGCCGACCATGAGCACATCGAAGTCGACAAATTGGCTGCCAGCACCGCGCTGCTTACGGCGAGCCTGCTTGAGCTTTGATTGGTTTGTGCTCAAAAATGTAGACATCAATAAGCGGCTGGGGCGGATCTATGCAGATTGTTTCTGCGTAAATCCGCCCCAGCCGCTTATTTTGCTGTTGGCTACGTGCCGCTTCGCCTATTTACCCTTGGCAATATCTTTGCGATACTGCGCCCCATTGAAGCTGATGGCCCGCGTGCCGGCATATACAGTCTTGGCGGCTGCGGCCAAGGTGGGACCCTGGGCCGTTACGTTGAGTACTCGTCCGCCCGATGTCACCAGCCGATCATCAATCACCTTGGTTCCGGCGTGAAAGACCTGACAGCCTTTGGCTTCTGCACTGTCGATGCCCGTGATTTCGTGCCCCGTGGCATAGTCACCAGGATAACCGTGGGCCGCCATCACAACTGTCACTGCGGCTTCATCGCTCCATGCCGGCACGATGTTGGCCAACTCTCCATCAATGCACGCCTCAAAAAGCGCCAGCAAATCGCTTTCCAGTAGGGGCAGAATAATCTGCGCTTCCGGATCGCCAAGGCGGCAGTTAAATTCCAGCACTTTGGGACCATCCGCTGTGAGCATGATGCCCGCGTAGAGAATGCCCGTAAAGGGCGTGCCTTCGGCCTTCATGCCGGCCAGTGTCGGCGCAATCACGTCGGCTGCGACTTGGTCGAGTAATCCCGGCGTGGCCTGGGGAGTGGGGGCAAACGCGCCCATGCCGCCGGTATTGGGGCCCCGATCGCCATCCAGCAGCCGTTTGTGATCCTGGGCTGCAGGCATGAGGACAAAGCTGTCGCCGTCGGTAAAGGCCAAAACGGACACTTCGGGTCCCCTCATGCGCTCTTCAATCAGCACAGTTTCGCTGGCTTGGCCGAAGCGCTTGTTGATCAACATCTCGCGCACGATAGCCGCCGCGCCCGACATGGTCTCGGGGAGAATCACTCCCTTGCCGGCGGCCAGCCCGCTGGCTTTGATAACAGGCACGTCGTCAAGCTGACGCATGTAGCGGGTTGCCTCATCGAAGTCGCTGAAGGTGCCGGCTCGTCCTGTTGGAATGCCGTGCTCGTCCATGAAGCGTTTGGAAAAGGCCTTGGAACCTTCAAGCTGGGCCGCGGCTTTGGTTGGGCCGAAGATGCGCAGACCCGCATCTTGAAAAAGATCCACGATCCCGGCGACCAGTGGAATTTCTGGTCCAACCACGGTCAGATCGATCTGCCGCTCGACTGCAAAATCGCGGAGGGCCGGCAAGTCATCGGCCGCAATCGGCACGTTTTCCGTCTTTTCCAGCGTGGCGGTGCCCCCATTGCCCGGCGCAACAAGAATCCTGGTCACGCGTGGGGATTGGGCAAGCTTCCATGCGATGGCGTGTTCTCGACCACCGCCGCCGATCAGTAAGACATCCATTAAATTCCTCTTCTCACCTTAGATGGTCGCAATGCTCTGGCCGGCATAGCCGGCGCGCAGCGCGGCGATGTTTTCGCCGACCGGCGCATTTTGATTAAAGACGGCACTGCCGACGACGATCACGTTCGCTCCACTGCGTACGATGTCGCCGATGTTGTGCACGCCAACACCACCATCTACCTCCAAATCGGCGATTGGATTTAACTCATTCATGAGGCGACGCATGCGTCGTAACTTGCTGGTCATGGTCTCGATAAAGCGCTGAGAGCCGAAGCCAGGATTGACGCTCATTACCAACACCATGTCGACGAAAGGCAGCACCTCTCGTACAGCCTCGATGCTGGTCGCCGGATTGAGGGAGACGCCTGCCCGACAGCCGGCGTCGTTGATGCGCTGAACCGTGCGATGCAAGTGAGTGCATGCCTCAACGTGTACGGTTAGCAGATCGGCCCCGGCGGCGGCAAATTCGTCGATGTAGAGATCGGGTTCGACGATCATGAGATGCACGTCAAGCGGTAGCGTTGTGTTGTTGCGCACGGCTTGAACAAGCATGGGCCCGAAGCTAATATTGGGCACAAACCGCCCGTCCATTACATCCAGGTGAATATAGTCTGCGCCGGCAGCTTCAACGGCTTGAAGCTGTTCAGCCAGGTGGCCGAAATCAGCTGTCAGAATGGATGGCGCCAGCTTGACGCCTGGCATAGTGCTCATGGTGGAGAATCCTTCCCGCTGCAGATTTGGAATGATTGCATAATCTTATTATGAAGAGTGTACGGCACTTGGGGCAGACCGTCAATCATGGCTGTCAGGCCGGGTCCGGATCGTTGGTTCGCGAATCGACCCGTGTCAGGAACGCTTCGAGCAGCGTGCCAACCTGCCACGGACGACGAAAGATCAAAGCGTGGCTCTGATCCGGGACGATGTTCAGTTCTGCATCGGGAAGGGCCGCCGCCATCTGTTGGGCCACCTCCGCCGGAAAGAATTCGTCTTCGGCCCCGTGGATGATGCAGACCGGCATTGGCCAGGTTTCGTATGCGGTGAGGGGCAGGTCGATGGCTGTGCGCGGGGTCAGCTTGCGAAAGCCGGTCAGGAGTTCGTCCTCAAAATAACCGTCGTAGTGGAAGGGGTCGTGGAGCCTGGCTGTGGCCTCCAGCCAGCGTCTGCCGGCCCGGAAATTCTCCGTCTCCAACGGTTCGCTCTCACTCGTCAATTTGGCGTGATCGACCGTATAGGTTGTGCTGACCAGGGTGACGCTGGCGGGCGCGACCAGGTCGTGATGGACGAGCAGTTGTGCGATCATCCCGCCGCTGCTGCACCCGGCAAGATGACCGTTCGCTGCGCCCTCGGCCTCCATGAGCGCTCGCGACCTGCTGGGCCATCACCGTGTGGTGAAAGCCGATGGGGTAGCCGATCGACTGGCCGTGACCGGACAAATCAGGTACGAGAACGCGATAGGTGCGACTGAGGGCCTCGATCATCGTTCCCCAAGCCGTATCGCCCGTGCTCATGAAATTGTGCAGCAGCGTCAGGGTAAGAGGACTCTCTGCTGGGTGATGGGTCGAACCAGACGGAGTTTGTTCATACACATCGTAGTAGAGATGCCCCGTTGCAGTGCTGAACTCAGCCATCGGTACGGCGCTCCTGCGCCGGGGACGTCATCGCCTGCTCCGCTTCCGAATCGCCGGCGACCGCCGGGGATGTGACGCTGGCAACGGAAGGAGGAGTCGTTGGCCCGGCTTGGGCGTTGCGCACGAGTTCCAGCAACTCATCGGCAGAGATCAGGCCGATGAAGCGACCGGTCTCGTCATAGACGGCAACATCTCGTGCGCCGGATTGGGACATGGCGTCCCACACGTCCGTCAGCGAATCATCGATGCCGGCGCGTGGAATGTCCGTAACTGGAATCATGTAGTCGACGATCCGGCCCAGCGGTCCGACTGCACGCAGCCCCTCGATCAAGCGATCTCGGGTCAGGATGCCGGCCAATTCTCCACTGAGATCCATCACCGGATAGTCGGTCTGATAAGTCGTACTGATCAGATCTACCGCACGGCTCAGGGTTTCGCTCGTATAGAGCCGGATGCTGTTCGGGCGAAGGATGTTGCGTACGGTCACGTCATTGAGCGCCCGACGCGTGCGCGCGCTATCCAATTCTCCCTTGCCGCCGACGTAGACGAAAAACGCGATCAGGAGAAGGAAAAGGTTGCCGCTGGTGATGCCCCAAATGGCAAAAATAATGGCCATGATCCGTCCAACGAAGACGGCGATGCGGGTTGCTTTCACATAGGGCATGGTCATTGCCAAGAGCGCACGTAAGATTCGGCCGCCATCCATGGGAAAAGCCGGCAGCAGGTTAAAGAGCGCCAGCATGACGTTGACGACAAGGAGGTAGCTGACCAAGTTGAGCAAACCCGGCGTGCGCATATTGCCCATCAGCAGACCTACGTCGGGCGTCATGCCATTGAAGTAGACTTCATAGCCGGTGACCAACACCAGGATCGGCACCATGAGAAAGACGAGGGCAAAGTTGACCAGAGGGCCCGCGATGGCAATCAGTAGTTCTTGGATCGGCTTATCCGGCATGCGCTCGAGGCTGGCCACGCCGCCGATGGGCAACAGCGTAATCGTCGGCACGTTGATGCCATAGTGCTGAGCAACCAGCGCATGGCCGAATTCGTGAAGCGTCACGCAGAGGAAAAGCAGCAGGATGACCAGGACGCCATAGAGGGCGCCACTGATGAAGGTATTGCCACTGGCGGCATAACTCACCGCGCCATAGACGAGGATGAGGGCAAATGACCAGTGTACCCGCACGTCAATGCCGCGTACTTGGAAGAGGGTAAGTGAAGTGCCCAAGCTATCTCCTTTGTAGCTCTTGTGCTTGCCTGAATGACCGTCGCCTAGCGGGCCTCGAGCAGTGGTAACTGCTCGGGATCAAAGTGAGCCGATTCGGCTGCCGTGCGCAACAGGGCAAAGGTGTAGATGCCGGTCGTGTGTCCGTCATGCCACTCGAGCCGAATCGCATAATTGCCGACTAGCTCCGCATCAGTGATCTCCGTGCTCGGTGGTGGGCCCGGCGTGAGGCGCAGCAGATTCGTCTCAAGCGCGGCCTCTGCGCGCTCTTCGCTACAGGTGGCGCATGGGCAATTAGCGCGCAACCAGCGCAGAGGATAGGCGCTCTGCTGCCCGTCCTGCCATGCAATCTCGAGCATCCCGGCCTCGCGCTCAATCGTGATATTGACCGGCCGCGTTCGCGGATTGAATGCACCCATCACTCTTTCTCTCCGTTGACGTCGATAATCCCGCGGAACAGCTCGATTGGCAACGGGAAGATGATTGTGCTGTTGTTTTCCGCCGCAATCGCATTGAGCGTCTGCAGATAGCGCAACTGCAGTGTTCCTTTGGCTTCGGACATAATCTTCGCTGCTTCTGCCAGCTGCTGAGATGCCTGGAATTCGCCTTCGGCGGAAATGATCTTGGCTCGTTTCTCGCGCTCGGCTTCGGCCTGGCGGGCCATGGCCCGCTGCATGGATTGGGCAATTCCACATCTTTCACTTCGACAATGCTGACCTTGACCCCCCAGGGTTCGGTCTGCTCGTCAATGATCTGCTGCAACTGACGATTGATCTTGTCCCGCTCAGAAAGCAGCTCATCCAGTTCGCTCTGCCCCATGACCGAGCGCAATGTTGTCTGCGCGATCTGCTGGGTGGCGAGCAAATAGTTGGAAACATTGACGACCGCCGCAGCAGGATCCATTACGCGGAAGTAACAGACCGCGTTGACGCGAATCGTCACATTATCCATCGTGATGGCTTCTTGCGTGGGTACGTCCAGCGTGACGACGCGCAAGTCGACCAACTGCATCTGATCGATAAAGGGAATAATGAAGAAGAGCCCTGGACCCTTGGCGCCTTGGATACGACCCAGGCGAAAGATGACGCCGCGTTCGTACTCCGGCACAATTTTGATCGACGCGCGCAAGAATATAAAGATGATGACGATCAGAATGACAATTGGGATCAGAGTGCCAAGGTCAGACATGCGCTTCTCCTGTTGTGCCGCATCTTGATTGATGCAGTGATGATATCTTCCTGGCGGGATTCGACTCTGCACGCTCCCTTCGAACGTTTGCGATTCCCGCAGCTGAACTGTGACCGATAGGGGTAAGTATAGCACGGCTGCAATGGGCGAGCTGTCTTGTGAGAGAGTCTTAAAAGCTTCGGCGCACGAGAACCTACCCGAAATGAAATTTTGCGCCCCCACTAGACGACGTTAAGATGGGGCGACGCGGCGTTGAGCACTCCCGTCTTCCGCCGTATCTGATCACCCGAAGAGCAATCCGTAATCTGCCAAAGCACTGACAATGACTCAATACAATCTGTTCACCGCAGCTGCCCCGCTTCACCGACCCCTCGTCTATTCTCGCCCCGTTTCGACCCTGTTGCTTGCTGTCCTTATGATGCTACTTTTGGCCGCGTGCGACCGTCAGGGCGATTCCCAAGACCCTGTGAACCAAGGCGCTGCTGCACAGGCTGCTGCACAGGAAGTCGTTTCGTTTGAACAGCCGGCTGCGCCCGCTGCAGCGGCAGATGCAGAGACCGCTGCTGAGGTCGCCGCACTGCTCGACACGCCGCTGGCTGCTGATCAGCGCCCGGTGACGCCGGGAATTGAAGCATCGACAGAGGGCAGTCCTGCGTCCGCGCTTGCCGCGCTCATGCCAACGCCTGCGCCAGAGCAAGCGGCCGCACCCGCACGCGTTTCCGGCGTCGTCAACGCATCGCTAGTCAACCTACGGCGCACGCCCGCGCTGGACGCCGAGGTCGTTGTCATGGCGGAAGCGGGAGAGGTGCTTGATATCATTGGTGTCGATGCGACGCGCGAGTGGCTAGCGGTCTGCTGCGTGCCCGAGCTCGCAGCGGGTGAGGACTCGCTGTGGGTGAGCGCCGAGCTGGTTGATGGGGACTTCGCCGCACTCGGTGACGCCGGGCCTGATGCAGCATTGCGCGTAGCGAATGATGACGTTGAGCGTACGGAAGACGTCTCTGCGGGTGGCGCTGCTGTTGTGCAGGTTGACGCCGACCTGGTCAACGTGCGTAGCGGACCGGGCACTGGCTATCCCGTGGTGGCCACGGCGGGCGCGGCGGATGCGTATACGCTCGATGGGCGCAATGAGGACGGAACTTGGCTGCAAGTCTGCTGTTTGGGCGCCGAGCAGGCCCCTGGTTGGATTAGCGCCGATTTTGTGACGGCCGCCGGCATTGATGCCGCTCCCGTAGTGGCTGCGCCGCCCTTGCCTGAACCAGCCTCGGCCCCTGTTGCAGCTGCTGGGCAAAGCGACGCGGCCCGGCTCGCAGCCGCGCCCGCACCGGGCATTCCTGGCGCCGGCGGTTTTGGCGCGCCGGGCGGCACCAATCCGCTGACGGGCCTGGGGTTGGACGGCGGGCGGACGGGGCAACGACCGCTTATCGTCTGTATCAATAACGACTTTGCCGCACGTCCCCAGTTGGGCATTAGCCAAGCTGACATTATGTATGAATACCTCATGGAGGGGTACGGTATTACCCGCTTTAGCGGCGTGTTTTACGGGGATGAAGTGGGGCAGATCGGCCCCGTTCGCAGCGCCCGGCTCATCAATTACTACATGGGCGCGCTGTTTGAAGCTGGTCTGGCCTGCTCCGGCGCCAGCGACGGCGTACGCTACACGCTGAAGGAAGAAGCGCCTTTTCCCTATATGGATATTGATCTTGATGACCCGTCCAATGCTCGCTATTCCGTTAGCGTCGGTAGCGATTATCGAACGCGGCTACGTACCAGTAGTGCCGGTCTGCGACGCTGGTTGGCCGATTGGGGCGTAGAGCAACCGGCGGCTGTGCGTGGCTTTAGCTTTGGCGCTACTCCGGAAGGGGGCGTGCCGGCCATGACGGTCAATATTCCTTATCCGCGAGCGACTGCCAGCCAGGTCTCCTATCGTTACGATCCGGCGAGCGGGCGCTATCTACGCAGCTTGGGGGATGCGCCCCATCTGGATGGCAACAGCGGCGCTCAGGTTGGCGTTGAGAATGTGATCGTGCAATATGTGCCGCACGAGACGACCGATATCGTTGAGGATTCTCTGGGCAGTTTGAGCATTCGCCTCAATTTGTTTGGCAGCGGCCGCTCGATCGTGCTGCGCGATGGCGTAGCCTATGAGGGCGAGTGGCGGAGTGAGAGTCGAGGCGACCTGCCCCGTTTCTACGCTGAGGACGGTCGCGAAATCCCGCTCAAGCCGGGGCGTACCTGGGTGAGCGTCGTGCCTTTCGACTACGGCGTCAGCTACCAGTAGGCAGGTTCGTCTAGACGTCGGCGGCGTAGAGTCCATAGTGCTGACGTGCGGTTGCGTTCATTTCCTGGAGGAAAGCGGCTGCGGAGGAGTTGACGTCAACGGGGCCGATGGCAAGGCGTTGCCAGCCTTGGGCGCGTCCGCGCACAAGCGCCTGCTGCCAGAGGCGCCGGCCAATGCCCTGGCGTCGCCACGCCGGTAACACACCACCCAATACAATGCGACCTGCATCGACCGGCCGCTCCTTGCGCCAGTGAAGCCAAGCCCGCCATGCCGGATTACGACCGCCGCCGGCGCGACGCACTGCCGCGCCCAGGTCCGGTTGCAGGAGTACATAGCCAACTGGCGCATCTTCCTGATATGCTACCCAAAGCTCCAGCGGCCATTCTCTCAGCCCTGCGAGCACAAAGTCGATTTCTGCTCCATCCGGAGGAGGGAAGAAGGGGCTGGTGTCCATAGCCGACGCCATGAATGCCTTCAAGGGCGCGTCCAACGCCTGGTGCGGGATTTGCATGCAGCGAATGTTGTCGTCTGGCGACAGAGGCACAGCGCCCGCAAGATCGATTGTAAACAGGCGAGCTTCCGCCACCTCTTCCAACACCGAGTCAAAGAGCTCCGCTGCATAAGGCGGGTTATAAGGTGTGTGGAGAGGCGGGCTGTCCGCAAAATGACTCTTGAGCACACCGCTATGGAGCAGCGGCGAGAGTCCTGTTGGTCCCACGAAACGACGTACGCCCAGGGCGTAGCTCTGCTCCATGAGCGTCCAGACAAAACGCTCGAGTACCTCTATGTCATTAACACATTGGAGGAGGGCCAGTGCCCCAGTACGCTCCTGGTTGCGGGGATCAGAGAGAAGTACGGCTGCGCAGACGGCCTGCTCCATCATCGACCCGTCGATCGCCATGCTGCCGGCTAAGGGCAAGGTCGAGTCCGCTGTCCTCTGGGTCTGCCTGCGGCGGGCCAATGCGGTCAGATAGAGCAGGGTCGGACGTTGCTGCGCCAGGTAAGACCCGGCATCAGTCTCCAGACTGCGCATGAGCCAGGGGTAGCTGGGCGGGGTCCAGCGTTTGTCATTGGCATAGATCTTGCGCCATTGCTGGATAAACTCCCGGCGTGCCCAGTACCCCGGGGGCTGACTGGTTACTTTTGTTGAATAGTTAAAGTATTCGCGCTCCACTGCTTGTTCCTTCCAACCGACCTGTGCCGAACGTCAATGCGATCGGAGCCCCATTGTACTGGTTTCCCCGGTTCAGGTTCAAGTAACCCCAATTCCGTCTGCGCTGGACCACTGGTTGCCCGATTTTTCTCGCCGGGCCCTCGCGGCATGCATTATGGTAGGTCGACATGTCGAAAATATCATGAATGGGGATAAGTGTGGGGATAAAGAGGGGGGCTTTGGGGAAAGCTTGGGGAACAATTTTGGCAATGTTAATTGCTGATTAAGGCCGTGTTTTCAACACAATGAAAGACCTTAAAGATATCCTGTACTTGAAATTGGTTTCAGATGGCCGCCTGCAAAAGATGTGGTGGATCGATCACCGTGAGCCGCTACATCTTGCGTAGAACGCATGTTTTTGGCGTTCATGTTGACAATAATATCAAGAGAGGGGAGGGGTTTAGGGCGCTTTTCATATTGCAGATTCAAAGCGGTTCTGTTAGACTATTTTGTACAGTCACTTCGATTCTGACGCCTTTGTATTGATTAAGACGCCTTTGGATTGATCAAAACGAGGCGCTGCTGCCAAGCGGATTTTCGGAATCGGCATTTGGATGCATTGATGCATCTCCCCGCAACCGGTCAGAATGTTGTGAACACAGCGTCGCATACCTGATCAGGTGCATACGAAAACACAAAATCACAGACATACTTTGACTAAGATCGGGCAATCTTTGCGCGGTAGGGAACTTCTTTATCTTTTTCCCCGCAGCGGACTTTCATTTGCCAAGTAGTTTAGCAGTGTCATTCTGAACTTATATCATGGGAGGGAACGGCTCTTGACGCGCTCTTCTCGTACACCGCGGCCTTATGCCAAGGAGCCGTTGTCTGGCTATCGGACAGCGGGGTTGGGTAAAATTGATGATGATCGCCATGAGTTTGGCTACGTGGCGGCGCGCGGGCAAATTGAACCGCAGCCGGAACCTCGCTATGAGGAAGATCGCACGCGGCCACTGTCCGTCGAGGTCGATGCGGCTGAAGAAGCCGCTGATGAGGTGGCTGTGCCCGATCCTGCTCCGAGTTCTGCTGCAGAGTATTCTCGTCATCCAGGCTTTCAAACAGCCGCATCGCACGCTGATGACGTAGCCCAGCCGGCGCGTCGTCGCGATCCTGAGCAGGCTTGGCAGATGGTGCGCGAGGATCTCTTGCAGAGCCTGCCGCGTGAGTCGTATGAGCGCTTTGTCGAACGAGCGCGGGTTCTGGCCTACGAGGATGGCGAGTTCATTATTGCCGTGCCCGATGCGATTACCGCGGACTGGCTCAATGCACGCTTGCGGCAAAACCTCAAGCGCGGCCTGGGGCGCTATCTGGGACGACGCTCGATTGATATTGTCTTCCGCGTGCAGCCTCAGTCCGTCAACGATGACGCTGAAATCGCGGCACTGCCCCTCTTCGGTGGCTCCCCGGTCGTTGCGCCGCCTTCTACTAAGGAGCAGCCTGAGGGGAGAAGCACACAAGCCAGTGTCGAAAACCCTGACCGCAGAGTTGGCGCAAGCGTGACGCAACGCGTCGAATTTGAAGCCGACGATCTCTTCGAGTCTCATAGCGGTCTCGACGCGCCCGGACGGCCGTCTAGTCGCCTCCAGGCCGAGTATACCTTTGACACCTTTGTCGTTGGCGACCACAATCGGCTTGCCCACGCTGCCGCCACTGCCATTGTTGAGTCACCGGGCAAGAGCTTCAATCCGCTCTTCATTTATGGCGGTGTCGGTTTGGGCAAGACTCATCTGTTGCATGCGATCGGCAATAGCGCGCGCCGGCGCAACCGTCAGGTGCTTTATCGTTCGTCGGAACAATTCACAAATGAACTGATCGAGGCCATCGGCAATCACAGTACTGACGAATTTCGTGCTCGCTACCGGCGTGTTGATGTGCTTCTGGTCGATGACATTCAGTTCATCGGCAACAAAGAGCGCACGCAAGAGGAGTTCTTTCATACCTTCAACCACCTGTATGAAGCAGGCAGCCAGATAGTGCTGACGAGCGACCGGCCACCTAAGGCGCTGGCAACGTTGGAGGTGCGCCTGCGTAGTCGTTTTGAGGGTGGCCTACAGACCGATATTGCTCCCCCGGATGTAGAGACACGCGTGGCGATTCTGCAGCGCAAGGCCACACGGCTGGGCATGGTCGTCGACAAGCGGGTGTTGATGGCTGTGGCAGAGCGTTTTGACAGCAACATCCGCGAACTGGAAGGTGCGCTCAATCAGCTCAACTGGCAGTCGCAGCTGGCCGGTATTCCGTTGACCTACGAGACCGCTCTGACGATCATTGACAACCTGGCCCCCCAACGCCGCCCGGCCAGTCCGCCTGATGTAATCCGTGTGGTCGCCAATCACTTTGACGTGACGCCCGAGGCGCTGATTGGTACCTCGCGCAAGCAGCCGCTGGCGCATATCCGGCAGATTGTCATGTATCTGCTACGGGAAGAGAATGGTCTCTCCCTCCAGCAGATCGGTGATGAGCTGGGCAAGCGCGATCACAGCACGGTGCGCTATGGGACAGATCGGATTGTTGCGCAGATTCAAGACGACGACAGGCTGCGATTAGAGATTAGCAAGCTGCGCGAGAAGATCTACACGCCACTCCTGTAGTGCTTGCTGCGCTGAGAACTTGACCATTTCCCCCGTCTGGATACCTTTGTTACGTCATGGCATGAAAATGGGCGTAGCAGGGGTATTTTGATTGAAGGGCGCAGCCCTCAGCGTGGTCATGTCCTGGTTGTTTGGTTTGCCTCCGATTGTTAAGGGTGTGTCCCATTGTGGGGGCGGCGCACGAACGGCCTGGTCGCTTTCTCCAGGGCAGCTCCCAAGATGTGGTATGCACCCGATTGTAAAGGGGCTTTTGCATAATGAACTTAAGTAAAGTACACTTACGCTGATTGTAATCATTGCAAGTTTGACACACACAGTAAGAGTACGGTATCCAGTCGTGATCGAGGCCAAACCCAATCATTTTGGCGGCATGCCAAAGCCGTCGAAATTGCCTCTCTGCACGCGATTTCCGCTCAAGAATTTGTCCGCTAGTCACTATCTGACACGACAGCGCTGGGAGTATCAGCATGGCAAATGACGGCCGCCAAAAAGCGTTAGATACGACGCTCGCCACCCTCAACAAGCGCTTCGGAGACGGCGTCGTCATGAAGCTGGGGGAAGCGACCAAACTCAATGTCGAGTCGATCCCCACGGGCAGTCTCAGTCTGGACATTGCCCTCGGCATTGGCGGCATTCCCAAAGGGCGCGTGATCGAGATCTATGGCCCGGAAAGCTCGGGCAAGACGACGGTCTGTCTCCACATCATCGCCGAATCGCAGCGTGAAGGCGGCATCTGCGGCTTTGTGGATGTTGAGCACGCGCTAGATCCTGCCTATGCAGCCAAGATCGGCGTGGACATCAACAACCTCTACATTTCCCAGCCGGACACGGGCGAGCAGGCGCTGGAGATTACCGAAGCGCTGGTGCGTTCCGGCGCCATGGATGTGGTGGTGGTCGACTCGGTGGCGGCGCTTGTGCCCCGTGCCGAGATCGAGGGCGAGATGGGCGATTCCCACGTTGGGCTGCAGGCTCGTCTGATGAGCCAGGCGTTGCGCAAGCTGACGGGGGCGGTCAAGACGAGTGGCACTTCGTTGATCTTCACCAACCAGCTGCGTCAGAAGATCGGTATCATGTTCGGCAACCCGGAGACAACATCGGGCGGCATGGCGCTGAAGTTCTACGCCAGCGTGCGTTTGGACATCCGCCGCATCCAGGCCATCAAGCAGGGCAGCGACGTAATTGGCAATCGCACGCGGGTCACAGTGAAGAAGAACAAGGTGGCGCCGCCGTTCAAGGTCGCCGAGTTCGACATCATGTACAACGAGGGCATCAGCACCACCGGCGATCTGATCGATTTGGGTGTGGAATACGACATCATCGACAAGCGGGGCAGCTTCTACAACTACGATGATCAGCGGTTGGGGCAGGGGCGCGAAAATGCTAAAGCATTTTTGGCCGAAGACTTGGGGATTGCCAGCGAAATTGACGGCAAGATTCGTGAAGAAGTCGGCCTGCCGCCGCGTAGCGTTCCGCTCGATACGGGCGCCGTTCAAGAGGATGAGGCTGCAGTCGAAGCGGAAGAGTAACGTCCCGTATACGCATCGAGTTGCATAGTTCTGCTTGAGTATTAGTGCTATCTTCTGTGTCATGCTTGCGCTGGAGCAGTTGCTGCAGCGCTTTTTGCATTGGGGACGGCCCTGGCTTTTTGCCGTTCACGCTGTTGAAGTACCATTCGATATAACGGGTCGCATGCGATCCGCCAGATTTTATTGCAATTTTGGACCAAGTTTTGGTCATTACAGGTCGACTGTCTGCTCAAGCTGAGCCGTTTGCTTGGACTCTTTCTGCCCTACGAAAGGTGAGCAATGCGCTCTCTTGGCCCAGGTTGGCCATCGTGGACGTATCAATTTCATATATGAGGTAGGATTCAACATGGACAGCGGTACAAGTATGTTGTTAACAGTTGTTCTGATTATCCTATTTTCGTTGCTTAGTGGCGGACTCGCCGGCTTTCTCTTCTATAAGCGAGGCATAGAAGCCGGCGTTGAATCCGAACATGAGCGCCAAGCGCAACTGCGTCAAGGTGCCATGGACGAGGCAAGCCGTATCCTGGCTGATGCCGAGACCAAGGTGAAGCAGCAAGCGCTGGCGATCAAAGAAGACGAGATGCGTCGTCGCAACGAAATGGATGCAGAGCTGGACAAACGCCGGAAAGAGTTGGAGAAGATTGAGGAGCGGCTTCAGAATCGCCTGGACACGGCTGAGAATCGGCTAGAGCAGATGGAAAGCCGGGAACGCAAGCTCAACCAGCGCTCCAGCAAGCTCGACCAGGTGGAGGCGGGCCTGACCAAGCTCGAAGAAGAGCGTACCGTCGAACTCCAGCGTATTGCGCAGATGTCCCAGGACGAGGCTCAAGAAGTGCTTCTGGCTGCCGTCGAGAAGAACGCCCGCACCGAGATGGCCCGTACCGTGCGCGAGGTGGAGGCCGAGGTGATGGAAGAAGCTGATCGTCGCGCGCGTGAGATCATCACGTTGGCCATCGAGCGGGTCGCCAGTGATCACATTTCTGAGTACGCCATCAGCAGTGTTTCGCTACCGTCCGATGAGATGAAGGGACGGATTATTGGCCGCCAGGGGCGCAACATCCGCGCGATCGAGCAGGCCATCGGCGTTGATTTGGTCGTGGATGACACGCCTGAAGCCATCATCATCAGCAGCTTTGATCCCGTACGGCGCGAAGTCGCGCGTATGGCGCTGAGCAAGCTTGTCGCCGATGGACGCATCCACCCGACTCGAATCGAAAAAGAAGTGGATAAGGCCCGGCAGGAGATCGATCAGATCATCATCGAAGCGGGTGAGCAGGCCATGATCGAGACTAACAACCAGGGCCTCCACCGCGAGATTCGTAAATTGTTGGGTCGATTGAAGTTCCGGACGAGCTACGGTCAGAACCAGCTGGACCACGCCACGGAGACCGCGCATATTGCGGCAATTATGGCTTCTGAACTGGGGGCCAATGTGAAGGTGGCGCGACTGGGCGGGTTGCTCCATGATCTTGGCAAGGCGATCAGCCATGAAATCGACGGGCCCCATGCTATTGTTGGCGCCGAGATTGCCAAGCGCTATGGCGTCAGTGAGCCGGTCGTCAACTGCATCGCCAGCCACCATGGCGAAATAGAGCCGCAGTCGGTTGAGGCAGTGATTGTTGCCGCTGCCGATGCCATCTCCGGGGCCCGGCCGGGCGCGCGACGTGAATCCTTAGAGACTTACATCAAACGTGTGACCGAGTTGGAAGACATTGGCAACAGTTTTGACGGCGTCGAGCAGACCTACGCCATTCAGGCTGGCCGCGAGATCCGCGTGCTGGTCAAGCCCAATACGGTTGACGACATGGCCGCAATTGAGCTCAGCAAAGAGATTGCCAAGAAGATCGAAGACAACCTCCAGTACCCCGGTCAGATTCGCGTCACCGTCGTGCGCGAGACCCGTTCTGTGGAGTATGCCAAGTAGCGGCTGACCGCACACAATCGTATCGTTTAAGGCCACTAACCGGTGGCGATCGTTCCCGAGTGTTCGATCGCCACCGGTTTTCTTGATCCACGTTTTGCTGTTGCATTATCGGCGTCCACGCGAAGGATTGCCCCCCACAGTTCGATTAAGTGAGTAGAAAGCGCTATAGAAGTTGACGAAGTCCACTACGCGTCGATGATTGTTTTAGCGTCGGCCCTTGAGAAACTCCCGGTTTCGAGCAGTCTCATTGAACTCGTCTCCGTTGCATCACACCAGGTCGGAAAATCGATGGTACTTCCGTACTCGTGGCGAAATTGTGGATTCTCCTCATGGGCAGAAAGCGTTGAGCGTGGTCTATGACGGCTAGGCCAAGGTGTCATGAACCATTCCAGCGTTTCCCTGCAGACTAATCGTGACTGAAGGAGGCAATGTCCCCACCATGGCTGAACTAATTAAGGTTTCTGCCCAATCTCGCTCTACTGCCGTCGCTGGTGCCGTCGCCGGCGTCATGCGTGAGCATGGGTACGCCGAGATGCAAGCGATCGGCGCAAGTGCAGTCAACCAGGCCATCAAGGCGATTGCGATCGCCCGCGGCTATCTGGAGCAGGACCAGATCGACCTGGCTGTGATTCCAAACTTCACCGAAGTTCAAATCGAGGGCAACGAGCGCACTGCCGTGCGCCTGGCCATTTTCAAACGCCCCAGCTCGCTGGCAAGGCCGGTCCCGGCATCTTTGGCGCACAGTAACGGCAATGGCAGCGCTGTAGAGAGTGTGCTGTAAAGTAGCGAACGGATCTCGTCATCCCGTATAGTTGAGGCGAACGTTTTCCTGATGTACGGGCGAGCAGTCAGCCCCATCGTCACCAATAAAAAAAGCGGGGTGGAAGCCACGGTACCGTGGCTTCCACCCCGCTTTTTTGTGACCCGATGCGGCATTACGAACTTTGCGATGAATCCGTATCGGGTTTTCTTCGCCGGCGCCGCTTCTTGCCGGCGTTCTTCTGTTGCTTGGTCGATTCATCACCAGATGTCGACTTCTTGCGTCGCCGCTTAGACTTCTTGCGCGCCCGAGCGTTGTCTTGCTCTGCAGATGCACGGCGTTTGACCGTGCAGCCGCCGCACGTGCTGCAACTGCCGCCGGCGCTACCTTTGCTGGTGATCAGTTCATCCAACATGAACTCGGTAAAGACGCCGCTCTGGAGCAAGACCGTCACCGATTCCTTGAGCGGATGGAGATGACGAACCCGGCCGATGCCCTGGGGCGTTACTACTTCGGCACCCAACTTCGGCATCTTTTTGTTTTGCTCTCGATAGTGTGCGTCTTCGTAAGAGAGACAGCAGAGCAGGCGACCGCAGACGCCGCTGATCTCATCCGGATTGAGCGGCAGTTGCTGGTTCTTCGCCATGCGAATGCTCACAGGCGAAAACTCACGCAGCCAGCTCGTACAACAAAGTTGCCGGCCACACTTCCCGACACCATCCAGCAGCTTGGCTTCATCGCGTACGCCAATCTGGCGCATCTCGATCCGAGTACGGAAGATGCGGGCTAGCTCGCGCACAAGGGCACGAAAGTCGACACGCTTTTCGGCCGAGAAGTAGACCATGAGCCGTCCACCGGTAAAGTTATAAGTGCAACGGACGACCTTGATCGGCAGTCCATATTCCTTCGCCTTGATCCGACAGATGACCAATGCTTCTTGTTCTTTCTGCTCCCATCGATTCTTCTGGATCATGTCCCAGGCGTTGGCCCGTCGTACAACCTGTTTCATCTCGCCGACGACGTCGTCGGACGTGATCTCGTGGGGCGGCAGAACGATCTGACCGACTTCCTGCCCTTTGGCCGTGTCGACGATAACGTGTTCCATCTGCGTCAGGTCAAGCAGGCCGTTTGGGTCGAAGTGGTAAACCTTGGTAACGGGGCCGAATTGCACCCCAACAACCGTAGGCATATCTATCCTCCTTAGTGGCTGCATCAGCGTGTTGCCGTGTGGCAACACGCAAGAGCGCAGCGCGAATCTATGAATAAACGGAACGGCCATGCCGTAGAGGGCAAGGGGTCGTTCCGGTGGTCACAAAGCGAGTTACGTATCTTGTGCGGCAACAGCTTGTTGCTGCACATTGTTAAAGTACGTCTGCTCCAGTCTTCTGTACATGGCGCAGAGAGTGCAAACGACCTCTTGCCGCTGGGTTGCTAACGTGCTCGCGGTATTTCCAGGAGCAATACGTCCAGGGCAAGGCGGGTATTGACTGTGTGATGTAGATAGCGCTCAATGCGCTTCAGCGTTCGCATGTAGGCGCGTACGCTGTCAAACGAGAGCGTCTCTGCGTGTCGCTCAAGCGTAGACATGCAATCGATGTTGCTGCAGGCATCGGCACAACCTGACTGCACCAGCAGTACGTCGCGCCACCACCCCGTCCACAACTCGAGCAGGCCAAAGAGCCGTTCATTGTTGCGCTGCTTGGCCAAATTCTCTGCATATGCCAGACGTTCGACTCGATCGGCGCCGACCAGCTCTTGCAGCGCTTCCAGGGCTTCGCCGCGTCCCTGCAGGCCCTCACCGTCTTCCAACTGGCTGACTGCCCAACCGAGACGTCCACCACTCAGGCGCGCCAGAAATTGCGCCTGGTCGGGCTGAACCTGCCAAACTTTCTCTAGTACTGTAGTAATCTCTGTCGGGCTGGTAGGACGCAGTTCGAGCACCTGACAGCGACTGACAATGGTCGCCAGCAGGCTGTTGCGATCTGTGGCCGTCAGGCAGAGGATCGCATAGCCAGGCGGCTCTTCTAGCGTCTTCAACAGGCGATTGGCAAAGCTTGGATGCGCACGCTGAAAATCCTGAATCAGGAAGAACTTGTAGCGACCTTCCAGAGGACCCGTTGCGACATCATGGATAATGTCGCTGGCCTGATCTGCCCGTAACATACCGCCGTCCCGGTCGACGCTACCGTCGCTGTCCGTTGGCTGTACAAGGCGAAAGTCTGGATGGTTTCCTTGTGCAAGGAGCTTACAGGCGCGACAAACACCGCACGGGCGTTCCCCGCCGCTTGTGCAGAGCAGCGCCTGGGCAAATGCCCGGGCAAGGGTGGTCTTGCCAACTTGCTGCGGCCCTAGGATCAGGTACGCATGGCGCAAGAGATTGCCCTGAGATTGGACGCCGGTTGTCTGAGTCTGGATTGCTCGCTGTAACAGACGCGCTGCCCACCCATGGCCGTAGACGGCCCAAGTGTCTGCAGTTGTCTGTGAAGTGTTACTTGGCATTGTGGCGATTGTATCATAGCCCAATCGGGCTGCCAAATAAGTTCATCAAATTGGGAACCTGGCCCGGGTCGGGCATAACGCTATGATATAATGCGAAAGATAGCGACGGCCTGCTCTGGGCTGCAGTGACGACAAAAAGTGATTGAACATGTGCGATTCCGACTCTAAGCAGCCAAAGAAACCTGCCCGATCCCCCTTACCGTATTTGTTGGCGGTGGCGCTGCTCCTCGGCACGTGGTTGTTCAGTGCCTGCCAAGGCAGCGGGGCTGCGCCGGTTGGGGACGAATCTGTGACATCACCTGACGGGCCGGTGACTACGGAATCAGCGGCTGTCCTGACCGGGGCAAATGATACGGTCGATTCCGCCGAAGATCGCCTACTGGTGATTTGGGCGCCCGACTTCTTTTCGCGCGACCGTGAGGCTTCCTCTGATCGGGTGATGGATGCGGCCTTTGCTCAATTTGAGCAGAAGCATCCCAGCACGCGTATCGAGGTGCAGCCCAAGACGCTCACCGGGGAAACGAGCGTTTTTGCCTATCTGCGCAGTGCGCAGCGGGTGGCACCGGATATTCTGCCTGATATCGTCTTGCTCAATGCGTCTGAGCTGTGGCAGGCTGCTGAGTTGGGGCTAATTTCAACGCTGACTTCGGATGATGTTGCCGGGATGGCCGAGTTCTATCCCTTTGCCACCCAGGCCGTGGCGTACAACAGCGAAATCTGGGGCGTTCCTTATGTGTCTGATCTGCTTCATGCTGTTGATCAACACGCCGCGACAGACGCACCCCCTTTGACCTGGGCTGATTTACTCGCTTCGGACAGCACGTATCTCTTCCCCGCCGGTAGCCGTGACGGTTACGCAAACGATTCCGTTCTACTGCAATACGTTGGCGCCGGCGGGCAGCTGTTGGAAGATGGTACAGTGAGCAATCCCGACGCCATGGAAGCCGTCTTTGAATTCTACCTACGCGGTATCCAGCAAGGCAATATCCCAGCCGAAATTGAACAATATGCGGGCCTTAATTCCGTCTGGCAAGCTTTTGGGGACGGTCGTGCGGACATGGCTGACACATCTTCTACGCTCTTGTTGAGTCAAGGGGATCCTGTTGCTGAGATGGCATACACGCCGGCTCCGACTCTGACCGGTGAGCCTGTCACGTTGGCAAATACATGGGCTTTTGCAATCTTAACCACGGATCCGGAGCAGCGTGCACTGGCAATCGATCTGCTTGCCACGGTGCTGGATCCCGTCGTTCATGGCGCATGGAGTCAGTTTGTCCACCGTTTGCCAACCCAACGTGCTGCCTTTGAGGAATGGACGAGCGGCAGCGACTACTATGCCTATCTCCGCGATCGGATGGTTCCCGTGGCGATCTCTGCCCCCAATGGCCGACTCTATGAGGAGTTCACTGTGCGGCTCCAAGATGCCCTGCGCGGCGTGCTCAACGGAAGCCTGACGCCAGCCGAGGCTGTGCTTGAAGTGCGTGCGGGACCATAGCAGAGGCGTGACCAATCAAAAAGCGGGCGATTTCGGACAGAAATCGCCCGCTTTTTGATTGGTCACGCCAGACAGGGGCATGCACCCCTTGCCAACTGACGTCTCAATTAGGCGATGTCTACGCCAGCGCCTTCGGCCTCGAGCTGCGTCTTGGCATCTTCAGCAGCATCCTTGCTGACACCCTGCAAGATGGGCGCCGGGGCGCTCTCGACCAGTTCCTTGGCTTCCTTGAGGCCCAGGTTGGTCAGGGCGCGGACAGCCTTAATAACATTGATCTTCTTGGCGCCTACGTCCTTCAGGACGACGTCAAACTCGGTCTTTTCTTCCTCGGCTTCACCGCCGCCACCGGCGCCCGGAACCGCTGCGGCCATCGCCACAGGGGCTGCGGCGCTGACGCCCCACGCTTCTTCGAGCATGCTCACCAACTCAGCAGCCTCGACCAGGGTAAGACCGTCCAATTGTTCTTTGATTGCCTGTAAATCGGCCATTTTGATAGTTCTCCTAT
This sequence comes from uncultured Chloroflexia bacterium, assembly GCA_963807905.1. GTDB lineage: Bacteria > Chloroflexota > Anaerolineae > Caldilineales > Caldilineaceae > JAGRCP01. The sequence goes on along the minus strand of CAWEEJ010000056.1, from coordinate 11,884 downwards.
AATTCGATCTGTATTCGAGTAGTGTGTTGAATCACAAGACGTTCAGTAGCGCACAACGTAAACTATGCGGCCGCTTGCTGCTTTTCCACATAGGCGTTGAGCACACGCACCAGGCTGGAACCTGGAGCGTTGATCACGCCAGCGACATCGCGAGCCGGCGCGCTGATCGTTCCCAGGATCATGCCCAGAACCTGCTCCTTGGTGGGCAGATCAGACAGATTTGCCGCCTCAGTCGCGTTGAGCGACGTCCCGTCCATAAAGGCGCCACTGATTTCGACAATTTTCTCTGCCTTGATCCAGTCATTTAGCGCCGTTACGCTACGGCCGATGTCTTCACCCGTGAAGATGACGGCATTCGGGCCTTCAAGCTTTTCCTTCGTTACCTCGTAGCCGCTCTCTTCGAGCGCCAAATCCAGCAGCGAGTTTTTGACGACGACGTATGTCGCATCCGTCTCGCTTAGCTTGGCGCGCAACGATTGGATCTGTGACACCGAAACACCGCGATAGTCGGTAAAGACCAACGCTGGCGAGTTTTCGATCAACTCCTTGTACTTGACGACCAACGCTTCTTTTTTTGCTCTTGTAATGGCCAAGTCGTTTTCCTCCTTTCCTTAGGAATTTTGTTTTGCCCTGCACGCGACAGGAACAAAAAACGCCTTCACTGGAATTGTGAAGACGTGAGACGTTCGTGACCATGGCGCAACCGGTGGACTTTCATCCAACTGATTACGTACACTGTCCCTTCTCGCCTCGGTAGGCTGCCGGATAAACCGGGCAATTAAGCCGTAGCGCCTACTGTCTTAAGCACAATGGACAACTTTATTCAGTTGTTGCCAAACACAAATTATAGCGCCGGCCTCAGCAATCGTCCAAATATGAGCGCTACAAGAGCGCAACATGTCTGACTGAATCGGCAGGTATACCTGCCGATTCAGTCAGACATGCTCTTAGTTGGTCGAAGCTGCCGCTGTGGTAGCGCTGGCAAGATCTACCACCAGTCCCGGTCCCATCGTGCTGGTCAGAGTGATACGGTGAATGTAGTTGGCTTTCAGGCCGGACGGCTTGGCAGCGAGGATCGCTCCCATGAATGCGCTAAAGTTTTCCAGCAGCGCGTTGGCCTCAAAGCTCGCCTTGCCAATCGGTACATGGATGTTTGAAGTCTTGTCGACTCGGAATTCGATGCGGCCCATGCGAGCTTCCTGGATGACACGGGACAAGTCTTCAGCCGGCACGATCGTGCCTGTTTTGGGGCTGGGCATGAGGCCGCGGGGACCCAGCACACGACCCAGCTTGCCGACGACGCGCATCATATCGGGTGTTGCCACAACGATGTCGAAATCAGTCCAGCCCTTCTGGACGCGATCTGCCAGTTCGTCGCTGCCTACGTAATCGGCGCCCGCTTCTTCAGCAATTGCCTGTCCTTCGGGACCAACGAATGCCAGAATGCGTACCTCGCGACCGGTGCCGTTGGGTAGCGTGACGACGCCGCGCACCTGCTGGTCGGCGTGACGGGGATCGACGCCCATACGCAGATGGACTTCGACTGTCTCGTCAAACTTAGCCGTAGCTAATTCCTTGACCAGACTCACAGCTGCGTCTGCTTCATATTGTTTGGTGGAGTCAACTTTACTGTTGATCTCGTTATAGCGTTTGCTATGCTTTGCCATGTTATTTTCTCCGTGGTTCTAGCGGGACGCATCCCTCCCACTGTTCAGACGATCAATGCTTATTCCGCAACGGTAACGCCCATACTGCGGGCAGTGCCTTCCACCATTTTCATGGCGCTTTCTACGCTGACGCCGGTCAGATCCTTGAGCTTGATTTCTGCAATCTCGCGTACCTGGCTTTGCGTCAACTGCCCCACCATTTCCTTGTTTGGCTCGGGGCTGCCCTTATCGACTTTGAGCGCCTTGAGAATCAGGTCAGAGGCCGGTGGCGTCTTGGTGATGAAATTAAACGAACCATCGGTGAAGATCGAAATCTCCACGGGAATGATCTGGCCCATCTCTTGTTGGGTCCGTGCATTGTACTCTTTGCAGAAGCCCATGATGTTGACGCCATGGGGGCCAAGCGCCGTACCGACCGGGGGGGCAGGGTTTGCCTTGCCGGCCGGGATCTGCAATTTCACAATTGCCTTGAGTTTTTTTGCCATGTTCTTGCTCCTTCTGGACTTGGTGAACGCTTGTGATGCAGCGATTGGCGATCGCTCCCAAGCTCCCAAATGCCAGCAATTGCGGATGTCGATTTGCGGCGATTGCCGTTACGCATCCAAAACAAAAAGAAACGAATAGTGTAATCGCGTCAACCTGAAACAGCGTCTACGCGTCGCGCACCAACTGTAAAAAATCAACTTCCACCGGCGTTTCCCGGTTGAAGAAGCTAACGAGGACTTTGGCTTTGCCCTTGTCCGCATAGATCTCGTCGACAATGCCATTGAATTCGGCAAACGGGCCACCGGTTATGCGCACATGTTCTCCGACTTCAAAGCTAACCTTGAGGCGCGGTTCATCAGATTCGATGCGCTTCATGATCTTATTGACTTCATCTTCGTTTAGGGGCGTCGGCTTGTTGCCCATGCCGACGAAGCCGGTCACGCCGGGCGAGTTGCGTACAACGTACCAACTGTCTTCGTCCATGATCATGTGGACCAAGATATAACCTGGAAAGACGCGCCGTTCAACCTCTTTACGCACACCGTTGCGGATCTCAATTTCGGTCTCGGTTGGCACAACAACCTCGACAATGCGATCGGTCATGCCCATGGACTCTGCCGCGGTGCTCAATGTTGCGCTTGACCTTGTTCTCCATGCCCGAATAGCTGTGCACGACAAACCACTGGGTCAGGAGTTCGCCGCTCTCTTCGGCATCGAGTTCCGCGGCAATTTCAGCGTCGATGGCTGCCAGTTCTTCCTCGGTTAACTCGCCGCTATTCGGTGTTTGTTCTTCGCTCATTCTTGCCTCCTTTGGCACTCATTGGCCCCCCACGATTGGCCGTCACTCAGTTCGCCACTCGGTTTGCCACGGAGCGGTGATCTCAGGCAGATGACGCAACAAACCAGGCTTGACGGTGGGCGCTTACCCACCCAGATCAAGAATGAAGGCGATTACCGTGCTGAAGAAGGTGTCGATTCCAAAAATTACGATCGCTGAAATAACCGTTACCACAAAAACGATCCAGGTTAGGCGGAACACTTCCTCGCGGGTCGGCCAATGTACTTTGGCGATTTCCGCACACGTTTCGCGTAAGTAGCGGGTAAGCGCATTACCCGATTTCGACTTCGGCGTTGTCGCAGGACTCATGGTGCATCCTTTGCTATTGAGGTGAAAATGCCGGTTCGCCGGCTCCCTCTATCTCTGTTTTTAGGCTCAAAATGACCACCGGCTACTTCAGCCGGTGGTCATTCAGGCAGGCGTGGCAGGACTTGAACCCACAACCTGCGGTTTTGGAGACCGCTGCTCTACCAATTGAGCTACACGCCTGTATTGAAGGCTGGGGCGAAGCGAGATGTTGTCCGCTTCGTCCCAGCCTCGACCTTACCCTATTCGATAATCTCGGTGATGACGCCGGCGCCGACGGTGCGACCGCCTTCGCGGATGGCGAAGCGGCTACCGACTTCCAACGCCACCGGCGAGATCAACTCGACCTTCATGTTGACGCTGTCGCCCGGCATGACCATCTCCACGCCCTCAGGCAGTTCGATGGAGCCGGTGATGTCCATGGTGCGGATGTAGAACTGGGGGCGATAGCCCTTGAAGAACGGCGTGTGACGACCACCCTCTTCCTTCTTCAGCACATAGACCTCAGACGAGAACTTGGTGTGCGGCGTGATGCTGCCCGGCTTGGCCAGCACCTGACCACGTTCGATCTCATCACGGTTGATGCCGCGCAGCAGACAGCCGACGTTGTCGCCAGCCTGGCCTTCGTCCAGCAGCTTGCGGAACATCTCCACACCCGTCACCGTCACCTTGCGCGTCGGCTGGATGCCAACGATCTCCACCTCTTCCATCGGGTGGACCACGCCACGCTCGATGCGGCCCGTCACTACCGTGCCGCGACCCTTGATGCTGAACACATCTTCGATCGGCATCAGGAATGGCTTGTCAGTCTCACGCTCCGGCGTGGGGATGTACTCATCCACGGCCCGCATGAGCTCCCAGATCGGCGCATACTCGGCTGCTTCCGGATCGTCGCTGCTGCACTCCAGCGCCTGCAGCGCACTGCCGCGGATGATCGGAATGTCGTCGCCCGGGAACTGATAGGAATCGAGCAGCTCGCGCAGCTCCATCTCCACCAATTCCAGCAACTCCTCGTCGTCCATCATGTCGACCTTGTTCAGGAAGACAACCATGGCCGGCACTTCCACCTGGCGCGCCAGCAAGATGTGCTCGCGCGTCTGGGGCATGGGGCCGTCCGGCGCCGCCACCACCAGAATCGCACCGTCCATCTGCGCCGCTCCGGTGATCATGTTCTTGATGTAGTCGGCATGACCCGGGCAGTCCACATGGGCATAGTGACGGTTCTCCGTCTCATACTCCACATGCGAAATCGCAATCGTGATGCCGCGCGCCTTTTCCTCCGGCGCATTGTCGATCTGATCGAACTTGGAAAAGTCCGCCCAGCCCTTCAAGGCCAGCGTCTTCGTGATCGCTGCCGTCAGGGTCGTCTTGCCGTGGTCAATGTGACCGATCGTACCCACGTTTACGTGGGGCTTTGTCCGCTCAAATACTTCCTTAGACATTGATCAATGCCTCCTTGGGGCTAATTGCTTTGGCTGCAATCCAGTAAATTCCTGTCCCGTGAATTAGCAACCGCCCGAAAAAGGGCGGCCAAAGACTTTCATAATCGCTTTCTGTCGATTGGGACCTATACGTTGAGAAGCTCCATCACAACACTGTAGGATAATCGCCGCTCACCGTAATTTCGACAGCTACCACGCTCGTTAGGAGCCCACAATCGGACTTGAACCGATGACCTCATTCTTACCAAGAATGTGCTCTACCGACTGAGCTATGTGGGCAGAACAAATTGATAATTGAAGATCTTTAGTCGACAATTATCAATTGTCTGTGGGCGGGGGCGGATTCGAACCACCGTAGGCGATAGCCGGCTGATTTACAGTCAGCTCCCTTTGTCCACTCGGGCACCCGCCCAAATTACCTGTCTGCGCATCCTGCTTTGCACCGCATCTTAAGCCGGCAGAGCCGACGATCGGATTTGAACCGATAACCTGCTGTTTACAAGACAGCTGCTCTGCCGATTGAGCTACGCCGGCACAAACTCACACCATACCCGCTGGTCTGGCATATGGTTTTAAGCTATGCGCTCCACAAACATGCACGATTTGAAATTATAGCACAGTTGGGCCTCCGGTCAAATTTCTGACGCCTCAAATTCAATAAGGTTTCTTGCGCTTTGCCGATGGTCAATTAGTCGTTACAATGCCTCTGTCTCTTTTCAAAACCGCTTCACAAATCTGAGGAGATTTCATGCGTACGAATCCACTTCGGGATCGTTGGCAACAGGACAAAGCTGTCATCAATGGATGGGTCGGCTTTGATAGCCCATTTGTCGCCGAACTCCTGGCCCATCTTCCCTTCGACAGCATGACAATTGACATGCAGCACGGTCTCGTAGACTATCAAACCGCCATCTCTATGCTCCAGGGGATCTCCGTAGCCGGCATCGGCTCGCTGGTGCGCGTGCCCTGGAATGAACCGGGCATTATCATGAAGATGTTGGACGCCGGGGCCTTTGGCATTATCTGTCCGATGGTGAATAGCCGTGCCGAAGCCGAGGCATTCGTTGGCGCCTGCCTCTATCCGCCAGACGGCTATCGCAGCCACGGTCCGCGGCGCGCCCCAATTGTCATAGGCGAAGAGTACGCCGCCCAGGCCAATGACTTTGTCCTGCCCATTGCCATGATTGAGACAGCGCAGGCCGTTGAGAACCTGGACGATATCCTCAGCGTGCCCGGACTCGGCGGCATCTACATCGGTCCAGCCGACCTGAGCCGCTCGTACGGCTATCCGCCACGTATGGATCTGACGGATCCTTTCCTCGTCTCCAAGCTTGACTTAATTTTGGCCAAGGCGCAGGAACACTCCGTCCCGGCTGGGATCCATGTCGGCGCGTCGGCCTATGCACGCGAGATGATTGACAAAGGCTGGCTGTTGACGACGATTTCGTCCGACAGCGGCTTTTTGCTGACCACCGCGCGCCAGGCCCTGGCCGAACTGGGGCGCGACGAAAATGCCGAACCGTCCGGCCCATATTGAGCGTGAGCTAGAGCTTGAACGGAGGGACATATGGCGAAAGACAAGGGGATGCTCTCGCTGGCAGATTTGGCCGCGCAGGTTGATGCCGGAGAGATTGATACGGTGGCTGTGCTCTTCACGGACCACTACGGCCGCCTCATGGGCAAGCGTTTCGACGCGGAATTCTTTGTCGATGAAGTCGGCCATGCCGGCACCCATGGGTGCGACTATCTCCTGACCGTCGATATGGAAATGGAGCCGGTGCCCGGCTATGCATTCGCCAACTGGGAACAGGGCTATGGCGACGTTCATCTCGTCCCTGACTTGAACACCCTACGCGTCGCCACCTGGTTGGATCGGACGGCCCTGGTGCTCTGCGATGTGGAGGACGAAGCCGCGCATGCGCCGACGCAGGTGGCGCCGCGGTCCATCCTGCGGCGGCAAATCGCCCGTGCCGATGAAATGGGCTACGGTGTTGCCGCTGCGTCAGAGCTGGAATACTTCATCTTCACTGACTCCTATCGTGAGGCTGCGCAAAAGGGCTACGCTAATCTGCAAACGGCCGGCTGGTATATCGAGGACTATCACGCATTGCAAGGCGCTCGCGAGGAATCGTTCAATGGCGCGGTACGTCGCCATCTCAAAGCGTCGGGCGTGCCGGTAGAGAACTCCAAAGGCGAATGGGGACCGGGGCAGCACGAGCTCAACGTGCGCTATGCAGATGTGCTTACCATGGCCGATCGTCACACAATCTACAAGCAGTGCCTGAAAGAGGTTGCGGATCAGCAGGGCATCAGCGTCACGTTCATGGCGAAGTTTGATGCCGCATTGGCCGGCTCAAGCTGTCACGTTCACCTCAGCCTGTGGGATGGCGTGCGCAATGCGTTTGCCGGCGATGAGCGCTTTGGGCCCGTTCAGTGTACCGACATCTTTCGCTGGTTCCTGGGCGGCTGGCTTCACCATCTCCCCGAAGTGATGGTCTTCTATGCGCCAACGGTCAACGCCTACAAGCGTTACCAGCCAGGGTCTTGGGCGCCGACACGCATTGCCTGGAGCTATGATAATCGAACGGCTGGCTTCCGCGTGGTCGGCGCTGGACCGAGCCTGCGCATCGAATCGCGCGTCCCGGGTGCGGACTGCAATCCGTACTTGACTTATGCAGCGGCACTGGCATCCGGACTGGACGGTATTGTCAATCGAATCGAGCCGCCCGCAGCCTTTGAAGGCGACGTCTATGCCGCGCAAGAATTGCCCCACGTGCCCAAGACCTTGCGTGCAGCTACCGAACGCTTCCAGCAGAGCGCCTTTGCCCGTTCCGCTTTCGGCGACGAAGTTGTGGATCACTACGCTCACTTCTATCGCGTGGAGCAAGCGGCGTTTGACAACGCGGTTACGGATTGGGAACGCACGCGCTATTTTGAACGGATTTGATGCGGGCCATTTGACGGGGCCCATTTGATCGGACTACCACTGACTCAGCCTGTTACCATCTTTCCCCCACATGATTCAGGAGGCGCCAGCATGAATTACAACCATCCAGACGACGCAAACCATCTGATTGACCAAGCCCTTGCGTCAAGCAGTACACCGGCGACACAGCGCATGCGGTTTGCAAGGACGTTGGCGGCGCGATTTGCCATTGCGCATTGGGAGAGTGGGGCCTCACTCTCCTTTGTGGCTGACGATTTTTTGGCGGATGCGCTACGTGCGTCCGAGGAAGATGAAGAGGGATACGCAGCCTTTGAAGCCGAGATGAAGGCCTTTGAGGACGCGATGCTCAATGGCCCGTTTCTGCCGATTTTTGAGTTTATCGGCAGTCCGCAGTTGGTTGCGCCGGATGAACTTAGTGTGGAGCAAGCATCGCTGGAGGCCGAACGCCTGCTTGAACTCTTGGGTCACCATGGCATCTGCATCGACTTTCCGGACGAAGTTGATGATCTGGAGATCTATCGCTTTCTCGTCGAAGATCTGATGCAGGAAGAGATTGCCGCCACGCGTTTTGAGGGATGGCGCACTCACTTCATTTATGAGGAATTCTTCGACGAGTACTGGGAAAATTCATCTGAAGATGATTGGCTGGACGATGATCCGGCGGATAACTATCGCGATGATGAGATTCCGTTTTGAATCGCCGATTTCTGTTCCATGACCACGACCCCAACTCAATGAGGAGAACCCTATGCGACTTGCGGGAAAGAGTGCCTTGATCACCGGCGCCGGCAGCGGGATCGGGCGGGAGACGTGCCTGCGTTTTGCCCAGGAAGGCGCCGAAATTGTCGCCGTCGACATCGATCTTGAGAGCGCCCAGGCTACCGCAAGCGCCTGTCGCGACGCTGGCGCATTGGCCACCTACTTTGTGGCTGATGTGGCCGAGGCGGACGCCTGTGCCGGCATGATCCGCCATGCCGAGGAGACCTTTGGTAAGCTTGACGTGCTCTTCAACAATGCCGGGGTCATGCTCAGTGAAGATGGCGATGCGGTCAGTACGGACGAGGAAATCTGGGATTTGACCATGGCCATCAATCTTAAGGGCGTCTGGCTTGGCTGCAAGTATGGCATCCCGGCCCTGCGCAGAGCCGGCGGCGGTTCGATCATTAACACGGCGTCGTTTGTGGCGCTGTTGGGCGCGGCCACGCCGCAGATCGCTTACACGGCCAGCAAGGGCGGCGTACTGGCCATGACGCGTGAGCTCGCCGTGGTTCATGCACGTGAGAATATTCGGGTCAATGCACTCTGTCCAGGACCACTGCGGACGGAACTCTTGATGAAATTTTTAGATACGGAGGAAAAGCGGCAGCGCCGCCTGGTCCACGTTCCCATGGGGCGCTTTGGCGAAGCCAAGGAGATGGCCCAGGCCGCCCTCTATCTGGCTTCAGATGAATCCTCGTTTGTCACGGGAACGGAGTTCGTAGTTGACGGCGGCATCACCGCCGCCTATGTCACGCCGGAGTAGGGAAATTCCAATTTGACAATTCGGTTGCGGACAGCTCTTTCGATATGCGTTAGCGACGCAGGAACGCTACCAGCCTATCTAACATTGCTGCCGGATCACGCGTCTCACATTCCCAAATCACTAGCGTATCCCAGCCGAGTCGTTCAAGCAATGCTATATTCTTCGCATCGCGCTGAGTATTCCTGTCAAGCTTTTGATGCCAATATGTAACGTTACTGGTAGGACGTTCGGCATGTTTACAATCTGGATGCTGATGCCAGAAGCATCCATGCACAAATATGACCTTGCGATGACGTTTGAGAACTAAATCTGGTTTGCCCGGGAGTTTAGGATCATGCAAACGATACCGGTACCCTAACCGATGCACCGCCGACCGAACTCTTAGCTCAGGCTTTGTGTTCCTGTCTTTGACGGCGGCCATAATTTGGCTGCGCTTTTCTGAAGAAAATACGTCGGCCACAGCGTATCACCGTGCTCGCCGTAGCTTTGTCCAGTTTGATTCGACAACGACATCTTCATCGCGACGGTAGACTGTCTTGCGCTCAATCGTTGCGTCCGCCATACGTGATAATATTTGGACGGATACGACGTCGGAAGGCACGCAACGAAATGAATCATAGAGCGCTTGGAAGAATGAGATTTCGTTCAAATCGTGGACGGGAGGTGATGGGTTATTGCGTGGGTCAGGCACTGTTCGGGGAAACAAATATAGACAAGGCGGAGGTACCTGTTTTCCGTTCAATACTGTGATTCTCTGCGGATCCCGTTGGACCTTTGGACACGGTCTGCCCGCTGTATTGCACAGCATATCCCATATGATTACGCCATCAATGCGCTGGCGTTTATGGATTATTTCCGCACTGAGACGCGTATGAATGCCAGACCAAGCATTGTGGGCGGGATCCGAACCAGGATTCTGACAGAGCGACCACATGATAAATTCATCGGCATTTGGCGGTCGCTCAAAGATGTTTGTATTGTTCCCATCAAGACAACCCTTGGTCTCGATTACGCACAAGCGACCTTCGGGCATCAATACCTCATAATCGTGACGTTCGCCAGCGCCGCTAAAACGCCACTCAACAATCCGGCCTTCATGGAGCAAGAAGTCTAACACTTGACTCACGAACCGTTGCTTGTGTTCTGTTGTTGCTGCCTGCGTGCCGCGTATTTTCTCAATTGCGCTGCGGAAAATACCTGCTTCCCAAAATTCGTCTTCTGACAACCCATGATCGCCAATCAGTGCGGCGTTTTGTCGTAATGCCGCCGCATACTCTTCGACCGTGTCACGAGTTGAATCTAGCAATCTACAAGGGATAATTGCTTTACGGGCCATTGTTGAACCTCTTCTGATGAGATATCAGTCAGGTGGGCCTCATCACACTCCTCGATCTGATTCTGAAGTCTCACGATCGGACTCAAGACGTGTTTTTCCAACCACTGAACGGCTGGGACCGCAACTGCGTCGCCCATTACATGATAGGCATCATTATATCGTTTTGGAAGAATGTAAGAATCCTCTAGTCCCATGAGGCGTGCCGCTTCACGTGGGGATAAGAGTCTGGATTGTACGTGATCCCCATCAACAATTAAGACGATTTGCCTAGAAGATCCGCCCGATGGCGTTCGGAGGCATCCGCTTATTCCGTCAAAACGGACTTCTGCTCGCAATACGCTCTCACCCGCGATCTTTCTTGTCCGTCGATAGACTGTACCCACTTGCCGCCCGCCCATTCGTTGCGCCGCACGAACTTTTTCGAGATTGAGTTCTGACATCAAGGACAGAAGTCGTTTGGTGTCTTTTTCTGAATGCCATTCTACTCCGGTTGGTTCATCCTCAATCAAATCAGCTAGTTGCGTTAGTTGTTCAAAGGGTAGCGGAAGATTCCACCAAATCCATGCTTCCCTTAGATCATTGGCCAGGCGTTGTTGGGAACGAATGAGGTTATTTGGAAACCATGGTCCCGTTGGAGACGGCTGAACTATTTGCCGGGGCAACTGCCAGTGTTTGTCTACGGCTACGACGAATAACCTTGGGCGTGATTGAGGGATAAACGTTTCAGCATTAATGACAACGGGGCCGACACGATAGCCTGCTTCTACCAGTGCACTGTAAAGCGCCATAAAATCCGAACCATTGCCCGATGTTAAGAGTCCAACAACATTCTCAAGAACAATAAGTGGAACTTTATGTCCTTGTTTTTGCATGTTAGTGATTAGCTCCCAGAATGGCCAGAAAGAACCGCTTCGTTCGGCGTGAATGCCACTGCCATTTCCTGCAAGGGACAAATCTTGGCAAGGGAAAGACGCCCATGCCAACGTACCGCCCTTGGGTAAGTCTTCAACTGATAGATTTTGAACATCGTCAATGACTAACTCGTCTGCATTCGGGAAGTTGGCCCTATAAGCTTGCCCTTTCTTCGCCGAGTTATCATTAGCAAATATGCACTGCCATTGCTTGCCCAAGCCTAGACGCGCCAATCCGCCGCCTGAGAAAAATTCGTAAAACGTATAGTCTTGGCACATTTGAGGTTTTGTCCTGGATACTGTACTTGTACACTAGTTGATAATCTAAAGTATAACGATGCCTAGAACATTTGTCCACAGGCGAAATCTTGGCCCCGGTGCATCTTCGTTTCGGGCAAAGAAGTCCTCGTTACTCGTTCAGCCTCCTCA
>CAWEEJ010000055.1:0-98623 GCA_963807905.1 uncultured Chloroflexia bacterium | reverse complement strand
CTATTACGTCAAGTACGGTTGCAAAAAAAATGGGGGGAACTCATGGGCGTCATCTCAACCATCGTCAAAGACAACCAAATCACTCCGGACGACGTACCACGCATCGAAGAGGCACTTTTCTATGAGGGCGCCAAAGGACGCCTAAATATTGAGAGCTTCGGTGTCCTCATGTTTTTTGCCACCATCATCGCCACCTACGGTGTCATTGGCGACTCGACTGCGACTGTCATCGGCGCCATGATTGTGGCGCCGCTCATGACGCCGATCATGGCCACCGCCGCTGCGCTGGTGATGGGGCGGATGGATTGGGCCGGGAAGGCGATGCTGCTTGTGATCGGGGGCGTGGCCGGTGCAATCTTTCTCTCGTGGCTGCTAGGCTTTATTTATGCCACTGGAATCATTTCAGTCTCGACCAATTCCCAGATCGTTTCGCGAACGTCGCCGCGACTCATCGACCTCTATGGTGCGCTGGCGTCGGGCGCAGTAGGCGCCTTTGCCATGAGCCGCAAGGACGTCGCCAATACCCTCCCCGGCGTAGCAATTGCGATTGCCCTCGTTCCGCCACTGACGGTGATTGGCCTAACGATGTCGCAGGGGGCCTGGGGAGATGCCTGGGGTGCGTTCTTGCTCTTTCTGACAAACTTCTTTTCGATTCTGCTGGCCGGCGGCGGCATATTCGCATTGCTTGGCTTGAGCAAGGCCGCCACCGACAGCCTGCCCACGGATAGCCGCCGTCGTGCGTTCTGGCTCGTTGCCCTGGGCACGGCGCTGGTGATTATCCCCTTGGCCGCGACCAGCATCAATACGGGGCGGGCGGGCATCGCCCAATTCCAGACGTCGCAAGCGTCACGCGCCTGGCTGGAAGGAACCAATTACGAGGTTGTAGAGATCGTAGCAAATGCTGATTCGGTTGTATTGACGATCGCGGGCAGCGATGATCTACCGGAGACGGAGGCGCTGATTGCTTTACTGCAGGAGTTGTACCGAGAAGAGATGACCCTTGAATTAAAGGTCGTACCGTCATCGATCGAGAGTTTTGTGGTCGGCCAGTAGACTTCTGTTCTGGCGAGTCCAACCGCGCGTGATAGCAATCGTTGCCGTGGCGCCCGGCTATCAAGCTGGGTTTGGCCAAGCGGCTCATGAACAACTGTTCGAATTACAGTGTGCGCTGGGGAGCAACCGATGACCAAGCAGGAACAACAGGTTCCGCCGTCCGACACAGATGCAAACAAGAGCAAGAATAAGCAGCGGCGACATGCCTTCTGGCAGTGGTTGCGCCGGGATATCTTCTTCTATGGCTTGGTCTTTGTGCTGGCCGTTCTTGCCCTATTGCTGGTCTGGCCCTACCTGTCATCGATTCTGCTGGCATTGGCTGCCGTCGTCATTTCCAAGCCAATCTACGATTGGTTTCTGAAGCGTCGCTGGCTCCATGGCAAGACCAAATGGGCGACGCTCCTGACGATTCTGACAGACATCCTGCTGATTGCCGTGCCGATGATCCTCTTTTTTAGCGCTGCCTTTAGCCAGGCTCAGGACCTGATCTCGCAGATGCTCGGCGTCCAGGGCGGTAACTCGATTCAGGAGTTGCTGGGTAGCATCGAAAGCGGGCTGCAGCGGCTGCCAGGCGGCAGCAACTTGCAAGTGGATGAGAATCAGACGACGGGTGCTCTTCAAAACGCGCTGACGACAATCGGCAACTGGCTGGGCTCTGCTGCCGTCAGCCTGGGCGCTGCGTTGCCGTCAATGTTTATGGGCGCCATTATCGCCATTGCAGTCATTATGGCGCTCTTGCCCCATTACGATCATGTTAGCAAGAGCACATTAAAGGAGTTTATTCCGTTCCCGGAGCAGATTACCGAGCTCTATATCAACAAAACCAAAATGATGATTAATGCCATGTTTCGTGGCACCTTCGTCATCGCGTTCGCGCAAGGCGCGGCCATGGGGCTCGTCTTGTGGATCGCCGGTGTGCCCAGTGTCCTGTTCTTTACCCTACTTTCTATGGTCTCCGCGCTTCTGCCCGTCGTTGGACTCTCAATTGTCGCCGTGCCGATCGGGGTGATCTTGTTACTTGACGGCCAGACGTGGCAGGGGCTGTGGGTGTTGGGCGCCTACTTGCTTGTCGTTCAAAACATCGACGTGGTGCTCCGCCCCCGCCTCGTGCCTGAAGGCGCATATTTGAATCCGGCCCTCTTGTTGCTCGGCGTCTTTGGCGGCATTAACTTGCTCGGTCCAATCGGTGCGCTTTATGGTCCAGTTGTCATGGTGCTGCTGGTGACGAGCGTAAGCGTTTATTCGAAATACATGTTGCAGACTGATCTGCAGCCCTTTTTGGACGCCAATGGCAACTTGGATCTCCAGAAGCTGGGGCTGGAGCCCGATGATGACGATAGCCCCAACGCAGCCAAGGAACACGGAAAGGTTGAGCAGGCGGCCAATCATCTCATCAATCGATTGCTCAACCATTCTGAAACGCCGCCTCAGGAAAATGGGGACAGGACGAAAGCGAATGGTGATGATACTGACTCAACAGCCGCTGCCACAGACCATGATGCCGCGTAATTGGCGCCGCCTAATTGGCGCCGCCTAATTGGCGCCGCCTGATTGGCGCTATCAGCCACGACGGCCTCTCGATCACGCTGCATCTTCTGCCTCGGCGACTCGTCAGCCTTGACTGCGTGAATCGACGACAGATTTTCATTAACGAAAGGAAGCCCAACCATGACAGATATGCCGCTGAAGGCCAAGGTGCAGTGCAGTGACGGCGCCTGCGGCAAAGTGACCAACGTGGTCATTAATCCGGTGACCCAGCATGTGAGCCATATCGCGATCGAGAACAAGGACTTGCCCAAAAACTCGACGCGCTTGATTCCACTCGACCTGGTTGCCAGCTCCACGCCGAGCGAGGTCGTCCTCAAGTGCAGTATTGCCGATGTTGCGGCTATGCAGCCCTTCGTCGTGGACAGCTTTGTGAAGGCGACGGGGTCGGGGCAGGCTTACTCATCCGGCGATGCCTATTCCTCCCAGTTTGTCTACAATGACTCGGGCTATGACAACGTCCAGTCCGAGATTGTGCCCAAGGGGGAACTGGCCATTTACTCGGGGCTGCCCATCGAAGCCTCCGACGGCAAGTTGGGCAAATTGGATGAGCTGGTCATTGACCCCAAGACTGGTGACCTGACTCACATTCAGATGCGTGAAGGTCACCTGTTTGGCAAGAAGGATGTCGCAATTCCAATTGCCGATATCGATTTCTTTGACGGTGAGACCATCTATCTCAAGCTTGACAAGAAGGCGGTCAAAGCGTTGCCGGCCGTCAAGGTGAAGCGATAGATCGATCTGCAGTTCAACATTTTGGTGTACACAGAGTAAGGGGAGAAATAACGATGGCGAAGGACAAGAATACCAACATGATCGTCGACTATTTTGCCGGCGCTGACAAAGCCGATGATGCAGCCGATTCGCTCAAGGCTTGGGACAAGGACAATAAGGACGTCAAATTGGGCGGCATCGCAATCTTGACGTGGGAAGACGGTAAGATGAAGACGCGTAAGGTCGGCACGCGCGATACGGGCAAGGGCGCCGGTTGGGGCACTGCCCTGGGCGCGGCGGTGGGCGTACTCTCCGGCGGCGTGACCTTGATCGGCGGGGCATTGGCCGGTGCAGCCGGCGGGGCAGCAGTCGGTTCGTTTTTCCACAAGGGTCTGGGCCTGACCGACGCTGACAAGACGAAGCTGGAGGATCACCTGAAGAACGGGGGGGCAGCGCTCGTTGCAATGGCTTCAGATGACGAAGTCCAGGCCACCAAGACCTTCCTGAATACGCTGAATGACGGCGAGGTGCAAGACTTCCAGGTGCCGGCAGACAGCGCGCAGAAGTTGGAGGATGCCACAGATGTGCCGCCGCCCGACGCCTCGACCGACTAATTGTGATTGATTCGTCCTGCAGTCACGTTTCACTTTATTAGGAGATATCTCATGTGTTGTACGATCACATCCCTGCTGTTGGTGGGTCCGCGTTTGGCGATTCTGGTCTGGTACATCTTCAATCCAGTCTATGTCAACGCCGCGTTTGGTAACTTCTTCTGGGGCTTCCTCGGTTGGTTGCTGTTGCCCTGGACAAGCCTGATGTACATCGCCATCTATCCTGGCGGTATCGTCGGTTTCGACTGGATCTTACTCGGTCTGGGTGTCTTTGCCGACATGGCGACTTACTTCGGCGGCTATTACAACCGCGAGAGCGTGCCCTACGGCGACACCATTCCCTAACTCCGGCTCGCGCCGAAGTTGTGAGAGAGCGGGGACGCTCCGATTGGCATGGATGCCAAACCGCGTCCTCGCTCTCTCCCTCGTATTGGCAAGAAGACCAAGCAATCAACAAGGGAGTCATCCGGCGTGTGTGGAAGAGTCCAGACTCATCGGTAATTTGCTCCTCTAATTCGAGTCCATCCGCGAGGGTTAATCATGGACGACTTAGTGCTGCTCACAATCCTCCTCGGCGTCCTCCTGATCGCTGGCGTGTCGGCACGCGTCAGGAACACGATCATTACGCTGCCCATGCTCTACACGCTTTTTGGGCTAGGCGTCTCTTTCTTGCTCGCTGATCGTTCCTTAAGCGTGGACGCTCAAGTTGTCAACGTGATCGGTACCCTGACATTGGTGCTGCTCTTGGCTTCGGATGCCTCGCGAATCGCGTTTGGCAATGTCATGAAGCATCACGATTTGCCTTTGCGACTATTGGGTATTGGCCTGCCCTTGACTATTGCGCTGGGTACCGTGATCACCGCCGTCATGTTTGGTGGCATGGGTATCTGGACCGCGGCGATTCTGGCCGTCATTTTGGCGCCGACCGATGCCAGCCTGGGCTCCAGCGTGGTCGACAACAAAAAGGTGCCGGCGCGCATCCGCCAGGCGCTCAACATTGAGAGCGGCCTCAATGACGGTATTGCCATGCCTTTTCTGCTGCTCTTCATCGCAATGGCTGCCGCAACCGGTCGCCTTGGCAGCGGCGCATTTGTGACGACATTACTTGGTCAAATTGGATTTGGCGTGCTCGTAGGCGCTGGGCTGGGCTATTTTGGCGCGAAGTATCTCGTCTTGGCCGTAAAGCGCGGTTGGATGTCCCCTCTCTTTCAGAAGATCGCCGCGTTGGCCCTGGTCGTTTTGGTCTATGTTCTGGCGGAACTGGTCGGTGGCAATGGGTATATCGCCGCGTTTAGCTTTGGCATCGTGGCCGGCAACACGATGGCCGCCGCGAGCTCGCTGCCGCTCTATGAGTTTGGCAAGACCGA
The DNA here is from genome assembly GCA_963807905.1 of uncultured Chloroflexia bacterium. Classification (GTDB taxonomy): domain Bacteria; phylum Chloroflexota; class Anaerolineae; order Caldilineales; family Caldilineaceae; genus JAGRCP01. The sequence goes on along the minus strand of CAWEEJ010000055.1, from coordinate 93,333 downwards.
ATATACGTTATTGATGATGGTGACGTATATCTTCTTTGGCATGATTTTGCTCCCGCAGGCGCTGGCCAATATCAGCCTCACGTATATTCTTTATGCAGCCCTGAGCTTGACGGTGGTGCGCATGTTGCCAGTGGCCATCAGCCTCTTGGGCGCGCGTCTGCAAATGATTTCGACCCTGTTTATCGGGTGGTTTGGACCGCGCGGCATTGCCTCGATTCTCTATGTAATTTATGTCTCGAACGCGTCTGGGATCGGCAGTATAGATGTTATCTTTAACGCTGCCATGTTGACCGTTTTCTTGAGCATCATGCTCCACGGTATGAGCGCCGCTCCACTATCTAACTGGTACGGTGACCGCATGGCTGCGCGCGCATCGCAGGGTGCAGCCGACGTGGAACAGAAGCCAGTCCCGGACGTGGCCACACGCGCCAACTCGGTTTGAGAGCGAACATTGTGGGTCGTTCGCAAGCGGCCCATGCCGTGTCCTGACACGAAGCCCCCTCACATCAATGCCCTTGTCCGGTACACCTGTCCTGAAAAATGTGGTCAAGGGATTCAACCATGAAACAGAAGCCTTTTTCGAAAAAGCGCATGATCCGCCTCGTCGCTGCGCTGGCGCTTGGCGCATTGCTTATCACGCTGCCGGCAGCCTGTGCGACTGAACCCGCACCGCCGCCTGAGGCCGCGCTCACCACCGAGACCATCGTACCGACATCGACGCCTCCAGCCACGGCTCCAGCCCTGCCGCCGGGTCCAGGCACAGAAGCTGCAGATGCGATAGACGCATCCGGTGGCGACTCGGCGGCGGGGGTTGCCACGGCTGTTGCGGCCCGCACGCCGGTGCCCACTTCCACGCCGGACAGACTCGATCGTGAGGTTGAAGATCTGACAACCTCGCTGGGGCTAACCGATCAAACGTTTCTTGGCCTCTCAGCCGAAGATTCGGATCAATATCTTACTCTCCGCGCTGATCGTCTTCGGCGGATACTTTTTGATTACCATCGCGCTTGCCCGTCTCATCAAATGGTTTGTGGGCAAGACCAGTATGAAGGAGGACGATAGGATCTGGGCGGCGATTAGTGGAGACGTCAAGTGGCTGGTCTTCTTCCTGCTGACGCGATATGCCGCCAACCGCCTGGATTTTCTGAGCAATGAGGTCCGCACGATTGCGGGGGACTTCTTTTTTATTGTCTGCCTGATCTTTGGGACAAGGATCGTACTGTCGCTCATTCAATACGCTGCGAGTGCATATCGTGCGTTTCTGCAGCAACAAAATGATTCGGATCGTGATGAACAGCTCGATCCAGTCATTTCGGCATTTCACCGCCTGGCCGACGCGTTTGTCCTTCTCATCGCCTTGAGTTTCGCAATGGAACACTTTGGCGTGAATGTCAATGCGCTCTACATCGTGATGCTGGCGTTGGCGCTGGTTCTATCACTTGGTTCTCGGGAAGTCGTGACCGATGCCGTGAGCGGCTTCATCATTCTGATCGATCAGCCCTTCCGCTCTGGTGATTCGATTCTGATCAAAGACCTGAATACATGGGGCGACGTCGTGAAGATCGGGACGCGCAGCACGCGTATCCGCACGGGCGACCATCGCGATGTGCTTGTACCGAATTCTCAGATCATCGAGAGTGAGATTGTCAACTACACCGACCCTGATCCTCAATACAGGACAGAGACGGAACTGGGCGTTGCCTATGGGACGGATGATGAAACCATGCGCAAGACGATTTCAGATGCGGTGCGGAGCGTTGGCGGCGTGGTCAACGACAAACCGGTAGATGTCTTCTTTGTGGGCTTTGGGGAGTCCGCGCGCTCCATTCGTGTGCGCTGGTGGGTCGACTCGATCCACGCCGAACAAGCAGTTCTGGACCAGGTGAATACGGCTCTGGAATCTGCCCTGGCCAGAGCCGACATTGCACTGCCCAATACCACCTACGATTTGAAGATCGAGTCTGATTCAAAGTAGAGACCCCAATGCGCGTGCAGCTTGCGGCACGGAGATCGTCCGCACGGGGCGTGCGGACTGGGCGGTGGATTCGACCCCTCCCCATTCCGCAAGATTTGTTGCACCATCCCAACTCGCACCCAATTTGAAAACTCGTCGCCGCCGGCCGCCGGCCCCCGCCCCAACGCCGGATTCGCCCGTCGCGGCGAAATCGCCCCAGCTTGCGCCATCCCGCCAATCCCACTTCGCATAACCATCTGCGCCCCACCTACCCCCTGCCCCCTGTGACAAGCCCTCGGTTCCCACCCCAATTCAGCCCGTTTCCCCCTGCTCCCCAGTGTGAATTCGTATAGTACTTCAGCCGCCTCCCCACCCACACACCCTCTCTCACGCCACTTTCACATAGTCATCGCTCATAATAATTTGTTGCAGAATCTACCCATTGCGCAAGTAAAAATGTCATGCTACGCTCTCTCCATGCGCAAACAACGGCGGGTGGGCGCCCGCCAGAGTAGCGGGTTCGCCCGCCTCTCAAGCGCATCGAGCATAAGCAGTGAACACAGCGTTTCGGGACATTCGCTCCACTGCAACTTAATTGCGAGACCGGATACATTAAGGAGACGCAGCATGCACTTCCTGACCTATCCGCAGCACCCCAAGGCTCGCACCTTCATCAGCTTCACGCTGATTGCACTCATGCTCTTGAGCGTGGGGGTGGCTGCGGCGATACCCAAAAGTACGACAGCGTCCTACGTGGACGTCCTCACCAACGGCGGCTTCGAGCACGGCTTCGTCAGCCAGCCGGGGTGCGGCATGGTCGGCTACGGCTGGCACTGCTTCACCAACGGGGGAGGCGCCAACTACGGCTTCTACGACGACCAGTGGCAGCCGGTGGTGGCGGAAGGGAGCCACAGCCAGCTCATCGAAATCAACACCAAGGGCATCATCGACGGCGACCCCGACCGCTACGCCGGCCTCTACCAGACGGTGCGCGTGGTTGACTGGGAGAACTACCAGCTCAACCTGCGCGGCATGATCCGCACCACCAATCCCGACGGCGATCCCTATCGCTATCAGGTGCAGGTGGGCTGGACCGCTGGAGCCCACGCCGACTGGCAGGCGGTGACCAACTGGCAGGACACGGGTTGGTACACCTACTACGACCGCCTGGAGCCGGGCGCCTTCTCCGACTACTCCACCCACATCATGGCCGAGGACGACTACATCACCGTCTATGTGCGGGTGTGGAAGAAGTGGCCGGTCTTTGACGAAGAGATCGACATCAACCTGGACGCCATCTCCCTGACCGGTCCTTCCCCCTACCACCATGGCTGGGGCTCGGGCGGCGGTGAGAATGTGGTCATCATTGACGGCGGGTCGGGCGGCAGTGGCGCAGGCTATGGCGGTGGTGAGAGTGTGGTCATCATCGACGGCAGCGGGTCGGGCTATCCGGTCCATCCGGTTGCGCCGGTCCATCCTGAGGTCTGCCGGACGGAGTACATCTACAACGGCGGCTTTGAGCACGGCTTCAACCCGGTCTATTTGGGCCATGTGGGCAAGAGCTGGGGCTTCTTCACCAACGGCGGCAATGCGGGCTACGGCTTCTATGACGAGCAGTGGGATCCGGTGGTCACTTCGGGCGAGCACGGGCAGTTGATTGAGATCAACGCCAAGGGCATCGTCGACGGCGACAACGACCGCTATGCCGGCATCTATCAGCACGTGCGTGGCCTGACGCCGGGTCAGACCTATGAATTGAGACTACGCGGCATGTTGCGCGGCGTGGGCGGCGGCGACGATCCCAACCGCTTTGAGGCGGACTGGGGCTACACCTACGGTTATGACGCCGACTGGACCCATGTCAACAACTGGCAGGGCATGGACCTGGGCGAGCTCTATCCCCGCACCGAGCCGGGCGCCATGGGCGCTTACAGCGTGAAGTTTGTGGCCCAGAGCCATGAGATTACGCTCTTCATCCGGGGGCTTGAGCAAGTGGGGCATCAATGGCACCGAGCTGGACTTCAACCTGGACGACATCAGCCTGACCGGCTGCGGCCAGCCCAAGCCCTGTCTCTACAACAGCTGCGGCGATCCGGGCTATGTGGTCCCACCGGCGCATCCGGTCTATCCGGTGCAGCCGCTGCCGCCGACGAGCAGTTGCACGGTGGCCGTGCAGCCGGGCGATTCGCTGAGCATGATTGCCGCTCGCTACGGCGTGACGACCTATGCATTGCAGCAGGCCAACGGCATCAACGATCCCAACATGATCTATGTGGGGCAGGTGCTGACGATTCCGGGCTGCGGTGTGGGTCATCAAGCCGACGCCGCAGCCGGTCTATCCGGTGGCGGTCGTGCCGGCGAGACCGGGGCCAGAAGACCGGGCGAACCGACGGTCTACGTGGTCAAGCCGGGTGACACCTTCAGCGGGATCTGCAAGAGCCATGGTGTGGAGAGTGGCGCCGTGGCCAGCCACAACGGCATCTACAACCCTGACGTCATCTACGTCGGCCAGGAGATTGTGATTCCGTAATGAGTAGGACCCCCTGCGAAGGGGGATGCGGGAACCGTGACGCAAGCGGGGCGCGCAGGACGAGGGACGTCAGCATGACGCATGCCCAAATCCGCACGCCGAGTCCCGCACTTGAATTTGCCAACGCCTGTACCAACATAGAAGGGGCGTAAGGTCGTCTTGTACTGGGGGGTGCTGGATCTTACGCCCCCTTCCCCCTCCTGCTACACGGGGGGAAGAACGCACCCCAAACCGCATTATGAGGATTCACCAAAAAGAAATTGCGTGCCGCCCGAAGGCGACACGCAACTCCTCAGACAGCGTGAACTGTCTGAGCGCATAGAAGGGGCGCACTGCATTACCTGCACTGGGGGGTACTGTTGTGTGTCCCTTCACTTTATAGTAAAGTGTCAGAAAGCGACTTTGTCAACCGTCAAAGTGCCTACGCAAGCTTAAATATCTGCGCGATTCTATCCCCATTTTTGTCAAGGAGAATTTTATGTCTGCTGCACCGCTCAAAGCCGAGTTGACCGGCGCTTTTGGTCGCGCCATTGTTTCTACCCGCACCCATCGTTTTGTGGTCGATTCACCGCCGCTCTTCAATGGTCCGAATGAGGCACTCAATCCTGTGGAGATGCTGCTGGGCTCGCTGGCAACTTGCGGAATTTTTGTCTGCGAGGCTGTTGCCAAAGATGAAGGCATTCCCCTGACGGGCGGGACGGCCTCCGTGACGGGTGAGATGAGCGCCGATCCGACCAACATGGGCCTGCAGTCGGCCCACGTCACGTTGGCGCTGCATGGCGTTACCCAGGAGCAGGGCCAGGCGCTGGTCGAAGCCTTTCGCACACGCTGCCCAATTTATGGCACGATTGCCAAGGCCGCGCCCATCGAGATCGAGGTCGTCGTCAAGTAGTCACAGTCATTGGTCAACAAAAAAGAGTGCCGCCGTCGCATTCCGCAACGGCGGCACTCTTTGTTTTCCATGGCGGCACAACGCTAGCGCTCAACCAGCACCGTTAGAGCTTACCTGGACTGAGCTATCGAAGTGCTAAAACCAAGCGGACCGGACCTTGGCGTCGCAGCCTATTTCTTACTCCAGCGGACTGAGCCAGCGCCTGGTGGCGTCGCCCTCGGCCGCCCACCCCTCTACCGCACCATCATCCGAACGAATCTGATACCAGTTAAACCCGGCCGCGCTCTGAGGGCCGGCCAGAATGGTGAATTCGGCGCCGGGATTGACGCGAGTGATCAACGGCGCATCCGGGTTGGGCTGTGAGCGTACCGAGAGGGCTTGACCCTGCTCGGTGGTGACGCTCACCCTGTCGCCCACTCGGGGCGCGCGGTTGACCGCTTGCGCCGCGCCCAGGCTTGGGCTGAGCCAATCGGTCTCGCCATCGCCTTCGGCCGTCCATCCTTGGTTGCCGCTGCGGTCGTCCAGCTGCCACCAAATGTAGCCATCCGCCTCGGATGGGCCGGCGATCACGTCCACAACCTGGCCGCCTGCCAGATAGGTAACGATCGTGCCGCCGGTGCTGGGCGTCTGGCGCATGTTGAGGCCGCCGGGAGCGGCGATGCGCGCCGGCTGGCCGATCGCCAGGTCGGTGCCGGGAACGGGCGTCGGCGTAAAGGTGGGAGTCGGCTCGTCTTCAGGCGTCGGCGTCGGCGGCAACGTCGGCGTTACTTCTTGCATGACGATGCCGGACGAATCGGATTCGCCCACAGCATCAGGCGACGTGCTGGAGGCAGCGCCCTGGCCAGCCGGCGCCGGACTCGGCGTGGGCGTTGGTCGCGGCGCAAAGCTGCCGCAGGCCAGCGTCGGCGCCAGCCACAGAATCGAAAGCGCCAGCAGGATGCGCAGCTGCCAGCTGCGCTGCAGGCGGTGACGTGGTTTTTGCTTGATGACACGCTCGCTGAATTCTTCGTTCATAACGACTCTATTAACGTCTCGGACCGTGATTTGGTTTGCCAATCGTCATTCTGACGTAAGGGACCAGCAGCAAAAATCGAGCTTATCGAAATCAGGGATCGGTTCAGGAGGACCCGCCTCATGTCGATAAGCGCAATGGACGCTCGTGATCTAGCCTGTACAGGGACTACAGTTGCACCAATTTCATCCAGTTCAGATGATCCCACGCGCCCACCTTGGCCATGATCTCTTCCGAAGGCCATTCGTCGGTGCCCAGGGCCATGATGGCTTCACCTCGGGGGCTGACGCGCCCCACGTGCATGAAGCTGATGTTGATATCGGCCTCGCCGAGCAGCGTGCCCACATAGCCGACGATACCGGGCTTGTCCTGATGCGAGGTGAGCACAATGTTGCCGGTGGCTGGAAAATCGATCCACAGGTCGTTGATGTCGACGATGTGGGGTTCACCGTTGAGCACTGCACCGCGCACCGTCCAACGCATCTGATTGGATGTGGCGCGAATCGTCAGCAAATTCTCGTAGCGCTCTTCGTCCTGATGCTTTTTGCGCTCGATGAGGTTGAGGCCACGCCGGTCGGCCAGCGTCAAGGCGTTGACCAGATTGACGCGCGTATCGACCACGCCGGCCAGCAACCCCTTGATCACTGCTGCGTTGATGTAGGTTAGATCAAAATCGGCCAGCGGGCCACTCGCAGTCACTTCCAAATCACCCATGCCCTGGGCGCCCAATTGGCGCAGGAAAATGCCGAGCTTTTCGGCCAGGTCGATGTAGGGAATAAGAAATTCCAGATCAACCGGCGGAATGATGGGCGCATTGACCGCATAGCGCGCCGGCTTGTCGTTGAGAATCTCGACCACCTGCACCGCCACATCTGCGGCAACCTTCTCCTGGGCCTCCACCGTGCTGCCGCCCAAATGAGGCGTGAGCACAATCTCTTCGCAGGTACGGAGTGGACTATCTGCGGGAAGGGGTTCAGCAGTATAGACGTCCAGGGCTGCCCCGGCGACATGCCCTGCGCGGATCGCTTCGACCAGGTCGGCTTCATTGATGACGCCGCCCCGGGCCACATTGAGCATGCGTACGCCGGGTTTGGTCAGCTTGAGACCCTCGGCGTCAATCAAATTGCGCGTTTGCTCGGTTAACGGAACGTGGACGGTGATGAAGTCGGACCTGCGCAGTAGCGTGTTCGAGGTCGACCAGCTCTACACCCCGTTTCTGGGCATATTCCGCGGTGACGTAGGGATCAAAGGCCATGACGGTCATTTCGAGTCCCTGGGCGCGATGGACGACTTCCTGGGCAATGCGGCCGAGGCCGACCACGCCAAGCGTCTTGTTGCGCACCTCCACGCCGATGAATTGGCTGCGCTTCCATTCGCCGGCCATCACGTGGGCGTAGGCCTGGGGAATCTTGCGCGCCATGGCCATGAGCATGGCAATGGTATGCTCAGCCGCGGCTACGACATTGCCTGTCGGCGCATTGACGACGATAACGCCATAGTTCGTGGCGGCTTCGATGTCGATGTTGTCGACACCCACGCCGGCGCGTCCGACGACGCGCAGATTCTTTCCTGCGGCCAATACGTCCGCTGTCACCTGCGAGGCGCTGCGGACGAGCAGGGCGTGATACTCCGGGATGAGCGTAAGCAGCTCATCTGCCGGCAAGCCGGGACGATAGTCCAGCTCAATGTTCGGCGCTTCGGTCAACGGGGCCAGACCAGCTTTGGACAGCGAGTCGCTGACGAGCACGCGAAAGGGCTCACTCATGGATTATTCCTCATCAATGTCAATTTCGCGCCACAATGCTTCCGGCGCGCTGATGCCGAGCAGCGTGAGCACGCGCGCCAGAACGATCTGCGTGGCCTGGCTCAGCAAGACGCGTGCCTGTGAAAGCGCCGGTTCGGTTTCATCGACTACGCGGCAATCGCGGTAGAAGCGATTGAAGGTCTTGGCTAATTCCACGGCATAGAGCGTCAGATTATGCGGTGAGAGCTTGTCGACTGCGATCTCAATCTGCTCCTCCAGCTCCAGCAGCTTGCGAATCAGCGCAAGCTCCGACGGATGGGTGAGAAGGGCCAGGTAGTCGGCCAGATCGCCTTCGGCCTCATCGGCCAACGGGAAACCGCTTGCCTGGGCTTTGCTGAGCACAGAGCAGATCCGGGCATGGCTGTACTGTGCATAGAAGACCGGATTCTCTTTTACCTCTTTGACAGCCAACTCCAGGTCAAAGTCGATCGTGCTTTCGGGGCTGCGCGTGAGCAGATTGAAGCGCAGCGCATCCGCGCCCACAGCCTCCACCACATCGCTGATGGTGATGAGGTTACCGGCGCGCTTGCTTAGCTTCTTCTCCTCACCGCCCTCCACCAGCTTGACCAGATCGTACATCAAAATGGTGAGGCGGTCGGCGCCAAGGCCAAACGCCTCCATCATGGCATTCATGCGCGAAACGTGACCCTGGTGATCGACTGCCCAGACGTTGACGACGTGATCGAAGTTGCGGCGCAGGAACTTATCGTAATGATAGGCAATGTCGCCGGCAAAATAGGTGGGCTTGCCGTTGGAGCGGACCACGACCTCGTCCTTTTCATTTTTGGGATAGTTGCTGGCCAGGAACCAGACCGCGCCGTCCCGATCGGCCAACTCACCGCGTTCGCGCAGATAGTCGAGGGACTGCTCGACGAGGCCCTCGTCATAGAGGCTCTGCTCGCTGAACCAGTTGTCGAAGCGCACGCCGATGCTGCCGAGCTCCTCCTCCAACGCCGCCAGCACGATGGCGCGACCGATGCCGCGCAATTCCTGTAGCGCCTCTTCCCGGGGCATCGCCAGGAAGCGATCGCCGTACTCATCAACCAGCAATTGCGCGTAGTCAAGCATGTATTCGCCCTTGTAGCCATCCTCGGGCAGGGGCTCATCCTGGCCAAGGGCTTGGGCGTAGCGGGCGTAGAGCGTCTCGATAAAGAGCTGAAACTGGGTGCCGCCGTCATTGACATAAAATTCACGCTGCACGTCATAGCCGGCGGCTTCCAGCACGTTGGCCACCGAGTCGCCCAGTGCAGCGTTGCGGGCCCCGCCGTAGTGAATAGGGCCCGTCGGGTTGGCGCTCACATATTCGACCTGCCAGCGTTGACCGGCACCCAGGGCGATGTTGCCAAAGGTGTCGCCCTGATCGATAATTTCGCCAACTTGCTGCTGGAGCCAGGCGTCGGCCAGGCGAATGTTGATGAAGCCCGGGCCGGCGATTTCCGTTGCGCTTATCAGCGGGTCATCCGGCATGTGCTCCTCAATCGCCTGCGCGATCTGGCGAGGGTTGCTCTTTTCGCCCGTTGCCTTGCGGATGGCGGCAGCAGCCACCATCGCGATGTTGGTGCTATAGTCGCCGTGCTCAGGCTGCTTGGTGCGCATTACCTCAGCAGCAGGCATCTCAAACGCCTGAAGGCTACCGTCGGCTTGGGCTGCAGTCACTGCCTGCTCGATTACCGCTTGTAGTCTATCCCGCAACATGTGTCTGTCTTCGCTTTCCTGTGCCTGGTTTCCGTCTTTTTCAAAACGGAACCGCCAAGGCCTTCGCCCTCGCGGTCGGTTTGCATTCCTTCTATTTTCTCGCAAAGTGACGCAGACGCCAAGAACTAGGCTACGTCAGTCAAGTCATACCAGTTCGGCCCGATTTCCACATCGACCTTGAGCGGAACGACCAGCGTATAGGCTCCTTCCATGACGTCGCGTACCAGCTGAGTGACGGCATGGAGTTCTTCGTCGGGCGCTTCCAGCACCAATTCATCGTGCACCTGCAGGAGGATACGGCTGGCATAGCCCTCCTCGTTCAGCTTGCGCGGTAGATTGATCATGGCGATCTTCATGATGTCGGCTGCAGTCCCCTGGATCGGGGCGTTGATGGCCTGACGCTCCAGCGCTTGACGCTGGTTGAAGGGCAGTTTTTCATTTTGCAGTTCGCGGAAGAAGCGTTTGCGGCCCTGCAGTGTCTCAACGTAGCCCTGTTCGTTGGCCAGTACGGTGGTCTCTTCGATGTAATCACGAATGGCCGGGTACGTCTCGAAATACTGATCGAGGAAGCGTCGCGCTTCATCAGGCGTCATCTCCGTACGGCTGCTGATGCCAAACGCGGTCGAGCCATAGACTGTCGCAAAGTTGATCGTCTTGGCCAGGCCGCGCTGATGACGGTCGACCGTTTCGATGGGGACGCCAAAAAGTTGGCTGGCGGTCGCCGAATGAATGTCCTGGTCCGCCTGGAACGCGGCGATGAGGCTTGGCTCTTCGGCCACATGGGCCAACACGCGCAACTCTACCTGGCTGTAGTCGGCAGCGATCAGCGACCAGCCGGGCGGGGCGATGAACGCCTTGCGGATGCGCCGGCCCAGGTCCGTGCGGATGGGAATGTTCTGCAGATTCGGGTTGCTGCTGCTCAAGCGTCCCGTTACTGCGCCGGCCTGATTGAAGCTGGTGTGCAGGCGCCCGGTCTCCTCGTTGACCAGCGTGGGCAGGGCATCGACATAGGTGCCGCGCAGCTTTTCCAGCTGGCGCTGCTCAAAGATGATCTCGAGTACGCGCTGCTGGGTGCTGCTCAACTCATTGGTGCTCTGCGCCAGCCTCTCCAGATTGCCGACCGCGGTGCTGATGTGGCCGGAACTGGTCTTTTTCAGCCCCTTGACGGGAAAGGCCAATTCGCCAAAAAGTACGTCACTGAGCTGCTGTGTGCTGCGCAGGTTGAATTCGTGACCGACGATGGTGAAGAGCTCCAGCTGCAAAGCGGCCAGACGCTCCGTTAATTCGTCGGACATGACGGCGAGATAGTCGGTGTCGAGCAGAATGCCCGCCATCTCCATGTCGGTCAGCACGGGGACCAGCGGTAGCTCGATCTCTTGGTAGAGGGCCCAGATCTCTTCCTCACGCAGACGCGGTGCGAGCAGATCATAGAGCCGAATGGTTGCATCGACATCGGCGCAACAATAGGCGCCCGCCGGTTCGATGGGTACCTCGTCCATACCAATCTGCTTGCGGCCGGTGCCAATCAACTCCTTGATTTCGGTCATCTCCCAGCCGAGCTCCATGCCGGCCTGGGCTTTGAGTCCCAGGGAACGGCTCGACGGGTCCAGCAGCCACGCCATGACCATGGTGTCGTGAATTGGGCCTGCGACCTCAAGGCCGAAGCGGCGACAGACGGTCAGGTCATATTTGGCATTGTGGGCCAATTTGGGAATGGCTGGATCGGCGAAGTAGGGCTGGAGCACCGGCAGCACCTCGGCCGTCCAGTCCAGCTGCGCGCCCTCTTTATGGCCTACCGGAATATAGGCTGCCTTGCCCGGGGCCCAGGCAAGGCCCAGCCCCACCAGATCGGCGCTCATGGCGTCGGTGCCGGTCGTCTCGACGTCAAAGCTAATGCGTTCGGCGTTGGCCAGCAGATCGACCAGCTGAGTCAACGCTGCCTCGTCCTGAACGCAGCCGTACGTCACGTCTGCGGCGGGTAGCCGAATTTCGACCGCCTCTGCTGTGTTCGTGTCACCTTGTGCAGCGGCGGGCTCTTCAAAGAGCGACAGCTGTCCGGTGACCGGTCCGACTGGCGCGGCCGGTTCATTCGCTTCGCTCTCTTCGCCCGGCAGCTCGTTGATCAGGCTGCGGAATTCCAGCTGGTTGAAGAGTTGGATCGCCGCGCTGCGGTCAAAGTCGCGCACGATACAGGCTGCCGAATCGTAGTGCAGGTCAAGATCGGTCACAATGGTGACCAGGCGCTTGTTGAGGCGCACCTGCTCTTCAGCATCGGCCACGTTTTGACGGGTCTTGGGGCCGCTGATTTCGTCAACGTGTGCGTAGATTTCGTCGAGCGTGCCAAATTGTCGGATAAATTTAATCGCTGTCTTGTCACCCACACCGGGGATCCCCGGAATGTTGTCCGAGGCGTCACCCGTCAGCGCCTTGAGGTCGATAAATTGTTGCGGCGTCAGCTCATAGCGATCAGCCACTTCTTCCAGACCGTAGACGGTCGTCTTGGGCGATGGACCGCCGGATGTGTAGAGGATTTTGATGCGCTCATCGACCAGCTGAAACATGTCGCGGTCACCGGTGAGAATGAGCACATCCTGCCCTTGGTCTGCGGCTTGGCGGGCCAGGGTGCCCAGAACATCATCGGCTTCGTAGTTATCGTACGTAACGATGGGTATGTTGAGCGTGGTCAGCACTTCCTGGATGCGCGTGATCTGACTGCGCATGTCGTCGGGCATGCGTTCGCGCGTCGCTTTGTAATCGGGGAATTCGTCGTGGCGCCAGGTGTCGCCCAGATCAAAGGCGACGGCCACGTAGTCTGGCTTGTAGTCGCGCAGCACGCTGAATAGCTTGCGCGCAAAGCCGAAGACCGCGCCGGTCAGTTCGCCGGAACTGGTGGAGAGCGGTGCCTTCATGCCGAAATAGGCGCGGTAGGCTTGAGAGTGGCCATCAATGAGCAATAAAGTAGACATGATGGGGTGCGGGCGCATCGAGCGGGACTTACTCGAGACCCAAATCGCCTTCCTCAACCAGATCGCGGATGGCCGGAACATCGAGAATCGAGCGCAGCGTACGCATGCGGCGCCCGGCGTCCAACCGGTAGCGGCCAGTCGGCAATTCCAAAATGAAATTCTTTGACGTGCGATTGACCAACATGATGATGTCGTCGGGATTCTCGTTCCACGTGTTATTCGGCTCGTGCTTGGCCATGGGTGTTTCGCGTCCTTACCTGGTTCGTAATGCGGAAATTAGCCCTGCCATTTTACAGGTGTCAAGTAGATTTGACAAAACCAAATGGCGAATCTCAATTGAAGATTAGCTTGATAACTATGCGCCCACCTGATCGCTCTGGTAGTCGGCTGGCTGGCGGCCTTGACCGGGCCAGCGTACCCTGCGCCGGGCCTGCCACGTCTGCACCAGACCGATGCCGACCATTGTGCCAAAGCCGGCGGCGTAGAGCAGCAGAAAGGGTACCGACCACCACTTATCTAAATAGGCTGCCACCGCAGCTGAAATCAGCGCATAGGCAAAAATTGCCACCTCGCCAAAGAAGAGCGGATCCAGATCGAGATGGTAGGCGCTCTGCTTCCAGCGGTCGCCTGTCTCTTCCACGCGAAACTTGGGCGTGCGCAGAAACGCTCCACCCTGCGTGCGCAGCCCCTGCCAGACCGCCCGCGTGTTGGAGAGGGCGATCCCGGTTCCCAGCAGCATGAGCAGCGGCAGGTAGAGGTAGTAACGTAGCCAGTGCTGCGGATAGAGCCGGCGCTGGGCGATGGCATAGAGCAGGGGCGGTCCCACGGTGGCCAGGCTGAGCAGGGCCAGGGGCGCGGCCGGATCGCTCCCAAGAAGCATGAGGGGCAGCGCCACGAACAGTAGCGTCAGCAACAGCGGGTGGAGTAGATAGTTGCCCAGATGAAAGATGCCGAAGGCGCGTTTGACCATTGGCTCGTCGCTGCGCCAGACGCGTCCGCCCAGTTTGCGGAGCGTTTGTACGCTGCCTTTGGCCCAGCGAAACTGCTGACGCTTGAACGCTGTGAGCGTAGGCGGAATTTCGGCCGGCGCGGTTCGTGCATTGAGATAGAGTGGCTCCCAGCCGACCAGTTGGGCACGGTAGCTCAGATCGAGATCTTCGCATAGCGTGTCTGCTTGCCAGCCGCCCACCGTTGGATCCTCGATGCAGGCGCGGCGCCAGACCCCGCCCGATCCATTGAAGCCAAAGAAGAACCCTGCCGCCTGACGCCCCTGTTGCTCGACCACAAAGTGGCCGTCAAGGGCCAGTGCCTGGCTGCATGTCAGCGGCGAATAATCTCGGTTGAGATGACTCCAGCGCGTTTGAACAAAGGCCGTACGCGCTCGTTCCGGTGGCAAGAAGTGAGGAACTGTCTCACGCAAGAAATCGGCCGCCGGCAGAAAGTCGGCGTCGAAGATCGCAATGAATTCGCCCTGTGCGAGGGGCAGGGCGTGGGCCAACGCACCGGCCTTGAAGCCGCTACGCGTTGGCCGCGTGACCACCTTTACGTCAATGCCGCGCACCTGCCAGCTTTCAACGCGCTGCTGTACAAGCATCGCGGTGCTATCATCCGAATCGTCCAGGACCTGAATTTCCAAGCGATCGGCAGGGTAGTCCAGGCGAGCACAGGCATCAATGATGCGCTGGGCCACGTATTGCTCGTTGTAGATGGGCAACTGGACCGTCACAAACGGCCAGGTGTCAGGACTTGGCGCCGGCGTGGGCGGGCCATCCATACGGCGGGTGACTTGCCATGTGAGCCACAGCGCGTGCACGCCATAGGCGGCAAGTCCCAGCATGCTTATCGTGTAGAGCAGCTGAAGGGTCAATGCAGCGGCGGTCCGGCCATTGGCCAGTAACATATCTGCGACGTGCATAGAAAAGCGTGTCCTTTGCCGGCCAACTCAGGCAAAAAAAGCGGCTGACGAATGCGCCAGCCCAGATGCGTAGTATAGCGGAGGCAACGCGGGCGAGCCAATTGGATGCTGGTGCATTGCAGGACTCGTGTTCTAATCGTGGAGCGCCATTTTCACGGAATGGGCGGATGCTGGCGGCTTAGACGCAACACAGCCACTTCAATCGGCTACGTTTGACGCGCCCGTATCTGCCGCATCCGCGTCGATCCGCGGTCTATTCCACCCAGGTTGGATTCGATGTCTGTCTTACTCCAACTGTGCGGCGCGAGCAGCCGCGCGGACGAGGCTGACCAGGGCCGGCATTTCTTCGACATTCAGGCCATGCGCCAATTGAATTGTGACCACCACATGGGGCGTCGCCTCTCCGTCCACTAAGAGCTGGTGCAGGAAAGGATTGTAGCGACGCTGCATGTCGAGGAGCACATGCACCAACGCCCCTGCGTTGTCCCCGCGTGTGATATACTCACTGCCGGTCAGATCCATGCGGTGACGCGTCCAGAGCCCGGCTTCGTCGCCGCGACGGATGGCCCGGTTGGGCGTTTCTCCCTTGCTCCAGAGCAGTTCTTGTCGCGGCGCAGAGTCCAAAACGCCGTGAAAACGAAGTTGGTCAAGCGCCGGCGCTCGCTTTCGTGCCGCCGCACGGAATGGACCGCCTAGCGGGCCTTGTTGACGGGTCACGGTCAGGCTGACGAATGGATCCGGGCCCGGCGAAAAGACCGCATTGAAATTCCCGTTTAGCTGGACTGGGGGCGCCCGCGTTGCGCCGGGATCCGCATCGATCAGTTGGCTGCGCGTACCCGCTGCCAACTGCGCGAGCAGGGCGCGGCTATGGCGTCGCCGGCGCAAGGGCTGAGCCAGCGCGCCCAGCAAGATGAGCGCGGCGGCGCCGACGATGACCACGAGCCAGCCATATTGAAGCAAAAATTCTATCGCTGCTGCGCGCAGCTCTTCAATCTCCAAGTCAATCCCCATGAGGTACTGCCATGAGCGCCAACAATGCGGAAATTACGAACAATGTGACGCGTTTTCTGGATAAGAAGCGCGTCGAGTATGCCACGTATGCCTACGATTATGACGCTGGCATCCATTCTGCCGTGGAAGTAGCAGCGGCCGTCGGCAAACCTGTCGAACAGGTCTTCAAGACGCTGGTCGCCGTGGCCGACCAGCCGGGACGCAAGCCAATGCTGGTCGTCATTCCCGGTGCTGAGACGCTCGATCTCAAGGCCCTGGCCAAGGCCGTTGGCGTCAAGAAGGCCAAAATGGCCGGTCATGACCAGGCTGAACGCCTGACGAGTCTGCAGACGGGCGGCATCAGCCCCCTGGCGCTCATCAACAAAGGGTTTGACGTCTATCTGGATGACCGCGCCCTGGCCTTTCCGACAATCACGATCAGCGCCGGCCAGCGCGGGGCCCAAGTGGAACTGCCCGTCAACGATTTGGTGAAGCTGACGCGCGCGCACACGATCTCGCTTACACCCGATTGACAATTGCCGATTGCCGATTATCAATCGGCAGTTCCAACAGTCTGACAACAACCTCGGAATTTGCGCCGCTTTCAATTGTACCAGACATGGGTGCCGGTATGACCTGTACCGGCGATTTTGCTCCCTGTTATTACGGTATCCACTCCGGAAGCCAATCCTTGATCTGTCTTTGCCTTGGCTTCAGAATGTACAAAGGAAATAAACATGCTAAATGTACAAGAAGCAGTCGCCAGCGGCCTGAGCTTTCAGCTGAACGACGACCAGAAGATGTTGCGCGATCTTGCCCGCGACTTCGTTCGCAAAGAGTTTATGTCCCAGGTCGAGCACCTGGATGAGACGGGCGGGTGGCCTTGGGAGATCTTTCACAAGGCCCTGGAAGTTGGTCTGGTCAACCTGAACATTCCTGAGGAATACGGCGGGCTGGGCGCATCGGTGCTGGAAGAATGCATCGTCGGCAGCGAATTTGCCTATGGCTGTTCCGGCATTGGCACGGCGCTGCTGGTCAATCAGTTGGCGGTATTGCCCATCCTCATCGCTGGCAATGACGAGCAGAAAGAGAAATACTTCACGCGTCTGGTAGATGAAGCCGCAATCATCTCCTACTGCCTGACGGAGCCCGATGCCGGTTCTGACGTCTCCGGTATCAAGACGACGGCAATTCGCGAGGGCGACAAATATATTCTCAACGGGCAGAAGACCTGGATCACCGGCGGTCCGGTGGCCAAGTATTTCACCGTCTTTGCCAAAACCGACCCCGAAGGCGGCCACAAGGGCATGAGCTGCTTTATCATTGAAGCCGACTGGGACGGTGTCAGCGTTTCCAAGCCGCTGGAGAAAATGGGGCAGCACGCAGCCCAGACTAGCATGGTCTTCTTCGAAAACGTAGAAGTGCCGGCCGAAAATCTCCTCGGTCGCGACGGCGATGGCTTCATGATTGCGATGAAGGTCTTTGACAAGAGCCGCCCGCCCGTAGCCGCTGCGGCGACAGGCATTGCCCGTCGTGCGTTGGACGAGGCCGTCAAGTATGCCGGCGAACGCTTCGCCTTCGGTCAGCCCATCGCCCAGTTCCAGGGTGTAGGCTTTATGCTCGCCGACATGAAAATCCGCGCCGACGTGGCCGAGCAACTGGCCATGCGTTCAGCTTGGGACATCGACAATGGCTTCCGCAACACTTCCTCTGCCGCCGTGGCCAAGGCCTATTGCTCCGAGGCGGCGGTGCTCAATTCGACCGACGCTGTCCAGGTCTTTGGCGGCAATGGCTATGCCCGCGAGTATCCGGTTGAAAAGCTCATGCGCGATAGCAAGATCTATCAGATTTACGAGGGAACCACACAAATTCAGAAGATGATTATTCTGCGCGAGCTCTACAAGAACGGCAAGTAGGGAATAGGCGTAGCGGGTGAAGCGGACAATGCGCTGCGTTCACTGCACCGGAGCGCATTGTCATAAGGGTCGGTTGATCGGTGAGATCGCCGGCCCTTATTCTTTTTCTTTGATGGCTTTGCAGTAGTAAAGACGCTGTTCGAAAATGATGGTCTCGCCGTGACGACGTGTATGCAGCCCGGCAGCGTCGGTTTCAATCCCCGCCTCCATCATCTCACGGACGATTGCACCGTTTGCCGAATCCAGCGGCAGCTCGGCCAGCCACTCATCCAACTCTCGTTCAAAGGTGACGGTCTTTTCATCAACTACAGTGAGTCCCGCAGTGGTGAGCAGGTCGCGATATTGCTGTGCGGAGCGTGCGGCATAATGTGTGGGGTTGCGACGTTCTTCGATCGCGTTCTGGGTCGCACGTTTGACTGGGTCGTCATTCGAGAGCAGATCGGCCAGCAGTAGAATGCCGCCGGTATGCAGCACCCGTACGAGTTCATTGAGCACCTTCTCTGCATCACGTATATGATGAAGCAGCAGGCGACAGATGACCACGTCGAATCGGTCGTCGCGGAAGGGAAGCGCGTGGGCGGCGGCAAGTCGGAAATAGACCGTTCGCGCAACCGAATGCGCTGAATTGAGGCGGCGGAACTCAGCCTGCTCCAGCATCACGGGGCTGATGTCGACGCCAATGACTTCATGGGGGGTTGTTTCGGCCAATGCCAAGGTAAGGACGCCGCTGCCTGCGCCCACATCCAAGATCGAGGCGCCCTCAGGCAACTTGGCGAAGCGCAACAGGTTTTCCACGCGTTTCTGACGCTGTTCGCTCTGGACGCCGTCCTGCGTGGCCGCCTGGTTGTAGACTTCGATCACGGCCGAAAGATTCTCGTCAAACGTGTCTGCTGGAGCCGATTCTGCAGGCTGATCGGGCGCGGGTGACTGCACGCCGGGCGGTGTCGGTAGGTGCTCGTGTCGATTGATGCTCTGTACGACCCACTGATCACCACGGAGGCAGAGTTCAGTGACAGCGGTCGGTTCGCTGGCGATCCGTAAGCGTTGCGCGTCGGTGAGGCAGGCAATCGTCGCAGAAATCAGCGGGGCCTCCATGACGATGGCGATGGTCTTGCCGTTGGCGGTGCGCTGCAAACCTTCTAACCATTGCGCCTGTCCGACACAGTAATCGGCCAGCGACGGCGCCGCTGCCAAATCAGCGGATGACGCTTCAGCAGGCTCGTTCGTGGCTGTGACGCCTGTGGCTGGCGCTTCCGGCCAGTCGCTTTGCACCGTCACGGGCAACCCCAAGGCTTGACCAAGGCGCTGGGCTGTCAGACGATTGCGCAGCTTCGGAGCGCTATGGAGCGCGGCAATGGCATAGCGATCCCTTAGCCAGCGGGCCAGCGCATCGGTTTGCTGCCACCCGCGTGCCGTCAAGCCGGTGTCAATTGTGGCTTGACCTACCCGCTGCGCAGCCATTGCCTCGGCATGACCGATGAGCAACAGCCGCAGATCGGGGTTTATTTCTGTCGAAATGACATCGTCCGTTTGGTTGTGTTCCATGGGCAATGAGAGTGGAGATGGTGAACGATCACGCGGTCTACAATCAGACCATGTTGCGCTGTCGCATCAAGTCTTAGGGGGCGTCGCCATTTTCCGCTGCAGAAGCGCTCATCTCTTGGTCCACATTGCGCGCTGCCTGGCGAGCTGACGTCCGCTGTTCGTCCAAGGATTTTTCCACCTGCTTCATGGCGTGGACTTCAGGCGGATAGTGGCTGGTCCGCTTGTTGTCGCCGGGCGCTTCGGAGAATTGAAGCCGCTCGACAACTCCGCCCTGTACAAGGTGATGCTCAAATATTTCGTCGACATCTTCGACCTGCACGCCGCGATACCAAACGCCTTCGGGATATACAACGGCCATTGGCCCGCTGCCGCACTGGTTCAGGCAGCCGGCTCGATTGATGCGGATGGAGTCTTTCAGCCCGGCCTTTGAGACGCGGCGCTTAAGGCCGTTGAAGATTGCGTCAACGTCGCCATCATACCAGCAGTAAGGCCCATGGGTGCACACAAAGACATGCTTCTCATATTGTTGTGACATGGGCGCATCATACCAGAGAGGCTCAGGGGAGACAAACGTCTTTTGCTGCGTGGGTGCATACCACAGGTGGGGCGCTGCGCTAGAGATAGCGACCGGTCTGCTCGTACGCCGCCTTCCAAAATGTGATGCATGCGTGCTCTGTGGCGCTGCGTGATCGTGGACTCTTCGTGCTGGCCGTGCACCTTGCGATCGAGGACGAGTCCGGCTGCGAACGTGCTATGAGCGCTGGACGATACCACCCTGTATGAAGCTTGCCCGCCGAAACACCCGACATCGATTCGTTGACAGGTGCCGGTGGTTTCGAGTAAAATTTTCCCTTGTACCCAGAGTTTGTTCATTCACTTCCCGTCGCTCGCTCCGCCCACTTCTGGCACGACCGGTTCGATCATTTTTCTACCGGCAAAACGGACGATGGCTTGCCGAACTCAATCCGGACTTTTCGGAATCGATTTCGTTTATTTGTTGTAATCGTTACTGCTTATCAACTATATTTTCAAAGCCGGTCGAAACCAGATACCGGCTGCCCACACTGCTTTATCTAAGGGGGAAACATGGCCGATTATCAAACCAACCAGATCCGCAATGTCGCCATTCTGGGCCATGGCGGGTCTGGCAAGACTTCGCTTACTGAAGCGCTACTATTCAAGACCGGGGCTACCCATCGCGTCGGGCGGGTCGAGGACGGCTCTACTGTTTCGGACTGGGACGCCGAGGAACAACGGCGTGGCATTTCGATCAATCTCTCAGTGATGCCGATCACCTACCAGGACGTCAAAATCAACCTGATTGACACGCCGGGCTACATCGATTTTGTGGGTGAGGTGATTAGCGCCCTGCACGTCGCTGAAGCCGGTCTGGTGCTGGTCGATGCCGTCGCCGGCGCCGAGGTGGGGACAGAATTGGCCTGGCACCGATTGGACGAATTGGGCAAACCGCGAATCGTCTTCGTGAATCGTATGGGGCGTGAGAATGCCAGCTTTGAAAATGCGATTGACAGCTTGCGCGAAGCCTTCCCCGATTCTACGATTGTCCCCTTCCAGCTTCCTATCGGTCAAGGGGAAGACTTTACGGGCGTCGTGAGTCTCGTTACCGGCAAGGCCTACCTCGGCTCTGAAGGAACGGTGGCCGAAGTGCCGGCAGAGATGACTGATGCAATTGAGGCAGCTCAAGTAGCGTTGGTTGAAGCGGCAGCCGAAGCGGATGATGAACTAATTGTGAAATACTTTGACGGTGAAGAACTGACACCGGAAGAAGTGCGGCGTGGTCTACACCGCGGCGTGCGCAGCGGTGCAATTGTACCCGTCTATTGCGGTTCGGCCCTTGGCGATGTCGGCCTGGATCGCCTGCTCAAATCGATCTTGCGCTATGTACCGGCGCCGAATGAACGTGTCGTACCCGCTACGCAGAATGGCGAATCGATCGAATTGATGGCCGACGCCGACGGTCCCGTGGCCGGCTACGTCTTCAAGACGGTCATTGATCGGTACGTGGGGCGCATGAATTACATTCGCATCTTTTCCGGTACCCTGGGCAAAGATGCCACGGTATCCAATGGTCGTACGGGAGAGACGCAGCGTATTGCTAATCTGAGCAGCGTCAGCGGTAAGGAAATGCAGGGCATTGAGAATCTGGTCGCCGGTGATATCGGCGTGGTGACCAAGATGGACGACATTCTCACCGGCGATACCCTGTCGCTGGAAGCAGACAAGATCGTTGTGGCGCCGGCCGAATATCCACGCCCTCTCTTCTCGGTCGCAGTTGCGCCGGCGACCAAGGCGGATAGCGCCAAGATGGGGCAATCGCTCCATGCGCTCACTGAAGAGGATCCGACCCTGCGTGTGCAGAACATCTCGGCCACCAAGCAGAACGTGCTCCAGGGCATGGGCGATGCTCATATTGACGTGGCCATTCGCCGTTTAGAGAGCAAATTCGGCGTCTCGGTGGAGACCGCCGTGCCCAAAGTGCCCTACCAAGAGACGATTTCGCGTCCGGGCCAGGCCCAGTATCGCCACAAAAAACAGACCGGTGGCGCCGGCCAGTTCGCCGAAGTGCATATGCGGGTCGAGCCGCTGGATCGTGGCGAGGGCTTCCAATATGCCAGCGAGGTCTTTGGCGGCTCAATCAGCGGCGTCTTCCTGCCTTCAATTGAGAAGGGCATTCGTCAGGTATTGGACATCGGCTTCATCGCCGGTTTCCCTGTCGTGGATGTGAAGGCCGTGGTCTTTGACGGCAAGGAGCATCCCGTCGACTCCAAGGATATCGCCTTCCAGACCGCAGGCCGTGAGGCTTTCCGCTCCGCCATGGAACAGGCGGGCCCGGTGTTGCTGGAACCGATCTACAAAATCGACGTGATTGTGCCTGACGACTATATGGGTGACATCATGGGCGACTTCAACACCCGGCGCGGGCGTGTGTTGGGAATGGAGCAGCGGGGCAATCGCACCGTGATCAGCGCCATGGTGCCTCTGGCAGAAATTTTGCGCTACGGCACGGACTTGCGTTCTATGACCCAGGGCCGCGGCATCTACACAATCGAATTCGATCACTATGAACCCGTCCCCGGCCATATGGCCGATGATATCGTCACGGCCAGCAAGGCCGAAGAAGAAGAGAGCTAACCTTGGCTCGCCTCAATTCGCCCTGCCGCATTGGCGATGGACAGCATAGAAATTGACGACAAGGTCGGCGCCACGGCGCCGACCTTGTCCATGAGTAGGCAAAAATTATGACCCAACCGCAAAAAACGCCGGCGCCAGCTGCCGCGAGCAACTGGTTTGCCCCGCGCACGGGCATCGCCCATGCCGGCGATCTGATTCTGTTGCTCATGGCCGACTTGAAGCGCTATGTCTTCAAACTCACGCCGACCGGGCGGCTTCACACCCATCGCGGCGTCTATGAACATCGCGAGATCATCGGCACACCCTATGGCGGGGCCGTGACGTCGCAGCTGGACGCAGAGGCGCTCATACTGGAGCCGGGCTTGGGCGATATGATCCGCCACCTCAAGCGCGGCACACAGATCATCTACCCAAAAGATGCCGCGTATCTGGTCCATCGGCTGAATCTGCGCGCGGGGGCGACGGTGCTCGAGGCAGGCACTGGCAGTGGCGGGTTGACCGCTGCGCTGGCGTGGGCGGTTGCGCCGCAAGGCCGCGTCTATACCTATGAGGTGCGCGAGGACAACTATCGCATGGCGCGCAATAATCTGGAGCGGGTTGCGCTCTTGCCCTACGTGGAAATGCATCTGCGCGGGATCGAGGATGGCTTTTTGCAGCATGACGCCGATGCCCTCTTCCTCGACGTACGCGAGCCGTGGCTCTACATGACCCAGGTGCGCGCCGGGCTGCGCTCGGGCGGCTTCTTTGCCAGCCTGGTGCCAACGGCCAATCAAGTCTCTGAGCTGTTGGTGGCATTGGAGGGGGCGGGCTTCGCCGATATTGGCGTGGAGGAATTGCTGCTGCGCCGCTACAAGCCCGTGCCCGAACGGCTGCGTCCCGAAGACGAGATGGTGGCCCACACGGGGTATCTGGTCTTTGCACGTCTCATTGCCGCTACCCTCGACCCGCGCCAGTGGATTTCCAAGGAGCGCCGGCGCTATCAGGGGCGCCTGCAGGCGCAGCAGCGCATTGCTGATGCCGAGGCCGAGCGGGCTGCCCGTGAAGCGGCGGGCGGGCGAAAATACCCGCCAATGCCATTGCCAGGCTAATGGCTACGTCGACAGACGGCGTCGGATTTTCTGCCGCGCATGGAATGCTTTGGCCCTTCTCAACTCTTCTTTCTCTCACCAGCGTTTCCAGATTCGGATCAGAAGCAGCGCAGCTGCTGCGCCGGCTGCATCCGTTGCCACATCGCGCCAGTCCGCGGCACGACCGGGAACGAAGCTTTGGTGCAGCTCATCGCTGAGACCGTAGAGCAGCGCGAGCCCAAAGACCACCCAGGTGGGATCGGCTATTGCCGGCCATTGACGGCGAATCGCCCACCAAAACGCCAGCGCCAAGAGCGCGTAAAAGCCAAAGTGTGCGCCCCAGGATCCATAGCGATCGAGGAGCGTCAGCAGTGGCGCCAGCTCGCTCAGCAGGGCTTCATTTCGGATCACCTCAGCCGCCAGCCGACTAACCCATCCTGGTCCTCCAAAGCTGGATTGGCTGCTCAGCCGGTAGATGACCGCCATCACCCCAATCGCGGGCAGCCATGTAATCAGGGCCGCGCGCGCCGCGCCGGGTAGACCGTGCTTGGCCTCGACATCATGGGTTGACGGATTCATGATGTCGCAAGCGCCTGATCATAGAATTCGGCCAGGGTTTCGGCCAGGTCGCGCCACTGGTAGCGGGCCGTGAGGTGGGCCCGGGCTTGACTGACCATGGCGCTGCGTGCGCTGGCATCGCGCAGCAGCGCAACGGTCGCAGCGGCAAATTCGGACGGTGTGGCTTCGGCCGGCACAAGGCGGGCCGCGCCCTCGCTGCCGTACTGCGCTTGCTCGCCCACGGCGCTGGCCACGACCGGCACGCCGTTGAGCAGCGTGGTCGCCAGGCGCACGCTGCACTTGGCTTGCTGCAGGGGAATGGGCCGCGCCGGGAAGATCGCACAAGTGCTTTGCGCGTAGAGATCGATCAGATCCGCCGGCGGCACAAAGCCGCGCCAGCTCACGGCTTGGGCCGCTTTGGGGCCAAGCTCGCTTATGGCGGCGTGGAAGGGCGCCTCGCGTCGGGGTTCGATCGCACTGCCGGCCACGACAAGGCGTGCGTCTGGAAATTCCGCGTAGAGCGTTTGCCAGAAGGTAGCCAGCCATGCCGGCTCAACTTCCACAAAGCGGCTGAAAAAGAGTATGGTTGGCCCTGTGCCAGCTGTCGGCGCCTCATTTGTCTTTGTGTTGGGGACGGACGCTGGAACATCAACCCCGTTGGGCAAGTAGAGAACAGGGGTTGCTGCGCTGTAGCGTTGGGCCTTTTCCGTAAGCCAGCGGCTGGCTGCCGTGATGGCATCAGCGTGGCGAATGCCCCATTCTTCCTGCCAGGCCAGGAAACGGCCCGTGACCGGATCATAGTGGTTGACGTCGGTCCAGGCCTGCTCCCAATCATCGATATCGAGGAAGAGCGGGGGGCGACGGCGCTTCTGCCACAGCCGCCACTGTACCAGTCCGGCATGGGCACGGGGTTTGATAATGTGGATGATGTCCGGCCCCGCTTCTTCGATCTGCGCCAGCATGCGCAGGACCGTGCCGGGAATGCCGCCATCCAGCGTCACGTTGACGAGGTCGACGCCCTCGTCAACCCAGCTACGGCCGCTATCCGCCGGCGTATCCCAAGGCGGGATGATAATCTGTGCGGCGTGGCCGAGCTGAACCAGTTCCTTGGCCAGCGGCAGCGTGCGTGCCCAAACGGTCGTCTTTTGTCCCAAGCCAAAGGGAGCAACGAAGGCGATGCGCGTCATGAGTCGGACGTAATCGATGCCGGCCACTCAAAGATGCCGTTGCGCAAAGCGTTCCAGACGTTCTCCTGCAGCGCCTGGGGGTAAGTCAGCTCGAAGCGTGCCGTCAGCTGTGGCGCATACCAGCCGTAGATGACCGTAAGGGCAACGGCCTGGCCGATCCATGCATCCATCTGTGGTGCGGGCGCGGTCAGCGTGCGTTCAAGCGCAGTGCGTTGGCTGGGGCTGAGGTAGCGGTTGAGGTGACGCGTTCCTGCAGGGCGGCGGATGCCGTTGAGTGCCAACATCAGGTCGATGACGATGCCGCGTAGCGTCTGTACCAGCTCAGCCGCAAGCAAGCGTTCGTCGTGCTGAACCAACGCGGGCAGACCGTCAAGGGTTGTCCAGAAGGCGGATAGCTGTTGGGCCACCTGATCAGAATCGGGTTTTTCCAGGGGATCGGGCCAAATATCGGCTGTCGTACGCGCTGATTTCATGGCCGAAATTATAACATAGGCGCGGGAACGGTAGCGAGGTTCACAAGGTAATCTATGCAAAGTCTGTTAGAATGACGTCATACTGTGAACCCCTGAGTGATTGACATCCCCCTTTCTCAATAAGGTTGAGCGAGCCGGTCGTCACTCAGTCATTGATCAATAAGCGAGGCAACATGAGAAATTCGGATCCATTCTCCGATCTGATCCGATCGATTGAAGAGAATCTTCAGCGTGAGGGCGGCGATTGGGTGCCGCCGGATGACGATACGCCGCAAGGCGGCAACGGCGGTAGCGGCAACGGCGGTGAAGAACGCTCGATCAACCCGCGGCGTTGGCTCTGGTGGCTGATTCCGATTCTAATCTTCTTCTTTTTCAACCGGATTCTTGGCGTCTTTACGGACTTCATCTGGTATGACAGCCTAGGTTTTTCTTCTGTCTTCCGGACGCGGGTCTTTTCGTCGTTTGGGCTCTTTCTCATCGGTGCGGTGACGTTTTGGCTCTTTCTAGCGCTCAACGTCTGGATCGCGCGGCGTGTGGAGCCCAGCAACTTGAGCAGCTCGCCCGTCCAGCAGGTGCTCGATGCGTTTGGCGTACGGCTGATGCCCACAATTTTGGTGATCGGCGCGATTTTGGCCTTCTTTATGGGGCTAAGCCTTTCGGCCATGTGGGAGCAAGTGCTGCTCTACTTGAATCAGATCGATTTCAATTTGATGGACCCCATCTTTAATCGGGACGTCAGCTTTTTCATCTTCACCCTGCCCATCTGGCAAGCCATCCGCGGTTGGCTGATGACGACCGTCATCATGACTGTGCTTGCAACGCTGGTCGTTTATGGCGTTGGCTGGCGCGGTTGGAACATCCGTACGCCGGTCCTGGTCCATCTGAGCGTGCTTGGCGCCTTGATTCTGCTCTTGATTGCCTGGAACTATCGCCTTAATGCGTATGAGCTCGTCTACAGCGCACGGGGCGCTGTCTTTGGCGCCGGGTACACGGACGTACGCGCGCAGCTGCCCGCGTACAATATCCTGAGCATAATTACGCTCATCACGGCAGTCTTGCTCATTGTTACCGCGTTCATGCGCCGGGCCTGGCGCGCGATCGTGGTCGTGTTGGTCGTCTGGCTGGCCGTGGCGATTCTGGCCGGCAACGTCTACCCCAGCTTCATTCAGCGTTTCCAGGTGAGCCCCAACGAGCTTAACTTGGAGCGAGAGTATATCGACAACAACATCAATTTTACGCGGCTTGCCTTTGATATTGATGATATCTCGGTACGCGATTATGACGCGTCAGAAGAGTTAACATCTGAGGCGATTTTGGACGAGCCGGAGACCTTCCGCAACATCCGCCTGTGGGATTACCGGCCCCTGCTTCAGACCTACAACCAGGTCCAGGCACTGCGTCAGTATTACGAGTTCAACGACATCGACATCGACCGCTATCAAATCGATGGCGAGACGCGTCAGGTCATGCTGGCCGCGCGTGAATTGGTGCCCGACCGGCTCAATGAAAACGCGCAGACGTGGGTCAACCAAAAGCTGGTCTATACGCATGGCTATGGCGTCGCGGCGTCGCCCGTCGCCCAGGTAACACGTGATGGTCTGCCCGAGTTCTACCTGAAGGATCTCCCGCCGCAGGGCGTAATCGACGTAACGCGGCCACAGATCTATTTTGGCGAGAAGACGGACAGCTATGTCATTGCGCGCACCGATGAGCCGGAATTCGACTACCCGCGTGGCGAGGGCAACGTCACCACCTTCTTTGATGCCGACACGGGCATCAATATGAGCTTCTGGCACAAGCTGCTCTTTGCCGTTCGCTTTGCGGACATCAACATTCTGCTCAACAGCGACATCACGCCCGATAGCCAGCTCTTATGGCGACGCAACATCGTGGAGCGCATTGTCGAGGTGGCACCCTTCTTGAGCTACGATTCCGATCCGTACATCATCGTCGACGACAACGGTGAGCTGCACTGGATGCTGGATGCGTACACCATTAGCAACCGGTTCCCGTACAGCGAACCGTATAACGCCTTCAACTATATTCGCAATCCGATTAAGGTTGTGACAAACGCGTACGATGGTTCCATGATCTTCTATGTGCTCGACCCGGAGGAACCCATTGCCGCGGCCTATGCTGAGATCTTCCCCGATCTCTTCCGACCGTTCAGCGAGATGCCGGCCGACCTCCAGGATAATATTCGCTATCCCACCGATCTGTTCTCGGTGCAGGCCGAGGTCTATCGTACCTATCATATGACCGATGTGACGGAGTTCTACAACAAAGAGGATGTGTGGGCGTGGCCGTCGGAAGTCTTCGATAACGACCCGGTGCGCATGGAGCCCTACTACGTGCTGATGTCGTTGCCCGACGGGAATGAACTGGACTATATCCAGATCTTACCCTTTACGCCGGCCAACCGAGAAAACATGATCGCGTGGCTGGCCGCTCAGAGCGACCCGGAAAAATATGGCGAAAAGATCGTCTATGAGTTTGGCAAAGACTCCCTCTTCTTTGGCCCGCAGCAGGTGGAAGCGCGTATTGATCAGGATCCGACCATCAGCGCCCAGCTGAGCCTCTGGAATCAACAGGGCAGCAACGTGATTCGCGGTAACCTGCTGGTGATTCCCGTGGCTGACAGCTTGCTCTATGTGGAGCCCCTCTACCTTCAAGCCGCCAACGGAAAGATCCCCGAACTTCAGCGGGTGATTGTCGCCACTGTGGATCAGGTAATTATGGCGGAGAGTCTTGGCCTGGCACTGGCTGAGCTTTTCGGCGCTGACCTGATTGCCGATGCGGGGTTGGAAGAACTGCTGGCCAGCGGGACGAGCCTTCCGCTCGAAACGGGCGAGATTGATTTCTCTGCCGCTGGCGCGGCCGGTCTGGAGGCGGCCTCGGTCGAGGAGATCATTCTGCTGGCGAACGAGCAATACCTCACCGCCGAAGAGTATCTGCGCGATGGCGACTGGGCCAGCTATGGCCTGCAGATGGAGGCCCTGGAAGCGTCCTTGCTGCGCCTGGTCGACATCACAGGACTCGAGATCGCGACGCCAGTGCCTGAAACCGAACCTGTCCCTGATGCTGACGCCGAAACCGAAGAAGCGCCTGCCACCGACGGCGGGTAGGGGAGTTGGGAATTCGGAATTCGGATTGTGGAGTTTGGATTGTGGGGTGCGGGCCTAAAACCAGGCCCGCACCCCACAACCCCACAACCCGACCCTTCTTACTTCAACACCACCATCGGCGCGACCGGCAGCGAGCCGCGTGTGGCGCCATAAATTGCCAGCCCGCCAATGTGTTCGGCGTCGGCAACGGTTGTGAAGCGGATGGTCAGTTCCTTTGCGCTCACTCCTAAGATCTTCTTCAGCGTAGCGCCCTCTGCCACTGTATCGACCAAATAGCCGTATGCCCCTGGATCCACTCCGGCGAAGTGGCTCAGTACGCCGCGCGCGTCGGCTGGATCATCCGGCAAGTGGAGCGTGCCCACGGTCACGCCGTTGGCGTCGACGCTGACGGCAGCCGGCGTCTTGCGGTCCACTTCGGTCTGGGGGTAATTGTGGCCAAAGGTCTTGTCAGGCCAGTCGATCTTTGCCCATCCCGCGCGGGCGCCTGCTTCCAGACGCACTTGCATCTGGGTGACCGTAGCCGGATCAATCTCCTTTGGGACAGCGACTGTATACTCCACCCAGCCCGAGCCGGTTGCCGAAAAACGTTGGGAACCACTAAATAGCCGCGGCCAGTTGGTGTCGCTGTATGCCTCTGGCGCAAATGGCAATATCCAGGCGCCGTTCACTTCCTCCGCGGTCGGAACGGTTGTCTCGTCGCTGACGAAGAAGTTGATGTAATTGCGCGCTCGGATCTGGCCGGCGTCGTCTTCAAGCGTCAGCGCCAGGGTCGCCAGCGCGGCCTCGCCCGGCATGGTGAATGACAGGTCACGCGTGACAACGTCAAACCGCTGGGGCTCCAGCGCCAGATCACCCTGTTGCAGGTCGTGGCGCTCGCCAAAGCGGTCGATGTAGTGCAGTGCCCAACGTACGGTCAACTTTTCTGTTTCCGCGCCCCAATGGCTGACAAAGACCGGGACGGTGACGGCCGCACCGGGCGCGATTTGCTGGCAGGGCGGTGCGTCGCAGCCGACGAAGTCGGCCCCGTTGAGATCTGCCACGCTCATCTCCGGTACGAAGGCGTCATAGCCAAATTCCTTGGCGCTGCGATCATAATTGACAAAGCCATTGTGCTCCCACTCGATATCGTCCAGTTCCGTATAGACATAGCCGCAGATCTTGGCATGGCGGCGCAGTTCGCTGGTCTGATACTTGAAGCACCAAGAGATATCCTGATCCCCATCCTTGGCGGCAATGCCGCCATATTCGCTATTCATCAGCGGCATCGCGCCCTGGACCAGATCACCGCCGATGTAGTTGAACTCTGAACCGGGGAAGGTGGCATCGACCACATGCTGCACATGGTTGCGCACTTGCTGATAGTCGTTGATGTAAAAGTGCCACGAATTGATGTCGCTCTCTACATGATCGTAATGGCAGGTGGAGTTGTCCTCGATCAACCGTGAGGGATCGAGAAGGCGTGCCGTCTCGACCACGGAACGCAACCACTCGTGACTGTCACGCGTGCGATGTTGGGTCAGCCCCCAGGTTTCGTTGAAGATCACCCAGGCGAAGATCGATGGCGAATTGAAGTCACGGGCCATGATATGGGGCAGATCGCGTTCCACCAACCGTCGCATGGTCGGCGTGTCCAGGTCGGGGCTGGGCACATCGTACATGACGAGCAGGCCCAATTTGTCGGCCCAATAATAGTAGCGCGGATCGTTGATCTTGATGTGACAGCGCAACATGTTCAGACCCAAATCTTTGGCCAGCTGAATGTCGCCGCGGATCACATCATCCGACGGGTAAGCGTGGAGCGAATCGGGATGAAGGGCCTGGTCGAGCGCGCCACGCAGGTAGACCGGTTCATGATTGAGCAGGATGACCTCATATGGCTTGCCGTCCCACGGGGCGCGACTGATCGTGCGCATGCCAAAATAGCTCTCAAGTCGATCCGGGGTGGCGCTGCCCGGCCCCGATAGCTCGACGGCAAACTCGTAGAGATGGGGCGATTCCGGGCTCCAGAGCTGCGGCGACGGCACGGGAACCGTGATGATCGCTTCTTGCGACCCTGCTTCCAGCGCCAACACCGTGTCTACTGCCGGGAAAGCGTCTTCAACCGCGCTGAACGCGCACTGTGTGGCTGCCCGCCTCGGCGACGTGTAGCGCCAACCGCATGACGGCGACTTCACCCGCCACATCGGGCGTGACGAGTACCTCCTCCACGTAGCTGGCCCCGCGCCCTTCCAGCCAGACCGACTGCCAGATGCCGCTGCTGTACGTGTACCAGCGGGGCACCTGCTTGCCAACCAGCGTGCTGGCGTCGGCGACATCATACGCGCGCACCGTGACCGTGGCGCTCTCACCCGGCTGGACAAAAGGCGACAGATCGATGGAAAAGGGCAGATAGCCATTGTCGTTTTCGCCGGCAAGCAGGCCGTTGACCCAAACGCGTGCGTGCCAGTCGACAGCGCCGAAGTTGAGAAAGGGCGTCAGCCCCGCCCACTCTGCCGGCACGGTGAACGAACGCTCGTACCAACCGGCTCCTTTGTAGTCCGGCCGTTCAACGCCGGACAGCTTGCTTTCCCAGGGAAAGGGGACGTTGATCCGCAGATTCTTGGTTTTTCCGCGCAGGGGCCGCCCATAAATATGACGGAAGGTAAGCTCCGTTGCCGGGATATACCAGCGCTCCTGTTCGCCGATCTCTTCGGGATCGAAGGCAAAGCGCCATTCGCCATTGAGGCTCGTCCATGCCGAGCGGTAACGCTGCGGCCGGGGATGTTCCGATCTGGGTATTGTAGTCATGGATAGAATTCCTTTCCGCGCCGACGCAAGGGGTCGACGCGATCATTCTGGGATTGGCTGTCGTTTTGGTGTGTCGATCTGGTGCTACTTGATGCCGCTGTTGACGGCGATGCCACTGATGATCTTGCGCTGGAAGGCGAGCACAAAGAGGATGATGGGTAGTCTCTTCTACTGATCTTGGAGGAATCTGCGTACGAGAACGGCCATTTTTTCGGGCTGGTCCCAATGAACGGCGTGGCCGGCGTCCTCTATGAAGCGAAGACGGGCATGGGGGATGCGTGCGCTGAGCGCCAGGACGTCCTGTGGCGTGTTGTTGACTTCGCTCGCGCCATTGACCAGTAACACGGGGCACTGGATATTGGCAGCTTCGACCATGCAAATGTTGCCGCCGGCCGCGTAGATGGCCTGGGCAGCCCGCGCCCAGCCCTGGGGCATAGCTTCCACTTGATCCGGTCCATGCTGCGCGGCGATTTCCGCCGCCCAATCCGGGTGCGTCGTCGCCCAGTCTTCAGGCGTCAGCCAGCTCTCCACGCTGTCTACCATGGCTTTGGAGATGACGCCGGAGACGCCCCACGCGATGACGCTGCACACCAGATCCGGGCGGGTCGCGGCGAGCAGCAACGCGCTTTCCGCGCCGTCGCTGAAGCCAAGCACATGGGCAGGGCCGCATCCCAGCGCGCCAATCAACGCGGCTACGTCATCGGCGTCTCGCTGGTAGAAATAGGGCGCAAAGTCGCGCAGCGGCGGCTGGCTGCGCCCATAACCGCGCAGGTCAGGCGCGATGACGCGATAGCTTGTTGCAAGCTCCTCGATGAGGTCGTGAAAGTGGGTCAACCCCGTGCCGGTGAAGCCGTGGAGCAGCACGACCGGCGCACCCTCACCGCAGTCAAGATAGGCCATGTCGATGCCGGTGGCGAGCGGGCGTTTCTGATAGGTGCTTGAATTCATCGCGTAAACCTCCTGCAAATACTCATTCCGTGCGCCCGAGCCGTTCCCATAGTTCAGGCCGCACGCGTTCACCAATCAGAAAGCGACGATCGCCGTCGGTGCCCGTGCCAGAGATCACGTACTGGCCGGGCTCGCTGCCCACGTAGCGATTAAAGATGCGATCGGTGATCTCGCGCCAGGCCATTGCGTTTTCCAAGTCTTCTTGCTGCAATTGCGTCCAGTTTGCCGGAATCTCAATCGCAATCATTTCGTTGTCAATCGTGTAGTTGACGTCCGTCCAGCCACGGTTGATGCGCGCAACCTGGCGGTTGTGGCTGAGGTCGAGGATGAGCGAGCGGGAATCGAGCAGCGGCACCCCCTGCACGTGACGGCTGCCGACCAGCCAGGTGATGGCAAAGCGCGATGCATGAACCCGGTTGAGTTCGTTGCGAAAGGGATAGAAGTCAGGGTAGAAGTTGAAGGCCAGCCCGCGGAAGAGGCCAAAATTGAGCGCGGCGTTGGGAAACTGAAGCGGGTCGACCGTCCAGTGCACCACGCCAATGCCCTGATCCAAGGCTGCCTTGGCCTGCATGCGCTTGAGCAGGTTGCCGATCCGCATGCCGCGGAAGTCAGACAGCACGCCCATGGTCTGCGATTCCAGCCGCAGCTCACCGTGGAAGCGCGCATGCCAATCTGCCGGGAGCGTGGGACCGCCATGTTTGGCAAAGCCGAACAGAAAGCCGGCCAGATCGCCGTCGACGCGTGCGACGAGCGACGTGCCGGACCCAAATTCGACGCTGTGGATGTCGCTGGGATAAAGAAATTCGGGCGGCGTGCCCCAGATTTCCTGCTGCACGTAGCGGATCTGCATGGCTTCGGTGGCGCTGGGGCGACCGATGTCGAGCAGCCCAATCTGCTCATGGCTGGGCGGCATATTGGACCTCGGCCAATGGGTCGTAGAAGACTACCGCGGCCGGTTCGGGCAGCCAGCCGCTGACGGCGGCGACAATCGCGGCAGGCGTGGCTCCCTGGCGCCGGCTGAGGCGCCGGCCCGTGAGCGTGTGATAGCGCAGCGTGTATGTCTTGCCTGCGCCCGCTGCCGGCAGACGCGGGAAGAGAAAGCCCAGTCCCACGCGCCGGCTGTTCTCCTCCACGGCCACCAGATGCCCGCCGATTCGCGGCAGGGTGACGGCCAGGAAGTGATAAGGAAAGAGCGTTGTATTATCGGGTGCGCGCAGCTCAATGCCGATGCGCTCGATCTCGGCGTTCCAGTGGGGATGGTACGGCGGCAAGACGGTCACGTTCATGCGGCGTCTGTCTGCAGTTGCGCAAGCACGATCCGATCGGTGGGAAAAGCCAATGAGTCCGGTAAGTTGGTTAGCGGAAAAAACTGCACGCAATCCAAATCGTCGGCCGCTTCTGCCTCGCCGCTTTCGATGACGCCGTAGAACCAGATGCCGACCGTTGGTTGTGCCGGATTGTGAAAATTGGAGTGGACAGCGGCAACCGCGCCAAGGCGGATGGTCAGCCCCGTCTCTTCGGCAAACTCGCGGATGGCGGCATCGCGCACGTCCTCATCCGCCTCCACGTGGCCGCACGGGATGCACCATTGCCCGGCGTATGAGCTGGTCGGCGCCCGCCGGCCCAACAAGACCTGGTCGCCCTCGCGCACGATAACTGCGACGCCGGCAGTCGGATTATGATAGTGGATAAAGCCGCAGCTTGGACAGGTGGGGCGGAGGCGCCCGCCGCGCTCGGTGGGGGAGAGCGACGTCCCACAGAGCGGGCAGAAGCGAAAGGTCACGTCGTCCGCGCCTGGCGGGTGGCGTAGAGAACGATGCTGCCGGCAATGGCGGCGTTGAGGCTTTCGATTTCGCCGTACATGGGCAGACGCACCAGGAAATCGCACTTTTCGCGCGTCAGGCGACTGAGGCCGCTGCTCTCGCTGCCCACGACGATTGCCATGGGCCCGTCGAGGTTGGCCGCGGCCAGTGGCGGCACGGCGGGATCACCGTCCAGACCCGCAACCCAGAGGCCGGCCTGCTTGAGGTCGTCGATGGTGCGGTTGAGATTGGTTACCTGAGCGACGAGCAGTCGTTCGACCGCACCGGCACTGGCGTTGCTCACTGCCGGCGTAATGGCTGCCGCCCGTCGATCCGGGATGACAATGCCGTGAACGCCCATGGTCTCGGCCGTGCGCATGAGCGTGCCCAGATTTTGGGGATCCTGCAGATGGTCGAGCAGCAGGAGCAGGGGGGCGTCATCGCGGTCTGCGGCCAGGTCGAGGCAGTCTTGCAACACCACATAAGGATAGTCATCTACCTCCAGCGCGACGCCCTGGGCGTTGACCCCTTTGCTGGAGAGCTTGTCAAAGATGCCGCCTTTGATGCGGCGGAGCGGTAGCTTGGCTTCATTGGCCATGCCTTCAATCTGGCCAATGATCTCACCCTTGCCCTTGCCTTCTTCCAGCCAAAGGCGATAGATGCGGCGGCGATCGGCGCTCAGCGCTTCGTAGACTGCATGACGGCCATAAAGTAGTTCGCTCATCAGTCTCCTATTATTCCTCGAAGCGCCAGGTGGAGCCGTCGCGGCTGTCTTCAATCGTCACGCCCAACTCCTTCAGCCCGTCGCGGATTTGATCGGACAGTGCCCACTGCTTGGCGGTCCGCAAGTCACTGCGCACGGTGACCAGCAGATCGATGAAGGGCTTGGCCGCCACGCTCTGACCGTCATCCACAGCGTCGGCCAGGGTGATGCCAAGCACGCTGGCCAGCTCACGCAGGGTACGCTGGGCGGCATCGAAGAACGGTCCGCCCACGCCGGCATCGCGAGCGCTGTTAATCGCCCTGACCAGGTCGAAGAGTGAGGCCAGCGCGCTGCTGGTGTTGAAGTCGTCGTCCATGGCCGAAACGAAATTGACCCGGGCGGTTTCGGTTGCCTGGCGCAGTAAATCGGCGTCTTCCCCGGTGCTGGCGCTTCCGGTCGCGGGTCTTAGGGCGCCACGGAGGCGGACCAGGCTGCGCTCGGCCGAGTCGAGCGCTTCGTCAGTGAACATGACCGGCTTGCGGTAGTGGCCAGTGAAGATCAGGATGCGCAGCGTGTCCGGGCTGCGCTTACTGAGGAATTCGTCGATCGTAATCAGATTGCCAAGCGATTTGCTCATCTTCTCGCCGGCGAGCTGCATCATGCCGTTGTGCATCCAATAGCGGGCAAAGGGTTCCCCGGTCAGGCTTTCGCTCTGGGCGATTTCGTTTTCATGATGGGGAAAAATCAGATCATTGCCGCCGCCGTGAATGTCGATAGTCTCACCCAAGTGATGAAGACACATGCTGGTGCATTCAATATGCCAGCCTGGCCGTCCCAGCCCCCAGGGACTTTCCCAGGCCGGTTCGCCCGGTTTTGTCGATTTCCAGAGGGCAAAGTCGCCGGAAAACTCCTTGCGGCCATCTTCTTCGATGCGCGTGCCGGTTTGGCCCTCATCGAGCTTGCGTCGACTCAAGCGACCATAGTCGTCATCGGCCTTGACCCGGAAGTAGACATCGCCATCCACTTCATAGGCATACCCCTTTTCGCCCAGATCCTGAATATCCCGGATGATGTGGGAGATTTCGTCGGAGACGCGTGGGTAGACGTCGGCCGGCTGGACGTTGAGTTCGACCAGATGGCGCAGATACTCTCGGGTATAGAAATCGGCCAGCTCGATTGGATCCCGCTCCGTCTCGTTGGCACGGCGGATGATTTTATCGTCTACGTCGGTAAAATTTGTGGCGTAGAAGACATCGTAGTCCTTGAAGATCAGGTAGCGCCGCACCATGTCAAAGACGACGGCGGCCATGGCATGACCGACGTGCGCGTTGGCATAGACCGTTGGCCCGCAGACGTACATG
Source organism: uncultured Chloroflexia bacterium (assembly GCA_963807905.1). Taxonomy (GTDB): domain Bacteria; phylum Chloroflexota; class Anaerolineae; order Caldilineales; family Caldilineaceae; genus JAGRCP01. Next base: position 56,950 of record CAWEEJ010000055.1, on the reverse strand, counting down.
CGCACCTTGCCCGGCTCGACCGGGATGAACTCTTCTTTCTGTCGGGTTAAGGTGTTGTAGATTTGAAGCGCCATGATTTCTGAATGATAGCTGGCGGCGGGGGTGATGCATCCCGTCTAGAGAGTTTTAGTAGAATGGACATCATCGTAAAGCAAAGGCCTGTTTCGGGCAAAGATTCCTAAGGTGCCTCGACCAGTGACAGGAAGTGGAGAAGCACGCTGAGGTATCTCGAAGAGCCCCTCATAGAGCAGGCGCCATGATCCATCGTCCTGGCGGATGGTGAGCGGCATGCGCCAGCCGCCTTACCGCCACGCGCATGATGGCCGGCTGCTCGGCGACGACCATCATGCGTCCGATTTGCGGCATCGGGCCCTGTCTTCTCAACTTTCCGGCACGGCAAAGATGAGGCGGCCGGCGTTGGTTTGCAGAACTTTTGTTACAAGTACCAGTACTTCCTGATCAATATAGCGCCGTCCATTTTCGACAACTACCATGGTGCCGTCTTCGAGATAGCCAACGCCCTGGTCTGATTCTTTGCCCTCCTGAATGATTTTGAGAGGAAGTTCTTCGCCCGGCAGCAGCACTGCCTTGACCGCGTTGGCCAGCTCGTTGATGTTGAGGATCTGGACACCCTGCAACTGGGCCACGCGGTTGAGGTTATAGTCGTTCGTGACCACGGCCGCGCCCTTCTCTAAGGCCAGGCGAATCAACTTGTCGTCCACCTGCTGTGCGTCGACAGGATCATCGTCGATGAACTCGATCTGCACCTGCGCGTTGCTTTGCAGCTGGTCGAGAATTTCCAACCCGCGACGGCCGCGATTGCGGCGCAGCGCGTCGGATGAATCAGCGATGTACTGCAGCTCGTTGAGGACAAAGCGGGGCACTTCCAGCTTGCCGAAAAGGAAGCCCGTATTGGCAATGTCGGCGATCCGTCCATCAATGATGACGCTGGTGTCCAGCAGCAGAGAAGTCGGCTGTGCGTGGGCCTCACCTTCGCCATGCTGATCGGCTGCCGCATCGACTGCCTGGCTGTCGCGCAGTTCAATGCCAAAGAGGTTGTAGAAATCCTGCTGACGCATCACCATGACCGCCACGCCCAGATAACCAAAAATGGCAGCAGCCACAAAAGGCAGAATCGAGCCAAATGGGGGCGGGAGACGCGAGATCGGATACGAGACAAGCGCCGCGATCAGGAGGCCGATGCCCAGGCCAATCGTCCCGGCGAGCAGCTCGGAGATGGGAATGGTGCGAAGGGCGTTACGGGCTGCTTTGGCCGGTGCGATAACGAGCCATGGCGATAGGAGGAAGCCGAGAAGCGCACCACCCAAAGTCGCCGCCCAAATGATGGGCGCGGATTCGGTTGTGAGCTCCAGAGATCCTTCCAGCGCAATCGCAAGCTCGTAGCCGACGAAGCCATAAATGAGGGCTCCGATCAGGCGGAAGAGGATGCTGAAACGCATAGTGGGACTCTCCAAAATGATGTGAGATAAGTGCGGAATAAATTGACGGATAATGCTGAGCGTCGCAGACTTGGCGACCAGCACCAAGCAACGAGAAAACGACGCCATGGGCAGAGTGGACGCTATACACTCTGCTACTCAGAACGCCAGCAGCACAAAAAATGATTCCAACGATGAAAAGATGGTCGAATAGCTGATTCATGACGAGATTGTTTGCTCCACCACTTGACGTATTGTTAGTGTGGCACGAAAATCAGGCAAGTTCAGTATCGCAATCTACCATTGCCCATAGAACAATGGGCGAAATCGTTCATGAAATGCCAGCAATCGCTGATAGATCGGAAACCATTATGAGAAAGCAGCCCACCCTCTTGGGAATTTTCGCCCATCCCGATGACGAGAGCTTCGGCCCAGGCGGCACACTGGCACGCTATGCGCGGGAGGGCGCAGCCGTAGATGTCATCATCGCAACCGATGGCATTGCCGGCTCCGTGACGGACCGGTGGAGCTCGGCGAATCATGATACGCTGGCCCAAGCCCGCTCGGCTGAGCTAGCCAATGCCGCGGTGGCGTTGGAAGTACGTTCGATCTGGTCCCTGCCCTACCGGGACAGCGGCATGCTGGGCACGCCTGACAATGAGCACCCGGACGCGCTGATCCAGCAGCCGATAGAGGATAGCGTTGCCGAGATCCTGGCCTACGTGCAGCGCTTGCAGCCTGACGTCATCGTGACCCACGATCCCTTTGGCGGCTATGGTCACCCCGATCATATCCGGGTCTGCGAAGCGACGGCAGCTGCTTTCCACCTGGCTCGCGGCCAGGCTGGGTGCAACGGCGCGGCCTGGTCTGGACCGCAAAAGCTCTACTACACGGCGTTTGACAAGAATTGGTTGCGCTGGATGGTGCGTGTCTTGCCCCTCTTCGGTCAGGATCCTACTGCCGTTGGGCGCAACAAAGATATCAATCTGCTGGAGATCAGCCGGTGGGAGACGCCCATCAATGCTACCGTTGACGTCTCTTCCTATCTGAGCGTGAAGCACGCTGCCAGCGTGGCCCATGCCAGCCAATATGACGGCGGGGCCTTTTTCATGCGGGCGCTACCGTCATCCGTGCGCAACCGGCTCATGGCCAATGAGCGTTTCACGCGCGCTTTTCCAGCCCCCAATGGAGCAATGGAGCGCGACCTCTTTGCCGGGGTTACATACTGACGACCCGCCGATCAGAGACTCGCAACTGGTGGATCATGGACAAAGCAAGTGTACGAATGAAGTGGATCGCCACAGCTCCGCCTGGACTGATCAGCCCGGATCAGCGTCAATCCGCGGTCCATTCTGCCTGCTTGCCTCGCATAGCGCCGACAGGTACACTGAGCCTCAGCAATGTAGCGACTGTGTGACGTCATGGAAATCTCACAAAAACTGTACATCGGCGATGTGGTAGAGATGCGCAAGACCCATCCCTGTGGCGGCAAAGAGTGGAAGATTGATCGGGTCGGTGCTGACATCGGACTCGTCTGTCAGACATGCGGGCGGCGGGTCTTGCTCACGCGTCGTAAATTTGCGCGTGGGGCAAAGCGCTTCGTCGTTCGCGGGGATGATTTTGTCCCAGAATAAGTGGGTAGACCGTGCTTGAATCGTGACAAACCAACCAACTGAGTAGGGGGAAACCATGAAACGGGCGGAACTGGTCCGCTATCTTGATGAATATCTGCGCATTCCCGAGATTCCGGACTATGGCCCGCAGGGGCTGCAAATCGAGGGGCGGGAAGAGGTCCTGCGCATCGTGGGCGCGGTCGACGCCCAACTGCCCTGCGTGGAGGCCGCGCTAGGGCGCGATGCTGATCTGCTGCTTGTCCATCACGGCATTTTCTGGGGGCCGCCCAAGCCCATCGTAGAGAGCTATGCGCGTCTCGTTCACGGCTATCTCGACAATGGCTTGAATCTTTATGCCGCGGATCTTGCCCTCGACGCACATCGCGACGTTGGCAACAATGCCGAACTCGCGCGCCGCCTCGGTCTAGAGATTATCGACTGGTGGGCCAACGTCAACGGCGTCGATCTGGCCGTGCTGGCTGAGGCGCCCAGCGGTACCAAGCTCGATTATCTCGTCACCCATTTTGAACAGACGGTCGGTCCGGTCAAGATGGTGCTGGCTCACGGTCCGCGTATTGTTCATCGTGTGGGCATCCTCAGCGGTTTTGGCGCCCGCAACATTGAAGAGGCCGCGGCGTTGGGCTGTGATACGTTCCTCACTGGCGAAACGAGTCATGCCCAATATTATGATGCGCTCAACGCCGGCATCAACGTGATCTATGGCGGCCACTACACCACCGAAACAGTCGGCGTACAGGCGCTGGGCCAGCATCTTGTCGATCACTTTGGGCTTGCGTTTGAGTTTGTCGACTTGCCGACCGGCATGTAGGCCTCTCTTCGACGTATCGTTGTGCATAAGTCAGAGAGGTTGGCGCATGGAAGTCGCTAACGACTTCCATGCGCCAACCTCTCTGAGCATTCTTCTGAAAACTGATCCTGGAATCAGTCTTCAACGTACGGGGTCAGCCCGGTTTTTTTCTCAAAGATTCCGGCGACCTCGCCTGCTTCAGCGTGACGTCCAATCGCCTTCTTGCTAAAGATCAACTCGTCATCCACGATCACTTCAAAACGACCGCCGCCTGAAGGAATCAGGGTCAGGCTCTCTATATTGAAGCGGTAGTTGTCTGCCATATCGGCCGCCAAACTGACGGCTCGCGGTGTGTAGTTTCAAGCCACGCAATATTCGATGCTGACCCGATGCTTTGTTGTGCTTCCGTTCATCTTCCTATCCGTTTCTCTGAGACATGATTCCTTGTCGTCCCTTCCACAATCGGAAGGGACCAGGCGCGGATTCAAACTCTGCGTTCCGCAACCGGCATTCTACTATATTTGCTGCAGAGGCCGAAGCCAATGCCAACGGCGCTGCAAACACGCTGCAGCCACACTGGTATCTCTTTGGGCGGTCAATGGAACGGAAGACCGGCTGTGAAGCGTCTTAAGACAGACTCGCGCACTCGTGCATAGCAGTGCACAGCCGGTGCCTTCCGCGTGTCGTGTCAAGCGTAAATTGATGGGTAGGTACGCCCACGTGCCGGATCGTTCGTACGAGGGCGTGCGAAGTGGGCAACCTATCATCTCAAGCTTGACGCCTCACTAGCGTTCCGCCAATCTTGAATTGGCGACTCGTATTGCGGTGGCGGAACCTAAATGCATCGGCACGAACAAGTCCACAAACTCGTCGATTATAGATTGCCGATGCACTAGCATGCACCCGTCTGCACATGGAGATTTGATGACAGATTGTCCCGATGATACGATACGCTCATGACGGAACACGAACGACCAGCAGATAAAAAAGACCAGGGTGCGGTTGAGGCCATGCCAGAAACGGCAGCTGCCGAACCAAGCCAAACGAGCCGCCGCCATTTCCTGCGCAGCGCTGCGACTAGCGGCGCGACGCTTGCGTTGGCTGCATGCGGCCGCGGCGGCCGTAGTGAATCGCCAATCATTACACCGACTCCCTCGCCAGTCAGCCCTTCGCCCTTGCCGGGCGCAGGTGGCCGGATCTACATGCCGCTGGTACGCAATCAGCCTGGGGCCGGCGATGCCATGCTTTCGCCGCTTGACGAACCGACGCTGACGCCGACGCCGCCCAAAGCCACTGCCACGCCCGAACCGCCGACACCCACGCCCACACCGCAGGCGACGCCCTTCCCGCCCGGGCCGCCGAGCAAGCTAGGGCTCTTTGTCGCGTGGAATCATCCACAGATCTTCGAGGTGCTGTCCAGTCAGGGCGCGACCGTGGTCAAAACCCTTGAACTGGACCGCAACTTTGCCCTGCAGATCAAGCAGACCGCGCCCCAAGTTACGCTCATTGGGCGTATCGATCTTCCCCAAATTCAGCTGGCCAATTTGGATCCGCTGCCCGCCGCACGCAGCTTTGTGGATTCACTGCTCCCGATTGCTGATGACGATGGCCGTCGCCAAACATTTGACGGTTGGGAAGCCTATAACGAGCCCGTAGCGGTCAACGCTGACGAGATGCAGCGCTTGGCTGACTTTGAAGCGGAGCGCACGCGGCTATTGGGCGATCGGGGCATCCGCAGCGTCGTCGGCAATTTCGGCACGGGCCAGCCGCCGCTGGAACTCTGGCCCCAGTTTCTGCCCGCCGTTCAGGCGGCGCAGCAGTACAATGGCTGGCTTGGTCTGCACGAGTATTCCGCGCCGACGATGTACTATTTGACGACGCGTGAAAACCAAGGCCGCTATCCCAGCGTCTCGCCGGCCGACGAAGGATGGCTGACGTTGCGCTACCGCAAGGTCTACAACCAGTTTCTTAAGCCGGCAGGATCTGGCGATCCCCCTCATCTTTACTGAACTGGGCGTGGATGGCCTGGTTACGGATCGACCGGGGCCGCCCGATGCGCGTGGCTGGCAGGATTTTCAGCAGTATTGGGCGGAGAATGGCTATGGCCTGTGGGGCCCGGGCGCGTATATCGAACAGCTGGCCTGGTATGATACCGCCATGGGCCAGGACGATTACGTAGTCGGCGGCGCTATCTACGCCATGGCCGCCAGCAGCGGCTGGGAAACCTACGACATCCTCGGTCCTGCGGCCGCGGTGTTGCAGCAATATCTGAGCGTCCACGCCCAGGTCTGAGCCGGGTCGACTATCACCCTCTGAACACGGAAAGCAGCGTCAATCCATGGCTCAACTCATCACGCTCCACGCTGGACTGGCCAACACCGCGGCACTCTTTATTGGCGCATTGGCCATTTGGGCTGTCGTTCAGCGAATTCGTTCACAACCCCTGGGCCCCAACTGGTACGGTGCAGCCTTTATCGGCGAATTGGTCCTGGTTGCCCAGGTCGTGATTGGCGTCTTGCTCTATTTTCAAGGCTTAGGCACAGTGCTGCCCCGCGCGTTTATTCATATCCTCTACGGCGTGGTCGCCATCATTACTTTGCCGGCCGCGCAGAGCTATTTTGGCAATCTGGAAGACGAGAACGTGAAGACTCTCGCCATGGCAGCAACCTGCATCTTCCTCTGGGGCATCGTCATGCGCGCAACGTCCGTTGCCCAGTACCTGCCAGAGGGGTATTAGCCATTGACAATTGGCCATTGACAATGGCTAATTGATAATTGCCAATGGTGTCACCGGCTAGCCCCCATAACCCTGCGCCCCTTACACCCCCACCGAAACCCCAATCAACCACTGCGCGGCGAAATACGTCGCCAGCGTTACCGCGCGGCCTGCCGCAAATGGCGTACGAAAGCGAGCAAGCGCAAGCGTTGAGTCGGAAAGGACGAAGAGCGCGGCCCCAATGGCCGCGAGCAGTGTGGCCGTACTGCCCAACGCCATACTAATTGTCAATTGTCAATTGCCCATCGACAATTGACAATTAGTAGAGGTAGGGCACGAGTCGTTTGGTCTGCGTCATGTAAATTTCGTAGTCAGGATAGTGCCGCTGTAGCAGGCCCTCTTCATAACGCAGCTTTACGACGAGATCGACCACCAGCATAAGCAAGATGAGGAGCCTGGGCCAGGTAAACGTATCGGCGACCAGGGCAATGCCGATGAGGATGAGCGATGCATACATGGGGTGGCGGATCCAGCGATACGGCCCTTGCTGCACCATGAAGCCGTCAACCTTGACGTCGGGCGTCACGTTGAAGTTGAAAAAGCGCATGGACACAATCGCCCAGACGCCCAAGCCAAGGCCCAGCATCTCGATTCCTAACCAGAGCGGGGTGCGGGCAATGATCGGTCCTGTGAAGGCCAGGCCAAAGAGGCAGGCAAATTGAATGAAAACCAGGAAGTAGGACTTGGCGCTGCCGGTCAGACCGAGGCGCTTCATGATAAGGCCTCTTGGGCCAGCCAGCGCATGCCGCAAGCGGGAACCGTTATGCTGAGCGTCCCGTCCACCGGCGCCAGCCGCGCACCGCTTAGCAGATCGATCAGCGGAAGACTTGGGTCCAGACTGCAGTCCGCCAGGTCGATTGAAATCGTCATGCCTTCGGCGGCCACATTGTGGATGCAGAGCACGCGCCGCGTGGCGTCGGGCGCCTGGCGCACAAAACTGAAGAGAGCGGGATGGAGCGCTAGCACCCGCTGCCCACCGTTGGGGTGATAGGCCGGCTCCTCGCGCCGGATGTGCAAGAGCTCCTTGTAGCGCATAAAGACCTGATGGGCAACCGTTGTCGGGTCGGCCAGTTCTGCTTCCAGCGCCGAACGCTGAAACTTGCGCCGGTTGATCGTACGGTTGCGGCCGGTTTGGGCAACGCCCGCCGGCCAGTTGCGACTGCCAAAGAGGCTGTGGACGTAAACACCAGGCACGCCGGCCAGGCTGAGGAGGATTGCTTGGCTGGTGATGAAGCGGTCGACTTGCAGGCCCTGACTTTCACCCGCGTGAGGCGAATTCAGGGCGTCGTAGTAGACAATGTTGAGTTCATAGGGCGTACGACTGCCGTTACTGTTGGCCCGAAACGAGACCAGGCCGCCGTGCGCCTGTGCGCGGGCCGCCATCATCATGATTTCTTCGCCCGGCAGGATGCCTTCCAGCGGACGCAGGCCGACGCCATCATGTGAGGCCATGAAGTTGAAAAAGGTTGTCTCATCCGAGGGCGCGGTGAGCGTCTTGGCCCAGGCGGATAGACGAGTCGCGTCCCCCGTGAGCATGGCATGGAGGGTGAGGGGCGGCAGCGTGAAGTTGTAGACCATCTGCGCCTCGTTGCGACCATTCCCAAAATAGCTGATATTTTCGGCATGGGGCACATTGGTCTCTGTGATGAGGAGAACTTGAGGCGCGACCGCGTCGAGCACCGTACGCATGAGGCGAATCAGCTCGTGCGCCTGGGGCAGGTGGATACACGAGGTGCCGATCTCCTTCCACATGAAGCCGATAGCATCCAGACGAATCAGTTCTGCGCCTTCTGCCACATAGCGCAAGAGCACGTCGATTATCTCCAGCAGCAGCGCGGGCGAGCCAAAGTTGAGGTCGATCTGATCGGCGCTAAAGGTAGTCCAGACATGGCGCGGCCCCGCCGCGGTCTCGATTTCGGTCAGCAGGGGCAGCGTGCGCGGGCGCACGACCTGCGACAGGTCGGTCGCCGGATTGACGGCAATAAAGTAGTCGCGATACGCAGCTTCATCGCGGCGGAAGGCGGCAACCCATTCGCTCTCGCTGGAGATGTGATTGATCACTGCATCGAACATGAGGCGATAGCGCCCGCCCAGCGCACGAATGTCGGACCAATCGCCCAGGGCCGGATCGACTTGCGTGTAGTCAATCACAGAAAAGCCATCATCAGAGGAGTAAGGGTAGAAGGGCAAGATGTGGACGCCGCCAATCGCATCACCCACCAAGGTTTCAAGCGCATCGTTCAAGGTTTGGAGGGGCGCTCTTCCGGATTCCTGGATCTGATCTCCGTAGGTGATGAGCAGTACGTCGCGCTGGCTAAAACGCTCATTGACGGACGGAGCGGTGGGCGGTGCTGTGGGCGGTGCTGTGGGGCGCTCGCTCTGAAAGGCATGGATCCGCCTTAGCAATTCGCGTTCGAGGCTCGCTGCAATGTCCGGCGCGTAGATGGCATCCAGATGGGTGCGGACGCGTGTTGTGGTGGAATGTTCATCATTCTTCATGGCTTGGCATCGCTCTGGCAATGGGTTAACGCTGTTGGTGGACACGGTTCACTTCGAATTATACTGGCACCGCATTATCCGGGCAACGCCGCAGCCAGACCTTCTGCCCCTGTGGCGAATACGGGCGCATCCCATCTTTGGGGCGGTCTACGAACGGAGTGGTCGCTTGCTCTAGACTAGCCTCCCAAATGTGGTATGCACCCGGCGGAAAATTGGTGCTTTATTCTTGCCCAAAATTCAGGTACAATGGATGCATCATAATGCGTTACTTTTGTCCTCCTCGGTCGTCATCTCGTTTGAACATTGTGCAAATTCTCATGCAATTTGTCGCATGGGTGAAAGATAACCGGCCGTAGATGGGCCGAAAAGATGGCCACAATGATTCATGCCCTATTCGCATAGCGAAGAGTTGGCTTCGGATCATGGAGTGTCAGCGCAATGCAATTCATCTGTCAATTGCCGCAATATACATACACGCGTCGTCGAGTTTTGTGGTTTAACTGAATAGGGAGGTGTTTGGCGAAACGATTGATACTGTTTTCTTCTCACCTGCGCAAGTCGGCATGGGCTGATGTCACGCGGTGAGAAACCATCTTGTTGTCGTCTAAACCTTTTTTTGTTGTTACTGGGGGGTACAACATGAAACGAAGTATGCGAAGTATGCGCATTGTCGCTCTGACCCTTGTGTTGGTCATGGCCTTCATGGTTGCACTGCTGCCTGCGTCAGCTTCGGCTGCGCCCGCGGCAGCCAACGCAGAAGCGCCGGCCTACAGCGGTCGGTATCACGTCGTGAAGCACGGCGAAACGCTTTCCCACATCGCCCGCTACTATGGCGTGACGGTGAATGCGATCAAGCAGGCAAATAATCTGTACAGCAACACGATTTACGTTGGCCAGCATCTGTACATTCCGGCCCCGCAATCGGCTTACCAGACCGGTTGTTCGCGCGTTCACTACGTGCAGCACGGCCAGACCCTGTCCGGCATTGCTCGCTACTATGGCACCACGACCTACTCGCTGGCCGCGGCCAACGGAATCAGCAATCCGAGCCACATCTACGTCGGGCAGCGTCTCTGCATTCCCAACATCTACTCATCGGGAGGCAGTGGCTACCATTCAACGAGCCAGAGCACTTACTACCCGACGAACTCGTATCATGGCAAGCCGTCCCACGGCAGCTGCGTCTATGTCGTGCAGCACGGCGATACGCTGAGTGAGATCGCCAAGTGGAATGGCCTCTCGACCGCGCAACTGGCCCACATGAATGGCATCACCAACTGGAGCCACATCTACGTCGGTCAGCGCTTGCGTGTTTGCTAGGTAACGCAGTGCGGGCAATCAGTCCGTGCCCGTGTCAATCAAACGCCCGCCGGTACCCCCGGCGGGCGTTTTTTGTTGTGTAATTCGCTGCCACGTGGCTGATGGCGTCAGTAATCGGACGCCACCATACTGTCGCGTCGGCCAATTCGATCTACACTGCGAGCCACGAAGAAATCGGGATTGATACATGAGGAAGGACAGCCACGATGATTACGATTGTGCGGACCGTGGTGACGGTAATGCTACTCTTTTTTGTTGTGGCCTGTGCGCCCCTGACCTTGCCCACAGATGCGCAGCCCACGCCCGCGCCAATGGAAGAAGCCTCGTCCGAACCGGCGAACGGGGAATCGCCAGACTCCATGGGGCAGGAACGTGCGTTCCGCATTGACCCTGCGCTCTCGAGCGTCACCTATCGGGCTTACGAAGAATTTTTTGGCCGGGCGATGAACACCCATGCGCCCTACACGCTGCCCATCGGCCGCACCAGCGTCATGACTGGTACCATCGCCGTCGACCTGGTTGACGGACAGCTGCAAATCGAGCCTACGGAATGGGTAGTCAACGTGCGCAGCTTCACCAGCGACGATCCTCGACGCGACAAGCGCATCCGTGAGAACTATCTTTATTCGAACGATCAGCCCTTTGCCCGCTTCGTGCCCACTGGTGCGAGTGATTTTCCGATCGACTATCAAGAAGGCAGCGTGGCCAGCTTCGCCATGGCCGGCGACTTAACGGTGCGCGAGACGACCCGCCCCGTGATCTTCGAGGTCGATGCCGTGCTGGCCGGCGACGTCATTAGCGCCACCGCTACGACCCAGATCAACATGCCCGACTTTGACGTCTATCCGCCCCGCATGCTCAATTTTGTCGTTGTGCAGGATCCGCTGGACGTGACGGTGCAGGTGCAGGCGATTGCCGTGCCATAGCGGTAATTTTACCGCCGAAACCTTGGCGCACAATTGCGCCTCTGCTATACTCCATGCCAGTCAAGATCGACAGATAGGGTAGCGTCGCCAACAATTGACTCGCCTATCGTGCGTCGATTTCTTCAATCGTTCACAAGACTGGATCTTGCGTGTGAAATCCGTGCGTCATCGGCTGGTCGTTCCGTCGCATTATCTGTTGTTTTTGCTGATGCCGCTGCTCATGGCATTGCTGAACGCCTGCATCGCACCGCCTGCGCCACCGCCGGTCACGCCCACGCCAACCCGTCCCGCCAACGCACCGATTCCACCGGTGGCATACTTTGCTACTGCCACACCCACCCCGCGTCCATCGCCGACACCGCAAGTGACGCCCACGCCCATTCCCCTCGATGGCCCGGTGACGGTCGCCGTCTCGCCGGCTGTGGCCGACCGCTATGCCGCGCCCGTACGCGCGATTCTCAACCAGGCGACTGAGCTGGTTGCGCTCAACGGGCCGCAACCCATGACCGTCGTTGCGGATCCGGACGCAGCGGCCAACGTAATCGACATGGCGCGACTCAGTGACTCAGAGCACCGCTTGCTGGAACGGGCCTTTGCCGTCGTTGTGCCGTTTGCCACGTTGGACGACGAAATCACCCTGGCCGACATTCAGGCGCGCTGGATGGGGACAAGCGCGGCGCCGCTCTTCATCACGCCTGAGAGCGCAGTCTTCCTGCCGGTGGTGCTGGGCGAACGTGCCGTGAACGTGCCGGTCGTTTCGCCGGGCGAGATGCGCACCAGGCTGGAGGCAACGCCCGGGGCGATCGGCCTGGCTGGCTTTGACGAGCTCGATCCCACCTTCAAAGTGCTAAGCGTCGATGGACAGAACGTGCTCGACAAAGCGCTTGACATGAACGCGTATCCATTGGCCGTGGCCCTCCACATCGAGGGCGAGGCCGCGCCTCTGCTGATTCAGTACCTGCGCCCCATCGTCTCGTCCCTGTCGCCCGTGGCCAACAATCGCGATGTTGACCAGATGACGTCGTTGATCATGACCGGCGTGACGGCCATGTCGCGCGGCACGGCCGCGGCCATGGAGCGCAACGGCTACCTCTTTCCGTCTATGGTCATCTCCGATACGCTGCGTGCTGCCGATATCACGCACGTCAGCAATGAAGTGCCCTTCCTGGATGATTGTCAGGTCGACAATTCGATCAACAATCTCATCCTGTGCAGCCATACAGACTACTGGGCCGCACTGGAAGCCATCGGCACCGACATCGTGGGATTGAGCGGCAACCACGTCAACGATTTTGGCCGCGAAGGCGCGCAGCGCTCGATTAGCTGGTATCGGGAGAATGAGATTCCCATCTACGGCAGCGGCATGAATACAACTGAAGCCTGCGAGCCGCTGCGTTGGGAGCACAACGGCAACAGCTTTGCCTTTGTTGCGGCGCTGGCCTTTGGCCCGTCGTCAGCCTGGGCAACGGATGAGCTGCCGGGCGCCTGCTACTATTATGACCAAAAGGAAGAAGTGCTTGATCTGGTCGCCGAATTGGCTGGCCAGGTCGACATTGTGGCGGTTGAGCTGCAATACGTGGAGACGTACAATCCGTTCCCGACGGGTGAACAGGTAATCGAGTTTCGCGAGCTGCGCGAGGCCGGAGCCGACATCGTCACCGGCGTGCAGAGCCACGTGCCCCAGGCTGCCGAACCGTATGGCGCGCAGGATGCCGGCGGCCCGGGCATGATCAACTACGGCTTGGGCAATCTCTTTTTCGATCAGATGTGGAGCTGGGAGACGCGCACGGAGCTGATGGCGCGCCACACAATCTACGCCGGCCGTCTGCTCAACAGTGAGATCCTCACCGCGGTGCTGGAGGCTTACGCCCAACCGCGCTGGACCACGGACGAGGAACGGCGTGCGCTCCTCAAGAGCATTTTTGATGCCGCCCCGGCGCGTGAGTAAACCAATGAAATGCAGTTCTGGCTTGAACTTCTTGTTCCGTGTCGCAGCGATGGCATGCGGTGACTTTCGTACTGGGCAAGGAGAGGTCAGAGCTGTCGGCAGAATGTATGGAGGGTTGAGCATTTCACATGACGGAAAAAGCAACGGAACCAGCGGCTGCGACCAAACGAGACACGGATACACAACCCAAACTCATTGAAGATCAGATCGTCGAGCGTGAGCACCGTGTCACGATTGGCGGTGTGCCCCTCGATTACAAAAGCGTGGTGGGCACCATGGTGCAGAAGGACCACGACGAGGACAAGCCTAAGGCAAGCATCTTCTTCATGGCCTACTTCAAACAGGGTGTGGAGAATCCGGCAGAGCGACCGCTGATCATCTCCTTTAACGGCGGGCCGGGCTCATCATCGGTCTGGCTCCATTTGGGCATGCTGGGGCCGCGGCGCGTCGTTTCGGGCGATGTGGACAATCCGATCCCGCCGCCGTCCCGCTTGATTGACAACGAACACTCGCTGCTCGACGTCGCCGATATGGTCTTCATCGACCCGGTGAGCACAGGCTACAGCCGCGCCCGTGCCCGGCGAGGAAGCGAAGCAGTTCCACGGTCTGGAGCCGGACATCGAGTCGGTGGGCGAGTTTATCCGCATCTTTGTCAGCCGCTACAACCGCTGGCTCTCGCCCAAGTTTCTGATCGGCGAGAGCTATGGCACCACCCGTGCCGCTGGCCTGGCCGGTCACCTGCAGGATCGGCATGGGCTCTATCTGAATGGACTGGCCCTCATCTCCGTGGTGCTCGATTTCCAGACGTTGATTTTCGCCGATAACAACGAGTTGCCCTACGCGCTGTTCCTGCCCAGCTATGCGGCCACGGCCTGGTATCACGGCCAGCTGGGCGATGAGTTCGCCGACGACCTGCGCGGCTTGTTGGACGAGGTCGAAACCTTTGCGGTGGAGGAGTATGGCCCGGCGCTTTTTCGCGGCACGGCGCTGGATGCAGCGGCGCGCGCCGACTTAGCAACCAAGCTTTCTCGCTACACAGGACTCTCGCCGGCCTACCTGGAGGCAGACCAACCTGCGTATCAACATCTTCCGCTTCACGCGCGAACTGCTGCGTACGCAGCGTCGTACGGTGGGCCGTCTGGACAGTCGCTTCCAGGGCATCGAGCGGGATGCAGCCGGCGAGCACATGACCTACGACCCGAGTCATGCCGCGATTCAGGGCGCGTACGCGGCGACGCTCAACGATTACGTACGGCGCGAACTCGGCTTTGAGGTCGATCTGCCCTACAATGTGCTGGCCCCGCTCTATGAAACCTGGCCCTACAGCAAGCACGAGAATCGCTTTGCCGAAGTCGCGGAGACGCTGCGCAAGGCAATGACGAACAATCCATTTATGCAGATCTATGTGGCCAACGGCTACTATGACCTGGCGACGCCCTACTTTGCCACCGAATACACGCTCAATCACCTGATGCTTGACCCGACGCTCCAGACGAATATTCGCAGCGGCTACTTCGAGGCCGGACACATGATGTACGTCCACGAGGCGTCGCTGGCGGAGCTGAATGGGCAGGTGCGGGCGTTTGTGGAGGAGAGTGTGGGGGGCGGGGTAGTAGGGTAGTGGGGTAGTTGGGTGGTAGGGTCTTGGGGCGAGGTAGCGAAGGCAATCGCTATTGTTGGCTGCCGGCTGAACCTCCAATCTTGCCAATCCCCCACCACCCCACTACCCTACCACCCCACAACCCTAAGACCCGCCACCGCAAAGGACCATCCATCATGACCGCAGACCAATACAAAGCCGCCGGTGTGGATATCGATAGCGCCAACCGCGCGGTGGAGATGATGAAGCAGGCCGTGCGTGCAACGTACACGCCGGGCGTTTTGGCCGATGTGGGCAGCTTTGGCGGTCTCTACGCCTTGGACGATCTGCCTGCCCAGCCGGTGCTGGTGGCCTCGACCGATGGTGTGGGCACGAAGGTGAAGCTGGCCGCTCAACTCGGGCGTTGGGAGGGCGTGGGGCACGATATCGTCAATCACTGCGTCAACGATATCCTGGTCCAGAACGCACGACCCCTCTTCTTCCTCGACTACATCGCCGCGTCCAAACTCGTGCCCGAGGCCGTGGCCGGCGTCGTTCAGGGGATCGCCCAGGCGTGCCAGGCTGCCGGCTGCGCCCTGCTCGGCGGTGAAACGGCCGAAATGCCCGGCGTCTATGCCGAGGGCGCATTTGACGTGGCAGGCACGGTCGTCGGGCTGGTGGACCGTGGCGCGCTCTGGCCGGACCAGGACGCGATGCGACCGGGCGATCTATTGGTCGGCTTGCCCAGCAGCGGACCGCACACCAATGGCTATTCACTCATCCGCCGCACGATCGAAGGGCGCGATCTGGCACAGACGTTGGACGCTGGCCAACGTCTGGATGACGCGCTGCTGGCGCCCCATCGCTGCTATGTGGGTGATATCGATACCCTGCAGGCCGCGGGCGTGCCGATCCGCGCGCTCGTGCATATTACGGGTGGCGGCTTCTACGACAACATTCCCCGTATTCTGCCCGATCACTTGGCGGCGGAGATCGATGCCGCAAGTTGGGACGTGCCCGTGGTCTTTCGGGCCCTGGTGGCCTGGAGCGACATGGCACAGCGCGAGGCCTATCGAGTCTTCAACATGGGGATAGGCATGATCGCAGTCGTGCCTGCCGACGCCGGTGAAATCGCCGTGACGACCCTGCCGGAAGCGCGTTATCATCGGTCGTATTGCCAATCGTACGCCTCTGAACGCTCAAGTTCGGATCTCGCCGATTGACAATTGAGCCGCAACCGTCGAAAATTGCAGCAACTGATCGTCAACAATTGGCCAACCGCCTCATCATCAAAATAAGCGTATCATGACTGAAAGACTAGCAATTCTGATTTCCGGCTCCGGCTCCGATCTCCAGGCGCTGATTGACGCGATTCGGCAACGCATGCTCGACGCCGAAATCGCCGTGGTTGTCTCCAACCGCGAAGACGCCTATGGTCTGGAACGCGCGGCCAAAGCCGGCATTCCCACGGAATACTTCCCGCTCCAGCCCTATCTGGACGATGATCGCGGTCGTCGCGCCTACGATGCTGACCTGGCCGAACTCGTGTTCGACTACGACCCGGACTGGGTCATCATGGCCGGCTGGATGCACATCATGAGCAGCGAGTTTCTGGATGAATTCTCCTATCGCGTCATCAACCTGCACCCGGCCCTGCCCGGGAAGTTCCCCGGTGCACACGCGATTCAGGATGCCTTCGAGGCCTTTCAACGGGGCGAGATCAAAGAGACCGGCGTCATGATCCACCTTGTTCCGGACGAGCAGGTCGACGCCGGCCCGGTTATCGCTTCCCAGTCTGTGCCCATCTATCCATCGGACTCAATTGAGCTGTTGACGAACCGGATTCACAACGTGGAACATCAGTTGCTGGTGCGGGCGCTGCAGCGGCTGGCCGAAGGCGATGAGTGAGATAAACCAACCATTGGAGAGACTATGAGCTTTCGCATCGCTGCCATTCAGATGAACAGCCGAGCCGATAAGAAGCAGAATCTCGCCACAGCCGCACGGCTGATCGACGAAGCGGCGCAGGCCGGCGCCGACCTGGTTGCCCTGCCCGAAATGTTCAACGTGTTGGGTACGCCGGCCGACATGCAGGCGAATCGCGAACCGGTACCCGGTCCCACGAGCGAGTTTCTTGCCGCCAAGGCCAAAGAGTGGAGCATCTATCTCCATGGCGGTAGCATTCCGGTGGCCGCGGACGACAGCGACAAGTCGTGGAATCGTTCCTTGCTCTACGATCCCCAAGGCGAACTCATTGCCCAATACAACAAGATTCACCTCTTCGATATCGACGTTACCGGTCAGGTTTCGGAGAATGAATCGTCACGCTATGAACGGGGCACGGAGATGGTCACTTGTGAAACCGAACATGGCGTTATGGGGCTCACCATCTGCTACGACATTCGGTTTCCAGAGCTTTATCGTGCGTTGACCCTTAACGGCGCACGAGTCATCTTCCAGCCGTCGGCCTTCACCCTCTACACCGGCAAAGATCACTGGGAAGCGCTGATCCGCGCGCGGGCGATTGAGAATCAGGTCTTTATGGTTTCGCCGGCGCAGATCGGCCAGCATGGGGAGGGGAAGTTCTGTTTTGGCGGCGCCATGATCGTCGACCCGTGGGGTACGGTCCTGGCGCGAGCGCCAGAACGCGAGTGCTTCGTCATTGCCGACATCGACTACGAAGCTCAGGAGCAGGTGCGCGCACAACTGCCGTCCCTCTTGCACCGTCGCCCTGACGTCTATGACGGCGGCGTTCCGCGTTAAGCCTCTGTCGGTTCTAGGGCTGCCTGTCTTTTGCGGATGTTCTAGCCGAGTTGGTTTGAAGCGGTGCCGGCAAGAAACAGTGCAATGATTTCAGCGAGCGGTCAGCGCCGGTTGCGCTTGCTTGGACTGAGCCGGACGAAGTGGCGAAATTAAGCGGTCACCGAAAGTCAGCGCCGGTTGAGCCTGTCGAAACCAAGCGGGTCGAATGGCTACGTTTCTCGTCAATGACATGGCGGGCAACCGACTTTAGCTGCTCGTGCGACCGTGTCGTGTAAAGGCTCGGACTCCCGTTGCGGGCTGGCGCGTGCACGAAATC
Source organism: uncultured Chloroflexia bacterium (assembly GCA_963807905.1). Classification (GTDB taxonomy): domain Bacteria; phylum Chloroflexota; class Anaerolineae; order Caldilineales; family Caldilineaceae; genus JAGRCP01. Next base: position 38,963 of record CAWEEJ010000055.1, on the reverse strand, counting down.
GCCGCACGAGGGCGTGCAGACTGGACATTTTGTTGGCAGCAGCTCATCCCCGCCTAACCCGCGCAATAACCCTCCACGCTAATCCTACTTCACCTGTCCTTACTGGTTGTTACAAAGCTGCCGGCAGCGCCCACGGAGAGGTCATCAATCCGGCCGCGTCAAAGGCCAGCGGAACACTCCCCGCAATCGTCAGGCGGGGATGGGCCTCCGTCTCCACGCGCAGGCTTTCGCTAACCCAGAAACGGTCGACGGTGAGGGTGTTCTGCAAAAAGAGCCAGCGCGACGTGCCGGGCGCCACGGCGCAGCCGTGTTGACACGCTTCCAGCGCACGGCGGTCGTCGGCCATGGTGATGGGCAGCGCCGAGCGCGCCATGCCAAAGATGCCGGCCGTGATGGCATTGGTGTAGGTGACGCCCCAGTCGATTTTGCGCGCAACGCGCGCCGTCGTCACGTTGGCCAGGCCGATGCCCGAGGCATTGCCGTGCGTAGCCTCAGTTAGGTCGAGCACACCGATGATGGCGACGTCCACGTTGCCAAAGGCCTCGGGCTGACGCGGGATCATCAGCCGGCTGATGATGTTGGTGTCCATGCCCGTGCCGCTGATATCCTTGCCGATTTCCTGCATCACAAGGACGTCAATCGCCTCATAGGGCAGGCTGGCCAGCAACTGCTTCGCCTGCTCCAGCAGCGCAGCCTCCGGCTCCAGACCGATCTGGGCTGCGGTCAGGCCCGCGATTTCCGCGGTATCGTCATAGGCGTTTTCCACCAGACAGATCGCCCCGGCCAGGTTCGTGTTGGCTTCGTAAATGCGCGCAGCCGGCGCCAGGTAGCGCTGGAAATTTGCGCCGCCGCCGGCATGCATCATGGCCGCGCCCGCTTGCTTGCCCAGCCCGATAACCGACATCTTCGACGGTCCGCTTTCCAGGTGCGAGCGAAAATCGGTGTGGGGCTTGATGCGGCTGACCAGAATCGTGTGGTCGGCCGCTTGCGAGTCGAGCCCCTGACAGAGCGCGGTGCCGTCGGGCAGACGCCCAATCTCCGCCACCTCCATGGTCGCGCGGATCTCTGCGCCCACACTCTCTTCCGTCACGCCCAGATCGGCCAGGACGCCGATTTGCCCCTTGGCCGTTGCGCCGCCATGACTCCCCATCGCCGGCACGACATAGGGTTGCATGCCGGCGTCGCGCAGCCGCGCCACAGCCGCCTTGACGACGGCAGGCAGGTTGGCGATCCCACGGCTGCCCACACCCAGGGCCACGCTGGCGCCCGGCTGTAGAGAGGCGAGAAGCCCGCTGTCTTCCAGCGCCCGTGCCGTTGCTGCGCCAATATCCGCGACCTTGGGCGCGTCGAAGCGCTGGTGGACCTCAAGCAGAGTAGGCGGCAGGGCAATGGGGAAAGAGAGATCGGCGATTTCCTCAAGCTGTGACATGGCTTTGCCTTTCGCAACGCGTGACGTTGAATTATTGGAAGAAGCCGTTTTCGATCGTGAGACAGAACTCGATGGCAACGCCTGAATCATTGACAATCGTCAGGTAGAAGTCGCCCACGGGCCGTCCAATTGCGGCCACCAAGCGGTTCGTGGCGTCGGGGGCCGGCACGCCGGCCTCAATATGATGCTCACGCGGTTGATCCGCCTCCTCGACGATGCGCGTAAATTGGGCGCGATCGGAGAGATAGAGGTTGAGCCGATCGCTGCCCAGTTCGCCGGGCGGCGCGCTGTAGACCGTGAGCGCAACTGCCATCCGCTCGTCCTGACTATAAGCAGCGATGGGTCCACCGTAATACTTGGCCTGATGTTCGAGACTTCCGCCCGTGCCCGTCGGGCATTGGACCAGCGCTGTCGGTGTGGGAGAGGGAGTTGGGCTCGGTGTTGATGTCGCCGTTGGTGTCGCTGTTGGTGTCGGCGTTGGGCTTGGCGCTGCCGTGGCCGTGCTGGTTGGCTGCAGGGGCGACCTTGTCAGGGTTATGGGCGCCGCAGACGTCACCGTGGCTGTGGTTGTTACTGTGGCTGTTCCCGTGGCTGTTCCCGTGGCTGTCACTGTCGAAGTGAGTGCAACGTCTCCCGCAACTGGGGTCGGCGTCAACCGGCGGATTGGCGCTGTGTCGGTGGCAGCGACGGTCGTTGTGACCGCCGTTGTGACCGCCGTGCTGATTGGAACAGGCAGACTGGGGGCCGTAGACGTGACTGGCGCTGTCACAGCCAATGTGGCAATCGCCGTCGCTGATATCGGCTCGCCGATTTCCGGCGGCAGCGGTGTGCTGCTGATATCGACAGCGCCCGGCGTGACCGTGGCAGTCGCCGGCACGGTAAGCGAGATCGGTACGCCGATCTCCGGCGCTGGCGTCGGCGCCAGGACGCTGCCGACCGGCGTCCCCGTCAGTGAAATCGTCACGAGCGCGCTGATGGGCTCCGTGCTGGAAATCGGTGCACCGATCTCGGGCGCGGGCGTAGCCGTTTGCAGCGCTGGTTGGAGGATCGGCGCAGGCGTCGGCGAAGGCAAGCGCAGGGCACGGCCCGGTTCTTCGTCGACGGCGAGCGCGCCTGCCGCAACGGCGCCTGCCGCGGACGCACGTTGCGCCACTGCCGTTGTGGTCAGAAAACGGTCGGGCGCCGGGGCTACGGTTACATCGGGGACAACGGTCGCCTCTATCTCAGTATCTGTAATTTCAGTATCCGCAATGTCTAGGTCGACCGCTGCGCCCAAGGCGTCCGGTTCAATCGCCTGATCAACACGCGTGGAGGTAGGCGCCTGTTGCGTTGCCTCCGAGGTCGGCGACGCTACCTCTGCCTCAACCTCGGGCGCTGCCTGGATTGATTGATCGGTGATCTCTTCCTCATCCGCCAATGGCCCAGAGGCTATCGCTGGAGCGGACTCAACGTCCGCTTCTTCGCTGATGGCTTCATCCCTAATGCTGTCCACAACAGCAGCAGCGGCCTGCCGCGCGGGATTTGTGTGACGGTTGCAGGCGGCTGGGTCGGCATGGCACGGGCAATTTCCGCGACCGTGGGTTGGGCGGCGAGCGCCACTGCTGTGACCGTGGCCTGCCGAAAGAAGCTCTCGACTCGTGTCCGATCCTGGGAGATAGCGAGACTAAAGAGCAGCACGATCGCGCCGCTGCTTAGCAGCAGTAACGCAATTTCCCAGAAACGCCAGGGCCGTCCGGGGCGTGATGGCGGCGGTGAGGAGTCATTCACAATGGTCGAGTACCTGGTGGCTGCAATGGATCGTCGCCCTGGCGAAGCTTGGTTCACGGGGCGGACGAATGGTGCTGAAACTGTCGGTGGCTACGGCTTCAACAGTCCAAAGTGTACCATTTACCCGATTTTTGCCGCAATTTGGTATTACGGGGTGTGGCTCCGGGAAAGCGCGTAGATTGGCCTTCTTGGCCACCTGGGCGGGTCGTCACAGTTATACGGTGGGCCAAGCAACTGTGTTGCGAGTGTGGGTGCACCCCATTCTAGGCGCGGTGTACGAACGGACTGGTCGCTGTATTTAGCGTAGCCCTCTGAATGTGGCATGCGCCCTGCGGGTATAGACGCGGTTGCACAATCGCTGCACGGCGGCTACAATTTGCTCACTTGTTTAGCAAATCGTGCGAAACATTCGACAGTTTATCAATGTGACCGCTCAACCATAGTGCCCGGGAGGTACAGGATGTCTGAAAATCTGAATGAACAAGTTATCGTCGGCTATTTCGCCAATGGCGATGCCGCCGATGTCGCCGCCAAGGCGCTGATGTCATGGGACGACGCCAACGACGACATCAAGCTCGGCACGATGGGGCGCCTGGTGGAGAAGGAGAATGGCGATCTGGAAGCGAAGCATTACGGTGCCTCCCGCGCAGGTCGCGGCGCCTTGATTGGGGGCGCGGTTGGGATTTTGGGTGCGGCTTTCACAGGCGGTTTGTCCATTTTGGCCGGAACGCTGCTGGGCGGTGCAGCTGGCGGTGCGGTGGGCAAGTTGACCGCAGGCGACCTGGGCATGACCGATGCCTATCTGGATGAGGTAAAGGCCAAGATGAGCGCCGGCAATGCCGCATTGGTCGTCCTCTGCGATGATTTCGAGGAAGAGGCAACCATGGCCAAGATCCAGGAATTGGGGGGCGAAGCGCATGGCTTTGGCGTCTCAAAAGAGGTGCTGGAATCGGTCCACAATATGCGGGTCGAACATTACAGTGATCAGCAGGAGATGAGAAACGACACGTACATGATTGGCGGCGTGTCAGTAATCGCACGCACAGTTCGCCAGCACAACACAGCAAAAGCCCGGCCTTCTGACAGGTCGGGCTTTTGCTTATCGGGCCAGGTCCGCGACAGCCCGCGTCGGTGGTTTCCCGGTGGCCGCACGTCTCGGCTCACGCTCGACCCATACCGGCGTCACGGGCGCGAATGATGGCTTGCGCCCTGTCCGCAACCTGAAGCTTGCTAAAGATGTTTGAAATGTGGTTGCGTACGGTGGTCGGGTAATTTGGAGAAAGGCAGCGCGCTGGGTGAAGGAAACGACCGCTTGCCGACGATTAAGTAGTTAGATCGGTTGATGCCGGGCGAATACAATTGGCGTTGTACGTAAAACTGGCTCGATTGATCACCCTCGATTCCCCCTCCAGCCGAAAGGCTTTCGTTATCCTGTTGCGGTACCAGAGTGTATTTTTCCGCGTGCTCGGTAAGTTACCGCGCATAGTTCGTTGACGTTTCACTGTCATGCTGTCGATCGATAGTCTGATCGTGTTCATTACTTTTGTCGAGTTGCCTAACCATGAGTATCTCTGGATTGATTGAGAAAGATATGCAAACAGGTCGGTCAGCAGTTCGCCCAGCAAATTGGGTAGCTTCGCTTGAATTATCCTGCCTTGGGCGAACGGATTATGGACAAGATACAGATTACTCTGTTTCACCAGCACAAATGCGCGGTCCGGTCCGTGTCGTTGACCCATTTGATCAGCTGCAGTCAGTACGGTGGGCCCAACCTGCGCCGGGTGCGTTGCTTTTCGACGGCTATCTGCTGGGACAGAATGAACTTGCTCACTCTTTGGAATGTTCACAATCGGATACGGCATCTGTCTTGGCCGCTGGTTATCACCGTTGGGGCAGTGATCTGTTTAATTATGTCGATGGCGCCTTTCTACTCGCGATATGGGATGCGGCCTCTCGCCACTTCATTTTGGGGCATGACGCCCTTAGCAAACACCCCGTGTACTATACGATTCAGCATGGGGTTCTATGGTTCTCCTCCAATCTTCTGACCTTAAGTCAATGCCCAGAAGTTACAGCGACGCCGAATCGCCTTTCACTGGGACGACGATTGACAATGCGCCCTCCCGGCGCGGGAGAAACGTGCTTTGAGGGTATTCAGCGCCTGCGTCCTGGACACTTTTTGCGTGTCTCTGCATCAGGCGGGGTGGAAGAGATTGAGTATTGGCAACTCTTGCCGGGTGCAGAAGAAAACTGGATGACTGAAGATGAGGTGCTTGCAAGCTATGAACAATTGCTTATGAGAGCCGTTGATCAGTGCCTTGATCTAGGCATTGATGGCATTTTATTGAGCGGCGGCACCGATTCAGTTTCCGTAGCGGCAATGGCTGTCGAGCAGGCAAAATCACGGGGCCTGCCCACGCCAATGGCACTGATGGGCAAGGTGCCCCCCGGATATGATGGCGGCCGTGATGATTTGATGCAGGATACGGTTGCTGGGCTTCTCAACATGCCCGTCTATCGCGGCAACGCCCATGAGTGGTTAGGCGGTCAAGACTTACTCGGCGCGACGCTTTCCTATTCTCCAGTATTGCCTGGCCCAACCACTGCCTACTGGTTGGGTGCGTTTAGCGGATTTTATCGAAGCGTTGTCGATCTGGGCATCTCTACGGCATTGAGCGGATCTGGAGGAGATGAATGGATGGGCATATCCGGCGCCTATTTTGCCGATCTATTATGGGGTCGAGATTTTCGCAACGCTAAGGCATTTGCAGAGGCAACTGCGCGCGGCAACGGCAACAGCATGTTGCCCACGATGGCAGCTCTATCGTGGCAATGGGCTATCCGCTTTCCAATGCGGATTTCTGCCGAAACCATGGTGCCGGGCTATATCTCGCGCCGAATCTCACCGGCGTCTGTTAAATGGCATGCCGCCCTGGCTACAATCCACTGCTAGCGCTGATGCCATCGCATCAGATGTCGAGAGTCAGCGATTTCAGTCTCATCTCGCCAATGGTGACGCGATCATATCAGATCGGTGGTATCGATTGGCTATGTCTCGAGCTTATGTCAATCCATATATGTATTATGAGTTGGAAAGACGCTATTTGCTTAGTCATTTCTTGGGCATACGCTTAATCAGTCCGTTCCAAACCCGCGAGGTGATCCAGTTTTTTAACAGAATTCCCCCCACAACGCTTATTCGGACCGGGCAAAACAAAGGGCTGTTACGCGAGATTATCCAAAAGCGACTGGGAGACCCTCAGATCGCGGTGCACCCGAAGTTATATGCTTCTAAGAATGTCTACGTTCATGATGAGTTGCGTCAGAATTTGGACCGCTATATCTCTGCGCAAGATTTTTCTGCGTTGCGAGACTTGGAACTCATTGATGTTGAGGCAATCAGTAAGATTGATGCTCCAGCCGAGTCACGATCACTGCGGGAAAATATTCTGCTATTCGCAGCTGTCAGTACGGAGACGTGGCTACAATCACATTTTTAGTAGATGCAGAGGGAGCAGCAGACGTAGACCATAAGGTGGTATTTATTGGTGCTATTCCAGTAAATGATTGATGCGGTTAGGTGTGACGATGAGGAGTCTTCTTCATCCATTCTGTTGTACTAGTGCTGTTACATGGCTCAAGTCAGTCATTTATTGGATCGCAGCAATATTACATAACGTAGTGTTCGGTTGTTTTACTCATTTATGGAGGTTTTACAATGAAACAAGTTGAAGGCGGTAAGAAGGCCACAGTACGCAAGACCTATCGGTCTCCCGTCATGATGTCTTTGGGCGGGTATGCGCAGTTTGTCCAGACTGGCAACAAGGGGTCTGCCGACCGTGAAGGACAAGGCGGTGGCGGTGGGGAAGAATTTATGAACTAGGCCGCACGGTGGATCATTTCTGATCCTTCACCATGATTGCCTCGTCACCAATAAGTGCCGTAGTGTCAGTGGGCATATGTGGAGCTTCGCTCTTGCTTGAGGCTCCACATATGCCTTGTTTTCGTATTTCCATTATCAACACGAAATACCCGACTTGATCTCTTCATTATGACTAGGTTTCAGTTTGTATCTGAACCTTTGCAGGTTCGATTTAATCAGAATCCAGCACCAGACTTTATTAGAAATGGGCGCCATGAATCTACACTTGGCACATGGTTGGATGTAGATTCTGATCTGGTTGAAACGCATTGTGTTCTGCACGACGATCGCGTATGGATCACCAAAGATGGTGTTTGCGCTGCCAACATGAAGCCAGACTCCAATCTAGTTGAGGTATACCCAGATCCCAAAATGTCGCAGGATGAGCTGCATTTCGTCATATTGCATCAATGGCAGCCTATGTTTCTGCATGCACTTGGGACACAAGTAATGCATGCAAGCGCAGCATTTCATTGGCCTTCAGGCACTCTACTCATTCTTTCAGGCCCCAGCCAAAGTGGAAAGTCCACCACTGCGTTTGGGCTGGCACAGCGTCAGAACTGGATTCAAGTTGCTGATGATTTTATTGGCTTTCGTGCCAATTCTTCACAGGTCACGATCGTCCAACTTTCTAATCTCCTGCGTCTGCGACTCGAAAGCGCCGCTTTTTCTCTCGGCCGGCCTACGAAAACGTATTGCTTGATAGCGGGCAAGCAATACAAATCGAGCATGTGGTAATGGGCCTTCTTCGCCCATTAGGCCCAGATGATGCGTTTGTTGAACTGCGGACTTTGCGGAGTGATCAGACCGTTGTGGATATTTTGTCGCAAGCCTACATCGTCAATATGCACGATTCCGTCATCAATCGGAGCACGATGGAGGCCTATTGGCACTTTGCTACGCAAATACAAGCCGCTGAGATCCTCTATACAAAGACGTTTGAAGGCTTCGATCGCATGCTACACGTTATTGAAGAACAAATTCAGCAACTTGTTTGTAGATAGACGATGAATCTGTCTGTAGTGAATCTCTGCCTGAAAACCCCACAGCCTTTTACACAGCCACAATACCAGTTCCGGTTCCATGGCATCAGTGGCGGTTCGGCTTGATGCCGAATGGCGTGGACACATCCCGAACCTGTTCCACGATGAAACATCGTAACTTCTCTTGATGTACGGGAAAGACTTATTTTCATGGGATACAATAACGTAAACGGTCATCGTCGGATGGCCCTGGATTCAGTCCGCAATCATTACTACTTCGATGCACTGCAAGAATTGGTGACGCCCGAAAGTGTCGTGCTGGATGTGGGAGCTGGTGTGGGGATACACGGACTGATGGCGGCTGCCCTTGGCGCGAAGCATGTCTATATGGTCGAGCCAACCAGCACGGTTCAAATTGCCGAGCGTGCTGCGCTTCAGAATCAGCTTTCTAGCAGGATCACATGCATTCAGGGACGAATTGAAGATGTAGCCCTTCCCGAGCCCGTCAACCTCATCGTCTCAGTCTTAACCGGCAATTTTCTCTTGTCTGAAGATCTCCTTCCCTCGCTTTTTTATGCCCGCGATCAGTTTTTGCATCCCGACGGGCGACTTCTGCCGGATGCAGGCCGCATGGTGGTCATGCCGGTAAATGCGCCGGACCTCTACAAGCAACGAATCGATGCCTGGACGGAGCCACAGTTTGGCGTGAATCTATCTCCGGCCAGAAAATATGCAGTCAATCATGTACACTTCATTCGTCAGCGTTCAGCAGACTGGCCATCAAGCTACGAAGAACTCGTCCCTCCCTCAGTTCTTGCGTCTTTAGACTTCATGTCTGATCGTGATGCCTCTTGTCGCTCTACGATTGAGGCGAAAGTTGTCAAGAGTGGCATTTGCCATGGACTCTTTGGATGGTTTGAGATGCATCTCACCGATAAATGGATATCCACCGGTCCTAGTCAGCAGCCAATGCATTGGTCAATCGCTTACCTGCCGATTGACCCTCCACTGACACTTCAACGCGGTGAAACCATCTCGATGTCAGTCCGTCGTCCTGAGAATGGAGACTGGACTTGGAGTGTAAAGACGGAGAACGATGCGCGAACGCACTCCACATTTCTCGGTAACGCGCTCACGCTAGACAACTTCAAGAAATCACAGGATGCTTATGTTCCTGCCCTCAACACGAAGGGAGATGTCGCACGATTTGCACTTGCCAGAGTCAACAGCAGTAACGATTTGGCGGCAATTATCGACGCTACAATTTCAGAATTCTCGGATACGTCTATCTCTGCAAGTGAGATCCGAAAACTCGTAGTGAATCTGGTGGCCAAATATGGGTAAGCCTGCATCTAAACCCGGGTTCATCAGAAAACGATAGTTCTCAGCTCGAGCCGGCTACGGCTTCGACCCTTTGACAAGCTCAGGACGACGCAGGCTCAGCCTGCGCCTACCGGGCAGTCGCGACACTATCGTTCTCATCTGAAACGGAGTTTAGCTTGCAATGCGGCAAATGGATTGAAGTGAGTTTGGTATACGTGAAAGACAGCGGGTAGGGTCTTCACTCAACTTGAAAGCGTCCTAAGAGTGCTTGTTCCATCGTAGACAAAACGCCAAAACTCACATAGGATGATCTTGACGATTGAAGTGCCGCGTACGCGCCAGCCTTAAGGAGACGGCGATGAGGACTTTGCCTGTGGACCCACCCACCCGCCTCGTGCGCAGCATGCTCTTTGTGCCCGGCACGCGTTATGACATGGCAGGCAAGGCCGCAGCCAGCGCCGCCGATGCTGTCTGCCTGGATCTCGAAGACGCGGTGGCCCCGGAAGAGAAGGACGCCGCGCGTGATGTGGTCATCCAGGCGCTCCACGAGATCGACTTTGGCCCGCGCACGCGTATCGTGCGCATCAACAGCCTGGACACCCCCTACGCCTACCGCGATCTGGCCGACGTGGTCGAAGCCGCGGGCGACCGCATCGACCTGATCATGCTGCCCAAAGCCAATGGGCCGGAGGACGTGCGCTTCGTGGCGACCTTTCTCACTCAGGTTGAGCAGCATCAAGGCTGGATGCGTCCCATCGGCATTGAAGCGCAGATCGAAACCGCGGCGGGCTTTCTCAACGCACGCGAGCTGGCGGCGGCCTCCCCGCGCCTGGAGGCGTTGATCTTTGGACCCGGCGATTTTGCCGCTTCCATGCAGATGCCCTCGGCCGGCATCGGTGAGTTCGACGTCTACGATGAGCGTTATCCCGGTCATCGCTGGCACGCAGTCATGCAGACGCTTGTCGCCGCGGCGCGCGCCAACGGCCTGCGCGCCATGGACGGCCCCTACGCCGCCTTTCGCGACGATGAGGGGTTGATCCGTTCAGGGGGCATTGCCCGGGCTATGGGCTTTGACGGCAAGCAGTGTATCCATCCGGCTCAACTGCGTGTGGTCAATGAACTCTTTGCGCCGGGCGAAGACGAGGTGGCCCATGCCCGCCGCATTGTGGATGCGTATGAAGCGGCGCTGGCGGCGGGCCGTGGCGCCATCAGCGTGGATGGCAAGATGGTCGACGCCGCCAACATCCGCATGGCGCAGGTGACGCTGGCGCGCCGGCAGCAGATCGACGCGAGGCATCGCTGACATGGCCGGCAAATATTACGAGGAACTCCAAGTCGGCGCCGTGATCAAACACAGCCTGGGCCGCACTCTTACCGAGATGGACAACGTGCTCTTTTCGGCGCTGACGATGAACACCCAACCGCTGCACATCAACGAAGACTTTGCCGCCAGGGAGAGCGAATTCGGTCGCCGCATCGTCAACGGCATCTTCACCCTGGGCCTGGCCGTGGGCATCACCGTGCCCGAGCTGACTGAAGGCACGCTGGTCGCCAATCTGGGTTACGAAACCGTGACCCACCCGCATCCCCTCTTCCATGGCGACACCCTCTATGTCACTACCGAGGTGTTGGAGAAGCGTCCGTCGCGCTCGCGCCCCAACCAGGGCATCGTCCGCTTCCGTCACCACGGCCGCAACCAGGACGGCGTCGTCGTGATCGTGTTTGAGCGTAGTGCGTTGATGCGGATGCGCAGGGTAGGGGAGTGGGGTGGTGGGGTGGTAGGGTTTTGGGGGTAAGAGGATTGTGACGTTGAAGGCTTCGATGAATACCCTCGTGTTGTTTTTCTCGTGCTGCAGGCACTGCAAGTAACAATCCGAACTCCGCAATCCGAACTCCACTTATTTGACCGCGCCCGCGGTGAGACCGCTAATCAACTGTCGGGAGAAGAGGAGGTAGAGAATAAAGATCGGCAGCATGGCCAGCGTCAGTGAGGCGAGGATGGCGTTCCAGTCGGTCACGAACTGGCCGAGAAACTGCTGTGCGCCCAGGGTGACGGTCTTGGTGCGTTCGCCCGGCGCCAGGATGAGGGGAAACCAGAGGTCGTTCCAGATGGGGATCATGGTGAAGACGGCCACGGTGGCGATGGCTGGGCGCACCAGAGGCAGGATGAGGGAGAAGATGCGGTATTCGCTGGCCCCGTCGATGCGGGCGGCGTCTTTTAACTCCCTTGGAACCTGGCGCATGAACTGCTGCAGGATGAAGATTGTCAGCGGCAAGCCCATGGCCGTGTAGACCAAGATGAGCGCCGCCAGCGTGTTGACCAGACCCAGGCTCACCATGATGCGCAGGATGCTGACGGTGCCCAATCGGATCGGAATCATGATGCCCAGGGCAAGGTAGATGCCCATAAAGGTGTTGCCGGGGAAGCGATACTCTGAAAGCGCGTAGGCCGCCATCGCGCCGGTGAGCAGGATCAACGCCATGGCCGCCAGCGTCACGATCAGACTGTTGACAAAGTAGAGGCCAAAACTGGAGCGCTGAAAGACCGTTGCATAGCCTTCCAGGCTGAAGGTTTCGGGCAGCGGCGGCGCGTAAGGCGTGTTGAAAATCGCCCTGCGCCCCTTAAACGAGTTGAGCACCACCAGCACCACCGGAAAGAGCGCCAGCAGGGCAAATGCGATCAGGACAATATAGGGAACAATCCGGCCAAGCCATCCAGTACGTGCCATAAGAGAAAATTGAGTCCTAAAGCATGAAGAGTAGTCGTCTAGCGATCAAGCATACCTGGCGCCAAGAGATTCACAGAGAAGATCCAAAGCGCCACAGCATCAACCCTCATTAAGTGACACCAGCATAGTATCTTTTAACGATCGACCCGCTATGCAAACACTCCGAAATCCCAATCCGAAATCCCCAATCCGAAATCCCCAAATCCAATACTCTCACAGCTCATACGTGGTCACGCGCCGCTGCCACAAGAACATATAGACCAGGACGCCGCCCAGGATGATCAAGAACATCATGGTGGCAACCGTGGCGCCCATGCTTGGGTTGCCGAGCTGGAGCTGTTGGCCAAAGAAAGTGCGGTAGAAAAAGGTGCCCAGGATATCGGTCGAGAAATTAGGGCCTGCCAGCGCGCCTTGGGTCGTGTAGATCAGGTCGAAGGCGTTGAAGTTGCCGACGTAGGTCAGAATCGTCACGATGCCGACCGTGGGCAGGATGAGGGGGAATTTCACGCGCCAGAACGCGGTCCAGTAAGTCGCGCCATCGACGAGCGCGGCCTCGACTAGCTCCTCCGGAATCGAGATGAGTGCAGCATAGAAGAGCAGCATGGGAATGCCGATGAACTGCCAGACCGAGATCAGCGCCAGGGTGACCAGCGCTGTGCTCTCCAGACCGAGCCAGGGGCGAAAGAGCGACTCCAGCCCAACGAGGCCCAACATGTCGCGGGCGATGCCCCAGAGCGGGCTCAGAATCAGCTGCCAGACGAAGCCAACGATGACAAACGAGAGCATTGTCGGCAGGAAGTAAACCGTGCGAAAGAAACTCCGTCCGCGAACGGTGGCCTGGGTCAGCAGCGCGGCCAGGAGCAGCCCGATTGGGTTCTGCACAAAAAAGTGGACGGCGAAGAAGATGAAGTTATTCTTCAGGGCATTCCAGAAGCGCGGCGACCACAGTTCATCCGTCAGCAGTGTGACGTAGTTTTGGAGACCCACAAACGCATCCGGCTGACCCGGCGCCGTCGCAAAGAAGCTCATGCGCATAGAGTCGATCAGCGGAAAGATCATGAATGCTGTGTAGATCAGAGTCGCAGGCAGTAAAAAAACGACGATGTGCCAGGGGAACGGTTTGCGTCTGCGCGGTGAAGTTTCAGCCATGGCGCTCGGGTTGGAAAGGGTTGGTGAGTGGACAAGCGGGGCCTTGCACGCTGCTTTGCGCAAGGCCCCGCCAGTGGACATCAGCGGATGGTGTAGCCGCCGTGAACGACCGTTACTGCTGGGGCTCGTACCAGCCTTCGAGACCGGCCTGTAGCTCGTTGGCAGCCTCTTCAGGCGAAACGGTGCCGTTCATGACGCTGGCGCTGAGACGCCAGAGTTCATTTTCCAGATTCGGCTCGCCGCGCGAGAGGATCTGGTATGAGTTGCGGATCGTCGATTCGCACTCGCCGCGCCAGTCCAGGAACTCCTGAGCCAGCGGGTCGGTCAGCGAAATGTCGTGATCGGCCAGGCTGAAGAAACCGGGCACTTCGTTGCTGTAGAGTTCGGCGAATTCGGCACTCGTCATCCATTCCAGGAAGGTGCGGGCCGCTTCGACCTTGTCATCGGCGATGTCGCCGTTCATGCCCAGCGCGATATCGGTGTGGTCGCTGATATAGCAGGTGCCGTCCGATCCTTCGGGCAGGTAGGGCTTGAACGCGCCCATCTCGAAGTCGGCCTGGGTGTTGAAGAGCGAAATCTCCCAGGAGCCGGTCGGATAGATCGCGGCTTGCCCAAGGGTGAAGAGATTCTGGCTATCAGGATAAGATTGGGCTTCGTAGCCGTCGGACAGATAGTCGGACCAGCGTGCCAATTCGTTCAGCACGGCCACATACTGGGGATCGTTGAGCTTCTCCGTCCCCTCGATGAGGCCAAGGCGACCGGCTTCACCATTCCAGTAGTTGGGGCCGATGTTCTGGTAGCCCATGGTGGCGGATTCCCACTGATCGGCGGTGCCCATGTCGAGCACAGCGTAGTTGCCGTCGGCGGCCAGCGCATCGAGAACGGCATAGAATTCCGCCTCGGTTGTCGGCTCTTCGAGACCGAGCTCATTGAAGATGTCGGCATTGTAGATGAAGCCGTGGATTACGGAGGCCATGGGGACGCAGAAGACGTCGGAGCCGTCATCGGTGATCCAGGCGCTCTTGGCCACGTCGCTGAAGTTCTCGAGGCCGGGCAGATCGTTCAGCGAAGCCAGATAGCCGTTTTCGAAGAGGGCCAGCGAGGCGTCGAACGGGCGGCAGGTGATCAGCTCGCCCGGCGGTGCCGCCTTCGAGCTTGGTATTGAGCACGCCATTGTATTCAGCCGGCGGCGGTCGGGGCAAAGATTACCTCGATGTTCGGATATTGGGCGTTGAAGGCCGGAATAATGACGTCCTGCCAGATCGGCAGATCGTCGTTGCGCCAGCTTTCGATGGTGATGGTGACTGCGTCACCGGCCGGCGCGGCGGCTTCTTCACCGCCTGCAGCCGGGGCGGCCGCGTCAGGCGTAGCGGGTGCGGCGCAAGCCGAAAGCACCAGCGCCAGGATCAAGAGTAGAGCACCAGCAAGTTTTCGAGACATGGGAATTTCCTCCGAGTGACAGATGTTGAGTGGAACAGGTATTAGAGTGGAGCCGTGGAAAAACATGAAATCATGAACGGGCGCCGAACGGGGAGGGCGATATCGACGCCAATTGCGCTTAGTAAAATGACTAAACTTAACCGTTAGCCTAGCACTGAACGGAGAGGTTGTCAAGTGTGAATTGTGTGTCGGGGAACTCGCAATGGGCGTAAAATGGGCAGCGGATCAACGCTGATGTGGCGGATCTTGGCGGATCAATCCTGAAAGATTTGCGACAATTCCCCCGACACGCGGCTTATCCCGCCATCCACCTTCTTAAGGCATCTTTGCAGGGTGTGCAAAATCGTCTGCTCCGTCGAATTTTGGCGTATCCTTTGGCTGCCGGTAGCGTCATAATAGTATTGTCCACTATTTGGATGGCTTATCTACTACAAAAACACGCCCAGCTTGTTGCGGGAGGCGAAGCCACTTACAACAAGCTGGTATTGTCGGCTATTTGGGGAATTTATGCGCGTGACTGTCGCCATTGCAGACGACCATCGGATTGTACTGGAAAGTTTGGCACTCTTACTGGAGAACTTGGGACCCTATAAGGTGGTTGGAACAGCAGAAACCGGTCCGGAAACAATTGATATGTTGAGTAGACTCAACCCGGATGTTGCGATTGTCGACCTGTTAATGCCGGAGTTAAATGGGGTCGAGGTCACGCGCCGCGTTCGCCAAAATGGACTGGATACGAGAATTCTTATTCTGACCATGGTCAGTGCTGACGAAATGGTTCATGCCGCCTTGTCAGCCGGTGTCCATGGATATCTGACAAAAGATGCCTCGAGTGCAGAACTGCTCGAAGCACTCCGAGCGATTCAATCTGGCCATCGGTATCTCAGCGCATCGATTCGTGACGGAATCCTTGATAAACAGATCGAAGGCCTGCCACTGCCAGGTGATCAAGCTCGATTGGACTCTCTGAGCACACGCGAACGCCAGATATTTCTGCTTGTGGTAGATGGTTTGACGAGCGCTGAAATCGGCAAGCAACTAGACTTGGCCTCAAGTACGGTAGATACCTATCGCAGCAGACTGATGCGGAAACTCGACGTTCGATCGGTTGCTGACCTCGTGCGCCTGGCCATCCGTTCAGGAATTATAACTCCCTAAACATCATCACATTTTCGCATTTGAGCCCCAACTGCCAATCCCTTAATTTGGCGCGCTTTTGGCGCGCTTCCCCTCTATAGTGGCCTCAGTGCTTTTCTCATGCCGCATCGCTCATAGATGCAAGTTGAATCTGGATTGCCCCCTTCCCTTGGGTTCCCTGCTAATTGTATGTAGCCAGCCGTGACCCTGCTTGCCATATGGCCAGGACCGCGTAAGTCGCTTATCTATGCAGGAAGCCGTAGCACCCGGGTTCATCTCTAGATCGAGACAACAGCAAAGCAGGGACAGACGGTCATCTTGGAGACACTACAATGAACACGACTATCGTCCTGGCTGCAAACCCCGGCGCCGTGTGCGAAGAATTGCGCATTTTGGTAGAAAGCGAACCGCGTTATGTGGTTGTGGCCTGCGCATTGGGCGGCGTCGATGCCATGCGCCAGGTCGAGAATACTAGTCCTGATATTGCGATCCTCGATACCAGCATTTCTGATACCAACGTGACGGTGGCGTCCGAGCAGATCGTCAAGCGATCCCCAGAGACAAGGATTATCATTCTCTCGGCCTATGGAGACTGTATGCACGTCTATCAAGCGCTGCTCTCTGGCGCGCAGGGATATGTGCTGCGGGAATCCGTGGCACAGGATTTGCCAATCGCGGTCAAGACCGTTATGGCCAATCATCGTTACTTGAGCCAGCGTTTAACCGACATGCTCGTCAACGACTACATCGCGCAGCCGGGCGGCGAACGAGATCAAGCTGTGCGCCCTGCTCAGTTGAGCCCGCGTGAGCTTGAGGTACTTCGTCTTGTCGCCGAAGGCCGTTCGAGCGCCAATATTGCCCAGCAACTGGGATTGGCGATCAGCACGATCGATAGCTATCGCAGCCGGATGATGCAGAAATTGGAGATTACCAGCAGCGCTGCATTGGTGAAGTATGCGGTTCGCAATGGGCTGATCAACAGTTAGCAAGCACGTCAGATCGGCAGGTTCGAGAGAATTTGTGGCGCGGCTGTGGCGCGCTTCTGGCGCGTCAGTTCGCTACACTCAACAATGGCAACAGGTTTACATATCGGCGTTTGCTGCATAACACCTGGATGAAATGAGAATGACGAAAAATTGGTACTTACTCCACACGAATCACCGGAAAGAAGTATTGGTCGCGAGTCAACTCCATGCGCATGACGTTGAAGTCTTTTTTCCGACAATTCAGATTAAACGGGGCTACAGCCGTGGCACTCGAGAAGAGGCACTCTTTCCACATTACCTCTTCGTGAAAGCTGATTTGCTTTCTCCATATGTCCCAAACCTGCGTCTTCTTCCGGGTGTACGTACGCTGGTCCATTTCGCTGGTCAGCCGGCCGTTATAACTGATGATGTAGTTGACCACATTCGGTGCCGGGTCGAAGCCAGCAAGGCTAGCATTACTTTGGCCGATCATCTCTACAAACCGGGGCAGGCCGTACATATCCGAACCGGCCCGTTCGCCGGTCTGGAGGCTGTCTTTCAGTGCGGCCTAAAAGGCACGGAGCGGGCGCAAGTGCTCTTGGAAGTGCTTGGAAGGCTTACACGACTAGAGTTAGATGTAGCAGCCCTCGATTAAAGTCTGAATGTGATCGCCGAATGACTGCATAAGTGGCTGTCACCGTAGTAATGATTTCCCGATCGTCCTTTTGTCCCTCCAATTGGGCTGATCGAACCGGCCCCCAACTTTATTTTGACCAATGCAATATTGATCTTGTCAGCCCGATTGTTTATCGCGCAGGAACGGCGGAGCATGCCTGCCGTTCCTGCGCAGGCCAACTCAATCGGTTACCGTCAGCTAAATCTCTGGATTTTTCGGCTCATTTTCTCTCTACCCAAGCGGGGTTTCATTTGTGCTGCGACTCTTCCTTCTACGTATCTCAGAAAGCTACTTCCGTCATCGTTGGCTGTATTGGGCGCCAATTATTGTGATGGCAGGAGCGGGCATCGCCCATGCGACAACGCGGGAGCCCAACTATATCGTGCGTGCGACGGTCTATGTCCAGGGCGAATCTTTGATCGACTCATTGACAGCCCTGCGTGATAGCGGTTATGGCTGGGTCACGCCGGCAGCAGCCACGCGCAGCGAATTGGAGGAGCTTCTGCGGTCCAATGCATTTATGCAGGCAGTTGTGGAACAGACTAGCTTGGCGACCAGATTACGGAGTGAACCTGAGGCAACCAATGCACTGCTGGCCGACACTCGCAACAATGTTTGGGCATCTGAACTGGGGTCCAATTTGATGATGATTGGCGCAGCCCATGCAGAACCACAGGTGGCACAAGAACTCGTGGCGTCAACTATCGACACTTATGTAAAATGGAAGTTGAACAAAGATCGAACGGATAGTGAAGCAGCCCTGATCTTCTTTACGGAGCTTGTGGATACCTATCGAGGGCAACTCGAGCCGGCGCGTCAAGCACTGACTGATTATTTGACCCTGCACCCTGAGCCAGTGCGCGGTGAACGGCCGGCAACGGAGGTGGCAGAGATTACTCGGCTGCAAGCGGCTGTCGATATTGCCAACGCGCGGTCTCGTGCGCTCTGAGTCCAAGTTGGAAGACGCACGTCTTGTGCTTACCCAGACTGAGAGCGATATCCGGCAAACGTATTTCGTGGTTGACGCTCCTGAGTTGCCACGAGAACCAGAACAGTCATTGAAAGGCTTGCTGCTCACCTTTATTGTGTTTGTTGCTTCCGGGATTGCCATTAGCCTGACCGGTATCTTGGGTGGAGGATTGTTTGATCGTACGTTGCGGTTTCCGATCGATGTACGACAAGAGTTGAATCTACCTGTCATTGCAATGATACCGGAAGCGAAGCCTGCTAGTATAACGTCTAACGCTCGAGTTACTACGGCAGAGGCGGTCAACCGGTCGACTCCGGCATTGCCACAAGCAGCGGTACCGGGGTCTCAACTTGCAATGGACAACCCCCAAACGCGCGCGTCAAAGCCCAGCCAGCGTAGGCCCGTCTTCGGGCAACGGTGACGCAGTGTACTCAACGATAAGGACAATCGCGAAAAATACAACCGTTTTGATGAGTTCGCAGCTCATTTCGTGGTTCCTGGCAACAGTCATGATCGTGTTCGTACCGCGCTATTTGGGAGCAGAAGGAGTTGGAAAACTGCATCTGGCGGAGTCCTGGTGGATCATGCTGGGGGTCTTGATTACGTTTGGTATGGATACGCTACTTATTAAGGAGACGGCTCGAGGGGTAGAGGAAACGCCACAGTTTTTCGGTACCAGCATCGTCTTGCGCGTACTCTTTTTCTCAATCTGTATCGTCCTGCTCAGCGCCGTTCTACATGCAATTGGCTACTCTCAGGAAAAGCTCTACATCATGCTTTTACTTGGTGCTGCGGGCCTGGTTTGGCAACTCACGAATGCCTGTCAGTCTATCCTAAATGGCTTGGAGCTGATGGAAATTCCTGCCATAAGTGGGATCGCCGGCAAGGTCCTCTACACAGGTTTTGGCGTTGGATTGTTGTTTTTAGGGTATGGGGTCATGGCGTTGGCCATGTTAACCGTCATCACCTCCGCTGTCACGTTCCTGATCCAATTCGTTTATCTCGCCCACCGGTATGGGCCGGAGAAGCTGCGGCCAAGATTTGATCTGATGACAGCAGAGGCTCTCTTGCGCGGTGGTTTGCCCTATTTGCTCTCTGCCATTTTCCTGACGATTTATATGCAAATTGACGTGGTCATTATTTCGTTTTTGGTCGGGGATCATTCTGTGGGGCTGTACAGCGCTGCCGATCGGCTCTTTGGTACGATGCTTTTTGTTCCCCTCGTCTTTGTCGGCGCGCTGTTTCCGGCTTTGTCCCGTCTCTACGTCGAGGATCAGCAGCAGCTATATCGCATAGTGTCGAAGAGTTTTGATGCAATGCTCATTTTGGGGGCGCCAATGGGGCTAGGGCTGCTGGCAATTGCCGGCGAACTCGTCGAGCTCTTGTACGGGGCTGACTTTGTGGGAAGCGGTCCTGTGCTTGCGGTAATGGGTATTGTCATGATCATGACCTATCAGAACATGATTCTGGGATATACGCTGATTTCGATCGACCGGCAGAATGTATGGACAGCGGTAATGGCGGTAGCGGTCGTGGCCACCCTGCCGCTAGACATGCTCTTGGTACCATGGTGTGCGAGTGCTTTTGGCAACGGTGCGATTGGTGGCGCGCTCGGTTCGTAGTGACTGAGGCCGGCATGGTAGCAGCAGGCATTGTCCTGTTACCCAAGGGCATGCTGGATCGCAACAATCTAACCATTGCCCTGCGAGTGTTGTTGGCCAGCACGGCCATGGCCGGCATCGTGTGGGCACTGCGGACTCACAATATCGCCATTCAAATCGCGTTGGCCGCTGGGACATACTTTGCGCTGATTGGCATACTGGGCGTGATTTCGAAAGCGGATTTAGAGTTCGCACGAAGTTTGACCTCGCAGTATTTGCAGCGAAAGAAGCCTGTTGAAATCAGCGCAGCAAACTGAATCGACTGGACTGTGGGGATCAGCAACGTGTGGCGGAGACTGGACAACCAACGTCCTCTGGAGAGAGCAATGTTTCGATCGCGACGACGAGAGACGAGTGGAACAAATAAGCCGGCCGCTCTGGCTACGACCGATGGGTTCCTTGCGCTGCAGTCCGAAACATTACAAAGCATTGAAGCATTTCCCCCCGAGGTCACCTATTCGATCCGTCATATGCTGACACGTTTGGCCCACGGCAACGGAATACCGCGAACCATGGCGATGGTTTCTGCCCTGCGAGGCGAAGGCGTCTCCTATGTAACGTTTGCCGCGGCGACGATCCTTGCCCATGACCGGGCGGATCCTGTCTGCATCGTCGACCTAAATTGGTGGTGGCCTAATCCGCATTTGTCCGGCACATTTCCAGCCAATCCAGGCATTGCGGGCGTCTTGGAACAGCGTGCCAGTTTGGACGACGTCCTGATAACGTCTCATCAAACGAATCTTGCCATCTTGCCTGCCGGGAAGTTGTCACCGCCAAAACGCCCGTTCGCCGCCAGGAGCAACGGACTGCAAGAGATCATCATTGAACTACAAGAACGCTTCGATCATTTACTACTGGACCTACCGGCTGTATTAGCTACGAGTGACTCGATTCCCTTGACCGCACTGAGTGACGGGTGTTGCTTCGTGGTCCTACAGGGAGTGAGCACGAAATCTATGATTCAGCGAGCCATCAACGAGATTGATCCGGTACCAATTTTAGGGGTCGCAATGAATCGCGTGCATACAAAAACTCCGAAGTGGATACTACGCTGGATACCACAGGAGTAGGATAGTGAATCTCTTTCTGCTTTTCCTGTTGATTTGCTTTGTCGGCAGCTTGCTGATGCGAGAACGTTCGAATCGTGAACGGGCACTGGCGACCGGCGTAATCGTCGTCCTGATGACGACACTCTATTACTTCAAGAACGGCCTGATCTAATTAGACCCCACACCCTCATTGTTTGGATTTTTTCGGGAAACAACCATGCTCCATGATGGTCTAACAAGTCCGACTGGCATGAGCGTTTTAGTTCAGAATCGACGCGCCGCCTTTGCAGAGGCGCTGTGGTTCACGAGCCTGATGGCATTGACGGTGGTGACGGCGCTGTTCATGCTTGTCGTCGCACCCATCCCGATTCCGGTGGGTGGCGTTGCTTTCTTGGCTGTCGTGGCGTTGATCTTCGCCCAGCCACGGCTCGGACTCTATATGGCGCTCTTTTTCGGGCTTCTTGGTGATGCCAGGCTGATGCCATGGTATCCATTTGTCAAAAACCTATCGAGTCCGGAATCGATCCTATATATAAATGGTGCGCTCATCTTTAGCCCGCTGGAGCTTTTTCTAGTGATCACGCTGGCCGCGTGGCTCATCCGTGGACTTGTCGTGCGCGACGTCGAATTTTATCAAGGACCGCTTTTCTGGCCATCGTTGGCATTTGCTTTCTTCTTGACAACGGGCGTCCTCTACGGACAGATCAAGGGGGGCAACCTCAACATCGGTCTTTGGGAAGTGCGCCCAATGTATTACCTGCCGCTCACGATGATTTTGGTCAGCAACCTCATTGATACGCGGCGCCATGTGATGCAAATGATCTGGCTCATCATGATTGCGTTGGTTGTCGAAGGACTCATCGGCACCTACTACTACTTTGGGGTGCTGGGCACTGATTTGACGGGCGTAGAGCGCATTACCGAGCATTCGGCTGCCGTGCACATGAATACGTTTTTTGTCTTTATGCTTGCTTCTTTTCTATTCGGCGCTATGCCGTTCAGACGACACTTGCTGCCAGCCCTCATGCTGCCGATCATCATTACCTATCTTGCTACACAGCGTCGAGCCGCATTTATTGGATTGGGCGTTGCCCTGGTGCTTCTGGCTGTCTTGCTCTATTTTGAGAATCGCAGTCGCTTCTGGATTATTGCCCCCATAGGTCTGATCATCCTTACGACATATACCTTGGCGTATTGGAACAGTAGCGGCGCGCTCGGTCTGCCGGCGCAGGCTGTGAAATCAATCGTAGCGCCAAATGAGAGCGGCGCCGACTATTCGTCTAACCTTTATCGCATCATAGAAAACGTCAATACGAGCTTCACGATTCACCAAGTCCCGTTAACTGGCGTAGGTTTTGGCAAGAAATTCTTTATTGTCGTTCCCATGCCGGACATTAGCTTCTTCATCTGGTGGGAGTACATCGTCCATAATTCGATCTTTTGGGTGTGGGTGAAGACGGGCGTTCTTGGCTTCATGACGATGCTCTTCTTTATTGGATTCAGCATCAGTACGGGCGTACGCGCCATCTGTGATGCCACGGATCCAGCGCTTAAGGCGGTGGCTGCCACGGCGACAATCTATCTGGCAATGCACTTCTTATATGCCTATGTAGATATGTCCTGGGATGCGCAGAGCATGCTGTACGTGGGCGCCATGGCCGGGCTGGTTAATGGATTCGGCCGTATCAATGCCAACAATTCTGTAGACAAACCAGTCCCGGGTTCCAGGTTTCGCCAATCCGCGTCCATTTAGGCGGCATGAACGTAAGGAGCCCCATCATGCACCATTGGCGACTGCTACTGGAGGAAGAGTTGGCCGGCATCCGCCCTCGCCTGCTCTTTGCCCAACTGGCTATGAAACCGCTGCCCAATTACGCGCTGACGCGGGTGCGTACTTTGATCCTGCGGACCATCGGATTCCGAATTGGACAAGGTACTATCTTCATGGGAGCACCCCGGATATCCGGCTACAGTGATATGGTTTCCAACCTATCGATCGGGGTCGACTGCGTCTTCAATATTGGTTGTCTATTTGACCTTGGTAGCCAGGTGAAGATAGGGGATCAGGTAGCGCTTGGCCACGAAGTCATGATCCTCACCACGGGGCATCAGATCGGTGAACCATACCGGAGGTGGGGAAGGGTCGAGACCGAGTCCGTTCGCATCGGCAACGGCGCATGGATTGGCGCTCGTTCTATTGTTCTGCCTGGCGTTACCATCGGTGAAGGAGCGATCGTTGCTGCCGGCGCCGTGGTCGTGCAATCGGTACTGCCCCATATGCTTGTCGGCGGCGTCCCAGCTCGGCCATTGCGCTGTTTGACAGATATGGAACGGAATAATGGAAGCGAAAACGCTAAAGCGCCCGCTCGACATATTGAACCTGCCAGCTTACCTGCAGGCAATGAGGCAACTCTCCATTGACGGCTCGGCCGTGCTTCGTGCGCATTGGCGTCTTCGTTCGGCCGTCACGCTCGGCACGCGCGTGCGTCTTTGGGGCGTGCCTCGGATCAAAAACTGGGGAACGCTTTGCGTTGGCGATCGCGTGCGCATCATCTCGACTGTCGCCCCGGTTGATCTCGTGGTACTTTCCACCGGTACGTTGGACATCGGTGACCGTACCTACATCAATTATGGCTGTTCAATTTCCGCTTCGCTGTTGGTCCAGATTGGCGCCGACTGCAATATCGGGACACACGTAATGATCATGGACAACGATTTTCATCGCCTTGAGCCGGAACGCCGCCACGAACGTCCGGAATCCAAACCGATTATCCTGGAAGAGAATGTGTGGCTCGGCACGCGTGTGATCGTACTCAACGGCGTGACGATCGGCGCTGGCAGCGTCATCGGGGCCGGTAGCGTGGTTACGCGAGATATCCCTCCTCGCTGTCTTGCGGCTGGTGTGCCGGCTCGCGTTATCCGCGACCTATAAGGAAAGCTGCGTGAGATCCATTAGCGTTGTTCTGCCAACCTACAACCGCCTTCCGCGACTGCAGCAAGTGATCGGCGGACTGGAAAGGCAGTCCTATCCGCTTGATCTGCTCGAAGTAATTGTCGTCTCAGATGGGGCAACCGACGGCACAATGGAATACTTGGAAAGTCACCCGACGCCCCTCCGCCTGCGTGTCTTGACACAGAATAATCAGGGGCCAGCTGCAGCG
The DNA here is from genome assembly GCA_963807905.1 of uncultured Chloroflexia bacterium. GTDB lineage: Bacteria > Chloroflexota > Anaerolineae > Caldilineales > Caldilineaceae > JAGRCP01. The sequence goes on along the minus strand of CAWEEJ010000055.1, from coordinate 14,602 downwards.
CGTAACCTGGGCGTCACGAATGCCACGGGCGAACTCGTTCTGTTTCTCGATGATGATGTCGTCCCGACTCCGCATTTGGTAATCGAGCACGTAGTCACGCATGAATTACATGGCGATCGGGTCGTCGTCTTAGGCCCCATGCTGACGCCGCCTGACTTCGCCATGCAACCCTGGGTGCGCTGGGAGCAGTTCATGCTAGCGAAGCAGTACGCTGCCATGCTAGCGGACAAATGGCAGCCGACGGCGCGTCAGTTCTACACGGGCAATGCTTCTCTATTGCTGCAGCACATCGCTGGCGCGCCGCCTTTTGACGTACGGTTTCGCCGGGCGGAAGATGTAGAGCTGGCATATCGACTTGCCGATCAGGGGCTCAGATTTGTTTTTCAACCAGACGCCATCGGCTACCACTACGCCGAGCGCTCTTTCACGTCCTGGCGCCAGACGCCCTATGCCTATGGGCGCAACGATGTCATCTTTGCGCAGGAAAAAGGACAAGGCTGGTTGCTGCCGACCATCGGACGAGAGTTTCATGGACGTCACACGTATGTGCGCTGGTTGACCTATCTTTGTCTCTCGAGGCCATTGCCCAGAACGGCGGTCATCGCTGCGCTGCGTTGGATCGCCGCTGTCGGCGAACGCCTCGGATCCACAACGACATGGCGAGCAGCATATAGCGGCATCTATAACTTGAACCATTACCAGGGAATCGCCGACGAATTGGGGGGAAGAAAGATGTTCTACATGACCTTCAAAGATTCCTGGCGCCAACCCTCAGGCTCGGTGCTTGCCGAGCGTCGAGGCGAATGGTGATGAGGCGCTTTGCGTTGGATGCCGCGCGCTGGGTTGTGCCGAGTCACTTTGCCGATCCGTCGACGCTCAATTTCCGCTCAATCCTGAGCCTTCTCCTGCGTCATCCGCCACTGCGAGCGCTGGCCTGGTATCGCTTGGCGTGTTGGTTTCAAGCCCGCTCAATTCCTGGACTCTACGGTTTGCTGAGTCGCTGGATATTTTTCCGATTTGGCCTAGAAATTTGGGGTGAGATTGAAGGGGGTCTCTACCTGCCTCATCCCATGGGCTGTGTCATTGCCGTCCAGCGTATGGGACGTAACTGTAGCGTAATCGCTTCCGTCACGATTGGCATGCGTGAGGATTACGCCTTTCCCGTCATTGGTGATCATGTTTTTGTTGGCGCGGGGCGCGCGTCCTCGGCGGAATCACAGTGGGCGATCGGGCCAAGGTTGGAGCCAATGCTGTGGTTCTGTCTGATGTGCCTGCCAATGGTACGGCCGTTGGCATTCCGGCACGTATCGTCAGGATCAACAAGATCTCACCCGTATCCATTGTTGAACACAATGGGAACTTTAAGGTTTGAACAGTGCCATGAATCCTTCGCAAAACCGACAGCGACTATGGATTGCATTGTTTTTTGTGTCGCTAATCATATCCGGTTGCAGCCGCACAATCGTCATGGGCGCTCCGCCGGCGGAATCTGTCCACCCGACACCGACCGTAGCCATATCGCTTTTTGACACCGGGTCCAGTGCTGTATCAATGACCGGCAGCGGCCTATTTGATCAAAGCGACGGGCGGAATACCGCAACGCCTGCGCGGCATAGCACCAACTCCGCCCTCGGATGGCGTTAGCGGTGAGCGGCGTACGGGGATCGATCACTCAATGTTTCAAGAAATCCCGATCTATGATGAAGACCTTGAGAGCCACTGGACACTGGAACATAGCACTTTGGTTAGATTCAACGCTTGGGATGCCTCGCACTGGTTCGAGCCACTGGACAAAGTGCAGGCACTGGATACGGGCGGCGTGGTGATCGCCGTAACGCCGATTGCGGACTACGCCACTCTCTATTTTACCGTGAAATCGAACGCAAATGTGGCTTATCTGCGCAACGAAGTGGTTGGCATCAGTTTTTGGCTGAATAGTGGCAATGACTTTATGGACACGGACGACCTGGCCGTGGCGGTCATTGGCAGCAACGCCAATTCTTACTGGGAATTTGAAGACTATTCGGCATTGCGGAACACGCAAGACGCGTTTTCTGAAACGCGTTTATACTACCTTGGCGTCAATCGGTCGATCCCACCCAACACGTGGATCAATGTTGTTGTTTGGCTGGATGATCTCATGTTGGATCCGGACTACGAGTATCTTACAGGCTTTTATCTCAAGAGCGATGAAGGTTTTCTGCGCACTTATTACGTTGATAGAGTGACTCTGTTGGCGGTCAAATGAATATGAGTGATTATACCATCGGCTTTGTGCTTGAGCAGACGCTTGGTCATCGTACCCACACGCAGAACTTGCGCGAGGCTGTCCCAATGGACCCAAGCGTGCGGCCGTTGTGGGGATTGATCGACTTCGAGACTGCAGGACTGTCTGCGCGCCTCCCTCTCTACCGCTCAAATTGGACTGTGCGTGCAGGCCTGCGGGCGCGCCGGGCAATCCGGCGAATGGCGCACGAGTGTGAGCTCGATGCGCTCTTTATTCATACGCAAGTGGCCGCTGTTTTGGCCGGACCATGGCTAAAGCGAATACCGGCCATTGTTTCGTTGGACGCCACACCGACCCAGTATGATGTACTCGGCAAGTATTACGATCATGAGCGAGAATCGGATTGGGTCGAGCGCCAGAAATGGCGCCTGAACGTCAATTGCTTTCAGCGGGCGCGCCATCTCGTTACTTGGTCACAGTGGGCCAAGGACGGCCTGGTCGAAGACTATGGTGTGCCCCGTTACAAGGTTTCGGTCATCCCACCAGGAATTCGCCCCTGTCTGTGGAAGCGTGCCGAATCGCGGCATCCCCATCAGAATCCGCTGCGCATTCTCTTCGTGGGGGGAGACTTCGAGCGGAAAGGCGGCCAGCTTCTCCTGCAGTCGTTCCGGGAGCTTCGAGTGTGTAGCGCAGCCCATGCTGCGACAAACGAATCAACTCTTGAACTTCACCTTGTGACGCGTACGCCGATCGCGCCGGAAGCGGGAGTCTTCGTCTACAACGAGATGCAGCCAAATAGCCAGCAGCTGATCCAACTCTTTCATGCTTGCGATATTTTCTGTCTCCCCACTTGGGGCGACTGCCTGCCCATGGTCTTGTCTGAAGCGGCAGCAGCTGGGCTGCCCATCGTTGCGACCCAGGTTGGTGCCATCGGCGAGATTGTTCACGAAGGTGGCAATGGATTTTTGATTGCGCCCGGCGACAGCGAGGCGTTGACGGAGCGGCTGCAAAGACTAACGGCAGATCCCGCGTTGCGTCTGCAAATGGGTGAAGCGGGTACAGCGCTCGCCCAGCAATCCTTTGACGCCGAACGCAATGCACTGCAGTTGGTTGCCTTGCTCAAAGACATCGCAACGACTAGCCGGTAAATCCCGACGAAAATGAATCACCGGCAGACGCAGCGATATTCCGCAGCGGTATTTGCATCACAATTTCCTAGGGTTGAAGGCCGGTATCGCAAGGCTGGATGTTACACCTGGGGTTTGCGAGGGGCCCACGCATGGCAGACGTCCTGCTGACCGTCTCCGGGATTATCCCAGCGACAATCGAAGAAGAGATTGCCGCCGGCCGTCGACCGCAGGCAGACTATTTGGCGATGGCGAGGGCCTTTGATGCAGATCTCCTGGACTATGCAATGGCTCGCCGCATTACCGGCGCAAAGGGAAGAGCGCTAGAACATATCGGTGGGCCAAATCTGATGTTGGCGTTGGCGTGCTACATGGTGCAAGGCGAATACCGCCTCATTTTCACGGATGGCGAGCAGGTCGGCATCCCGTTGGCCGGCCTGTGGCGAATCATGGGCCGCAAGCAAGCGCAACACTTCATGATCGCTCACATTCTGTCTGTCGGCAAGAAGATGCGACTGATCGACCGACTACGACCCAACCAAGAAATCGACCACATTTTTGTCTATTCGAGTTGGCAGAAACAGTTCATTCAAGAGCGCTGGGCGGTGAAAGAGGATAGGTTGACGCTTACGCCCTTTATGGTAGACGCAGATTTCTTTGCACCGCGCCGAGTGTCGGCGACAATTCGTCCGATGATTTGTGCTGTAGGCCTGGAATTTCGTGATTATCCAACGCTAATCCGTGCCGTTGAAGCGCTCGACATCGAAGTGGTGATCGCCGCCGCAAGCCCCTGGTCCAAACGGGCGGATTCCACCGCGCAGGTGGTCATTCCACCTAATGTAACGGTACAGAAATTCTCGCAGTATGATTTGCGCCGGCTTTACGCAGAATCACTCTTCACCGTGATGCCTCTAGAGCATGTCCAGTTCCAGGCAGGTGTCACCGCCATCCTGGAAGCCATGGCCATGGAGCGCGCCGTAATCTGTACACGTACCCCAGGTCAAACAGACGTCGTCATCGAGGGAGAAACGGGCCTCTATGTACCGCCCCAGGACAGTGCTGCACTGCGTTATGCAATCGAGGGATTATTAGAGCAGCCGGACGTGGCGCTACGCATGGGCCAGGCAGGGCGACGGCGAGTTCTGGAGGGGATGAGCCTGGATTGCTACGCAGATCGACTGGCCAGTTATGTGCGGCAGACGCTTCCGACCGCCTAGGAAAACGCTCATGATTCGTACGACATTTGTGATGGAAAATCACTTGGGCCATGAGACCTACTACAAGAACCTGCGTCGCTTTGTGGACGAAGCGCAGCAAGTCGCAGCTTCCTGGGTTGAAGTGACCTATGAGAATCCCGGGCAGGAGTGGATCGAATGGCCCATGGTGCCTGCTCAGCTGCGTGGGATGCTGTATGGACGGGCGCAGGTGCAGCAGGGGTTGCGCGCTGCTCCGGCCGATGTCGTACTTTTTAACACCCAAACGCCCGCAGCAATTGGCGGCCGTATTGCACGGAAACACCCGTACATTCTCTGCACCGACATGACGCCCGTACAGCTCGATCGTATGGGCACATCATACAATCATCAGGCTGATAAAGGGCCATTCAGCTGGTACAAACACGCTGTGATTGTGAAGCTGCTACGTGGCGCAAGGCGACTGCTGCCGTGGTCGAACTGGGTCAAGACTTCGCTCATTGACGACTACACCGTTGATCCCAGGAGAATTGAGGTGATTCCGCCCGGCGTTGACTTGGACCGCTGGCACCCTGCTTGTATCTACGAGGAAGACCGGCCGACTCGCATCCTCTTCGTAGGTGGAGATCTACAGCGCAAGGGTGGAGATCTGTTGCTGCGCTCCTTCCAGGCCCTGCCGCCAGGGTTGGTCGAGCTCATTTTGGTTACTCGTACGCCGATTTCACCGATGGCCGGTGTGGCAATTCGCGATGACCTGACACCCAATTCACCTGAATTGATCAGGCTCTTCCAGACGAGCGATATTTTTGCGTTTCCCACCAGGGCCGAGGCTTTTGGCATCGCTGCCGTCGAGGCCAGCGCCACAGGTTTGCCAATCGTCGCCACCAATGTCGGCGGGCTAACGGATATTGTCAGCCATGGAGAAACCGGCTTCATTGTGCCACCAGATGATGAATCGGCCCTGACGGCCGCGCTATCCCGTTTGCTGGAGGATGTCGAATTGCGCCGGAGATTCGGACGCTGCGCTCGGGCGCGTGCGGAATCCTGCTTTGACGCCCGGCGCAACGCTGCACGCATCCTGGCCATCATCGAGGAGACGGCCAACCAATGAATCCTATACTTGCCCTCCTCACAGCGATTTACTGGCTGATGGCCGGGGCCGTGGCGATGATGGCTGGCTATCTGCTTCTACTCACAGTTGCCGCATGGCTCGCACCGGCCAAAACCGAGGTGACGGAAACGCCTCGGCATAGCTTTGCAATTGCCATACCGGCGCATAATGAAGAACTGCTGCTGCCGCACCTTCTAGACAGTCTGGCGAGGCTTGATTATCCGCCGGGACAGGTTGACGTGCATGTCATCGCCGACAACTGTAGTGATGGAACGGCCGTGTGCGCACGCAATGCTGGCGTCACTGTTCACGCACGCCATGACGCGCAGGAAATCGGCAAAGGCTATGCCCTACAATGGCTCATTGAGCGCCTGCGTGACGGAGATCATGAGTTTGATGCGCTGGTGATTATTGACGCCGACTCTCAGGTTTCGTCCAATTTCTTGACGGTCATGGACGCCCGCCTCAGCCAGGGCGCCCGAGTCATTCAGGCCTACTACGGTGTCATGGATAATGCAGATTCCTGGTCGGTTGGGTTGCGCGCAGCGGCGTTGACAGCCGTCCATTATGTGCGGCCGCTTGGCCGCATGGTCGTGGGCGCCTCAGCGGGTCTGAAAGGCAACGGGATGGTTTTTCGGCGAGAGTCGCTGGCAGACTATCGCTGGTCCGCCTCCATCACCGAAGACATTGAATTTCATATGGCGCTTGTTTTGGGCGGTGAGCGCGTGGAATTTGCGCCGGATGCCATCGTACGTGCCGAGATGCCGACCTCATTACGCACCGCATATACCCAAAATGTGCGGTGGGAGCAAGGACGACTGCAAATGATCCGGCGGTACGTTCCGGCACTCATTAGCGGGACCCGCCAAGCGGTGCAAGATAGAAACTGGTCTCAGGCTTTCGTTTGCTGCGACGCTGTCGTGGAGCATCTCATACCACCCTTCTCAATCTTAGCGGTAGCGAGCCTCGGCTTGCTGGTCATCGCCCTGTTCATGCAATCGGCGACAGCTCTGGGGCTGACAGCGTTGATGTTGTTGTGCCAGCTGTTCTACCTCTTATCCGGACTGATCATGACCCGGGCGCCGCGGAAGACCTATCTTGCGCTGCTCTACGCTCCGTTCTTCTTGCTTTGGAAGATTTTGCTCTATGGACGCGTGCTCTTTGGCCTTGAACGTCAGGGCTGGGTGCGCACGGCACGGGAAGAATCCTAGAGGTGCACATGGCTCAACAACCGAAAGCCGAATCAGATCGATATACAGACATGGCGACGGAGAAATCAAAGGCGGTGCTCTCCTATTTTTCTCACCCGCGCTTTCAGCGACCGCGCCGTCTGTGGCTCGAACGCCCCATATTCGTCGTCTGGCAGATGCGCGTTCGGGCAATTGGCGTGCTCCGCCGAGCCTTTGACGTAACTGTTTCACTCTTGGCACTGTCATTGATTTGGCCGATGATGGCGGTGTTTGCCTTGCTTATTCGACTTGAGTCACCAGGCCCCGTCATCTTTCGTCAGACCCGATTGGGCAAGGGCGGTGCGCTCTTTACATGCTACAAATTCCGGTCGATGTGCATTGATGCAGAGGACCGTAAGACGATGTTATTGGCGCAGAACGAAGTAAGCGGGCCCATGTTCAAGATGCAGCGGGATCCACGTGTGACACGAGTTGGCGCCTTCATCCGCAAATTCAGCATTGACGAACTGCCGCAACTATTCAATGTGCTGAAAGGCGAAATGAGTATCGTCGGACCTCGCCCGCCTGTTCCCGATGAAGTCCAATACTACGATGTCCATTACCTGCGTCGCTTGGATGCCATGCCTGGGCTAACCGGATTGCCGCAGATCTCGGGGCGCAGCAACCTTGATTTTGAACGGTGGGTAGAGCTTGACCTGGAGTACATATCTCGCCAAGGTTTGCGACAGGATCTGCTGATTGTTCTGAAGACGATTCCGGCTGTTTTGTTTGGTAAGGGGGCCTATTGAGTCGTCGTACTTGTCCGGCAGGCAAAATGTGAGGAGGCGCGCAATGGCAACAACCGCGCCCGAAATGCCGGCTGCTGAGGCGGGCAGGGCGGGCTTTGTACGTAAGTTACTAATAATCCTTGGCACACCCATCGATACGCTGAATATGACGGAAGCTCTCGATCGGATCGATGAGTTTGTTGCGATCGGCCGTGCCACAGGTCGATGGCACCAGATTGCAACGATCAATGCTGACTTCGTCGTGAACTCGCTGCGCGATCCGCAGTTGCGCTGGATTCTCCAGCACGCTGACATGGCCACAGCCGATGGCATGCCGCTGGTGTGGGGAGCGCGCTTGCTGAGCGCGCCGATTGAGGGACGCGTGACCGGCATCGACCTCGTCAATTCAATGATGGAGCGGGCTGCGCAACGAGGCTATCGCATCTACTTGATGGGCGCGGCGCCGGGTATCGCCCAGCGGGCAGCCGATATCCTCCGCAAGCGTCACACGAAGTTATGTATTGTCGGCGTTGACTCACCTACTGCCGCCGCCGTGGCCGCCGATGATCCATCCATAGTGGCTGCCTGCAAAGCGACAAGACCTGATATTCTCCTGGTTGCGTTTGGCAACCCAAAACAGGAGAAATGGATCGCAGCGCACGCCGACGAATTGGGTGTTCCTGTCATGGTGGGTGTTGGTGGCACATTTGACTTCATTGCCGGCGTAACGCAGCGTGCACCGGAGTGGATGCAGCAGAGCGGCTTTGAATGGCTCCACCGTCTTATCAGCGAGCCACGCCGTCTTGGGAAGCGCTACGCCGTCGATCTGGTCAGCTTTGGCTACAACTTTCTGCGTCAATGGTGGCTGATGCATAGAGGTCAGCTGGCGCATGACGGATCCAATAGCGTCTCCATATCTGCCAAAGAAACGGATACATCGGAAAGGCAGGGGGCGAAGAGAAGCGTCATCGAAATTCGCGGGCGCCTAGATCGCGGCAATCTAGACATGCTGGTCGGATTGGTACGACGGGAAATGGCCGTCGATCCCCTAATAATCGTTGACTTGGGGGGGATGACCTTTCTGGATAGCTCCGCCATGGGAATGCTCGTCGCCTTGACCAAGGAAGCGAGGGACCGAGGTGGCGACCTCTGGCTGGTGAATGTTCCTGAACAGATTAGCCGCCTGTTGCAGCTGTTGAAGCTGGATCAATTTTTTAGGATATATGAAGATTGCGAGCAGGCACTCATGCCGAACGGGCGCCCGCTTCGCAACTAACTACGTCGAGGAGGGGCGCATGAAAGCCATCTTGTTGGCGACGGGCGAAAAAGCCAAGCTCATGCCGCTGACGGCGGCGATTCCCTCGCCGCTCTTGCCCGTCGCGAATCGGCCCGTAATCGTTCACGGAATCGAGCTGCTTGTCCGATCTGGCCTCAAGGATATCTTGATCTGTCTCCAGCATAGGGCCGCCGCGATCGAAACAACGCTTGGATCCGGTGAACGTTGGGACACCCACTTTCAGTACCTGCTACAACGCAAAGACTGGGGATCAGCCGGTGTGCTGAAGCGCGTCGAGCGGATGTTTTCTGATACGATCTTCGTCATGCCGGCTGACCGCATTCTGGACGTGGATATTGCAGCCGCACTGGAATACCACTATGACCATGCGGCGACCGTCACCGCCATCCTGGCACACCCATCACGCCCGCATCCAGATAGCAAGCGCGAAATCGACGAAGTCATCAGTCGAGTGCGGCTGTTTGACGAATTGGCCGGCGCAAGCGCAACGCCCCAGTCTACCGGGGCGTATTTGCTTGAGCCGGCGGCGCTACTGCACATCCCCGAGAATGAAGTTTTCGATTGTCATTTGGATTTGCTGCCCGCGCTGGAGGCTGCCGGCGAAAAGGTTATCGATTACGTCACACCTGGCTACTGGAATCCGCTAAACACGTTTGCTGAGTACATAGCTGCCCAACAGATCTATTTGTCGAGTATTGGCTACCCCGCGGATGCAGCGCCTGCACCGAATCGAATTCGACGCGCCTATGTTCCCGGACGACAGCTGGCCGAAGATGTTTGGATGGATCCGGGTAGTTCGGTCCATGCCAGCGCTCAGATTACGCCTCCGGTGTATATCGGCGCCGGCTGCCGAATCGGCCGCAATGTTGAGCTTGGGCCTGCGGTCGTGATCGGCGCAAACTCTATTGTGGACGATGACGCGTCGATTAGTCACAGCCTGATTGTGGATCACACGTATATCGGAAAACTAATGTCCATTGATGACCGAATCGTGAGAGGATCATTGCTCATCAATGCGGTAAGTGGCACCAGCGTTCAAATGGACGATCCCATCTTCCTACATCATGTGGACGAAGGGCTCATGATGAGGATCTTGCGTGCGCTAGTGGATCGGGCACTCGCCTTCTTTCTGCTTGTATTGCTTTCGCCGCTATTTGCGGTGATAAGTCTGGCGATTGGGGTGACATCAAGCGGGCCTGTGTTCACTCGGGTTATCCGGAATGGGGCTCGTCCCTCCTGCCAGCAGAACGGGCCAACTCGTCTGGAGCAGGTCGCCTTGCTCCGTTGGCGCACTCGGGCGGCCGATGGCTCCCCGGTTCCCTTCGGCCTGTTGTTGGAGGGCTGGGAGTTGATGCGCTTGCCTGAGCTCATTAACGTACTTCGCGGGAATCTCGCCCTCGTCGGCGTGAAACCGCTTACTATGGAAGAAATCCGACGTGTTGACGAAGCTTGGCAGCGCCGAAGAGAACAGTATCCCGCCGGCTTCACAGGTTTGTGGTACACATCGTTGGGGGCAGACGCCACGCTGGATGATATTTGCATCGCCGATGTTTATCAAGGGTCGGTTCATGGCTGGTCAGATGACTGGGTTCTCTTCTGGCGCACGCCGGCAGCTTGGCGTCGCCGTATGCGCATGCGGCGGCTCGAAGAAGCGGCAGCGTTTTCCGTGGCTACGCCCAAATCACAAATCCTGGATGTCAATTTGCAGGAGTGATTCTAGCCTCATGATGCCGGCGATTGCGCTGCAGTGAACTGGATCCAGCGTTTCTACCGATGGTATAGATGCTGACTTCCCAGCGTAGTCTTTGTGTTGCACCGTACTCGTGTTCCCTCAATCATGAATTTTCCGCAATCGTAGGTCTGGTGGATATCGGGCACCGTCATCAAGAAGCCTCTCTATCATATGACGCCGCGGCGGCACTCCGCAGCGTTATCCGGGGCAAGGAGTGTGCTATGGAACTGAGTGTGCAACATGCAGACAACATAACCGTTGTTCAAGTGATGGGGCGTGTCGACACGTCATCATCACTTCTACTCCGCAAACATCTCATTGAGTCTGCCAGTCAGCCGATCGCTCAGGTCGTCGTAGACTTGGCCGACGTTCAGTTTATTGATTCCAGCGGACTGGCCGCGCTGGTACACGGCATGCGTTCCTGTCGCGAAAACGGGGGCGATCTTTGCCTTTGTAGCTTGCAGCGAGCCGTCAGAATGGTTTTTGAGCTTACACGTTTGGACAGTGCGATCGATATTTATTCTGGCAAGGACGAAGCGATCGCAGCATTGGCACGCCAAATCTACCGGTAGTTCCGGATGATGGGGAGGATTAATGGCTACACCAGATTTCAATGTGGACAGGGTGTGGGGCGAACAGGAAATAAACGGTTGGCGCACTGTGCTTGCAGCAAGCCAAGACAATTGGCTTCAACGCCTGCGTCCGGCTAGGCTTGCGCCGGCGAGCCGAATCCTTCAAGACCGTATGCTGGATTTAGACCTCGCCCAAAAAGTCCAACAGAGCTTTTTGCCGCAGCAGATCCCGTCTGTGCCTGGGTTGCAGATCTATGCGCGATCGCGCCCGGCCTCGCAAGTTGGGGGCGACTACTACGACTTTATACAAAATGCTGACGGACAACTTGTTTTTGCAGTGGGAGATGTTTCGGGTAGAGGCGTCAGCGCAGCACTCTTTATCCCCGTCATTCACATAATCATGCGGACGGGGGTTCGCACAGCAGTGGCGCTCACGCCGAGCGGTCTGCTTGATTATACGGGCGCTGACCTGTATACGGAGTTTGCATTGGCCGGTATGTTCGCAACGGTATTCACAGCGACCTACAATCCACTGGATCAGTGCCTCCGCTATGCAAACGCCGGACATTCACCGGTTATTTTTCGCCGTGCGGGCGGAAAGGCACGATTGCTGGGAGCGGATGGCACGCCTCTGGGCATTTGCCAGACTAGCGGTTGCGTAGACCGCGAATTGAAGCTTGCGCCCGGTGACCTGCTTGTTATGGCGACCGATGGATTTTCTGAGGTACGCAATAGTGCCGGTGAGATGCTTGGTCACGATCGCTTGCTGTGGTTAGTCGACAAGATTGGGCGTCATCCGGTCTCAACGATCGGCCAGTTACTCTTTCGTGCGATCAGCCATTTCCAGGGGAAGAATCAGCAGGAGGACGATCAGACCCTTGTCGTCATGAAAGCGGTGGCATAGTGAGGCGCGTGAATCGACCAGTTTAGTAGATACATCCTAGCAATTGTGCTATTTTTACAGAAACGCCGCCCGCAATATCGACGGGCCGATTGCGTATCTGTGCCAGAATAGCACAGACTTCCCTGCCTGCGTCTGTGAAGCCGCTGCGGAACTGATTCAGGCGCCCGCCTGGTTGCCACGGATGAGAGTCGACGATGAAACAAGTTGATACGGTTCGGATTGAATTTCCCGCCCAATTTCGGTATCTGTCGACGCTTAGTAGCATCATTGAGTCACTCTTGCTCGATGCGTGGCAGCTGGATTGTACCAAAGAAACGCTCTATGAAGTCCAACTTGCTGTGCATGAAATCTGCAACAATATCATACAGCACGCATATGGCCATGAAGAGGGCACGATATGGGGTGACTTCCAGTTGACGCCTCAGGATCGGCGTCTGAGCGTGATCCTTCATGACAGGGGGCAGGCATTCGATCTCTCCACCGTCAACGAGCCAGATTTGGAGCAGGCGCAAGAAGGCGGTTATGGCCTGTTTCTGGTACGCCAGTTGATGGACGAAATGCACTACGAGCCAGAAAACGGCAACAATCGCTGGTTTCTATCCAAGACCGTTTAGTGATGTGTCAAGCTTGAAATGATAGATTGGCCAGTTGGCACGCCATCGTGCGAACGATCCGCACGTGGGCGTGCCTACTCAACAGTTTACGTTTTCCAAGAAAATAGTACGGTGCCGCGGAAGTAGTGCGGCGTCATGACCATGGCGTAGATTTTCCACCTTTACCAGGAGCATAAACTGAGGGTATTTCTGCTGGGCCTTACCCGCGTGGGCGGCTCTCTTCAACGTGCACAATGCCCAATGGTGACTTTTTCCGTACGCTCGCAAAGGAGAGTGAATATACTGTTTATGCAATCGCAGACCTATTTCGGCGCAGATTCCTACATTCATTCGCTACTGATGGAGAACATCGATCGCTCTTGGGGCACAGTCCACGTCGCCTGCAACTATGGCGCCGGTCCTGAAAAATCGGACGCTGCCAAAGCGCTGGAGCGTATACCTGATCTGCAGATTCGGCCGACAAACTTTGGCACGTCAATTAATTAGCGGGGCAAGAGCGACATCGCAAGAGATGCTGTAACCACGACGGCGCCTGCCATGGCGAGTCTAGCCGGTCTTGCTCGCTATATTCGTGCAAATGCGATCGGTGTCATTCATTGCACCGAGAAGCCGCGAGACGCTTTCTATGGCCAACTGCTGGCAAGGCTTACAGGAGCCAGCTGCATTATTCACCTGCATGTCAAGGCGGAGGACTGGATCAGCCGCTCAGTGCTGTGGGCGATGGCTGAGGCGGATGCGATTATCGGCGTGTCACAATTCGTCACCGAATCCGTTGCAGCATTGGGGTATGATCCGGCAAAGACTTACCCGCTGCTAAATGCGCTTGAGGCAGACCGGTGGGATTTGGCTACTGACGGTAGCGTCGTCCGTGCAGAATTTGATATCGGGCAAGATGTTCCGCTGCTGTTGATTGTGTCACGACTATGCTATTGGAACGGGCACACAGAGCTGTTCAAGGCGCTGACGCTGGTAAAGGATGAGCGGCCCGACTTTAGACTGCTCGTGGTCGGTGAAGATGACCCGCGTGCCCATCCCGGCCAGGGCAGCTACTCCGCCGAGCTACGCGACCTGTCGACAGCGCTCGGGTTGGAGGAACAGGTGATTTTCACCGGATTCCGGCGGCGATATTCCGCAGCTCATGGCGGCCTGCGACCTGTACACAATGCCTGGTTTTGAGGAACCGTTCGGCATGGTCTATCTAGAGGCAATGGCCATGAAAAAGGCTGTCGTCGCCCTCGACAATGGTGGGGCCCGAGAAGTTGTGGAGGATGGCCGCTCAGGTTTGCTGTCACCGCCGCAAGATATCCCTGCCCTGGCGGCCAATATTTTGACCCTAATGCAGTGTCCGGAAATGCGCATGCGCATGGGTGAGTATGGTCGCAGACGGGTGGAGGAATGTTTTACGCCGGTCTCCATGGCCCGCAATGCGCAAATGATTTATGGGCAGGTGCTGACCGCATCAACTGCCGCCACCATCGATGGACTGCATTAGCGGAAAGCCCTGATACTGAGAACCCAGCAATGATGACACGAATAGCTGTCCGTAGACTCTTCATTTTGGCTCTACTGCCGCTCTGTCTATTGAGCGGTATCAAGTCATTTCAACCGTCTGTAATCGCGCCTCAAGCCAGCAGTACATACGGTCAGCGGACATGGCTCAATCGGTCTTGAAAGCGCTCCCTTTCAGACCGTACCGCCGATTGCGGATGGATGGGCATTTACGGAGACGTTTGACGGTGATCCATCAGCGCCCTCACAAGCGCTGCTGCCTCAAACCTTTGACTACGTCGTCACGCACCGGACCCATCCGGCGGCTCATTTCGATCCATTCGTCAGCTTTCTCGCCGACCACGGCGAAGACTGTAGCG
>CAWEEJ010000054.1:0-24889 GCA_963807905.1 uncultured Chloroflexia bacterium | reverse complement strand
TATACGCCGTTAATAGCCATACAGCCTGCCGCTAGACAGAACGCGAATGTTGCAAGATTTGGCGGATCAACGCTGATTACTGTGGTTCTATCTGCGCAGATTCGCTCAATCCGTCTAATCTACGTTCCATCTGTTCGCGACGAAATGGTTACCGCCGTCTGACGATAGAGCTCGTCCGGGTCAAGTCAGCCTCACCCTGCTTCGCCTCCTTATTGGAGGCTCCGCGCCCCTCTCCACGCGGTGGAGAGGGGCAGAATCGGCGCCTCAAGCGTCAATTCTGGGTGAGGCTGAACAAGTTATGCTGCCCTTATTCCATCTCGAAGACGGCGTTGCCTTCGGTTTCAACGAAGCGGTTGATCATTTCATCATCGCCACGGCCGAAGTAGATGGTCGGCGTGTTGGTTACGGCTTCCAACTCTTCCCCATTCAGGGCTGCCAGGGTGGCCTGGAAGGCATCATAGCCCATCTGGAACGGGGCCTGACCGGTGACGCCTTGCATGATGTTGTTATCATCCTGGAGCATCTGCGCCATCTGATTGTTCATGTCTGTGCCAACGACGAAGACCTCGCCGGCCAGACCCGAAGACTGCACGGCCAGCGCGTGGGCGACCGTGCCGCCCTCGTTCGCTGCCCACAGCAGGTTGATGCCAGGATTGGCTTCCAGCATAGCCTCAGACACAGGCAGGGCATCATCAGAAACCCACCCGGCCTGATCAGCCACAACCTCGACGCCAGGCAGCGCGGTTACTGCAGCCAGGAATCCTTCCTTGCGCGGCGGGCAACCTTCGAACTGGTCACAATTGAGCAGGCCGATGGTGGCGCTGCCGCCCAATTGCTCCTCGATGAACGTGACGGCGGCAGCGCCGGTCGTGCTGCCCAAGTCTTCGTTCTTCGTAACGAGGAACGTGGCGGCCAGACCTTCTTCGTTGACGCACGTGTTGAAGCAGACGATGGTGATGCCGGCTTCCTGGGCCTTCTTGAGCGCGGCAAGGGAGCCATCGGCCGAGATCGGCGTGATGACGATGGCGTCGACACCACGGGTGATGTAGTCGTCAATCATGCTCGACTCTTTGGCCAGATCATTCTCCGTGTTCCCAAGAATCAGCTCGGCGCCGGCTTCCTCTGCTGCCGCCTGCAGGCCATTCTGAACGGTCTGCATGAAGGTGTCGCTTTGGAAGACGACACCGGCAATGACCAGACCTTCGTCGCCGGAACCGGTCGCCTCTTCGGCAGCAGCTTCACCACCGCCGTCAGCGGGCGGCGCCACGGGCGCGGCACAGCCGGCAAAGGCCACGGCCAGGATTAGCAATGCACTCAGTACTACAACAAGTCGCTTGAAGCTCATCATTTTCTCCTTGAGGTCAGTAAAATCGGAAGCTTACCAGTCAAACAACATCAGTATGGCGATTGAGGTGTCTTAGCCCTCCTTTCAAGAAGCCTGGCTTGCGGCGATCAGGACGTAAACGGCCTTTCCTGGAGCGCTGTCAGCGTTTGGTAGACGCCCCGTAGCTGGTCAAACGCATGGGTATACGCTTGTACATATGCTTGGTAATGGTCGTGCTCGGCCGGCCGGGGTTCGACCCGGCGCACCGTCTGGGCGAATTGGGCAGCCGTCGCCGCCATGTCCGGATAGATCCCAACTGCGTGGCCGCCCATGATGGCACAGCCCAGGGCCGCTACGTCTTCGCGCTGGAGCCGCACGTATGGTACGCCCAAAACATCCGCTTTGATCTGATTCCACAGATCGCTGTTGGCCCCGCCCCCGACCACGCGCACTTCGCTGAAATGGACATCGGGCGTATAGGAACGCACAATCTCCAATGCCTGAGCATAGTCGTAAGCAATCGATTCAAGGACAGATCGATAGAAGTGAGCCCGCGTATGGGTCCAGGTGAAACCAAGCCACGAGCCGCGCACGGCCGGGTCGCTGGGGCAGGCGCGGCCGACCAGGTGTGGGATGAAGAGCAGCCCGTCTGAACCCGGTGGCACGTCCATGGCACGACCGTCGAGCAGTTCGTAGGCCGAGACCCCTTCCAACGCGGCTTGCGCAGTCTCTTCGGCGGCAAATTGATCGCGGTACCAGCGATGAGTCAGCCCGCCGCCGCTGATATACATCATGGAGTACCAGTGATGGTCCCCAATCGGACCGGCCAGCGGTTGGAGCATCTGGTACTCCGTGTCGGCAAAAAAGTCTGCCAGCGTCGTTGCCAGTACGGGAAACGTTCCCGCCACGTCGACCAGCTGGCCTTCTTCCACCAGTCCAGCGCCCATAAAACCCGCAACCTGGTCGCCCGCACCGGCAATGAGGGGGATCCCCTGCACCAACCCACAGGCCGATGCGGCTTCGGCTGAAAGATAGCCAATGACGGAGGTCGCGGGTACGATGCGCGGCAGTTTGTCCAACGGAATGCCGCACGCACCGGCAATCTCTTCAGACCAGGCGCGGCGGGCCGTGTCACAGACGCCAATCCAGGTCAGATAGGACGGGTCGACAAAGGCTTCGTCCGCCGCCAAGTTGGCCATCCGTCCCGCAACATAATTGGCCAGAATCAGGACTTTGCTGATCTGGCGATAGAGATCCGGATACTGGTCTTGCCACCAGAGCATGCGCGGGGCCATAAACGGCAGGGAACCATTCAACTCAAACAATCGATCACCCACCCGCGCCTGCATCTCCGCGATGTATGGTTGATAGCGGTTGTCGAGCGCGCTCGGGTACCAGGGCGTCAGGGCATTCCACTCGTCGTCAATCGCAATGGCGCCGGCCATCTGGCCGTCAAACGTGATAGCAGCAACCGAGCCCGGTGGGATTGCCGTCTTCTCGACCACCTCCTTCAGCGTCTCCAGCGCCGCCGCATAGAAATCGTCGCCCCGCTGCTCAGCTCGACCGGGCGCCGGCTGGTCCAAGGCGGTTTCGCGGTGGCATCCGCCAGCGCATTGCCATCGGTGTCAAAGAGCGAGGTCTTGACAACGCTGGTACCCAGATCAATTCCAACGAGATAGTCCTGTGACATATTGATTCACCTGTGCAGTGGGAGCGTAAAAATCCAGCGAATGACTGCCAATCCCTTCCCCCTACTCGGCCTGCTGCCAACATGCTTCAAGCAAGGCCCGCTCCGCCTCCGCCGTCCAGACGAGGCCGGGCGCAAGCTGGTCATAGACGTCCGGCAGAACGTCTTCGAGTTCCGCCAGGCTCATCAAGGGCAGGTCGCGAAGCTGCGGGAAAATAACGACCTTGCCGGCATACGTCTGTTCCAGGACGGCCTGAAGCCCATCACGCATGGCCTGCATGCCGCCAATCGCGGCCACGCACTGGCTTGCCGAGAGGGTGCGATCCTGAATCTTCTCCAGGACGCGCAGTTGATCCGCCACCGTCGAACCGCTGGTGCCCGTGAATTGCGCGCCGTAGAGCGCAGCGTGATCAAGCGGGAGGTCGATCAGGTTGCCCGCCTGAACGCCGGCGAAAATTGACAGCAGGCCGTCGGGGGCAAGATAGGGCAACACGTCATCGACCACAGCCGGGTTGGGCACGATAACGATGGCGTCGTCAACGCCGCGCCCAGCGGTCAGCCGATCCACCTCAGCCTGCATCCGCTCCGGCTCAAGACTCGGGCTAAAGGCGACCAGTTCGCGGCCATTGGCAGCGGCTAGTTCCGCAAAGTCCTCGATCAGCCGGTTGAGGCGCGCTTCGCCCCGGTTGGTGGCAATGATGGTGGCGGGCCCATTCGGCATTTCCAGCGCACGCTGAATGTGCATGCGCCCCATCGTGCCGCCCGCGCCCACGATCCAGGCCACGCCACCGGGGCGCAAGTCCGCTCGATTGCGCGTCTGGCCGTATGCCGCGGCGAGCTCCGGACCCGTACAGCCCAAGAGGGCCAAGTGCTGATAGTGGAGCTTGCTCATGTCCACGGCCACGGCAGCGTCGAGCGCATGGTCGATGACCAGATTCAGCGTGCCGTGATCGGCCAGGTTGGCGACGGCTTCATGCACCGTCTGTGCAGTGGGCGGATCGAGCAGGATGATGTCGTCGATTCCGTTTGCGAGTGAAAATTCGCGCGCGATAGCGGCGGCTGTCGCCCCGTCGCGCGTCGTCACACTGGCATGTTGGCTGCGTAGCTGATCGGCAAAATCTTTCGGGACATCGGACAGCACAATGCGGGTGCTCTCCATTGGGTGCTTCAATGAGTAGGGCCGGGCATCGTCCGCATGCCCTTGAATCCACAGAAGCCCTCCATGCTTCGGCGACAAGCGCCGCGCGGTCAAACTATAGGCCACATCGATGCACGCCCACGGTTCAAGCACGGCTGTATCAGCATAGCCGGCGTCGGCAATCACCGGGAAGACGCAACTGCCCTTGTCCGACGCCAGCACACGGCGGTCGAGCGTCACGTATTGCGCCATGGCGCCGTGGAGATTGACGCCAAAGATCGTACGTTTGCCGTCAACGTAGACGTCGGGCTGGATGCCGAGTCGTTGGCCGGGGTAGTATTGCGCCTGCCACGCCTCGCCCACAGCGACCACGGTCAGCGCTGCTTCATGCCCCAGCCGGACGGGGTCAACGGCGAAGTCACGGTCAAAGAAGAGCGGATAATCCGGCCCCATCCGAATCATTTTTGCGTCTGATGCGCATAGACCCAACGCGTCGACCCGCACCAGGATCTCTTCGGGACCACAGGCAGGCAGCGGCTCTGTCAGCGGCTGGCCGTTCACGCCAACGCTCTCCAGCCCCGCGCCGAAAAAGGGCCAGACCAGGTTGGATGCGGGCAGGTTCCCTGCCCCGCTGCGGTAATCGCGCCAAAGATTGCTCATCGTGCAGACGTTTCTCTCACAAGTTCGCCACCGGGCAATACCCGCGTGACGCGTCCCCGCCCGGTAAAGGCAATCGCCCGCAGTTCCGCATGCCGGGTTTGGCCTGGCCCGATCTGCCCTGCGGACCCGTTGTCGAGCGCAGCAAGCAGGCCCGCCGACGGGTAACTGGACCAGGGCTCCAGCGCCATCGTATAGACTTGTCCATACCAGGGGTAGCCGGCGCTCTGATTGAACTGACGCCACACCCAGAGATAGGGGAAACTCTCCAGAGACCATGCCAGCGCAAAACCTACCTGCGTCGCCTCATTTCTAATGGCGTACCAGCCCTCAGGCAGGTTGACGACATAGCCCAGATCTTCATGGCCGGTCCCGGGGGGATCAGGCCGGCTGAAATCAACCGACGTGCACTCAGCCTCTTCCACCAGCGGCCAGGGATGCTGACTTCCACCACGCAGGCGGGTGCCGGCTGCGTCTGCAAACGTTTCGATCAGAAGTTCGCCATCGGGCAGGTCGATGCGACAGTCCGGACTCAGAAATGGGTCGCCAAAGGCCGGATGGTGGCCCCACATGTAGTCCATCGTCTCAGCGCCTTCGTTGGTCAGCGTCTCTTCGAGCAAGAGGCTCGACTCGCCGCTGCGCAGCGTCATCGTGCGCTGGAGGTAGAACGGCGTGCGGAAAGGCCGCACGGAGAGGGTCACACGTATCTCCTCGGGTGTATCAGTCTCGATGCGATACTCCCAGGGAATGGTTGATACCTCGCCATGAAGACCAAACTCGACGCCTTTGTAAGTGCAGGCCGGACCGCCGTTGGGCAGAATCTCCTGCCAGCCGCCCTCGTAGTAATCGAGGAAGGAGCCCCAATCCGAGCCGATGCTCTGCACCGCCGGCGAACGCATGCCACGAGGCGTGTGGAGCATAAACTCTGTGTCGCTTGGCTTGTGGAGAAACTGAAAGATATCAGCCCCTTTGTCTACGAATAGTCCGACACGCAGGACTTCGTTTTCCAGGAAGAGCAGTCGCAATCCCTGATGCGTATATTCAGCGATCCGACAGCCGTGATTTCGATAGATGGCGGTCATTCGAAGCCCCTCTGGTACGGATGGATGCGGCTAGTTCATCGAGGCCAGCGTATCCAGATATTCCTGCATCGAGTCGTTGGAGTCGAGGCGCACGATGGGAATGCCCATCTGGCGGCAGGCGTAGGTGATCTCTTGCGAAACGTCGCCGTCCGTCGCCACGGGATGGTTGGATGCGGCCACGCGGAAGAGCAGGTCCGGATCGGTCCCCAAACTGACCATGACATTGGGCCACATCTCGCCGAAGAAGCCCATCACCTTCTCCTTGACCGCGCCCTCCACAGCCACGCTCTCGCCCACGCCCAGGTGCATGACGTACCGCCCTTTGATGCGCCCCAGGCGTGCAGTGGTCACCGGACCGGCCTGCCCCATGAAGCCGACCGCCGCGCCGGTGAAGCCGCCGACGTTGGCTTGAATCGTCACGTTGGGCAGCGATTTCTTGGGATCGTTGCTCTTGCCGGCCCACCAGACCGAAGCCGCGCCACAATTGGAGATGGCAAAAAAGTCCTCGCCCACATATTTCAGGTCGCCAAAGATCGGTCCCACCTCCGGCTGAATCTGCTGGAGGAGGACTGAAGTCATCAGTCCCTTGATATCGCCTTCGCAGACGGTTGAGACAATGGCCTTTGGCCCAAGGTCGTCTTCCCCGAAGGGCAGGAAGGCCGGCAGCGTACAGCCGACTACGCCATATTCAACCGACAACGTGGGCTGACAGCGCAGCGAAACGCCCACAATGTTTTCGCTCTCCAGTTCCTTGAGACGATCGCGTGCGGCCAGATAGTAGGCGACTTGAATGTGAAAATTGCGTGGCGTAGCGCTCAGATCATCGTAAATGATAATCGTCCCGTTGTCGTTGAGCCAGTCGATGAAATGCTTGACCCGCGCCGGCTCATGTTCAAGAATCTGCTCGGCCCGGCGGATCAAGGCATATTCGCCTTCATTGTGGATTTCGCGGATCATCATGCGCTTGAGCGCAGGGATGTCGTCCTGCAGATGCTCCATCTGGAGCGAGTAGGTGCCGCCCCAGAGCATCACGGCGCTGCGCCGCATGCGGGCCACGGCCGACGCGCCGCGGATCCAGGGCAACATGCGCTCGGGATTGCCGCGCAGGCGCTCGTGCTGGACTGCGTGTTGGTTGACGCCTGATTCCTGCAGGCTTGCGCCCACGGCGCTAATGCTGACCGTGCCGGGCAAGGCGGGATCATCGACCGTGTAGAGCATCGTCGGCAGATTCGCCTCGCGCACGACGTCGATCACCATCATCGGCGGCGTCCAGAAGTGGGAGCAGAGGATCATGCATTCGGCGCCCTGCGCCTGCAAGTAGGCAGCGCACGCTGCCGCCTCGTCATAGCGGCGCACGCCAAACCAGTCATCGGGATCGGGACGCAAGTCGGTCATGGGATTCACGACATCGCAGCCATTTTCGGTCAGAAAATCGACCAGTTGATCGTGTAGTTCCCGCAGGTAGGTCTCCCGGGGCAGATCAAAAAAGGTATCGCGCCCGTCCGTGAAGGTGATCAGGCCGACTTTGGGTTTGGTACTGGACTCACTCATGCTGATTGCTCCCGTTCAAGAGTTGACGACGATCCGTTGGGCAGGTATGACGTGGTGCGTGACGGTTGGCAGGGCGGTTCACATTTTATCTCGCATTGGCAGATCCCAAACAGGCGGTTCAGAGTCGGCTGCGGCTTCGACGCTTCGACAAGCTCAGCGCACCGCACCCTCAGCCTGCGCCTGCCTTGGTGACCAACGAACCAGCCGTCGCCTGAGCCTGTCGAAGGCATAGGCGGTCGGATTACCCTGTACTTGCGTTCAAGCGCAGACCGGTGGATCCCAAACAGGCGGTTCAGAGTCGGCTACGGCTTCGACGCTTCGACAAGCTCAGCGCACCGCACCCTCAGCCTGCGCCTGCCTTGGTGACCAACGAACCAGCCGTCGCCTGAGCCTGTCGAAGGCATAGGCGGTCGGATTACCCTGTACTTGCGTTCAAGCGCAGACCGGTGGATCCCAAACAGGCGGTTCAGAGTCGGCTACGGCTTCGACGCTTCGACAAGCTCAGCGCACCGCACGCTCAGCCTGCGCCTACCTGGGTGACCAACGAACCAGCCGTCGCCTGAGCCTGTCGAAGGCATAGGCGGTCGGATTACCCTGTACTTGCGTTCAAGCGCAGACCGGTAGATCCCAAACAGGCAGGTTAGAGCCGGCTGCGGCTGCCTTGGTGACCAACGAACCAGCCGTCGCCTGAACCTATCGAAGGCATAGGCGGTCAAGCGTCCGCGCTTCGCGACAAGACACCGTTTAGCCGTACCGTCCGTACTCGTGCGCTGCGCCAAAGAGCGCTTCCACTACTTCCGGCTGGACGTCGATCATGTGATTGCAGGTCGCAAGGATATAGCCGCCGCCGCCGGCCAGCTGGTCGATGCGCAGGCGAACCTGTGCGATTATATCGTCGACCGTGACGCCTTCGTTGTCCATCCCCTCGATGGCGCCGTGAAAGGTCACGATGTCGCCGTACGCCTGCTTGAGCGCATAGCCATCCATGCCCTTTGACGAAGTCTGGGTGGGATTGAGCACGTTGACGCCCGTTTCGACGAGGTCAGGAATAATGGTGAAGATCGCGCCGTCGGTGTGGCGAAAGACCGCGGCATTGGGCGCCTTCTCATGAATGAGGTCGTAGAGCGCCTTCTCCGCCGGCTTGATGAATTGTCGATACATCTTGGGCGAAATGATCAGATTCTGCTGACCACCCAGATCGTCCCCATTTTCAACCATGTGCACATATGGGCCAACAGCGTCCAGGAACATGCCATAGATGCCCTTGTAGATCTCAACCAGATGGGCAATCATGGCCTCCGCCACGAGGGGCTCCATGGCCAGCGCCATGAGGAACTGGGGCATTTCCATCAATTGGCAGGCGCGGTCCAGAAAGCCGTAAGTCAGGGGGTTACGGGCTACAATGGCGTAATCGGTCTCCTCGTACAGGCGACGCGCCTCCTCAGCCAGGCCTTCAACCGTGTACAGATCTTCTGGCGCCGGCCAGGGATACGCTTCGATCTCCTTCAGCGTCGGGATGCCCGCGAGCGGACTCTCCGAAGCGTGCACAAACGGGCCGACCTGCTGAAAACGAATGCCCCAGCCGTCTGAAAATGTGCCATCCTCGTGATGGATTGTTTTGTTGCTAGGGCTGGTCTTGAGAAAGACGCGGCGAAAGTCGATATCAAAGTGTTCGAGAATGCGTTCGTCGTAGTAATTGGCCGTTGTCCCCTTGCGCACGGGCGGGACGGGCTCCAGCCCCAAATAGTCGCGCAGGCGCAAGTAGGTTGCGTCCAGCATCATGGTGGCATTTCCCATCAGATCGATGGGCAGACGATCCGGTTGCTCGTGATTGATCGCGGCAAAGACCCGTTCGCGGTGACTATAAGCCATTGATCACTCCTTGGGAACTTGATCGATCGAAGAATCGATTTCGGCTCTTTAGCTAGATGTTTGTAACGGGAAAGCCTGGCTGCAGATAGAACGCTGATGGTCCGGGATTGGGCGGATTTGCGCCGATTCTTTCTGCCTTTATCTGCGCCGATTCGCCCCATCCGCCTAATCCGCGTTCTATTGACTTGGCGCCTGACTCGTACCGATTGTTATTTGATTGCAGTCGTGTTCCGCTGGCGAATTCGGGACGCAGGCGGATCGCAGGCGGATCTAGGAAGACGTCATTACGCCGCCATCGGGGGCGATGGCTTGGCCGGTAATCAGACGCGCGCTGTCCGAGACCAGAAACTGGGCTAGGCCGGTAAGGTCGTCAATATCGGTAAACTGCTGCATGGGAATGCGTGCGGCACGATCGGCCAGGTACTCATCGGTCGAAATCCCCTGCTCAGCGGCGGTCTTGGCGGCATAGTCGAGCTGCATTGGGGTCAGCGTAACGCCTGGACAGATGGCGTTGACGGTCACGCCATAGGGCGCCATGGCCATGGCCAGACAGCGCGTATACATGAGCACTGCGGCCTTGCTGACCCGGTAGGGAATCACGTGCGCGCCGGCGCGCACGCCATTGTAGGAGGCCGTCATGAGAATGCGGCCCTGCTCACGCGCCATCATATGGGGAACGACAGCCTGACACGTGAGCGCCACACCCTTGACGTTGACGCCCAGCACAAGATCCCAGTCTGCAGAGGTGATGTCGAGAAACTCGGCGGGCCCGAGCACACCGGCGTTGGCAAAGAGAATATCAATTTGCCCAAAGTGCTCGAGAGCTGTGGCTACAGCGGCTTCAATGGCAGGGGCATCGGTGACGTTCAACGGCAGCGCGAGACTCTGGCCACCTGCAGCAGCGATCTCACCCGCGACGTCGGTCGCGGCTTGGCCGTTCATATCGGTGACGATGACACCGGCACCGCATGCGGCCATCTGCCGCGCAAAGCCGCGGCCGATGCCACTGCCGCCGCCGGTAACCAAAGCGACCTTACCCGCTAAATCTACGGAAAATTGAGACATGATTGGCACTCTCAGGGGAAGCGAACGAACATGAAAGCGATAGTTTCAGCGTAGCACGCAGACAGTGGCTTGTCAAGCCCCAAATGATCATTTTCGAAAGAAAAATTACATATTGCCTCTTGACAAAGCTGTAAAACTGGGCCTACAATGGGAATAGGTTTCGACTTCGTAACTAACGGAGCGCCAAAATGAGCACACATGAACGCTTGCAGGAGATCGTCGCACGCGTCGAACAGCGTGGTTTCATGTCGGTGAAGGATCTGAGCCACCTCTTCGATGTGTCGGAGGTAACTGTGCGGCGCGACCTCCAGCGCCTGCACGATGAAGAGCGCCTGCAGCGGACGTATGGCGGCGCCGCCGCGCTCTCACCCGGATCGGTCAAAACGAGTTTGGGCCAAGCCGCCGTGACCGCGACGCCCTCGCTGCCCGATTCATTCCTGCTGGATCAAATCGATGTCCTCTTGGCCGTCTCGCTCAGCCTGCGCTCAGACATGATTCTGGTCGAGCGGGCGGGCAAATATGGGGTGCCGATCGTGGCGGAGTCCCTCGCCATGGACGGAGCGGAGACGCTCGTAGCGGTAGACAATTACGCTGCGGCCCATTCCTTGGGAGAGTGGGTTGGAGACCACGTCGCACAGCACTTTGATGCACAAGCCCATGTGCTGGACATGACCTACCACCTTCACAACACGCAAGACCGCAGCCACGGCTTTATGGCAGGGCTAACTGAGCGGCTGCCCACGGCAAAGGCTACGCTCTCCCTCAATACCCAGGCAGATTTTCAATCTGCCTATCAACTCGCCACCGATGCGCTGCAGGTTTATCCCGAGATCAACGTCATCTTTGGCATCAATGACACCGTTATCGCCGGTGTGATCCAAGCCTGCCGAGACCTCAACATTGCGCCGGAGTCTGTCGTGATCGTAACGTTTGGGCTGGAGGGGGACACGCTTAAGGAAGAGCTGCTACGCGGGCAGTACTTGAAGGCCGGCCTGGCCATGTTCCCGGAAGTTGTGGGGCCCACCTGCATCGAAGCAGCCATTGCCGCCTTCAATAATGTGGCCCTGCCTGCTCGTATCGTGACGCCCCATGCCGTGCTGACCGCGGAGAACATTGGCACCGTCTACGAGCAGCAAGCAGGTGGCTGGCAATTGCGCACTGACGGGCTGAGTGAGCCGGCAACACCCGTCATTGAACGCCGGACCAATGCTCCGAACGCCATGCCGCAGACAATCGGCTTTCTGGTTCCCTTCGGCGAGCACGAGTGGTACATCAACCTTGCTGCGGCTATGGAACAACATGCCCGCACCCTGGGAATCGAACTAGCGCTGGCCGACGCAGCGGAAAATCTGCGCGATGAATTGATCCTGCGCAAGCGTAGCATTGCAGCCGAAGCGTCTACCTTCATCATGCCGGGGGACGTCGTGCTCATCGACGGCGGCGAAACGCCAACCTTTCTGGCCGAGGCGCTTGCGGGCAAGACAGACATCACCGTGATCACGAACTCCATGTCCGTGATCGACGCCCTCCGCCATGAGCCCGGCATCAGCCTCATCTCCACCGGCGGGCTGCTCGGGCTTGCAAGCCAGACCTTTACCGGCCCCACGGCCGAAGCGGTCTTCCGCGAATTGCGAGGCGATAAATTATTTCTGGCCAGCGCCGGCGTCTCTCTCGACTTTGGTCTCTCCCACACAAATCTGGCGGAGGTTGCCATGAAGCAGGCGATGATCCGCGCCGCCCGTGAGGTGATCCTGCTGGCCGACCACACCAAGTTCGAGCAAGAGTCGATCGTCCAGGTTGCCCCGCTTGATGTCGTCGACAAATTGATCACCGACAACGCGCTGCCCGCCAGCACGCGCCTGGATCTGAGCCGCCGCGGCATTGAGGTCGTCCTAGCGACTGGATGAGGGACTCGTCATGTTCGGCATAGTCGACGTCGAATATCTCCTCGCAGACAGCCAGATCATTCTGATTGCAGACCTCTTCCCACAGGCGGCGTACGATGGCCCCTTCTGTTCTAGCGACAGTTCGTTACGCCGACACCGTGCTACGCCAATTCAACCAGGAGATCGGCCAATTCCTGCGGCATCTCCCACATTGGCATGTGGCCGGAATCCAGTTCACGATAGCGCCAATGCGGATCTGCTTTCGCACGCTCTGCGGCCTGCGCGATGGGTAGATGAAGCGGGCCGATATCTTGCGCGCCGCGGGTACAGTAGATGAAGGTACGCGGCAACGCTTCCACTGCCGGATTCTTGAGCGCCAATGGGGTCAATACGGGAACGAGCGACTGATTCGTGCGGCGATCGGCGTCGGGAGGATCGTGGGGCAGCCACCATCCGTCGCCAACCAGATCTGCGGTGTGTTGC
The DNA here is from genome assembly GCA_963807905.1 of uncultured Chloroflexia bacterium. Taxonomy (GTDB): domain Bacteria; phylum Chloroflexota; class Anaerolineae; order Caldilineales; family Caldilineaceae; genus JAGRCP01. The sequence goes on along the minus strand of CAWEEJ010000054.1, from coordinate 12,144 downwards.
AGAGCGCCCGTGATATCCGCCCCTATCTGATCGGCGATCGATTCACCATCGCGCAGCACGTAGGCATCCAAATAGACCAACTGGCCGATTCTGTCGGTCGCCGCTTCGGCGACCCCTGATATCACTGCACCGCTGATGCTGTAGCCGAGCAAGACGACATCATGGAGGTTCTCATACTTCAGAACCATCAGAATGTCCTGAATGTAGGTGTGCAGATCAACCTCTCGGCTGGCCAGATGGACACGTTCGCCAAGGCCGGTAAATGTGGGCGTGTAGACATCGTGGCCGGCGGCCCTCAACCGGGTTGCCATATCCCGCCACTGCCAGCCGCCAGACCAACCGCCATGACACAAGACGTATGTTGCCATGCGCCTCTCTCCTTCCTACTCCATCTACGGGATCAGATGGATAGATTTCGTTCCCTATTCCGTTAGCGGCGGCAAATCGAGCCAGCGGCGCTGGGCCCAGCTTTCGAGACCGAGTTCCGCCAGCTGTACGCCTTTGGCGCCCTCACGCAGCGTCCACGGAAAAGGCGTGTCCAGGACCACGTGCTGCAGGAAGAGCTCCCACTGGGCCCTGAACGCGTTGTCGACAAGCTGATTGGCGGGCATCGTCTGCCAGGTCTCGAAGTAGTCGATGGGGCTGGGGATGTCGGGGTTCCAGACCGGCTTGGGCGTGAAGGCATCATGCTGGACGACGCATTCGCGCAGGCCGGCCACCGCGCTGCCCTTGGTGCCGTCCACCTGAATCGTGAGCAGGTCATCGCGGCGCACGCGCACCGCCCAAGAAGAGTTGAAGTGGCAGATGATGCCGTTTTCCAGCTCAAACGTGGCATAGGCCGCGTCGTCGGCCGTGCAGGCATATGGCTCGCCCAGCTCATCCATGCGCTTGTCAATATGCGTCGCGCCGATGCAGGAGAGTGCCTTGATCGGGCCGAACAGGTTGTCGATCACGTAGCGCCAGTGCGCGAACATGTCGAGGATAATGCCGCCGCCATCCTCCTTGCGATAGTTCCACGACGGACGCTGCGCCGGCTGGTCGTAGCCGTCGAAGACCCAGTAGCCGAACTCGCCCCGCACGGACAGAATCTCACCGAAATAGCCGCTGTCAATCAGATACTTCAGCTTGATCACGCCCGGCAGAAAGAGCTTGTCCTGCACGACGCCGTTCTTGAGCCCGGCTGCGGTCGCTTCCTGCGCAATGGCGAACGCGTCCTCGAAGCGGTCGGCCGTGGGCTTCTCACAGTAGATCGCCTTGCCGGCCGCGATCGCCTTGCGCACCGCCGGCACGCGCAAATTGGTCAGCTGCGCGTCAAAGTAGATCTGATCGTCTGGATCAGCCAGCGCAGCATCCAGATCGGTGGAGACGCGGCTCACGCCGTGGGCTGCGGCCAGCGCATCCAGCTTGGCCCGGTTGCGCCCGACCAGAATCGGGTCGGGCATGATGGTTTCGTCCGGCCCCACCTGCACGCCGCCCTGGTCGCGAATGGCCAGAATGGAGCGAATCAGGTGCTGATTGGTCCCCATGCGTCCGGTGACGCCATTCATGATAATGCCCACTCTGTGCTCTGTCATCGTCTTCTTTCCTAGGAATGATTCAGGTACGCATTGATAATGTGGGCGAGAAACTCATGCTGATCGCTCGCCCAGAGGCGTTCCGAAAAGATTTCTACCTCGTTGAAGCCGTCAAAGCCCGCCGCTTCCACCCAGCCGCGAATCCGGCGGATGGGAATGCAGCCCTCGCCCATCAGGCCGCGATCGGTGAGCAGATCCAGCGTCGGCGTGCGCCAATCGCAGATGTGAAAGGCGTCGAGCCAGCCCGCGGCGCCGCAACGTGCGATCTCCCGCTCCAGATCCGGATCCCACCAGAGATGATAGACGTCCACCGTCACGCCCACCCAGGGCGAGCCAATGGCTGCGCAGAGATCGTTGGCTTGCTTGAGCGTGTTGATCGCCGAGCGGCTGTCCGCATACATGGGGTGGAGCGGCTCGATGGACAGCTTGACGCCGCACGCTTCAGCATGGGGCAACGTGGCTTCGATGCCCTCGCGGATGTGCTGTCGCGCCATTGGCAAGGGCACGTCAGGCGCGGCGCCACAGACCAAAACAACGTGGGGCGCGCCCAGCGCCGCGGCTTCGTCGACGGCACGCAGGTTGTCATCAATGGCGGCCTGGCACGCTGGGGCCACGGCCGCTGGAAAAAAACCGCCGCGACAGAGAGACACGGACGTCAAGCCGGCGGCGCGTATCCGCTCGCCCACGGCATGCGGGTCGCGCCCGTCGAGCCACTGGCGCCAGACAGAGATGCCCCCAACGCCGGCCGCGGCATAGGCGTCAATGGCCTCTTCAATCGACCAGGGCTTGGTCGTGATCGTGTGAATGCAGAGCCGGCTTGTCTCTTCGAGCGGACGCGCCATTGCTTGTGCTTCCTTCCTTGACTAGAGTCGCTGCAAGTGAAAGCCGCCATCGACGTTGATAACTTCCCCCGTGGAAAAGGGGAGATAGCCTGCGGCGATGGCCACCACGGCCCGCGCCACGTCATCCGGTTCGCCCCAGCGGCGGATGGGTGTGAGGCCGTCGGCAATCAGCTTGTCATATTTTTCGCCGACCGCGCTGGTCATGTCGGTCCGGATCACCCCCGGGCGGATTTCGTAGACGTTGATGCCGGCGTCGGCCAGTGCATCAGCAAAGAGGGCCGTCATCATGCCCATGCCCGCCTTGGAGATGCAATACTCGCCCCGGTTGGGGCTGCTGGTGTAGGCGCTGATCGAGCTGATGTTGATGATCTTGGGCGCGGTAGCGGCCGAGTCGGCGTCCTGCGCCAGCATCTGCTTCGCCACCTGCTGCGTCAGAAAAAAGGGGCCCTTGAGATTAACATCCATCACTTCATCGTAGGACGCTTCGCTGGTTTCGAGCACGCTGAGCCGCTGGCGCGGGCCCATCCCCGCGTTGTTCACGAGCAGATCGATGCGCCCAAAGCGTTCGACCGTCTGTTGCACCAGCCGCGTCCGATCCGCTTCTTCGGCGATGTTGGCCTGGACTACCAAGGCTTCGCCGCCGGCTTGCTCGACCAGAGCGGCGGTTGCGGCCGCAGCCTCGGCATTGCCCCGATAGTTGATGACCACGGCCCAGCCACGCTCGGCCAGCGCCAGGGCAATGCCACGCCCAATGCCCCGTCCAGCGCCCGTAACGATGGCAACTTGTCTGTTCATGCACAACTCCTCGCAGGGATTTCTCGACACCGCAATTGCAACCTGCACGACCGGGTCGGCGCCATCGTCGCTTGTCGACAACAGAAATGGCCGCCATGGCGAAAATCATGCCGGCATAGAAATCTATGCTTCAGCACCTTGAATATCGTCCGCCAGCGCCTTGTAGACCCGAAACGACTCCAGCGCATTGAGGTTATGCTCACTGGCCAGGGTGCCTAATTCTGCAATTTCCTGATCCCGCAGCAGTTCGACCATGCGCCGATGATCAGCCTGGGCCGCGGCCATGCGCGACAGAATATACTCGCGCAGGTAAAGACTGCGCAGTCGATCCCAGCGACCCAGAACACGTGCGGTGAACTCTTCCAGCAGGGGCATGGCCGCCGTGTGAGCGACTGCCAGATGAAATTGCGTGTTAAGTGCGGCCCACCCATCTGGATCTTCGGTCGCGACCGCTTCGTCCATGCGCCCGACAATTGACTCAATCTCGGCCAGGTCGTCTGGCGTCACCCGCTCAGCGGCCGCCTCGAACGCAACGCTTTCCAACGCCTGCAGCAGCGCAAAGATCTCGGCCACATCCTGTAAGGAGATTCGTGAAACGATTGCGCTGGAATGGGGGCGGATTTCGACCAGGCCCTCTGCCTCCAGCCGCTGGAGTGTCGTCCGAATCGGGATGGTGCTCACGCCCAGCTCATCGCGCAAGGTGTCGATGACCAGCTTGTCCCCCGGCCGCAGTTCACCTGTCATGATGGCGGTACGCAACACCTCATAGACGTATTCTTCCTTGGTACGATATGGTTTTGCAGCGGAAGTATTGAACATGAGTTAATCAGGCTTGGCTCCTGATGAAGGGCTGTTTCGTATATCATGTATGATATATTGCCGCCTGTCAATCTCCGAACGCGCCCCACGCACGTCCGGAATTCGCCGTCTGTGGACGATGGGCTGCGGATCAACGCCGATGCGGCAGATATCGGCAGATCGGCCACAGAAATGACAGTTGACAGCCTTCCCGGCACCGTGTACGATCCCCAACGTTGCTCCCATCGCCCTGGTTGTGGTGAAAGAAAGCCAATATTCGTCAATGACCATCACCGTTCAAGCAAGCGGTATCCTCAAAGAACAGATCCCTACAGAGCTCAAGCTTGAAGCGAGCACGGTTGGCGAAGCCGTCTCTCAACTGGACCTGCCGGACGTCGGCGAGATGATTCTGCTGGTCAACGGGCGCATGGCCCACTGGCAGACGGCGCTTCAGGATGGTGATCTGCTCAAACTTGTGCCGGCGATCGGTGGCGGCGAAGCATGATTGGTGCAGGACGGCGACCTACTTGTGAATGGATAACTGTCAATGGATAAAGGAGACGCTCTGATGAGTGTTGGCGGCACGTGGGGCAAGCTATTGCATGTGGATCTCTCGGCAAAGAGCCACTGGGTTGAAGAACCGTCCGATGAACTCTATCTGAAGCTGGCCGGCGGCCGCGGGTTGGTTGCCTACCTGCTCCTGCGCGATATGCCGGCAGGGGCCGACCCCCTGGGGCCGGATAATTTGCTGATCTTCGCACCGGGCCCGCTCCAGGGCTCCAACCTGCCCGGCAGCGGGCGTCACGGCGTCGGCGGCAAGAGCCCGCTGACGGGCGCAATCGCCAGTGCTGAGTCCGGTGGCTGGTGGGGGCACGAGTTCAAGCGCGCCGGCTTTGACGCGCTGATCGTGCGCGGTCAGGCCGAGAAACCGGTCTATCTCTGGATCCAGGATGGCGAGGTCGAAATCCGCGACGCCGGTCACCTATGGGGCAAGGATACGGCTGACGTCGAGTGGGCGATTCAGGAAGAGCTGGACGATGAGCGCATTCGCGTCGCCCAGTGCGGCATTGCCGGCGAAAACCAGGTGCTCTTTGCCAACGTGATCAACGACATCAATCGCGCCGCCGGCCGCGGCGGCCTGGGCGCGGTCATGGGCAGCAAAAACCTCAAAGCCGTGGCCACACGCGGCACGCTGCGCGTGCCCGTCTCGGAACGCAAGCGCATGGGCGTCGTCTCCAAGTGGCTGGCCGACAACTATCAGACCAAAGCCAAATGGGCCATCGACATCGGCACCGTGCGCGGCGTTGCCGCACTGGGCGAAGTGGGGGCATTGCCCACCAACAACTTTGGCGAGGCAATGTTTGATGCCCGGGACGGCATCACCGGCGAGCTGATGCAGGAGACGATCCTGCTCGAGCGCGATACCTGCCAGGTCTGCCCCATCACCTGCAAGAATGTGGTGGAATTCGACGGCGAGACAGAGCAATTTGCCGACAACCCTTATATTCGCTCGGATCTGCTCGGCAAAATCAAAATTGAGAAAGAGTACGGCGGGCCCGAGTATGAAACGTTGGGCAGCTTTGGCAGCGCCTGCGGCATTGATGACCTGGTTGCCGTGGCCAAGGCCAACGAATACTCGGCGCGCTGGGGAATGGATACGATCAGCCTGGGCATGACCATCGCCTTTGTCATGGAATGTATGGAGAACGGATTGCTCAATGAGGAGCAGACGGGGGATACGCTTACCGGCTGGGGCGATGCGGCCGGCATGCTGCGGGCGATCGAGCTGATTGCCCACGGCGAAGGCTTTGGCGTTGAGATGGGCCAGGGCAGCAAGCGGCTTGCCGCCTCGATCGGCGCGGAGGCAGAACAATATTTGGTCGAGGTCAAGGGGCAGGAACTGCCCATGCACGAACCCCGGGCCAAGATGGCGCTGGGTGTCGGCTACGCCACTGCGCCGGTTGGCGCCGATCACATGATGAACATGCACGACACCGGCTACACTTCGCCCGGCGACTCACTCGAACGGGTGGCTGAAGTGCAGCGCTTCGAACCCATGGCCTTTGACGATCTGGGTGAGCAGAAGATGGAGCTCTTCTATCACGAGGTCAACTGGAAGCACACGCTGGACAGCGCGATCATCTGTCACTTCTATCCCTACAACTACGTCCACGTGGCCGAAGCGCTGAGCGGCGTCATGGGCCACGACTACGATGCCGGCGCCATGCTGGCCATCGGTGAGCGCGCGCAGACGCTCTGCCGCCTGTTCAACCTGCGCGAAGGCCTCGACGCCGACGACGACAAGCTGCCGCGGCGTATCATGAAGGCATTCACAGAGGGTCCGCTGGCCGGCGTCGAAATCACCGACGAGGCCTTCTACGGCGCACGCAACTACTGGTACGGCCTAATGGGCTGGACAGAGGCGGGCGTGCCCACGGCTGCGCGGATCTCCGCATTGGGGCTCGATAGTCTGCTGGACGGCATCTCTGTGTCGGCAGCGTAAGCGTCAACGTCTGACCCAAACTGAAGGCACTATAAGATCATGAGTTCAACTGAAGCGTCCGTCCAGTTCGCACGTGGGCGTGCGAACTGGACGCGTACGAGTGATCCTGCGAGTGACTGAATTGCGCAACGTCGTCATACGGCGCTGCGCAATTTTTTGCGCCAGCTAACCATATTGGCAAGCCGACACGACCCCCTAACGGCGAGTTGCAGCGCTTGACTCAACGCGAACAGCGCGGCTCTGTTTCTTCACAATCTCCCTCAGACCAAACCAATATTCGGGCTATGCGGCAAAAAAAGCCGGTTGACAAATGAAAACCGCCAGCATATCATATATGATATATTCCTACCCATAACCCGCCGTCCTCAGTAAGATGTAACCAAATTACCTAGCTTGTGCCGTGCACCCTGCAGTCAGCAAACTAGGGTCAAACGGAAACGTGCACCCGCGGTCGATTCGTTCTGCACGCGTAGGCTGCCCGTTTTTTCCACGAATCGTTGATTCCGTTAGGCGGACAATGGACTGCACTCGGCAACTTTCGAGCGAACATAGTTTCCCCGAGGTCGTAAGCAAATTTAGTTTGTTACAGAGGAATGTGGTCTTCCAACGAACTACACCCGCTGTTGCAAGAAGTGGTACGAAAATTCCAGAGTTACCTTCTTCACACAATTCAGGAGGCAGAGATGAACAAACGATTCTTCTTGACGCTGGCGTTACTGGCCCTCATGGCGTTGGTCGCCGTCGGCTGTGCCGCGCCGGCAGCTGCGCCAAGTGCAGCCGATGCGCCTGCAAGCGACGCTGACGCTGCTACAGAGAGTGAAGGCAGCGGTGATCAGACCGAGCTACGCATTGCATGGTGGGGTTCACAAAACCGCCACGATCGCACCATTGCAGTGATCGAGCTCTTTGAAGAACTCCATCCCGAAATCGATGTGGTTTATGAATTTAGCGGCTGGGAGGATCATTGGACCAAGATGGCCACCCAGGCGGCCGGCGGCAATCTACCGGACATCATGCAGCAGGACTATGCTCGCCTGGAGGAATGGGTTGATCGCGATCTGATTATGCCGCTTGATGCATATGCTGAGGACGGCACGCTAGATTTCACCAACGTCTCTGATGGGGAGTTGGATGGCGGTCGCATCGCCGGTGCGCTCTACGGTTTCAACCTGGGCAACAACTCTCACTCTTTAGTGCTAGATGTAGACGCATTTGCGGAAGCCGGTATTGAGCTACCGGCCCAGGACTGGACCTGGCAGGATTTTGAAGAGATTGCCATGGCGCTCACCGAAGCGAGGGGTGGGAAGGCTTTTGGCGATGGACTCAGCAACGAACAGTTGTGGAAGATCCTCTATCTTTCTCACGGGGAGTGGGCTTACAGTGATGACGGCACGGCTCTTGGCTATGATGACGACACAATCTTTGCCGACTATATCGACATGATCTTGCGCCTCCAGGAAGCTGGCGCTATTACCACTCGTGAAGAGGAAGTTGCCCTTGGCGACCAAGGTGTTGAAACCAAAGCTCTTGTCACCCAGGATGCTGCCATGGACATGTTCTGGAGCAATCAGATCGTCGCCGTACAATCCGCGGCCGGCGAAGATCGCAATCTCTACATGAACCATCTGCCCGCGTGTGGAAGGCGGCGAATCGGCCAACTATGTGAAGCCAAGCATGTTCTTCTCGATTACATCACAGGCCAAAGAGCCCGACGCCGCAGCGATGTTCATCGACTTCTTCATCAATGATGTGGCAGCCAACGAAATCCTCTTTGCTGAGCGAGGCGTGCCCGTCTCTTCAGAAATCCGCGATGCGTTGAAGCCGGAACTTGGCAAAGCCCAACTTGAGATGTTTGAGTTCCTAGACCGCGTCGTGGCCGACAGCAGCCCGATCCGGCCGCCGGATCCGGTCGGCCATGCCGATATCATCAATAACATCTACTGGCCCGAAGCGCTAAACCCAGTCCTCTATGGTCAGATCGATTCAGCTCAGGCCGTTGCGAATTTGCGGGAACAGGCATCTGCAATTCTGGCGCAGAATGCTGAATAGCTGATCGGAGTCACCTGCATTTTTTGGCATGCGTGTGTTCCTGAACGCAGCCAAATGCTCACTGACCTCGTAACGAGGTCAGTGAGCATTCCTTCAGATACAAGGTTTCACAACTCTGTTGGCGTTCCAGAAGGAGAGCCATGCGCAAAGACAATTTTGCCGGCTATTTGATGATCTCGCCCTGGTTGATCAGTTTTTTTGCCTTCACGTTGATCCCAATCATCATCTCATTTTATTTGGCATTCACCGACTATGACATTCTCAGCCCTCCCAATTGGGTGGGTACCGAAAACTTCGTGCGCATGTTCACAAGCGACGCACGCTATATTCGTTCCGTCAAGGCAACCTTTCGGTATGTTTTCCTTGCCGTTCCTTTGCGCCTGATGTTTGCGCTCTTTGTGGCCATGCTACTCAACACAAAACGACGGGGCGTCAGTGGCTATCGAGCAGCCTACTACGCGCCTTCGATTGTCGGCGGCAGTGTGGCCGTGGCCGTCATGTGGCGCGAGATATTTGGTACAAATGGCCTGATCAACGATATCTTTGGTACGGATGTCGCCTGGCTTGGCAACCCGGATACCGCGATCTGGACCCTTATCCTGTTGGCTGCCTGGCAGTTTGGCTCGCCGATGCTGATCTTCCTGGCCGGCCTTAAGCAAATCCCCAGTGAATTATACGAGGCTGCAGCGATCGACGGCGCCAATGGCTGGCATCGCTTCTGGCGCGTCACGCTGCCGCTGCTCACCCCCATTATCTTCTTCAATCTGATCATGCAGACGATCAGCGGTTTTTTGGTTTTCACGCAAGCATTCATTATCACCGGCGGCGCGCCCCTTGACACGACGCTCTTCTATGCTCTGTACGTCTACCAACGCGCCTTTCGTCACTTTTGAAATGGGCTATGCCTCGGCAATGGCTTGGGTGCTACTGGCCATTATTGCCTTCTTCACGGCGATCGTCTTTAGGTCATCTTCCTACTGGGTTTTCTACGAGAGTGAGGGAAACTAGCAAATGGATGCAGTTGTAGCTGACGCGCCCACGACCGCCGTAGCGAAAGAAAAGAGACAACGTCGTCTTGATGGGCGCACAGTTTTGTACCACATAGCGGTTGCCGGTTTTGCCTTTGTTATGCTCTACCCCATCCTCTGGCTATTCGCCAGTTCCTTCAAAGGCCCTGACGAAATCTGGACCAATGTCTCATCCCTCATTCCGCAAGATTTTACCCTCCAGAACTATGTCAATGGGTGGGCAGGATTCGGGGGCATCACTTTCACGACCTTCTATAAGAACTCATTCATCTACGCCATTTTCGGCACCTTGTTGACCGTTCTGGCTTTGGCCGTTGTCGCCTACGGATTTGCACGCATTGATTTTGCCGGGCGACGGATCTGGTTTGCCTGTATGCTGGCAACGCTCATGCTGCCGGTACAGGTTCAGATCATTCCCCAATACATTATCTTTAGCCGCCTGGGCTGGGTGAATACGTTTCTCCCCCTCCTGCTGCCGCGCATCGGCGGTACGGCCTTCTTTATTTTTATGATCATGCAATTTATTCGCGGCATTCCCATCGATCTGGATGAAGCGGCAGAAATCGATGGCTGTGGCAGAATCGGCATCTTTTTTCGCATTATTCTTGCCCCAAATTGTGCCCGCCTTGATTACGGCTGCCATCTTTTCCTTTTACTGGACTTGGGAGGATTTTCTGACGCCACTAATCTATCTCAATGAACCGGACCTTTACACAATTTCGCTTGCATTGCGCTCTTTTGCCGACCCGTCGACGACGACCGATTGGGGCGCCATCTTTGCGATGTCCAGCCTTTCCCTGGTGCCCGTCTTCTTCATCTTCATCATTTTCCAGCGCTACCTGGTTGAAGGCATCAGCACCACCGGCCTGAAAGGGTTAGGTCCCGTTGACCAGTTGGTCGTAACGTCCTCGGCACGGGCGCCTACAACTCTGCCAATCGGATTTTCCGCCGCCCGTGCCGGGGACGTGGCAGACGCAGAGCTGGCAAGGCACGATTTTGATCCTACTATGGCGAGTACGAGGCGCATTTTCTCTCGTACTCGCCATTTTTCATCCCACGACTATGGCAGGCAGAAATGAACTACTACAGAAGTGCAATCATTGGCACAGGCGGCATTGCCGGCGCCCATCAGGAAGCAATCGCCAGCAACGGGGAGCGGGTGCGGCTTGTCGCCGCAGTCGATCCGGACGCCGAGCGGCTCAAGGCATTCTGCGATCGACACGCCATCGCCGGCCGTTATGCCGATGCCCAAGCCATGCTGGCGGCCGAGAAACCGGATTTGGTCCAGATTTGCACGCCGCCGGCCACCCACCTCGCTCTCATCGAAGCCGCGCTGGACGCAGGCGCGTGGGTGTTGTGCGAGAAACCGCTCTGCGCGTCCCTGGCTGAACTGGATCGCATTGAGGCGGCCGAAGCGCGCAGCGGGAACTACTGTAGCAGCGTGCTGCAGTGGCGCTATGGCGCCGGCGGGCAGCACCTCAAGCGCCTGATCGATGCCGGTGCGTTGGGGCGTCCGCTCGTGATGACCTGTCTCACCCTCTGGTATCGCACCGCGGCCTACTATGCCGTGCCCTGGCGCGGCAAATGGGCCACGGAAACCGGCGGCACCTCCGCGGCCCATGGCATCCACGCCATGGACTTCATGCTCTGGCTGCTGGGGGATTGGGCGGAAGTACGCGCGACGGTGGGGACGCTGGTCCACGACATCGAGGTAGATGACGTCTCCATGGCCAGCGTGCGCTTTGCCAACGGCGCGCTGGCCAACATCACCAACAGCGCGATTTCGCCACGCGAGGAGTCATACCTGCGCTTCGATTTTGAGAAAGCGACGGTTGAACTAACCCATCTCTACCGCTACGCCAACGATGATTGGCGCTTTACCATGCCTCTGCCCCTGCTGGATCAGGAGACGCTGGCCGAATGGCGCGAGATCGGCGGTGTCGACAACCCGAACTTTCACGGCCGGCAACTCACCGCCTTTCTCGACAGCATGGATCGCAACGAGCGCCCGGCGGCCAGCGGCGATGATATTCGTCGCACGCTGGACTTTCTGGCCAGCCTCTACAAATCAGGCATTACGGGTCAACCGGTGCAAAGAGGAAGCATCACGCCGGCTGACCCCTTCTATCACCACTTCGGCGGCCTTGAACAAGAGCTATAAAAAGCGTGCGTTCGCGCGACCAAATGCCGATCCGTAAACGTCCGCCAAATCAGCAAGATCCACGTTCCAGTTCTTGATGAATAGCCCCTATCCCATTCCCGGTCGAAGACCCACATACTCCGCCCGCGGCCGGATCAGACGTCCGCGCTGGTATTCCTCGCTGATTTGACCGACCCAGCCGGCGATGCGCCCCATCGTAAAGAGCAAGAGCGGGGCGTCCGCCGGCAATGCCAGCGCTTTGGCCAGCAGAACCAGGCCAGAGTCGATAGTGGGCGCGATGCCTAACTCCCGGTCGGCAATCTGGACGATTTCATCCGCCAGCTGCAGGATGGGCGCGTCAGGCAGAAGATTCGCGCACGGCTTCGACCAGATAACGCCCACGCGGATCGCCACC
>CAWEEJ010000053.1:0-81628 GCA_963807905.1 uncultured Chloroflexia bacterium | reverse complement strand
TGCGTGCTGCGTGCTGGCTACTTAGGCCGGCCCAGAATAATAAACGTCCCCGGCACGCACCAGCAGCACTCTGGTAGCTGAGCCTGTTCTGGTGCGTGCCGGGGACGTGCGGACAGTTATTTCCTTTCGTTGGCCTTAACTCATCCGGGTCCAAAATCGACTTAATCGTATGCTTCTTCATCGGTGAATGAGAAAGCCGGCCCCACGGTCCGTGTACGCCTCCAAATTCTACAGCTTCACTGTGATCGATAGAGTCGGGGATTATTGACGACTCTATCTACGACAACTCGTTGTCGCCATTGGCCAATAATATGAGCTGTTGTGCTTGACGCAATGTACAATCTCTCACTTCTATTGATTCTTCAGCACTTGGTCAACGTTCATCTGCACAACAATGATCTGCCGTGGCTAGGCGCTTTTGCACCTTGAAGTCTCGAAAAACATCTTGGTTGATCGTTCCACCATGGAAGAGAAAGCGGCTCAGGCTTCGCAGAGCACCCTTGTATCGATTTCGCTTGTCATCACTGACCGGCGCACCAGTAAATTTGTTGGTCAGCCCGTCGATGAAGCGCTGCCCATCTTCAAGTGAGAAATCGGCTGTCTGCAGCGTATGCCCACGATCTTTCAGGTGGTTCCTGAATCGATGAAGATACTGTCGCTTGCGGGTCAATCCGTGTTTGCCGGTAAATTGCTGGCTGGAGGCGTCAAGATAGAGCTGGATTGCGTCATCGACAGAGGATGCTGCTTCTAAAATCTCGGAAACATCGGTTAGTGGCTTGACCTGCTGGGCTTCCGTGACGTCATATCCCTGGACATTCTCGTGCGTGAACGGCACACGATAGGGGACAGTCCAGGAATTTCCACCCTTTTTGTTTTTAGTCACGTGGTCGAATGTGGTGTGGAAAGCGTGGTTCCAGCGAGGTTCTTGACACTAGGGCCGATACAAATCTTAAGATCGAAGGATTCTGGGATTCTCCAGAGTGAATCGTCAGAAAGTCGACCGCCTGTGGAAGTCAACGGAGGGTACGACACGCAGAATCGAGAATGCAGCCGATTTTCCATCTCGTAAATAACGGATTTTTGTATTCAGATCAATTCGGATGAACAAAGTAGCCAGCACGCAGCACGGGTCTTTGGACCCGACGCCTAAATCGTCGGTAACTTCCTCAATCGGTGACCGGCTGGTTCGATCGTGATAAAAGACCTCAGCAGTTCTTCTTCCGAATACGTTGTGAGCACTCGGCTCAATTCATTGTGGACTGCTTGTTGCGTTGATGGCGTCAATCGAAGATAGAGAACACCTGTCTCTATGGCTTTCACGAAAACCAAATTGCCAAAGTCTCGATCGCGGGTAACGAAGATACGCGTTTGGTCTTTTGCCAACCGTAGCAGTTGCTCATCCTCTGCGCGAGCCAGCCCGAGTTGGGCGACAGGAAGCACATCATGCCCAAGTTCCATCAGGAAACGGATCGTTACGGCGTACACATCTTGGTCAATGAGTAGCCTCATGCTGGCGTCGTCGTGAGATGGATGTCCTCAGCCGCTACGAGTGCAATGGCATACTGAATACAGGCGTGAATGTCTTCTGGCGTGGTGTCAGGATAGTAGTCTCGGATTATTTCGTCAAAACTCAAGCGCTCGTTGAGCAGCTCAAGTATGCTTTGGACGGTGATTCGAGTACCTCTGATACAGGGCTTACCGAAATGGATATTGGGGTCAACGCTGATTCTGTCGATCATATTGTCTCACCTCAGTGTTAAGGACGAAACGCCTGCTTACGTTACATGAGCCGCATCTGTCCAACGTCTGGTTTGCGTATTCGAACAAACGGACCAATCGCTTGGTTTTTAGCTCGCCAAATTTTGTGTCGCAACGAGAAGCAGATACTATGGCTCCCAATCCTACGGACAGTCAGGTTCTGAATGAGTAGGATACCCCAACCATAACACGAGATGCAAACGAGTCTCGAAAATGAGCTAAAGATTTGGAGCAACGTGATGAGGCAGAAATGTGAGAAAATATGTACACGTGAGTGGCCAACTCCCGTCGTCTCCGCAGACTTATAGTGTGCAACTATAAGATAGGGAAGAGCTCTCAGTAATTTGCTGGGGGCTCTTTTTGTCGTGGTGTGTTCTCTTCCAAATTCCTCTTAGCGGTACCGCCAGTCGGTCCAGCAAGGCTACCGTCCCTGTGGCTGTCTACTACCTGGCTAAAATACCTAAAGGCCAATGGCAACCAAGAGCCAAAACCGCCAACGGTGGGCGACTCTCACCCAGACTCAATGGACGGAAAGATCCGTCACTTTTGAGTCATCACACGAACATCCAGAACGGCACGTACGGGGTCGGCAGCCGAGAACCCGCGCGTAAATCTGATTCATCAATCGTTCCAGCTAAGCGTCCAATAATCGCTTTTGCGGTTTGGTAAGCCTGCTGCGCCTGGTCTTGCTCTCCTTGCTCTACATAGAGTGCTCCGAGCGCCGCCAAAATTGGCCATTCCTCACCAGGGAGACCAATTGCCCGTGCCAAAGCGAGTGCAGCGTCCAGATCGGCAATCGCTTGGTCCGGGGCGCCATCCCATTGCGCCAGTACCGCACGTGAACGCAGCAATGGCAAATGATAACGGCGATTGTCTCCCACAGCCTTGTCCAACCGTTCAATCTCCGCCGCGCCAAATCTCCATCGCCGCCCCACAATAGTGCCTCTGTCTCCAACCAGCCGACCATGCCCATCGGCAGAACGTCACTGTCGGCATGAAATTTCAGAACTTGTACGGCATAATCGTGCGCCTCAGTCCACTCTCCAGCCAAGGCGTAAACGGCGCATAGTTCCGACAGCGTCAAATCAGGAAATGGGTTAAACCCTCCTCCGGCTGTTTCGGCGATGACCTCTAAATGGTACTTCTGCGCAATATCCAGCGCCATGACCGCGATACGTAAACCCCACCGCAGTTTTTGCATTCGTTATGATCGGCTCGCCCACTTTCTGGGCCTGAGTTAACGTCTCTCTAGCCATCTTAAGCGCCTCGCCGTAGTTGCCCAGTTCCGCATGAATGGTTGCCAAAAACCGGGCTGACTCGGCCTGTCCCCACAGGTTCTCGACCTGCTGGCTGAAGGCAAGCGCCTCTTCCATTGTCGCCAGACTTTTTTGTGGATAGCCCGATTGCAGCTGACACCCGCCGACCATCCGCTGGTTATCGGCCGCCATAATCAGATTGCCAACCTCCGCATACCGCTGCTGAGCTTCCGCTGCATATCGTTCAGCTTCTTCCCAACGGCGATGTTGGGTTAAGGCAAACGAAACTCCTTGGACGCCTCTGGCCAACAAGAGGGGGTGGTCCAACTCACGAGCCAGGGTTAACGCTTGCTGCGCATGTTTGAGCGCCCTGTCCGTTCCCCAAGAATCAGGTCGTTCGCGACAGATTCCATTCGGTCTCCGCCAGCCCCCGTTGATCGCCGATTTGCTCTGCCAGCAACCGGGCACGTTCGAGGAGTGCAATGCCTTGTTGAGGGTTGACCAAACCAGTACTGTAAACGGTGGCCAGGTGATTGAGGCCCAAACATTCCATCGCCTCCGCGCCCATCTCCTGCGCAGCAGCGATCATCGATTCGTAGCAATCCCTTGCCTGAGGCCACGCCTCGGTCAGCTCATACGCGGGCCCAGGCCACTGTATAGGGCTTGTCTGTCTGCGCCGGAAAGTTGGTCGGGCCAGCCGTGTTGGGTCACAGCCTGCCAGGCTGTTTGGTAATGACGAAGCGCCACGCGCACGGCGAACAGGGCCATCGCCTCATTGCCGGCGATCAGGCTGTGGCGAACGGTTTCCACGAGCAATCCAGCGTGGAGTGCGTGATGTGCCAAATCGGCCGCGGGCGCCGCCTGTTCGCTCAGGATGGCGAATGCCCGTCGATGCAATATCCGCTGTCGCGTGGCGCCCGAACGCGTTATAGACCACAGCCGCGACTTTTTGGTGCAGAAAGTTGAAAGTGGGTCCCTGATCGCCGAATAGTGCCCCGCTGTTTAGTTCCAGCAGCAGCTGTTTGCTTAACAGTTCATCCAACGCGGTCAACGCCTCATCTTCGGCAATTTGGGCCACACTGCAAAGCCGATCAAAGGTGCGTTCTTGCGTCAATACGGAAGCGGCCGCCAGTAGCTTGTTGGCTGAGTCGGTGATACGCTGTATCCAGTCTTTGATAATTTGCTCCATCCCCGAGGTGATACGGTCGCTGCCTCCATCCACCACAGCCTCAAACCTGGTTCCATCCAGCTGCCAAAGCCCTGAAGCCGCAGTCGGATGCAGCACCTCGTCTGCAGCCAATGCCTTGAGCATCTCCGTCAGAAAAAGTGGCTGGCCGGCCGTTTCTACATAGAGCCAATCGCTGAAGTGGGTCAACGTTTCGTCCGTTTGCGGTTGGAGCAGCGTGTGAACTAGCTGAGTGGTCACAGTCTGGGAAAGAGCGCCCAGTCGTAACGCCTTTATTGAAACGCTATGACTGAGGTGTGTCAGCCAGCTTTGCACTTCGGGCGAAGCGTTGATCGCTTCCTGACGCAGTCCCAGTAGCAGCAGAATGGGCAATCCTTCTTCTGCCCATCGAACGGTCGCATAATGCAGCACGTCCATCGAGGCGGCATCGGCCCAATGCCAATCGTCAATTGCAATCAGCAACGGACGGCGCGCCGCCAGTGCCTGGATCAGACGGGTGATCGCTTCAAACAGATGCTCGTGTGCAGTGTTTTCTTCCTGGGTCGGTGCCGACAGGTCTGGGTAGCGGTCGCGTAGCTCTGGCAACAGCCGGGACAGTTGCGACAGCCAGAGGTCGGAGAGCAGATCGTCCGGCGCATTTTCACGCTCAAGCCGGCGGCGCATCAGCTGCGTAAGCGGCTGGTAAGAGAGCCTCTCGCTCGTTTCAAACGCGCTGCCTTGCAACACATCTGCACCCTGCATGGCCGCCCAGGTGAGAAAGTGTTCAGTTAGCCGCGTCTTGCCGATACCGGCATTGCCCTGAAGCGTGACCACGCGGAGACCACCGCCGGCCGCTTGTTGATACGCTTCCACCAATTCAGCATATTCAACCTTGCGCCCCACAAAGGGGATGGTGAGGTGGCCGGCGGTCGCATCGCTCGTCCGGGACGCGATGTTTGGGCCACCTCTAGTTCTCGGACGCGGGTGGCTAATTCCGTGGTTTCGGCTGACGGTTCCAGTCCCAATTCCTCGGCCAAGACAGCGCGACAGGTTTCATATTGGGCAATCGCCGCAGTGCGGTTCCCTTGCAGTGCCTGCGCCTGGATAAGCTGTCGGTGCGCTTCTTCGCGCCATGGCTCTAGCATAAGCTGCTGCCGAGCTAGATTTTGGGCGGTATTGTAATCTGCTTGAGCCAATTTTTGCGCGGTGAGGTTGAAGAGGGCGTCGAGCGTCAGCCTGTGGTACCGCTCTCGTTCCTGCCGCAGCCAGTTTTCAAAAAAGAGGCTGTTGCAGGTGAAGCCGGCGACGAGGTCTCCCTGGTAGCGGGAAACGACCGTTTCCAAATCTCCACCCTCAAGCGCACGCAATAGGTCAACCACATCCAGGCTGTATGCACTGTCGGGATTGAACTGAACGGTGGTGCGGCTGATGAGCAAAAATGGGTGTTGTACCTCGTCGTCATCATCGCCCAGCAATTGACGCAGTCGATAGAGTGAAACGCGGAAGGTTCTGCTTCGCGGCGCTTTCGGCATCGTCCGGCCAAAAAATAGCCGCCAACTCATCGCGAGAATGTGCCTGCTGTGCGGTAAGGGAGAGATAGATGAGGAGCCCTTGATTCTTTCCCGAGCGAAAATTGGTGATGGGTTGACCATCCACCGCAGCCTGAAAAGTGCCAAAGAATTGTAAGGATAGTTGTTTCATCGAACAGAAATCCACTGAAGAAGACCGCGTAAGCACAAAGACTTATCCATTATACCCGCTTACCCCAGATGCGGTAACGATGCGGTGTTGACGTGGTAACGCGATGGACACGGCCGTCTGCTATCGTGTGATCAGTTCGTTTCGGAACCAATCATCATCAAAAGGAGATAGACAGAATGGAAAGCACCAGAACAATTGTAAATCCAGTCAACGGCGACAAAGTTACCTTTTTGAAAACGTCTGCGGAGACAGGGGGAGAGGTCACCTTGTGCGAGTTGGAGGTTTTTCCATACGCTCAAGGGAATGCCGAAATGCCGTTGCACTACCATCTTTCCTACACCGAAACCTTCCGCGTCCTCGAAGGAGAATTGACCGTAAACACGGATAAAGAAACGATGGTGTTGAAAAGTGGAGAGAGCGCGACGATACCGATCAAGACACCGCACTCGTTCAGCAATGAATCATCGGCGCCCGTCAAGGCAATTCTTGAGATTTCTCCAGGAAGTGAGGGCTTTGAAAAGAGTCTGTGCATTTTGTATGGATTGGCCGCGGACGGAAAGGTAAACGAAAATGGCTTGCCGAAATCAATCACCCACATGACGCTTAGCATGATGTTGGGAGAGGTGCGAATGCGCGGCGTTTTCTCTGTTGTCTTTCCGTTTATGAAATTGCTTGCGAAACGGGGAAGAAAGAGTGGTGTCGAACAGGAATTGGTGGATTCTTATTGCGAAGTACTAGCCACCTCCTGATGATCAGCCGTCGTCCCTGACACGGCTTATCCGCCGACTTAGGAGGTTATCTTGATGATATATGTCGCCGTTCGACACGTGGTGGACGATTATCGACGATGGAAAGAGCACTTCGATATCCATGCCGCCGCACGTCAGGCCGGGGGCGCCACCGGTGAAGTCTTTGTCATGCGCAATCTTGATGAAGCAGATGAGATTACCGTTCTCTTGGGGTGGCGTAGTTTGCGGCAGGCCAGGGCCTTCACGCAGTCAGTCAGTTTGCAGGAATCTCTGCAGCACGCTGGTGTGGTTGGTCTGCCGGAGGTGCGATTTTGCGAGAAGGTGGAGTAAGCGTGTGCAGGTTTGCTCATATGTTTTGCGGATGGATTGGACTGGGTTTTGAATATGCAGATATTCTGTATCGCTACAGGTCAGCCCGTTCGTGGGAGGGATCATTCGCACGCTGATGCTCATCTGCGAAGCGTTTACTCTGGAAGAAACCAAGGGCACGATTGAGTATCCGTAAATGGGGAGTTGTGCGGCTTATTCCCGAGTAGCAATAATGTGAGGGAATACGAGTCTCTATTACCCTTAAAACAAATATCAAGGAGAATCGCAAATGGAACGTCGAATCATCAATCCATGGACGTGGCAGGACGAGTATGGAATCGTCCAAGCCAACGAAGTGCGCAGCGCGCAACGGATGTTATTCTGCTCAGGTCAAGCAGCTTCTGATGAACAAGGTAAGATAATGCACCCTGATGACATCAGTGCGCAAATCACACTTGCCCTGGACAATCTCGAAACCGTTCTACGCGAATCGGGCTTTTTCTACACCCGAACAGAATCCTGCTCTCGAAGTCTTATCCACACTTAGCTCATCCGCCAGCAATTCAGTCAGGCAGTTCGCCGATAATGATGATGCAGGCCACCCAATACCGGAAGAGCGATCACCTCGCCAGAAGCCGGTGGATCATTCGGTGGAGTCGGGATTGTTTGTGCCAATCCTTGATGCGGTCGATTCCGGTTATAGTAGTCGACGTAGTCGCGGGTGATGACATTGAGATGCTTCTGGTTGAGCACAAGCATGTGGTTGAGACATTCTCGGCGTAGGGAGCCAACAAATCTTTCGCAGATGGCGTTCGCGTTAGGCGTACGTATCGGAATGAGGATTTCTTCGATTCCTGTACCGGTGGCGATTGCAGAGAATCGTTGCCCAAACTTGCTGTCACGATCGTGGATGAGGAATCGTGGTTCTTGACTCCAAGGCGTAGTCTCTTTCAGTTGCTGTGCCACCCAGGCATCCGTGGGATGCGCAGTTGAGTTCAGTCGCCAGCACGGCAGAATCAAGATCTCGAGATCCTTTTCGTGGTCTTGAAGCCGACCAATCCGGAACCAGTCTACCAATGTAGAGAAGAGATGCATCACAATGTGCCAGATCATGTGAACTCGCCTTTCGTTGATCGAAAGATGGCTATTCTATCAACGACTGACGATTGTACCCGACTGAAGAGGTCTGTCGGTGTAGTTTTTTGATCGTACGGGTCCATGCCGCATTCTGGAGTGCCTGGCGGACATCCTCCGGTTCCAAGTCCGGGTAGTCCTCAATGATTTCATCAACGTTCATCCCGTTCGCAACGAGATTGACGACAAGAGAAACCGAGATGCGCATGCCGCGAATGCAGGCTTTGCCACCTAGAATATCGGGATCTGCGGCAATACGATCGAATCCAAACATTGGTGAGTTCCTGTCTGTAAAATGCCTGCGCTGGCCGATGGTGCTACCCGCGCTATAGTTTGTACAATACCCGATGTTTAGGGACGGAGGCAAGTCAAATGGATGGAGTTAATTTGGCAATGACGGCGACATGTCTGGGCATGGAATATATCTGGTTTGTACACGTGAGGGGTCGATCTCCCATCGTCTCCGCCACGGAAAGAGTCCTTAGCAATATGCTGAGGGCTCTTTTTTTTGTACGCCCGGCATGGGCCGTGCTGGCTACTTTGCCTATCCGCTGGCAGTTCAGTCAGGCAGCACGGCGATAATCATGGTGCAAACCGCCAAGTATCGGAAGAGTGTCACAACGTATTTGGCTGAACGATGTGCAGCGCATCTTTCCAGTTTGGTGTCAGCCTCGCCAGACAGATAAGCGTGATAAAGATCGTCGGATGGCGGGAGTTCCAGAAGGTCCGATGTCAGGACAGGTCAGTTCTTGTTCTCACTTGACATTGTCAACTTAAGATTGGTATTGCATTTGGGGCATTTACCCACCTAGACTCCTGGGACATTCTTCCCAAATCTGTGTGACTCTGGCCCGATGACATTGGGACGATTATTTTGTACTGTCTCTTTGTCAATGTTTTTTGCTCATCAACAAATAGGGAGATTGAAAAATGAGTAATTTAGGTCCTCTTATAGGCACTGGCCCCGATTGACAAAGTTACGGTTGGTATTCCCCTCTTGGCAAGCTGAATGGCAGGCAATCCAGACGGTGTTTGCGCTGAAACGCGAATCGCTCCAGGTCATCGCAAATGAAAAACTGGTCGCCACACGCGGCGGATACCGCTCCCGACCCCAGCACCAGATCTCATGATTGGCTATAAGATGAACGGTTCGTTGCCATAGTGGTAACGAAGTGGTGACGTTGGTTTGGTATCTTGATATCAACCAATTTTGGTTGCCAACTCAATCGCAAGGAGATTCAGAATGCCCAGAATGGTTGTTACAGGTCCTGTCAAGGAAGACGGCCACAATGTGGCCGTCGCCCTCAATGTGCATGATCTGGCGTGCATGTCGATGTTTTACTTGTCTGTGTAAATTTGTACGTCTTAACCGTTATTCGGATCAGGGCGTAGAGTCACTGATCCGCGTGATCTGTCCAATCGACAAGTTTGCGTTCGCAACCTTCACCGGCGGACGCAAACCAATTTCCAACCCAACATAGCTGGAGAACAATGATGAGTATGTATCGATTCAACTGTTTCTCGGTCGGCGGCAGGTTGCTGCACGCGACGCTGCTGCTCTTGGCCTTT
Organism: uncultured Chloroflexia bacterium; assembly: GCA_963807905.1. Taxonomy (GTDB): domain Bacteria; phylum Chloroflexota; class Anaerolineae; order Caldilineales; family Caldilineaceae; genus JAGRCP01. The sequence continues at coordinate 71,987 of CAWEEJ010000053.1, read as the reverse complement.
GCGCTGGTCAGCCCGGCAACGGGAGTGCACGCCGCGCCCCACGCGCAGATTCCGTCCACCCTCAACTACCAGGGCACCCTGCGCGATGTTCAAGGAAACTTGGTCACCGGCCCCCGTGACATGACCTTCCGCATTTATACGGTCGGTACGCGAGTTCCCAACGAAATTGTCCTGCACACCGAGACCATCACGGGCATTCCTGTCCGCGATGGCATCTTCAACGTTGTGCTGGGCGACCAGACACCGTTCGCGGCCAACGTCTTTGCCGAGGCCCCGCGCTACATCGGGATTACCGTTGCGCCAGAGGCCGAGGAGATGGTGCCGCGCCAGCGCTTGTATCCGGTGCCGTGGGCTCAGTTGGCCAACAGCGCAACGAATGCCGTCAATGCCGCCAGCGTGGCGACGGCGACAACGTTGGTCCCCAATGCGACGCTCAACGGCGGTTTGAGGATCGCGAACTCACCGTTCACGCTCAATACCGCCGATTGGTATTGGGACATTCAAACGGATGCAGCCGGCACATTGAGATTTGTCTCTCGCAACGTCGGTTTTCTCCGCTTAAGCATCAATCCCAACGGCAATGTGCTGGTGCCGGGCGATCTCAACACCCGCAGCGTTGCGCTGGATAGCGGAACCACGATCAATGGTGATGGGGCCAATGTGATCGGCAAAGTAACGGCTTCGGCCGGCTTTAATGGCCGTTGTCTCAACCCCGGGGAGAATTTCAACACGGGCACTTGTAACCAAGACATTGCCGAGACTTTTGGCACTGACACGCGCACAGAGCCAGGCGACCTGGTCGTCCTCATCCCGGAAGATCGCGCAGTTCCGGCGGTTCAGCTCTCCACGCAACCCTATGCCGCGGCCATTGCCGGCGTCGTCTCGACCAAGCCCGGCCTCGTATTTGACCAAGGTGAAACCATCTTGGCGGGTGATACCGGCAATCTCATCACCGACGAAAAGACCGTTGTGGCCATGGTCGGTCGCGTACCGGCGAAGTTCTCACTCGAAAATGGCCCCATTGCCGTGGGCGATCCGCTTACCAGTTCCAGCACGCCGGGCGCGGCCATGAAGGCCACCCAGGCCGGGCGCATCATCGGCTATGCCCTGCAAAGCTCCGACGCGGCCGTGGACGGCAAGATTCTCGTCTGGCTCCAACCGAGCACCCATATTCCTGAAGAGCAGTTGGCCATGCTCAACAGCGGGACGCTGGCGGCAACCAGTCAGTCTAGTCCGCTCCCGTGGGGATTGCCCCTCTTTGGCGGCATCATGATTGGCGGCCTCTTCCTGGGCAACAGCTTCCTCAACCAGCGCTCCCGCCGCAGGGAGCTGCTATGAAGATGAAGAATTTCACGCTGCTCGCGGCGGTTGCGCTGGGCGCGGCTTTGCTGCTTTCGCTCAGCTTCCGCGTCGCGCAGGCCGCCTGCGATCCTGTGCGCGAAAACGAGACCTGTTCGGCACTCTACCGGCTGAGTGGCAACGTGAGCGCGGTCGCCGGTCGGAGTGAACAGCCAAGCGGCGCCCAGTCGGCGATCGACGATCCACGTCTACCGACCGTGGGCATCTTGATTCACGCCGATCACAAGCTGATGGAGAGCGAAGCGCGGGCGTTGCTTGTCGAGAGCAAGACCTTTCGCCAGACCATTTCGCCCCATACCGAGCGCGACGACTTCGACACGATAGTCGCCAAGTTCGACTATGAGTCAGGCTTCGACCGTACCTTGCCTGGGCAGAGCAAGACGTTGGCGCAGCGTATCGATGAAGCGGATCAAGATCTGCGCCGCGGCGCAACCTATACGCTTTTCTCGCCGTCTATGCCGATGAAGCGCGTTTTCGCGACGAGAATATCTGTGGCGCAGCCGTGCTCGACGACCCCATCGCGGACCCGCCTGTGGTGGATATGTGCAACTTTGCCGCCCGCATGCGCGAAAGCGTGCGCGAGGCCGCCTATCTGCGCATGATCTTCGGCCAGCAGTTCACGGCCGATGCCATGGGGCTCCACTTCAGCGGCACAGAGATCGTCGGCGGTGAAGCTTTTGTGATCGATGAAGTGCGCAAGCTTCAGCTCGCCGAAAGCCAGTATGATCAGGCGCTCAACATCGTCAAAGAAGGGCTGACCATTGCCTTGGGCAACGGCTGTTTTGTATCGGACTTCTACACGCAGCCTGAGTGGGCGCTCCTTTCGCGCGCGGTTGACGGCAAAGAGCGGGCGCAGCACCACATCGCCGTGCGCATGAGCTATCTGGATATCTTGCCCAATCTGCCTACCGGGCAGGCCGCGGCCCAGGATGAGTTTCGCAACGCTTCGGCCGCCCAGTATGTCACCATGATCGGGACGGCGGGGCAGGCAACGCGCACAGTCTCTGACCAGTGCGCCCGCGGCACGAATCCCGATAACGCCATGATCGCCGAGATGGCGCTGCGCATGTTGGACACGCGCCAGGCCGCGCGTACCCTCGACCAAGGCCGCAACGTCTTTGGCTTTGACGTCCGCTTTACGCCTGCCCGCCCCTTCCGCACCAGTACGATCCCCGGCAGTATGGATATCGGCATTCTGGATGAGGCCAAGGATGCGGCCGCGTATGCCAAGGAGTTGCAGGGCGACGAAGAAGCCGCAACCCGCACCTTTGATCACAAGCAGACCGAGCTGATCAAGGCCATTCAGGCGGTCAAGAACGGGCGCGACGAGCGCATCCAGGCCATGAGCGGCTGCGACCGGGCCGCCATCCCAGATGACGACGCTTACTTTGCCTGCGTGGATCGGGTGTTGACCCACTTCGAGAGCTGCAACCCCGTAGCCACTGATTCAGCCGCCTTCCAGCAGTGCACAACCGCGCATCCCGATGCGCTGGTCGGCACGATTCGCCAGAGTCGTCAAGAACTGCGCGGTAGCTATCTGGGCGTTGTGGGGGTCGAACGGGAAATTGCCAATATGCATCAACGCATCGCCAACGAGCAGTGGCGCAACACGATGGTCAACAGCTCGCTCCTGACCAATTCCCAGGACCAGTCGGTCTACGCCCTTGTGCAAGAGATGGCCAACTGCTGCGCCGTGCAGGCCGGGACAGATGGCATCTCGTTCACCACCAACCCGGGTGCGCCCCTATCCGCGGCCATGTCCACGGCATCGATCATGCGGCAGGCGGCCGCGGACATCCAAATTGCCGGCATTGAGTCCGAGTCCGTCATTCGCGACTTCTTGCTTGATCTGGCCGAGCTTCAGGTGAAGCTTGAAGTGGCGATTGAGGAGTACAACGCCAGCCTGACCGAATATGAAGGCAACCGCGATCAGGTACGCCACGATTCGATCGAGGCGCAGCGCGAGCGCGCCTATCTGCAGAATAGCCCGGCCAACGACCCCAGCTTCCGCCTGGTGCGCGATTCCAAGCGTCTGGTATTGGCCAGCCAGCTTGAATATGCCGCGCGCGTTGCCTATCTGGCCGCCCGCCGGGCCGAGTACGAGTACGCGGCCCGGCTGCCTGCGAACAACATCAGCATGGCTGAAATCTATCGCGCCCGGACGGCCGACGATATCCTGCGCTTCCTCACCAAACTTGAGTCAACCGCGAACAGCCTGATTGTGGCTGACAACGAAATCAATCAAGAGGACTTCACCCTGTCGGTGGCGCTGCATGTGCTCGGGCTGACGGATGAATTCCTGGGCCTGACGGGTGATGCGGCCGAAGCTGAGCGGACGCGACGCTTCCAGGCCTGGGTAGCCCAAAATGTCCAAGCAGGCGCAGACGGCAAGCCGGTGCTCAAGTTCGACTTCACGACATCGCTGGCGGAAAAGGGCATCTTTTCGAACGTCATCCAACAGGGCTTTGACAGTAACTGGCTCTTCAAAGTCGGCGGCATTGGCCAGCCCAAGCCGGGGAACAGCGGCTTCAGCATGAACCTGGTCTCGATGGAAGAGTCGCTCGGCTATCGAGAGGTGTATGTCGAACAGAGCGGCATCACCCATCTGCGCACGCGCGCCGGCTGTATCTTCGACTATCGCCTGTTACAGCCAGCGGCCCTGATGGGGCTTGAGTGGCCGGAAGATCAGCCGGCAGAATCGGCCCTGGCCGCATTCGATGCCGCGGTCAACGGGGCCAATGGCGAGGCGACCTCCGCCTTCCTCAACCGTCCTGTATCGGCCTCCAACTGGCAAGTCACCATCTATGCCGGTACGCCCAGATCCGGTCTGCCCGACATGGATCTGCGCAAACTCACCGACATCGAGTTCAAGTTTAGCGCCACCCGGGCGACACGCGCGCCTGGTGAAAAGGATCCCGGTCATCCCGATTGCGTGCGCACGGATTTCTAATCCTACCTGTCTGGTCAAGCACCATAATTGACAAGGTGACACGGTGAAGGGGTGAAAGAGGGCACATCACCTTGTCACCCGGTCACCTTGTCAGAGATTCACGATGCTTGATACGGCAATGGGTATAAAAAGGGGAGTTTTATGAAACTCAAACAGAATCACCGGAGGGTGATCAACCTCATTCTCGGCGCCATGGGCGTAGTGCTGGTGTTGGGCGCGCTGGTTTTATCCAGCAAGCTGATTGCAACGCAAACCGCGGGCCAGGTGGAGTCCATGCCCGCCCAATCCGAGTCGGTGACGCTCCGCCCGGCAACCCAGGCCGCCACTGGCGTGACGGGCGACTATGGCGGCAACGTCACGCTCAATCACGTGGTTGCGGGCATCTTCAGCGACTCACTAGCAACGCCGGTTCCCGACCAAAACGAAACGTCGGCCGCGCCGTATCTTGGCGAGATCGACTTGGCGTTCAACCTCGCCCAGGAGGGCGACAACGTCACGGGCTATATGCTGCTGGATGGGACCTATGCTTTTCCGGCGATGCAGCGCGTGGCGCTTCTTCCCGGGGCCGATCCCGTCGCCGTGGGCCCGCACGTCACCGGCACGCTCGTCGGCTCGACGCTTCAGCTTGAGTCCGAGCAATTTACCACCGAGGTTTCCGGGCAGACGGTCACCCGCCAGTTTCGCCTGATCGCCGATGCTGTACCGCAAGATCGCATGACGCTCAGCGGCGAATACCGCGAAACGATCTGGGGCTTTGGGATGGGGGAGTCCACGGTTATCGGTGATTTTTCCATCAGCCGACCGGTCTACGGTCTGCGCACAACGCTGCCGGAAGGGAACAATCCTCCCCTGGCCGTGGATGACTTTGCCACCACCGCAGTGGGAAGGTCCGTTGCCGTCAACGTCATCAGCAACGACATTGACCCTGATGGGGATCTCATGCGCATCACGGCGGTGGCTGCCCCTGCTCAGGGCACGGTGACAAACGACGGCACAACCATCGTCTATACACCGAAGGCCGATTTCGTCGGCACGGATTCCTTCAACTACACCATCGCCGACGGCCAAGGCGGCACAGCCGCGGCAACGCTCACCATCACCGTGGGCCGAGGATCCACCAATGAGCCACCGGCAGGAGGCGCCAACATCTACTTGCCGCTGATTAGCAAGCAGTAGGGACAGGTCTCAGATCTGTCCTCAACATACGCAATACATCAGCCATGTCTCGTATCGTAGGTCGAGAAGATTGTACATAGAAATGGATATGATCGCATCCTGGGAATAACCGAACGAAGAGTTTGGTGGCACCAAAGCCGGCAACCGCCACCAACTGTTGATGGTTGGGATCGCCTATCGAAGTCGTGCGCTTCCTCTGGCCTGGACGTGGGTCCGGTGCCGCAAGGGCCATAGCTCAACGGGCAAACAGCGGGCATTGCTCAGTTACGTGCATGATTCTCTGCCGGACTGTGTGCCGTTGTCCTGGTTGGTGATAGCGAATTCGGCCATATCGCCATTCTGAGTTTGCTCGACTACTGGAACTGGTTCTATGTTCTGCGTCAGAAAGGGAGCTATCTCGTCCAACTCGATGCTGATGACGGTACCTGGGTTCCGTTCCGCACCGTGATCTTCCATCCGGGAGAGCTACGTTGCGGTCCTTTGTCACGCAAGTGAACGGCATCGAATCCAAGATTCCGCAAATAGCTGGCTGTGCTTTGGGCAAGCCCCATATCCAGGAGAAACTTCATGCAGGCGTAGTCAGGGATGTCTAGATTGAGTCATCAGCAAGAGTCCTTAGCAATATGCTGAGGGCTCTTGCTTTGTACGCTCTGCATGGGCCGTGCTGGCTACTTTGCTGTTCAGTCAGGCAGCATACCGATAATGATGCTGCAGGCCACCCAAAATCGGGAGAGCGATGATGTTCCCGGTAGCAGGCGGTTCATTCGGCGGAATCGGGGTTCTCTGGACTAGTGCGCTGTTGACAATTCGAAAACCATCGGCTTTGCGCCTGGCACCGTCCCCGGCACGGGCTGCAGACTATCCGGCTATATGAAGCGTTATTCTACCAGCGGAAACCATGTAGATTTCCTAGACCATACGTACTCTTCCATCCTCAAGCTTTGCGTATCCCAATTTCGACCAAATTATATTTTGGGTCTTGACAAGCGGCATGTTCCCTGTTGGTGTAACGTTACACCAACAGGGAAACACCATAACCAGCAAACTTCTCGACATCTGCGTTACCAGGCTGCCATAAGCGATCTCCGAAGAGATTGAGGGCGTTTACGCTTAGATTTGGGCTAGCGTACGCAATCAATGATGTGTTTGACTACTCCATTGGCGTCCTCTTTTTTTCTCGGCAGGTGTAAGGTTGTACTAATTTTTGTTTCATCGCTGCAAATATCGGTTTCCACACAAGGGCCACATGGTCAACCATGTCCGCTAAGACCACGATCATTGATGTCGCCAAAGCGGCCAACGTGTCACCCAGCACCGTCTCCAATCTGCTCAACGGCAGGGATGAGCGCATGCGGTCGGAGACGAAGGATCGTATCCTGGCCGCAATTGATGAACTTGAGTACCAGCCAAACCAGGCCGCGCGGCAGCTCAAAACGGGACACGCCCGTATCATCGGTCTGATCGTGCCGTCCGTGGCGACGCCATTTTATGGGCTCTTCGCCCGGCACGTTGAGGAGGCCGCGTTGGAACGGGGCTATCAGGTGCTTTTTGGCAACAGCGGCCGTGACCTGGAACGCGAGCGCTCTTACGCCGGTGAGTTGTGGGGCTATGGCGTACACGGCATCATCTTCGGTTCGTCGTTGGTCAATTTCTCCCATTTGCATGACCTCATCCAACGCGGGATGCATGTGGTTGCCTTTGACCGCCCCACTCAACAGAGTGACCAGTACGTGATCGACAGCGTGAGCATTGACAACGAGAAGGCCGCCCGTATTGCCACCAAACATCTGATCGCACTCGGTCATACCGACGTCGCATTTTTGTCCGGACCTATCGGCACCGTCAGCCGCCTGGATCGCTTGCAAGGGTACCGGTCGGCCCTCCTTGACGCCGGCATTGAACCGAACCCCGATTATGTCTGGGATCATCCCCTGGAGAGTGGTTTTGGGGATGTCGAGGCGGTGGAGCTGGGGCGCCAGAGTTCGCACGACCTCTTTAGCCTCTCAAACGCGCCGACGGCTGTCTTTGCGGTCAACGATCTCTATGCCTTTGGCGCCTATGCCGGGGCGCGGGACCTCGGGCTGCGCATTCCCCAAGATGTGTCGATTGTCGGGGTTGATGACATCGCCCTGACCCAAGTGGTGCAGCCGCCGCTGACGACCATTCGCCAGCCTATGCGCGAAATTGCCCAAGCCGCGGTCGAACGGCTGATTGGCCGCTTGGAAGATGAATTCGATGAACCGGAAGGGCATATCGTGCTCCCACCCAAACTCATTGTACGCGGCTCCACTGCACCAAGAGCGACAGCATAACCCCGATCATTTTTGGCCGGATTAAACATACGCTTTTCACTTCTCTGAAAGGATGTTGTCATGAATATAGACTTATCGGGCAAAACCGCGTCGGTTACTGGCGGTAACGTCGGCATTGGTGCAGGGATCTCGTTGGCTTTGGCAGAATGCGGAGCAGCGGTCGCGCTTACCTACTACTCTCACAAAGAGTCCGCTGAAGAGACCGTCGCCGCGATCGAAGCCGATGGTGGCAAAGCTGTCGCCTTTGCGCTCAACGCCACGGACAGCGCCAATGTAACGGAAGTTGTCAACCAGGCTGCTGCCGCACTGGGCGGCAAGATTGACATTTTGGTCAACAACGCCGGTCACCTTATCGACCGGGTCGAAGTCCATGAAATGAGCGACGAGTATTGGCACAGCGTCATTGATGTCAATCTGTCGAGCGTGTTTTATGCGACCCGTGCCGCGCTGCCCTACATGGGTGACGGCGGGCGCATCGTCAACATGGCCTCGCTGGCGGCGCGGAATGGTGGTGGCTTTGGCACCGTGCCCTATGCCGCTCCAAGGCGGGAGTCATTGGCTTTACCCGGGCCATGGCCAAGGAGCTAGCGCCCGGCATCACGGTCAACGTGCTTGCACCCGGCTTCATTGTGGACACACCGTTCCACGAGACCTTCACCGGTGTCGAAAAGTATGATGGTATTGTCGCTGGACTGCCGCTTAAGCGGGCGGGTGTGCCCAGCGATGTGGCCGGGGCAGTACTCTATTATGTCTCTGATTTAGGGGCGTGGGTTACTGGGCAAGTTGCCGAGATAAACGGCGGGGGCTGGTTCATTTAGAAGCAGCAGTGGAAATCAATGGTGGATTGGCCTTCGCCTGATTTCCAGAAGTCTTGGCAGCCAAATACGGAGGCATCTTATGATCCAACATGGGATAGAAGAACCAAACGACGCAGAGCAGAACAAATTCCTGAAAAACATGCTAATCAATCTAACGGATTGGCGCCTCTATTTGCTGTCAACGGCGTCACCTTCGTGGACACCGCGGCCTCCTATTGCGGCGGCGTTACCGAAGAGATTCTGGGCAGCATCATGAAAGGCAAGCGCGACCAGCTCTTCATCGGCACAAAAGTGACCAAGACCACCGCGGCCGACTGGGTGTTGGCCAGCATCGACGAGAGCCTGGCGCGCATGCAGACCGACTACGTGGACCTCTACATGATCCACTGGCCACGCGAGCAGATGGATACCGTGGCGATGATGGAAGCGCTCAACACCGTCGTCACGCAAGGCAAGACGCGCTATGTGGGCTGCTGTAATTTTCCGGCCTGGCTGGTGGCCCACTGCAACGCTATCGCCCAGCGCAACGATTGGGCGCCGCTGGTCTGTAACCAGATCCCGTATAACCTGATCGAGCGGGGTGCAGAGATGGAAGTCTTGCCCCAAGCGGTTGCGGATGACGTCGCAATTACCGTTTATCGAGCCCTCTTCATGGGCGTACTGGCAGGCAAATATGGCGATGGCGGGATCATCCCCGAAGATTCGTGTGAGTTTACGGACGAACGGGTGCCGACCTGGCTGGAAAAATATGGCGACGGGTTGACACTTTTTAACCAGTTTGCCGCCGACCGCGATCTGCATCCGGCGCACCTGGCCGTGGCCTGGGTGAATCATTCGCCCGGCGTCACCTCCCCGCTGGTCGGCGTGAGCTCACTACGCCAATTGCAGGCAAGCATGGGCGCGTTCGATGTCGAACTGAGCGACGCCGAATATGATGAACTTACCGCGCTCTTTGACGCTGCGGTCAGGGAAGAGAGCGGCGGCAGTTTCGTGCCGTTGCGACGTGCCTTGAATCCTGTTGCGGCATAAGGGTGCAGGGCATGAGACCCTTTGCGCCACAATTGACTTGGACAATATTTCGAACCCATTTCTGGGGATCACGCTAAGCGGACAGTTCATCGAGCAAGTCTTTGGCCACGCATAGGTCCGGCGTGTCAAACCCTTCACTGAACCAGTTGTAGACAACACTCAGCATGGATCTGCTCTCGGAAGGGTCACCGTCCATCAGCCGTAGCCGGGCCAGATGGACGGTGGCACGCAACTCGGAGGTCTTGGCGCCCAACTCCTGGGCAAGTGTCATGGCCGAGTGATAGCTGGCTTCGATCTCGTCATGGCTTGCGCCCAACGCGAGCAGCGCCTCGCCTCGGATTGTCCACAGATCCGGCGCGCATAGCAGATCCCGGAACTTCTCGAAACAGACGAGGGCCTCGTCTGCCACATCAACGGCCTCGGCGTACCGCCCCGCCAACATTAGGCATTCGGCGAGCATGGCGGCCAGTTGACTGTAGTGGACCTTTTGGTCGTACTCCTCGACGGCAGCCATGGCCTGGTGCGCCAAGGTCAGGCCTTCGGCGGTCTGGCCTTGCATGGACAGACTCCAGCCCAGCAGTCCCGCACCCAAAATTCGTGAGTAGGGATAGCCTTTGTCTTTGCTGATCTGCAGGGCGGGTTCTGCGAACTTCTGCACGGCCGATGGATCGCGCAGCAACTGGTAGCAGAGACCTGCGTACGTATACGTATCGGCAATGTTGGCCGGCAAGGATAGTTCTTGTCCCAGGCTCGTCGTACGCGCTAATTGGCGACGCGCCTGATCCAGATAGCCCATGTTCCAGAGCGCCAGTGCGCTCTCGTAGAGCGCACACGAACCCGCATCATGCACGCCGTAGTGGACGCTCAGGGGTTCATGTTCGGCCCGATCATAGATGGCCAGGCCGATCTCCATGTGCGTAAGGGCTTGTTCATAGTCACCGAGAAAGAAGCAGGGCCCCCAGATCGCGTGATGCGCTTCCAGTAGTAGCCCCGGATCGCCCAGATCGGTGGCAATCTCCAGACATTGGCGAGCGAGGGCCAAACTCTCGGCATACTCGGCTCGATAGAGCGCTACCTCATGTAGGCCCCAGAGGACCGTAAAGAGATGCGGCGTCTGTTTAACCTGGCGGCACAGTTCGAGCGCCCTGACATAGGCCACATCGGCTTCTTGGCCATGATAGCTGGTGATGGATGCCCACGCGGTACAGAGACGTATTTGCAACTCCAGTTCCAACTCGACACTCGTCGGGCTGGACGGCAGCAATCGCATCATCGACAAACCGGTTTCGAGCATGGTGATGGCGTCCTGGTAGGCAAAGAGGCGCAACGCCCTGTCCACGGCTCGCTGATACCAGCCGATTGCCGTCTGGGCATCCCCGGCCAGACGAAAATGGACCGCGATCTGACCGCTGATGCTGTCGTCCGCTGGCCCGTGAACCTGTTCCAGTGCCAGGGCGACGCGACGGTGCAGCAGTCGCCGCCGTGCCGGCTGAAGCTCGGCATAGGCCACCTCGCGCAGCCGGTCATGGGTGAAGTCGTAGCCGTTGACGTCTTGCTCGCGCACGATGCGCCGCTGCCACAGTTCGTCCAGGCTGCGTGCGACCGTCTCGTCATCCTGTTCACAGGCGGCGCTCAAAACATCCGCGGTGAAGGAGCGGCCGATGGTGGCCGCCAATCGGGCCAGGTCGTGTGCAGGCGCTGAAAGCTGGGCCAATCGCGCCCCGATGACGGCATGAACCTTGGGCGGCAGTGCGAGCGAAGGGGTCGGAGTGCTGCCGCCGGCAAGTTGGGCGCGCATGATTTCGACGACAAAGAGGGGATTGCCCTCGGTCGCGGCAAAGAGCGACGCTGCCATGCCCTTTTCTAGCTCGCGTTCGGCAATGCTTTCGGCCAACTCTGTGGTTTCAGTGATATCGAGCGCGGCCAAGGGTAGCTCAGCCAGCAGGTCGAGCCGGCGCAGTTCGAGCAGGAAATTGGTTGCGGGATGACTCTGCATCAACTCGTCATGGCGCAGGGTGGTCACAATCAGTAGCCGTGAGTGTGCGTGGTGATGGGCGATGAAGAGCAACCAGGCCAATGTCTCCTTGTCGCACCACTGCAAGTCATCCAACGCCAGGATCAGTGGCCGATCGTCGATCAGGATGGCGTGCGTCAGGGCTTCAAAGAGTCGGCGGCGTTGTCCACGTTCGGTCAGCGGCTCGGGCGCAGCCAGCAATGGGTCGGCGATGAGCAATTCGGGCAGCAAACGCGCTAGTTCGCTGCGCCAGACTTTAGGCAGACGCGCCAGTCTGGTTTGCAGAGTTTCGCTGCGCAGACATTCCACCAGCGGCCCGTATGAAAGGCCCTCTTCGACGTATGCACGGGCATGGAGTGTGCGGACGCCCTGGGACTGTGCCCAGTGAATCAATTCTTCGGCAAGACGCGTCTTGCCGAGGCCCGCCACACCTTCGATACAAACAATGTTTAGGCGTCCGCGGTTTATGACGCGCCAGAGCGCCTGCAGCCTCTGCCACTCGCTTTGACGCCCCACCAGCGGCATGCGTCTGCTGCGGACGGGCGAAAGCACGCCGCCGAGATGGAGCAAGCGCTCATAGACCTCGCGCGTGGCTGGACCTGGCTCTACGCCCAGTTCCTGCTCCAGTAAGGAGGCGCAGGCGTGATAGACGCGCAGCGCAACCGTCCGATCGCCAGTCAGGGCAAGAAGGCGCATGAGCCGGCGAGTTGAGGCTTCGTGAAGCGGGTCATAGCGCAGCAGCGTTCGCGCGTAGACGATGGCCGCTTCGTAGTTACGATGCTCTTCGTGCAGCAAGACAAGCTGCTCCATCGCTGCCACGTAGTCTTGGGCCAGTCGCTCGCGCACAGGTATAAGCCAGTCGTCATAGCAGTTCGGCAAGAGGTCGCCGGCATAGACGGCCGCGACTCGCTCCAAGGCGTTGATTTTGACCGGGCCATCCGCCGCCGATGCCGCCCGCAATGCCACCTCGAATTCCTCCACGTCCAGCGTGTAGTCGGCGTCGATTCGCCAGCCCACCGTACGTTCATCCACTGTCAGAAATTCATCGGCTCTTGGCAGCCGGTTTCTGATCCTAAAGAGTAGTTGGCGGAGATTGGTCTGGGCTTGGGCATCCGACGTGTCGGGCCAGAAGAGAAACGCGATCTGCTGACGCGTCTGCGGCGCAGCGCGATGTATGAGCAGATAAGCGAGCAGTGATTGCAGACGCGCGGCATTCAACGAGGTAATGGGTTGGTCGCCGCCAAAGAGATTGAACGTGCCAAACAGATGGATACGTAGATGGGCCTCGGTCATAGCGCTCGGTTGCCCCATACAGCAGTCGGGAACCCCTGCAATCTGCCGGTCGACCCGAATCACTGGCAGATCGTTTCTGCAAGCAGAACAATATGAAATTGGAGTGGATGAAGCGTGCTGATATTGGGCGAGTGTAGCACAGGCAGGGTGACGGTGCAACGAGCAAAAAACTACATTCGACCTGGACAATGTCATCCCCTACGGTAAGAAGATCGGCCTGAACACGCAAAACGAGCGGCTTGGCGCGCCAAGCCGCTCGTTCTACATGCTCATCGGTCAATGCCGGATGCTACGGCATCTCCTCCAAGGCGTCCATATCGGCGATGGGGACCATGAGATGCTCATAGGGCGTGCCGTCCCACATGATGTAGGGATAACCGGAGCCATGGTCGGTCGTGAAGAGGTCGGCGTCAAAACCGCCGGGCATGAGCAGCATGAGATGGGGAGGCGTCGCGATCCACTCTTCGCCTTCGGCGGGGCCGGTGGCCATGGGATCGGTGTTGCTTTCGTCGGAACCGCCGGCTAACATGTAAGAAACGCCGGCACGCGTGACCGCGGGCGGCTCGGCCGCGCCAAAGAGTTCCTCCCACATGCCATCATAGCAGGCCGGGTCGTTGCCGGGCGACACGAGGCGGTCGGCGTAGCAGACCCAGTCGCTGTCGCCTTCCTGCAGCACGACCATGTCGCCATCCTCTTCGGTTGGATTGCCGAGAATTGTGGCCTTTTGGATGATGCCGGCCGGCGCTGAACTTATGATGTTCGTCAACTCGTCATCGGCGTCGCCCGCACCTTCTGCTGTCATGGGCACAACCGGGACCATGAGGTGCTCATAGGGCGTGCCGTCCCACATGATGTAGGGTTCGTCCTGCTTGGGTTCGGTGGCGAAATCTGCGGCATCGAAGCCGTCGGGGGCCAGGATCATCATGTGTGGCGGCGTGCTGATCCACTCTTCGCCTGCGGCCGGTTCCATGGCAAAGGGATCGGTGTTGGATGGGTCTGAGCCGCCGGCCAGCATGTAGCCGACGCCGGGACCGTCGAGTTCCGGATCTTCGCCGGCCATGAAGGCTTCGTTCCAGGCTGCCCAGACCGTGTCGAAGCACTGGGGATCGTTGCCGGGCGAAGCCGGCCAGTCGGCGAGGCAGGTCCAGCCATTGGATCCCTCACGCAACAGGACAGACGGCATGCCCTCTTCGTCCCACCCCATGATTGTGGCATCCTGGGTAATGGCGGTGATGCCGGCGCTCTCGGCGTTGGCGATCAACGCATCGGATTCGTTTTCCGGGCGTCGCGTACTTTGCAGGAGCGTGTTTTGCCAGCGGCCGTCACGCAACTGCCAGATCGATGTGGTGTACTCATCGGCCGAGAAGGAATCACCAGCATAGCTGCCGTCAAATTCAATCGTGTAGACGATCACGGCAGCGTCCGGGGAGACGATCTGCACCTCCACCTTGTCGCGCACCGGCTGTTCGAAGGAGAGCGCCATGTCGCCGACCACTTCCAGCAGGTCCTCACGCCCTAATCGTGCGCCGTCGGCATTGATCCAGATGAAGTCTTCGGCAATCACAGCCTCGGTTCCGGCCACGTCGTGGGCAATGAGCGCGTCGAACGTGCCAATCTCCGCCGCGAGAATCTGCGCAGCAAGCGTCTCATCACCCATCTCCATGGCGTCCATATCGGCGATGGGGACCATGAGATGCTCATAGGGCGTGCCGTCCCACATGATGTAGGGATAACCGGAGCCATGGTCGGTGGTGAAGAGGTCGGCGTCAAAACCGCCGGGCATGAGCAGCATGAGATGTGGAGGCGTCGCGATCCACTCTTCGCCTTCGATGGGGCCGGTGGCCATGGGATCGGTGTTGCTTTCGTCGGAACCGCCGGCCAACATGTAAGAGACGCCGGCACGCGTGACCGCGGGCGGCTCGGCCGCGCCAAAGAGTTCCTCCCACATGCCATCATTGCAGGCGGGATCGTTGCCGGGCGACACGAGGCGGTCAGGGTAGCAGACCCAGTCGCTGTCGCCTTCCTGCAGCACGACCATGTCGCCATCCTCTTCGGTTGGATTGCCGAGAATCGTGGCCTTTTGGATGATGCCGGCCGGCGCTGAACTCATGATGTTCGTCAATTCGTCATCGGCGTCGCCCGCACCTTCTGCTGTCATGGGCACAACCGGGACCATGAGATGTTCATAGGGCGTGCCGTCCCACATGATGTAGGGTTCGTCCTGCTTGGGTTCGGTGGCGAAATCTGCGGCATCGAAGCCGTCGGGGGCCAGGATCATCATGTGTGGCGGCGTGCTGATCCACTCTTCGCCTGCGGCCGGTTCCATGGCAAAGGGGTCGGTGTTGGATGGGTCTGAGCCGCCGGCCAGCATGTAGCCGACGCCGGGACTGTTGAGTTCCGGATCTTCTCCGGCCATGAAGGCGTCGTTCCAGGCTGCCCAGACCGTGTCGAAGCATTGGGGATCGTTGCCGGGCGAAGCCGGCCAGTCGGCGAGGCAGGTCCAGCCATTGGATCCCTCACGCAACAGGACAGACGGCATCCCCTCTTCGTCCCACCCCATGATTGTGGCATCCTGGGTAATGGCGGTAATGCCGGCACTCTCGGCGTTGGCAATCAACGCATCAACCTCCTCGTCTGCCGGCGGTACGGCGTGGGCAAGCTGTGCTGTGCCAAAGCTGACAAACAGCAAGGCAAGCGCGATCAGGACTCTGAACCAGAATAGACAGCGTCTCATGCGGTTTCCTCCTTGGAGATAACAGACAGAACGGCCTTCGTATACGAACTCCTCCGATCGCCACCTCGCAACTCATGGACGATGCGATGGATCCAACCAACCCAAAACGTAATTGATGAGCGGCGGCCAGGCGTTGAAGTAGCGCGTCTCGCCGGTCAACACGTGGCGGATCTGCATGTGGGGCGCAAGATCACCAGCTTGCTCAATGTCGCACCAGATGCGCAGCGTGAACAACTGGGAGTGAGGCTTAGGCTGATGTGGATTGTCTTCATGGGTCATCGTCGCCTCCCTTCCGCCATGATGATTGAGATTGGGTAGCAGTGAAGATATGATGACAAGGGGTGCGTTCTAAAGGCGTTCTATGATGATATTGAGCGTCTCAAACATGGTGCGACCCAGCTGGCTCGGCTCGGCCACGATAAGCGTGTCGCCGTCGGCCAGCTTGGCGCGCAGTTCCTCAATGCGGCGTTCTTTGGTGTTTCTTCGGGAGGAGATTTCGACTTCGATGAACTCGTCGATGAGGAGCTTGTGCTGCTGTGCGTACTGCAATAGCAGGTGCCGCTGCTTTTGGGCCTT
Source organism: uncultured Chloroflexia bacterium (assembly GCA_963807905.1). Lineage (GTDB taxonomy): Bacteria > Chloroflexota > Anaerolineae > Caldilineales > Caldilineaceae > JAGRCP01. The sequence goes on along the minus strand of CAWEEJ010000053.1, from coordinate 55,726 downwards.
GCGCCTATACGTGCTGGCAATCGGTTCATGGCTGTATCGAATGGAGTATGGCTTCTAGTTTCTGTTTACGGGAGGTCTTCGCACCGGCCCTTTGTCTGAGCTTGGCAGGACTGGCATCACCGGAAACTGTTGGCCCAAGCCCTGATGCGGTCGCCGCTGGTTGTAGTACTCAGAGTATTCCCTCAACACCGAAACCAGGTGCGCTTCGTTGAAGATGAGAATGTGATCGAGACATTCATTGCGTATCGAGCGGATCCAGCGTTCCGCGACAGAATTTGCTTGCGGCGATTTGGGCGGTGTGAGCACGATTTCGCAGCCTTCGGAATCAAAGACAGAGTCGAAGCTGACGGTGTACTTTGAGTCTCGATCACGAATCAGATAGCGGGCTGGCTTCTCTCGATTGGGTAGATCCCATGCGAAGTTTCTGGCCTGCTGAGTGACCCAATCTGAGTCCGGGTTTCGGGTGCAACCAGCGATGTGAACTCGACGAGTACCAAGCTCGATGAAGAAGAACACGTAGATCGTTCGCAGCATCACCGTTTCGACGGTGAAGAAGTCGCAGGCGAGCATCTGATATTTGTAGTGGTTGAGAAATGTTCGCCAGGATGCGAGCACCATGAATATGAACGAGGTGAGGAGCATAACCGCCAAGACCCAGGTATCAAAATTGCCGATTTGTCAGGGAAGTTCAGCTGGGATCCAATTTTCGTACCCAACAGCCGATCAGAGCGCCGTCGTGCAATGAGAAGGGGCAGAGAATAAGTCTCTCAGTGGTGGGTGTCGGCTGCAGTCGGATGCCAGGGCTCCGTGCCTGCATTGAACGAAAGTACGCTTCGAGGCAGCAAGCGCGAAGACGCAGTGGTCGCTGCGCCTGCCTCTACTCCGTTTGTGCTAAAATGTTCTCGTCAGTCCTACCAGTAGCATGTTTCGTCACGCCTACTGCATCAAGGAGAATTCTGCATTGGCAAACGACGATCTCGCGGGGAGTGCCTTTACCAAGTGATGTCGACACCCATTCTGGCTACGAAACTCTATGTCCCGCCATCTCGATCCAGCCTGGTCGCACGTCCTCACCTGATCGATCGGCTCAACAGCGGATTGGACGGCAAGCTGACCCTGATTGCTGCACCGGCTGGCTTTGGCAAAACGACGCTTGTCGGTGCCTGGCTGGCTGCGCGCCAACAACCGGTAGCCTGGTACTCTCTGGATGAAGGCGATGGGGATCCCATCCGATTTCTCTCTTATCTCATTGCGGCTTTTCAAACAGTGTCGCCATCCGTTGGTGAAGAAGTACTGGTACGCCTCCAATCGCCTCAAGTCCTACCCATCGAGTCACTACTGACTGTCCTGCTAAACGAAGTTGCCACCGTTCCCGACAACCTCATCCTCGTCCTAGATGACTATCACGTCCTCGACGCCCAACCGATCGATCACGCCGTCACTTTTTTGCTCGATCACCTGCCGCCCCAGATGCACGTTGTCATCACGACCCGCGAAGACCCGCAGCTGCCTCTGGCGCGCTATCGGGTACGCAGCCAACTGACGGAAATCCGAGCCACAGACCTGCGCTTTACTCCTGCGGAAGCAGCCAAATTCTTCAAGGAGGTGATGGGCCTGGATCTATCAGCCGAGGAGATTGTTGACCTAGAGACTCGCACCGAAGGCTGGATTGCCGGCCTGCAAATGGCCGCCCTTGCCATGCAAGGCCTTGCCATGCAAGGCCCTTCTATCGAGGGACATGCCGACACGGGGAGCTTCATCCAGGCGTTCACCGGCAGCCATCGATTCGTACTTGACTACTTGGTCGAGGACGTGTTGCAGAATCAGCCGAAACGTGTTCGTCGTTTCCTGCTGCAGACTGCGATTCTCAGCCGGTTGAGTGGTCCGCTGTGTGAAGCGGTGACTGCAAGCGAGGATGGTAGAGGCATGTTGGAGAGGCTGGAGCGCAGCAATCTCTTCGTCGTACCGCTCGATGACGAACGTCATTGGTATCGCTATCACCACCTCTTTGCCGATGCCTTGCGAACGCGACTCATCGACGAACAATCTCATCAAGTCCCAGTCTTACATCGGCGCGCTAGCCAGTGGTGCGAACAGAATGGCCTGCTTGTCGATGCGATTCAACATGCGCTGGCGGCAGAGGATCTCGAGCGCGCGGCGGACCTAATCGAATTGGCCCGGCCATCGTTGGAGAAGGGAACCCGCGACAAGACCTTGCGCGGTTGGGTAGAACATCTGCCATATCGGATGGTCCGTGCGCGACCTGCTCTCAACCTTGGCTACGCCTGGGCGCTGCTCGATGCCGGGGATTTGGAGGCCGCTAAACGCCGCTTGCAAGATGTCGAGCGGTCTTTGGCGGCGGATGACGGCGCCAACACAGTTGTCACGGATGAGGCCCAGTATCGAGCGATACCTGCGTCCCTTGCCACGGCGTGGGTCTATTACGCGCAGGCCAAGGGCGACATCTTGGGCACAATCAAATATGCGGAACAAGCGCTCCTTGCTCTGCCAGAGGATGCCTATACGTGGCGCGCCCAAATTATGGCCCTGCTGGGGCTCACCTACTGGGCGACAGGTGATCTTGACAAAGCACAGCGCGCGCTACAGGATGCTGCTACCTTCGTGCAGCACGCAGGCAACGCGCTGGATACGATTCCTGGGGCATTTGTCGTGGCGGATATCTTGGTGACGCGCGGCCGGCTCCATGAAGCGCGTCGGACCTATGAAGATGCCCTGCACCTTGCGGTCGAGCACGGCGAACCTGCGCTGCTGGGGCTGGAACACGTCTATTCCGGCTTGAGCGACCTGCATCGAGAATGGAACGATCTGACAGCTGCCGCGCAAGATCTGGCATCCAGCAAGAGATTGGGGGAGCGGGTAGGCGAGCGTGTCTGGCGCTATCGTTGGCGCCTTGCGCAAGCCCGCCTAAACGAGAGCCTGGGCAACCTGGACGGCGCACTTGACATGCTGAACGAGGCTGCAGCCGGCTACATTCGCACTCCTCTGCCTGATGTGCGTCCCATTGCGGCGATGAAGACGCGCGTGTGGCTAAAGCAGGGCAAGCTGAGTCCTGCACTGAGTTGGGTACGCGCGCGGGGCCTATTGGTTGACGATGATCTCAGCTATGCGCGTGAGTTTGAACATATCACCTTGGCGCGTGTGCTCATAGCCCAGTACAGGCGCGAGCGAATTCAGAACCACAGCATCCATCAAGTCGAGAAGCTACTGCTGCGCCTCTTGAAAGCGGCGCAGTCGGGGGGAAGAGTGGGGAGCGCGATCGAAATCCTCATGTTACAAGCTCTTGCTCACGAGGCGCAACAGGATATTCCTGCTGCGCTTACAGCCCTGGAATGCGCCCTGACGCTGGCTGAGCCGGCGGGCTACGTTCGCACCTTTGTCGACGAAGGATCAGCCATGGAGCAGCTGCTGCGCAGAGCGACCGACCGCGGGCTCATGCCGGCCTATACGGGTAAGCTGCTGGCCGCATTCGGACCTGAAGAGAAGAAGACCATAGAAGCGCCTTCTCCCCCAGTCGTCTCTTCTCCCCAACCCCTCATCGAGCCCTTGAGCCAACGTGAGCTTGACGTACTGCGCTTGCTCAATTCCGAGCTTTCAGGGCCCGAGATTGCCGATGAATTGGTCGTCGCCCTGAGTACTGTCCGTACACATACAAAGCGTATCTATGGCAAACTCGATGTCAACAGTCGTCGGGCAGCCGTCAAGCGGGCAGCAGAGCTGGGTTTGATTTAACTTCGCGGTACCGTTTTCTCACAACCAGTCCCCAAGTACTGCCGGTAACCAGCATGGGATTGTTGGTCCGGCAGCTTTTTTGTCTTCCTCGCCTTCTTTACCCCTTGATGCCCCATCTGAGTCCTCATAATAAATGAATCCTCATCTATGGGGAGGCGCCGTCCCCACATAAATCCTCATACGTGGGGACGACACCTCCCCACATTCATCCGTATAGTGTGGCCCAGGCAATACAGGATTGCGATGAACCGGATCAATGACATCTATAAGGATGTGTCTTGGAGATCAACAATAACGGCATTCGTCACAACCTTTTTCTGTTCCGTTTAGTAGCGACTAATTCTGGAGCTCAACATGACAACAAATCCGAACGTCAAGCTACTTGAGATGAAAACGAAGCTTTCAACTCGATTGGGTTGATCGTTAGCAACAATTTGGCACCCGATCCTGACGACGTATTCTTCGCCGGCGTCGAATGTGCCGCTCTGGTTCTGGTTATTTGGTACGCGTGGAGATGGTTCAACGATTAACTGTTGACTCATCTTGTCGTGCTTGTGACAAGGGATTCGAAGATGAAAATGAAAGCAATTGTATGTACACAATATGGATCGCCCGATGTTCTTCAGCTTCAGCAGGTCGAAAAACCTGTTCCGAGGGCTGACGAGGTGCTTGTCAAGGTTCACGCAGCCACTGCCACCGCAACTGGACTTGGCGCCCGGACTGGCAAGCCAGTAATCGCTAGACTTGTCTCTGGTCTGACAAAACCGAAAAACAGCATTCTGGGGGTTGAGTTCGCGGGAGAAATCGCGGAGATTGGCAAAGATGTCATCGCATTTGAGGTGGGCGACCAAGTTTTCGGCATGACCGGTGCAACCACACCTGGCGCCCATGCTGAGTTCAAATGTATGCCTGAAGACGGCGCGATGTTGCCAAAGCCCGACAACATCAGCTATCACGATGCTGCCGCTATCGTCGAGGGCGGCCTAACGGCGCTCAATTTCCTGCATAACAAAGCGAATATTCAGCAAGGACAGAAGGTGTTGATTTATGGCGCCTCCGGGTCGGTTGGAACAGCGTCGATTCAGGTTGCCAAAGCTTTTGGGGCGGACGTAACGGCGGTGTGCAGTTCTGCCAATTTCGAATTGGTGAAATCGATTGGGGCAGATCGCGTCATCGACTATAGAACGGATGACTTCACACAAAACGGGCAGCAGTATGACATCATTTTCGATACCGTCGGCAAGCGTTCGTTTTCGGCATGCAAAGGCTCTTTGACACCAAACGGGATCTATCTGGATTCTGGGAATGCGGCGACGATTTTGCCCATGCTGTGGACGAGCGTTTACGGCCGAAAAAAGGCCATCCTCACGGCAACCTACGTCAGATCAGCAAGCGAGATCAAAAAGGATCTTGTGGTACTCAAGGACCTGATTGAAGCTGGCAAAATACACGCGGTCATTGACAGGTGCTATCCGCTAGAAAAGACGACAGATGCGCATCGGTATGTCGAAACGGGCCGCAAGAAGGGAAATGTCGTGATTAGCATAGGTCATAACTTCACATCTTCATGATCTGGTTGGACAGTGGTCAACTTCTCGGCCGTGCCCGACACCTTCAACAGCAACTACACCATGAGCCAGAGAAGCGGCAACCAGTCGTCTGACACCAATCGCACGAGCTACACCTATGCGACGACCGAGCAGGGTGGCGGCAGCTTTAGCTTGAAGCCGCCTCATGTGCCCTCAATCAGCGGCTCGATCAAAACGACGACCGAGAACAAGCACGAGTCACGCCGCAATCCGTTGCTACGGGTGGACGGGTTATCATCAGCGCCGATCTCCTGGCCGCGGGCGCGCCGATCGAGGCGACACACGTGCGCATCTATCCCGATGCGGAAGCCTGGCGAGCCTATCAGAATGACCCCTCGTTAGCGCAACCGCGTGCCTTTGATGTGGAGATGCTGCCTTACATCCGCGGCGAAGAAAGTGACCGCCTGGAAGTCCCCTATCGAACCGCGACGTGTGGGACGCAGGAGATCCTGATCGTGGCGCAAGCTGCGGGGCAGGCTGAAATTGTCACAGAGAGCGTGACGTTCGACAACGGATCCTGCGACCTCTTCTTCCCGCTCATTTCAGCCGGCAACTGATCGGGAATCATACCGTTCGGTCTGTCACATTCGCATTGATCGGGTGAGATCAATCGCCAACGCAAGCCAGGGGCTGGTGTCGATTTCCGACACCAGCCCCTGGCTTGTATTGCACGCCAAGCCGCTCGTTCTACACGCTCATTGGTCAATGTTGGCGATTGTGGCATCTCCTTCAAAGCGTCCATATCGGCGATGGAGACCATGAGGCTAAGGCGTTCCGTGAGATTTCGACTTCGATGGTTTATCCACTGGCGAAAGAATAGAAGAGGGATGGCTGCACGCGCTCCGCCCATTGCTCACAGGCAGTCCAACGCTCAATGGCTGCGATGCCGATGGTTGAATCGGCTTCGAACTGAACCCGCACATCGACCTGTCCAATCAGACGGTCGAAATGTCCATGGCCCGTTGTATTGGCCGAGGTTGGGTAGGGAAGCCACGAAAATTCTTGCGGATGCCGGCTCCTGATGCAGTTCAGTAGATGTAAACCAGCACTCACCGGGCGCAGCCTGAATCTATCGAGCACATGCAGCATGACGCCATTGCAGGCTTGGTCCGCATATTTGCCGCCGCACGGAGTGAATTCAACGGCGCGGGCGCGTACGCCCGGCAACCCGATCTCGTTGAAGCAATCGGCTACCGCAATGTGATCGAGCCATGGCGCACCGCACTGCTGGAAGGCATTGCCGGTGCCACGACCTTCACTCAGGTTTGTGCCTTCGAAGAGGCAGGCGCCGGGATAGAGCAGCGCCGCCTCGAAGTTGGACATGTTGGGCGAGGGCGGCAGAAAGGGCAGACCGGTATCGGGCCACTGTTGGCCACGCTGCCAGCCCTCTACGGGAACGATTTCCAAGTCTACGCCCAGGTTGCGTGAGTGATTCCAGTAGTGCGCCAATTCGCCCACAGTGAGGCTGTGACGGATTGGCATTGACCAGCGCCCGACGAAGGTGGAGAGTACAGCCTCATCGAGCATAGGGCCTTCGGCAGCGGCCAGATCACCGCCCAGCGGGTTGGGCCGGTCGAGTATCCAGAGCGGCAGACCTGCGTCGGCGCAAGCCACCATGACATGGGAGAGCGTCCAGATGTACGTATAGAAACGCGCGCCGATGTCGGGAATATCGAAGAGCAACAAATCGATTCTTTCCAGCGCCTCTCGACGGGGGCGAAGCGTCTCGCCGTAAAGGCTGGCTATCGGGATGCCGGTCAGCCTGTCGATATCATTGCTGATGGCCGCGCCGTCGGCTGCAGATGCACCCATGCCGTGTTCGGGTGAAAAGAGCACAATCAGGTCAACGCCTGCGTCAAGTAACGCGCTGCGGGTGGGCGTCAAGACATCTCCATTTGCCTGGGGCGCCATGGTTGTTGCTACGTTGTTGGTGACGAGGCCAACGCGCAGACCGTATAACTCATCAAGTCGAGTGCGCAGCAACACATCAATACCCGTTCGGATTGTCATATTCCCTCTCCAAGAAATGGGTTCTTTGGGATTTTGGTATTTCATTCTACCACCGGAAAGTGCGGTATCCGGTCATCAAGTGACTTGTGGATGGATTTCTGAGACCCTACGCGCCATTCGCCTGAAAAGGCCGGCGCTTCTGAGCAACTCCTACATCGTCATGCGAATCTCTTCGGCGTTTAGTGCATTCTGCGCTATCATGACGCCTCTTGTTTGGATCGGTTGGTGGGTTTCGTCAATTTCATGCAACCGGCCAAGCAAGGTTCTCTGAAATCTGTCGCACGTTTCGTCCCTAAGCCGGTAACGACTGAATTCTGTGGTATCCCCCCTGGCCGGCGAAACCGACCACCGCCATCCTCTGGAAGCGAGACCTATGACCTCTGCACATGAGCATTTACCACGCGGTTTGCCGGCGCTTCCGGCGAGCATTGATCCGATTTCGCTGGAAATATTGTGGCAGCGGCTGATTTCGATCATGGACGAAGTGGACCAGATTATCGTGCGCACAACCTTTTCGACGATCCTGCGCGAAAGTCGAGACTTCGCCTGCATCATGACCGATGCCAATGGCTTCTCCCTCTGTCAATCAGTCCTGAGTACGGCGAACTTCGCCGCCGTCTATCCGCGCACCGCGAAGGCGCTCCTCAAAGACTTCCCGGTCGAGACGTTGTCGCCGGGAGATGTGCTGGCGACGAACGATCCGTGGATCGGCACGGGCCACCTGCCTGACTACATCCTCCTGACGCCCGTCTTCTGGAAAGACCGGGTGGTGGCCTGCATCGGGACGGTCTCACACATGTCGGACGTGGGTGGACACCCGGGCGAGATCGAAGGCGATGACATCTTTAGTGAAGGGCTCAGAATGCTGCCCTTCAAGCTCTACGAAGGGGGGGAGGAGAATCGTGTCGCGTTCGACATCATCGGCGCGAACTGCCGCGTGCCGGAGCTGCTGCTGGGCGACCTGCGCGCCATGGCCGGGGCGGCCAAAATTGGCGCCGAGCGCCTCCAGGAGTTTCTGGTCGACTACAATATGGATGACATGGATACGCTCTCCGACACCATCCTCACCCGCTCCGAAGCCTTTATGCGCCGGCAGATCCTTGCCCTACCGGACGGCAGCTACGAATACGAACTGGACATCGACGGGTATATCGAAACGGTGCACCTCCAAGTGAAGGTGGAGGTGCGGGGCGACACGGTCTTCATCGACTATTCGGGCACTTCGCCTCAAAGCCGGCACGGTGCGATCAATGTTCCCTTCAGCAGCACGCTGGCGACAAGCATGTATCCGTTCAAATGCGCGCTGGCGCCGGCCATGCCAAACAACGAGGCGCTCTTCCGGCCGATCCGTGTCTTTGCACCGCCTGATTCGATCCTGAACGCCGCCTTTCCCGCCGCCGTGAAGGCGCGGGCCAAGACAACCAATAACTTGAACCAGGTACTCTTCGGGGCGCTTTGGCCCATCTTTGGCGAACGGGTCCAGGCGTCCAACGGCGCGATCTGGCCCTTCGTGCTCAGCGGCGCCGACGCAGAATTTGGACGCTTCCTCATTGACATGCTGCCCCATGGCGGGCGCGGCGCCCTGCCCATAATGGACGGCATGCTGCCCGTTTCCTACCCGAACAACAGCACAATCACCCCCTGCGAAGTGATCGAGAGCCAGGCGCCGATCCGCTTTCTGAGGAAGGAACTGCGGCCCGATAGCGGTGGTCCGGGAGAGTTTCGTGGAGGCCTTGGGCAGGTCATTGCGTTCCAGCATATTGGCAGCGATCCGATCATTCTCAACCTCACGCCGGATCGCCTCACGACGCTGCCCCAGGGGCTGAATGGCGGGCAGCCCGGTCAGATTGGTGAGGTCTACATCAATGGCGAGCGAACGTATCGCTTCCCACCCATCGAGCTCCGGCCAGGTGATGTGGTCGAGCTACACATTGCAGGTGGGGGTGGCTTCGGGCCCGTGGAAAGACGCGCCGAGCAGCGGATTCTCCGCGACCTTGCGTTCGGCTACATCACGCCCCAGTCGGCAGAAGAGGATTACGGGACGAACGGGGTCACCGGCAACCCAACGTAAATCCGCTGCCCTGCGCTCATCGGCCTCGACGACGCCGGGCAAGCAACTGCATGACTCTGGAAGCACAGGCGAAGCGGGAGAAACGCGCTTCGTCGACTACGCCCTCGCATGGCGACGGCTGGAAAGGAGCAGAGCTTTGGATCGTGAAAATCTAGCAGCACTCGACTCGTTCGTGCTGGAGCGGATGCAGGAGACGCATCTTCCCGGTATGGCCCTCAGTCTTGTCTCATCGGGTGCGGAGTGCGATCACCGCGTCTTCGGCTTTCGTGACATTGAGACACGCCGGCCGGTTACGCCGCACACCCAATTCGGCCTTGGGAGCATCACCAAAGTCTTTACGGCCCTGGCCATTCATCAACTCTGTGATCGCGGCCTCCTTGACCTCGATGACCGGGTCGACCGCTGGTTGGATATCGATCTCGAGCCGCGTGGGGGGCCGATCCGCGTGTGGCACCTGCTCTCCCATACGAGCGGTATTCCTGCCCTTGGCTACTCGGAATCGAAGATGTCGGACGAGTGGTTCATGACTGGCATTCCCGTCGCCACGGAAGCGGACCTGCTGGCGTTCTTGCACGGTGCGGACGCATGGGCTGTCAGCCCGCCCGGCGAGCGCTGGCTCTACTTGAACGAGGGATATCTCCTGCTCGGTCGCCTGATCGCGCAACGTACCGGCCAGAGCTATACGACCTACGTGGAGCAGCACATCCTCGAGCCGCTGCAAATGGCGCGGACCCACTTTGCGCGCACGCGCTTCGAGCCGGACGTGGACGCGGCAACGCCCTATATGCGTGATCGCGACGGCACGTACTTCGTGGGCGCCAGTCTCTACAGCGAGATGCCGGCAGCCGGGGGCCTGGTCAGCTGTGCAGAAGATATGGCGCAGCTCGTCGTCGCCCTGCTGAACGATGGACAGCTCCCCGACGGCACGCAACTGATCAGCCGCGAGGCCCTGCAGCAGATGCGGACGCCCAGAGTCCCTTTGCCACAAACGGACACAAGCATCACCCTTGGGCCCTTCCATGACGAGCAGGATCAACCCGAAAGCGGTGCGCCCGTCCACGAGGGGCACTTTGGCTGCGGGTTGCAGGTTTTGCGCAATTTCTATGGGGACGACCTGGTTGGGCATGGGGGCGGCATCATGGGCGGCACAACCTATCTTGCCCTGATGCCGGAGCGGGGCGTCGGCGCCGTGCTGCTATCCAACGCACATGGGTATCCGATGGCGCAGCTCTCCATGGTGGCCCTGGCGCGCATGCTGGGCGAGTCGCCGCAGCATCTCCCCTTTCTGCGCATTGAGCATGTGCTGGCGCGCCTCGCCGGATCGTACGCCAGTTTCCGCAATACAATCCGGGCAGAGGTGACGCCCCTGGGGGACCTGCTGCGCTTCACCATCCGCTACCACCATGAGGACCGTTCCGCCATCCTCATTCCCCTCCACCTGAGCGAGGATTTCGCCAGCTTCGCAACGTTCTCGAACGGCCGTAAGATGGTGGTGGAATTCCGTTTGGACGATGCTGGCATCAGCGTGGTCTTTGAACGCTATAAGTTCCGGAAGCAGTAAGAACGAAACGATTCTGTTATTCGTTGAGCACCACTGGCATATAGATGGAGAATTGTAGTTCGTCGATGCGCGTGAAGGTGAAGGTTCCAATGGGCGCATCAGAGAAAGGGAACAGGTTGCGCAGCGAATCGATCGACTGGGCAGGATCGGAATCAGCGTTTGGGCTGGTATAGTCAGTGCCGCTGTCAGTGCCGGCGTCATAGGGATAGAGCGTAAACGTCTTTTCCGGCACCCACTGCCCCTCCTCATCCAGAAGCGACTCGCCGCTGATCCCCACAAACCAGTCCGGGCTGGGGGCAATCATGGTCACAAGCGTCACGAGGGGATGGCTAGCACTGACGTCGATTGCGCCAATCGTTGTGCTACCCGGCGAAACCGCGCCCGCGCCGCCGACCACTGCAAGCGCTGAACCATCGTCGCTAGCAGCTGAGATCTCTGCCGTCAACAAGGTGGTCGCCCCGGTTTCGGCCATCTGTTCAATCCCCGCACTTGCCGACTCCCCAACTGTCCAGAACGCGACATCCGAGCTGTGCACCGCGCCAACCAGTGGCGAAAAATGGGCGCTGGCTGCAGGGAAACTGTCACCTGGGTGGGGATGACTCTCTTCGCTCCAGGTGGCCACGAATTCGACGCGGTAGCGTGCGCTGTCGTCCGTCGTGGTTGCGCGTTCTTGTGCAAGTAGCGCTGACGCTGGCGCCATCAGCCAGAGCAAACTGATAATCAGGCTGATGATCGCACGTTGTGCAGGCCGGTCAATCGATTGCATGAGCCACGCTCCTGAAGTTTGATAGCATCTGTTGATGGCTATCGTAAGTCGGTCACAGACTGATTGTTGATCTGGGGCATGGCACGGAGATGAATCAGAGCTTACAGGATTGTTACAGAACGCCATCACTGCTCGCTCTGCTCGACCACGGCCATGGTCAGGCGTGCAACGCACGTCAAGCGTCCAGCCTCGTCTTCAATGCGGATCTCCCATACCTGGGTGCGGCGGCCGATGTGCAGCGGTCGAGCCGTCCCGGTCACCAATCCGGCGCGTGCGGCACGGATGTGATTGGCGTTAACTTCCAGGCCAACACAGACGAAGCGCGACGTGTCGACACATAGGGTTGCGGCATAGCTGCCCAGCGTCTCGGCTAAGACGACTGAGGCGCCGCCATGCAACAGACCCATCGGCTGGATCGTGCGCCGATCAACCGGCATGGTCGCTTTGACATAATCATCGCCAATTTCAGTGAACTCGATGCCAATATGATCGAGCATCGTGCCTCTGGAGAAGTTGTTGACCGCCTCGACGGGGGGCGCTTCCTGGGCCCAAATCGCCATTTGTTCCTCCCTTGTATGGATTGCGGTATTTTTGAGTTGCCGTCATTCAATACTCGTGCTACTTCGATAAACCTTGCTACCTGTTGTTGAAAACGTCCAGGCGCCTCGAGGTGGACGGTATGGCCGGCGTTGTCGATGGCGGCCAACTGCGCATGTGGCATATGCTCCAGCATGAGGCGGTTGAGGGCGCAGAATTTCTCATCGAGTGCACCGCCGACGAGCAGCGTCGGCGAGTTAATTTCGTGTAGCGATGACCAGCAGGAAGGCTGTACGCCTGTGCCCATGCCGCGCAGGCTGTTGGCAAGACCCGCAGGATCGTTCTTTAGCCGCTGCGCGCGCACGGCTGCCTGCACGGGCGCGGCCAAACGCGCCTGGCCGGCAAAGAGGGGGAGGCGCTCCCAGCGCTTCACGAACGCAGTGATTCCATCCGCCTCGATTGCAGCTGCCAGCGCCTCATCTGCCGCGCGTCGCTGGGCACGCGCGGCGGGATCCGCCAATCCCGGCGAAGCGCTTTCTAGCGTCAACGTCTTGACTCTGTCGGGGTAGGCCAGGGCAAAGTAGAGTGCCAGCCTGCCGCCCATTGAGTAGCCCAGCAGGTGGACCGGTTCAGCCACGGTCTGCTCGATTAGAGCTGCCAAATCGGCCGCGGCCTTCTCCATGGCGTAGCGTGTAGGCGCGTCCGGCGCAGCGGTTTGGCCATGGCCCAGAAGATCCGGCGCCAACGTTCGTCGCCCGAAGCGCGGCATAAACTCAGCCCACGTCGCGCTGCTGCCCGTGAAGCCGTGGAGCAAAAGCAGTGGCGTAAGCGCTTGCGCGTCGGCATCTACAGGTTGATGCTCACGTAGCCAATAGGGGACGCCGTTCAGCTCGATCATTCTCACCGACCCTGCTCCTCTCCTGCCTCTGTCGCCTCTGCCTCGCGGGCAGCAACCCACTCGCGTACCGTCTGCCGCGCGATTTTCCCCGATGCGGTCAGCGGCAGTTCAGCGGCAAAAAAGAGACGGCGCGGGCGCTTGTAGCCGGCCAGCCGTTCCGCAGCAAAATCGAGCAGGGTCGACACATCCACCTCTTTCTCGGTCGCCAACTCAACCAGCGCAGCCACGCGTTGTCCCCACTCCAAATCGTCAATGCCGACCACGCAGGAACGCGCCACGGCTGGATGGCTGTCGAGGACCTGTTCCACCTCCGCCGGATAGACGTTTTCGCCGCCTGAAACGATCAGTTCGCTGCGTCGCTGGACGATCCAGAGATCGCCGTCCGCGTCCAGGTAGCCCATGTCGCCCGTGTGCAGTTCGCCGCCGCGGATTGCAGTGGCTGTGGCTGCCGGATCGTCGAGATAGCCCGGCATGATGCCGGGGCCGCGCACCACCACTTCGCCGATCTCGCCGGCCGGCAGGGTATCACCACCCTCATCGATGATGCGGACCGTCGTAAAGAGGAGCGGCTTGCCCACCGTGCCTGGCTTTGTCGCGACCGTCTCCGGTAGTGCCGTCGCAACCTGAGACGCCGCTTCGGTCAGCCCGTACGTCGTAGCGACGGGCAACTTCTGGCGTGCGGCCTCGGCGATGAGGGGGGGCGACGCGGCTGCACCGCCCAGCAGGACGAGCCGCAAGGTCGATGGCCACGGCTTCTCGCGGGTCGCCAGCAACCGGTGGAGCATGGTTGGAACCAGTGATGTGAGCGTCACTCCCTGGTGATCAATGGCCGCGTGATATGTCGCGGCATCAAAGCGACTTCGTAGGAGCACGGCTGTGCCGTATAGACACGAGCGAAAGAGGACGGCGAGGCCGCCCACATGGTACAGTGGAAGGCAGCTCAACCAGCGGTCGGTTGGATTGACGCCCAAGCGGTAGGCCGACGCTGTGGCGCTCCAAAAATGATTGCCAAACGAGAGCGTTGCGCCCTTGGGCGCGCCGGTCGTCCCCGACGTAAAGAGAATCGCCTGTGTTGCAGCAAGGTCAAATGGCGCGGACGGCACATAGAGTGGAGATCCTCCCGGCAGAGCGTCGAGCGTAGTCGTGGCTACACCGGACGCTGTCAATGCGAAGGCGTGCGCTGGCCGGGCATCATCGAGGAGTAACAGCTTTGGCTCCACTCGTAGGATCTGCTGCAGTAGTTCTGCGCTGGTGAGCCGGACGTTCAGCGGCACCAGCACGGCCTGTAGGCGTACGAGCGCATGTACCAGCTCGGCGAAGGCTACGTCGGACGGCAACAGCGCCGCAACGCGATCCCCCGGCGCGACGCCCCGCGACGCCAACCGTCCCGCCAGCGCAGCAACAGCAGCGTCAAGCTCGCCATACGTGCGTTCTGCGCCATCTTCCGCAATCAGCGCCACCCGTTCAGGCGTCACCGCCGCGCGTTCTGCAAGCCAGTCGTTCATGCTTCTGGCGTCCGCAGTCGATCGGCAAGAGAGCGGACGAGCGCGCGTGACGTGGGCTACGTCGTCCGCACCGTCGGTCTGGATCTCCAGCAACGTGGGCGCCTCGTGCCCCAGGGCGGTGGCAAAAGCCTCATGAAAGTGATCCAATGACGTGCAGGAGGTGTGACTGAGACCATAGAGCGCGGCGGCATGGGAAAAGTCGAGACCGTGCGGCGTCACGAACAGGTCTGTGAAGGCGGGATCAAGTCCGGCCACCGGCAAGCGCCGGAAGATGCCGCCGCCGTCATTGTTGAGCAAGACAATGATCACGTTGCGCAGATCGTGTTGGCGTAGCGCCAGCAGGCCATTCATGTCGTGATAGAAGGCCACATCGCCGGTCAGAAAGATCAGCGGGCGCGCCGGCTCGGCCGCGGCAATGCCAAGCGCGCTGGATGTCGTGCCGTCGATACCGCTGGCGCCTCGATTCGCATAGACATGCAGAGGCGCGGCGCGGCTAAAGCCAAACTGATCCACATGGCGGATAGGCAGACTGTTGCCGACAAAAAGATTGGCGTTAGCTGGCAGCAGATCTACCAGCGCAGCGACATAGGCCGCGTCAAAGGGCTTTGCTGCAAAATAGGCGTCTGCACCGGCCCGGGCCGCACCATCGGCCGCAATCCAGCGTTCTGCCCACATTCTTCCCTCGGCGGGTCCAAGGCGTCTCATTAGTCCCGAACAGAACGCAGCTTCGTCGACCTGCAAGAAGTGGGTAACCCTGTGACTGTCATCGGCCCAGACGCCGCTGGCGCGAACGTGAATGACTGCGTCGGGATCGCCTGCCGTCAGGTAGGCGTTCAGCCACTTGGACGTCGGCACGGCCCCGAAGCGAAGGATCAGATCAGGCGGCTCCCACGTTGGCGCTGCCGGGTTGAGCAATGAGTCGTAGGTGGAGATAATTGCGGTCCCCTCTATCTGAGGACCATAGCGGACCCCGGAAAGAGGGTCGGCGAGGGTCGGGAAGCCACTGCGACGACTCAACTCTGCTACGGCCTGTGGAAACGCGCCGGTCGGACAACGCGGCCCGCAGACGATGATCCCACGTTTGACGCTTGTGATTTTGGCCGCAATTGCATCTAATTGGCGATCATTCGGTAGCAGTCGCCCGCGAGCAATCTCGGTATGCGGTTGAGGCAGTTCCATCACCGGCACCGCCGCCAGCGTTTCCGGCTCCAGCGGTTTGCGGAAAGGAAAGTTGAGGTGAACCGGTCCCTGCACGATACCGTTGGCGCAGGCGTACGCCCGGGCTGCAAGTGTGCACAAGTTGGCTAGTGCTGCCGGCATTTCCGGCTCGGGCAGCGCTACATCCACCGACCACAGAACCTGGTCACCGTAGAGCTTGACCTGGTCGATGGTCTGGTTGGCCCCGCTTTGGCGTAGCTCGTGGGGGCGATCCGCCGTGAGCACGAGGAGCGGGATCTGCGACTGCCGCGCCTCGATCACGGCGGCGAAAAACTCCGCCGCCGCCGTACCCGACGTGCAGACCACCGCCACCGGGCGATCGGTGGCCAGCGCCATGCCCAGGGCGGCAAAGCCGGCGCTCCGCTCATCCAGGTGAAGGTAGACGGCAATCTCCGGATGACGGTCAAAGGCCAGCGTCAGGGGGGTCGAACGGGAGCCTGGCGCAATGCATACTGCCTCGAGGCCGCATGCGGCCAGTTCCGCCACGAAGGTGGCAGCCCATTGGATATTGGGATTGGGTAGCGGTTCAGACAGCACGGGAACTCCTTTACATTCAGGATGCGTGATTCTCCCCCTACGCCACGGCCCCTTCATCAACACCCAGCGCCTGCTGCATAGGGCGAAACTTCCAGCCGGTCTCTTCCCACTCGCGCGCCGGTTTGGAGTCGGCGACGATACCGGCGCCGGCATAGAGCCAGGCTTTGCGTTCCTGCACCACGGCCGAACGAATCGCCACGGCAAAGGCTCCGTCCATCTGCTGGTCGATCCAGCCGACCGGCGCTGCATACCAGCCACGCGGCACTGGCTCCGCCTCCCGAATCAAGGGCAACGCTAGCTCGCGCGGAGACCCACCCAGGGCCGGTGTCGGGTGAAGCAGATCGACCAAGGCCAGAATTCCCTGAGCCGTATGGAGCCGACCACTGACTGGCGTGAAGAGATGCTGGATATTGCTCAACTGGTAGATTTCGGGCTGGGGCGGCATTTCCAGATGGCTTGCGACGGGCGCAAGCCGTTTGCGCATGGCCTGGACTACGAGGTCGTGCTCATAGCGATCTTTGGTTGAATCGAGCAGGGCCTGGGCCAGCTGCGCATCGTCCGCCTCATCCGCACCGCGCTCGATAGAGCCGGCCAGTCCCATGGACGTGAAGCTTGTGCCATCAACTTCCACCAGCAGTTCGGGTGTGGCGCCAAAAAAGGCATGATAGGGCCGTGGCTCGAAGAGAAAGGTAAAGCATTCCGGATAGCGCGTCAGCAAACGCGTCAATGCCGGGACGACCTCAATCCGTTCGGCCCGAATCACTTCGCAGACGTGGGCCAACACCACCTTTTCCAGCGGCGTCGTTGCAAAGTCTGCCAGCGCCTGGTTGAGCATGGCCGTCCAGGCCGGCAGATCCATCGGGTAGCGAATGACATCAGGCTGCTCTGGAAGCGTCTGTGGCCGTGCAGCATGGTTGCTGAGCACGTCATACCAGGCATCCAGCGCCTGCTCGAGCTCGGGCAGGCTCTGTGCCGGCGCTTCCTCCCCATCGACCAGCGCGTTGATCGTCAGCCAGCTTGTGCCGGCATCGTGGACAAGCTGGACATGGGGCAGAATGAAGTGGCCAGGGTTGAAGCCGGTCCAGGTGACGTCCGGTACAAAATCGTTGCGAAAGGCGAAACCGCCAAAGAGGCGCGGCGCGGCAGCCGGATGGTCGGCGCCACTCACAATCGCGTGGGCAAAGAGCTCGCGTGCCTGGCGCTCAATGGCCTCAAAACGCATCTCGCCCCAGCCCATGAGATCAACGGCAGCACCCATGCCGGCAAGGGTAAGGCCTGTACGACCATCGCGCCAGAAAAATCGTTCGCGCCCTAGCGCACTCTGCAGAAAATCCATGGGGCTCAGGCCGGGCGTGTGCCGGCTATAACTCAACAGCCGACCGTCCAGCTGCGGATGGTACTCGTTGGCCGGGAGCTTGACCGAACCGAAGGATGGGGGCACTTTGTTCATGATGCATTTACTCCACGACGGCGCGCTGGAGTTCTGTGTCGCTCTGATAACCGACGCTGCGCAACAACGTCGGCACGAGCGTCTCGATGATGCGGACTGGCTCCGGCTCGCCCGTGTAGACCCAGCGAATCACCAGGCTATAGATGGCGCCCATCCAGGCGTGGGCCACGATTGCGGTATCCACCGGTTCGATTTCGCCAGCGTCCACGGCTTCACGCAGGTAAAGTTCGATCAGGCCGGCAAACCGCTCGTTGATCTCAATCCGCTTCATCTCGAAAGCATTGCCTAACCCGGATGCCTGCACGAGCAGGACCTTGGCCTGGCGGCGATATTTGCCAAACGTGGCCAGACAGGCTTCCAGCGCAGCCTCTACTTTGCCCATTGCAGTCGTCTCTTCGGCGATGGCCTCGGTGATGCGCCGTTCCAGCAAATTGGCGAACTGATCGACCAGGGCAAAGAAGAGCCGTTCCTTGTTGGGAAAGTAGAAGTAAATCGACCCCTTCGACGTGTGCGGACTCGTCGGCAATCTCATCGAGGCGGGTGTCGTGATAGCCCTTGTTTGAGAAGATGTCGAGCGTGGCATCGAGAATGCTCGTGCGCGTCTTTTCCGGGTTGCGTGTCTTGGTTTCACCGTTTTTTGCCATCGATTTGCTCCTCACACTACGTCACAACTGGGTCGCATGCTCTCAATTTTACATGTGAACCGACTGGTCAGTCTATTATTGCTGCACGCGGCCTTTGGTTCCGCACGCCTGCATCCAATTTCACCATAAAAAAGGGTCTCGACGCCGTAGCGTCGAGACCCTTTTGTGCGATGGCCAATCACCGGTTTCTTACTTGCGCTGCACCGTGACCCCGGCGTCTTCTTCCAGCGTCTTGATGAAGGCCGATGCGTTTTCATCGCCCCAGCCTTTGTTGACGCCTGCCTTAATGTTTTCGCGAATGATCGCCGCCGCCGGAATGGGTGAATTGAGTTCCTCGGCGAACCGGCTGATCAGATTGGCGTCTTTGAGCATCAGGTCGAGGGCGAAGAAGGTGCTGAAGTCGCGGTCGATCAGCATGTTTCCGACACCGTCAAAGATGGGTGACTTGAAGTCGGTGACGCGCAAGACGCCAAGCACATCTTCCGGATCCAGGCCGGCCTTGGTCGCCAGAATCATGGCTTCGCCGATCGCTTCCAGCTGTGACGCCACCAGCAGGTTGCCGACGAGCTTCATCGACGCGCCCTGGCCATTTTCACCCATGAAGTGGGTCGTTTCGCTCAGTGGCTCGAGGATCGGCAATATCTCATCATACAGGGCCTTATCGCCGCCCACAACGATCCACAGACCGCCCTCGGCCGCTTCGTTCTTGCTGCCGAAAACCGGCGCATCGAGGAAGCGCACGCCTTTTTCCGCAAAGGCAGCGGCTTCCTTACGGCTCGTGTCCGGATGCAGAGTGGTCATGTCAATGGCAATCTGCCCTGGCGTGACGGCTTCCAGAACGCCGCCTTCGCCGAAGACCAGCGCTTCAACGGCCGCATCGTCGCTGAGGCAGTAGAGGATCACGTCGGCTCCGTCCACGGCTTCGGCGATGCTGGCCGCCTGCTGTGCGCCTTGCTCCACGAGCGCTGCGCAGCGTTCCGGCGAGCGGTTCCAAACGGTGACGGGGAAGCCCGCCTTGAGCAGGTTGGCGGCCATGCCGCCGCCCATCGTTCCCATGCCGAGATAGGCAATCTTATTCATAGCACTGTCCTTTCGTGAGATGATTTGTGTGACAGCACGCACTACGTTACAGAGGCAGTCCAAACCGTTCTGGGTAACGTGCTTTCTCTACGACGTTAGACCGCTTCATCTGTCGTTTTCTGCGCGTGGCTTTTTTTTGACGCTTCTACTGTCGTCCAATCCGCCGTTGCTGTCGTTGTTCTGTGTAGTAGTTGATGACCATGACCAGGAGCAGCAGCGCGCCCCAGGCGAACTGCCGGAAGAATATTGCCGAACTGGAGCCGGAGAGCTCCAGCATCAGCATGTTGAGGCCGGTGGAGAGAAACTGAATGCAGAGGACGGCCAGCACGAGTCCGGAGACCGTACCCACACCGCCGGTGTAGCTGACGCCGCCCAGAATCGCAATGAGAACCGTGAGCAGAATAAACGAAGCGCCGTAGTCCGGCTTGGCCGAGTTGGCCCGGGCAAGAAAGATGAGTCCGGCAATGCTCGACACGACCCCGGCAATCCAGTAGGTGCGAAGGAGCACGCGGTCGCTGTTGATGCCGGAAAAGAGCGCGGCCGTAGGATTCGTCCCCAGCATGTAGACGTTAAAGCCAAAGGTCGTGCGGTTGAGCATGATCATGAAGACGATGGCGATCACGATGAAGATGATGACCG
This sequence comes from uncultured Chloroflexia bacterium, assembly GCA_963807905.1. GTDB lineage: Bacteria > Chloroflexota > Anaerolineae > Caldilineales > Caldilineaceae > JAGRCP01. The sequence goes on along the minus strand of CAWEEJ010000053.1, from coordinate 35,471 downwards.
GAATGGGCACGCCCAGCACCGAGCCGTTGCCGATCAGCGCCAGTTGGGTCGTGGTGATGGCCGGACCACCGGTGATGACGTAGGAGAGACCAGTGTAGAGCGACCCCGTACCCAGCGTGGCCAGAATGGGTGTAATGCCAACCCTCGAGACGAGCAGGCCGTTGATCAAGCCACAGACTGAGCCCACAAGGAGCGCCGCCACGACAGCCAGCGGAATGATGACGAATGGCGTCATCCCCGCGCCCGGATCGCCGCCCAGGCGCGTCAATATGAGCGCCGCGGCAATGGCCGAAAGATTGGCAGTGCCGGCAATGGAGAGGTCAATGCCGCCGGTCAGCATGGTGATCATGATGGCAAAGGCCAGGATGCCAAACTCGGGAAACTGTACGGCCATCGACTGCATGTTGCGCACGGTGAAAAACTTGCCTGGCAGCAGCAGGCTAAAGGCGATGAAGATCACGACGGTGATCGCGAGCAGGCGCAGCGTGTGGCTATCAAAATTGAAGCGATTGCGTGGTTGTTTGGGTTCAAGCTCTTGCATGAGAATCTGGTCCGTCTTTCGTGTCAAGATGGAAGCCGCGGGATCAGTCCGCCAGGCCAAAGCTCTGCTTGCCGGCCCGGCGCGCCTGGATGGCGGGCAGACCGGTACCGATCAGGATGATCATGCCGATGACGACGCGCTGCCACACGGACGGCACGCCGATCAAAATGAGGCTGTTGTTGGCGATTACGACCAGGATGACGCCCAGCACCGAGCCAATGACTGTGCCGCGCCCACCGGTTAGCTGGGCGCCGCCCAGCACGACCGCGGCGATGACGGCCAACTCGGTACCCACCAAGTCCTGCGGATTGGCCTGGCGCGCCATGGAGCCGAAGGTCATGCCCGCGATGCCCGAGAGCAGGCCAACAAAGCCGTAGATGAAGTATTGCGTGCGTGCAATGTTGAAGCCGGCACGTTCTGTCGCCTCGCGCGAGCCGCCCAATGCGTAGACGCTGCGGCCGAGCATGGTGAAGTCCAGAAGCAACCAGACCACGATGGTTGAAGCCAACGAAATCAGAATCGCCGGGTGCAGGTTCGCAACACCACGCCCCTGTGGCACCGTGACCAGCGCAGAACGGGCAAACTCCGTCATGCTTGGCGGGACATCGCGAATGATGTTGTTGCCAATGGCAAAGAGGAGGAAGCCGTGGAACATGCTGAGGGTGCCCAATGTGACGATGAGCGTCGGCAAGTTGAACTGTGCAATGAAGAAGGCGTTAATCAAGCCAAGCAGCAGGCCGATCGAACCCGCGATCAGGAAGGCGATCCAAATGGGCGCGTCCGGCATGAATGCAAGCAGCAGGCGGGTGGTCGAATAGAGTGCGAAAATTGCAATGGCGGTAAAAGAGACGTCGATTCCGCCGGAGATGATCACGATCAGCACGCCCATGGAAAAAATCAGCATGACGCTCATGCTGCGCAGCAGGTCAAAGAGATTGCCAACAGTGAAGAAGACTGGGTTGGTCAAGCCGATGAGCAGCGAGAGGGCGAGAATGGTAATGGCAACGAGGGCTTCGTTGCTGCGTAAGATCCGATTCACAACGCTATTCCTCAATCAATTTGGCGGCCAGTTCATTTTCACTGGTCTCTTCGGGCAGCAACTCCTCTGCGATTCGTCCATTGCGCAGCAACAGAATGCGATTGCAGGTCTGAAGCAGTTCCGGGATATCGTCAGAGATCACCAGCAGGCCCATGCCATCACCGGCAAGCTGCTTTATCATTTCATGTAACTCATTCTTCGATCCAATATCAACGCCGACCGTGGGGCCATTCAAGATCATCAACTTTGGGTTGCTGGCCAGCCATTTGGCCAGCACAACGCGCTGCTGGTTGCCGCCGGAGAGCGTCTTTGCCGGCAGCACGGGATCGGGCGTCTTGATGCGCATCTTGCCCACCCACTCATCGACTTCCTGATTGACTCGATTCAAATTCGTGAGACCAAAGGCGCCACGCAACTGGTCAATAGTGCGCACGACCACGTTATTGGCAATCGATTGTTCAAGGAAAAGCCCTTCCGTCAAGCGATCCTCGGGGACGTAGCCGATGCCCAGCGCAATCGCATCCTGGACATTTTTGATCTTTGCGTCGGTCCCGTCAACGACAATACGGCCGGTCTCAATCGGGATCAAACCGTAGAGCGCCAGGGCCAACTCTGTGCGTCCCGACCCGAGCAGCCCCGTGACGCCAACGATCTCTCCGCGCCGCAGTTCAAACGTCACCTCTTCCAACACGTCGCCGGCGCTCAGGTCTTCTACGCGCAACAGGGGCGTTTCGGTCATGTCCGGCTCGAAGAGGTAGGCCTCCTCAGTGATTTTCTGACCGGTCATCTCGAAGATGAGGCGGGCCGTGTCATATTCCCCGGCATCGCCGGTACTGACGATGCGCCCATTGCGCATAACGACCATCGTCTCGGAGATGGCCAGCACTTCGTTGAGCTTATGGCTCACAAAGAGGAAGGCAATGCCTCTGGCCTGCAATTTATGAATCACGTCGAGGAGTGAGCGGATTTCGCGTTCGGTTAGGGCACTGGTCGGCTCGTCCATGATGATTAGGCGCGCATTTTGGCGCAAGGCCTTGGAAATCGCGATGAGTTGCTTGTTGGCCACCGAGACCTCCTCGACGCGGGCACCAAGCGGAATATCGACTTCAATCTGCTCCAGCGCGTCGGCAGCAATCTCACGCACAGAGCGCCAGTTGACAAAGCGGCGACCGTCGGCCAACTCTTCATTGAGCGCAATGTTTTCGGCTACGGTTAGATTGGGAAAAAGGGAGAAGTCCTGATAAATGACCTGAATGCCTTCACGAATTGCGTCGATCGGCTGGAGGCGATCATAACTGGTGCCATTGATGACGATTTCGCCGCGGTCGCGCGCATAAACGCCGGCAATGACTTTGATCAGCGTGGATTTGCCGCAGCCGTTTTCACCAACAAGGCAGTGGATGCGACCCGGTGCAATGGTCAGCTCGACGCCGCGGTAAGGCGCGCACGCCGGCAAACGATTTGTAGATGTCGGTGAGGCGGAGTAATTCTTCAGCCATGAGAGGAAGAACCTACTAGGTTGGTGAGATGAGGATGCGGTAGAAACGTTCTGAATCATGCAGGAGAGTGGTTACCAATGTGGAGGCGTTGCAATGCAACGCCTCCACATTGGTAATTACACGTCTGCTACTTGCACGCCTGCAGCCTAGAACGGATAGTCCCCGGCCGTCTCGGCATCGACGTAGACCGCGGCATCGCCGTACAAGACATTGTCGATGGCGATCAGACTGTTGTAGCCTTCAATGCCGAGGTCGGTGCCTTCACCGATCTCTTCACCGGCAATGTGCATCTGGGCGATGCGGTTGCAGGCTGCACCCGCCACGGCGGGATCCCAGAAGCCGATGGCGTCAATCGCGCCGGTCGTCAACAGGTCACCGGCGATCGACGGCAGGCTGGTGCCGACGACAGCCACGGAGTCCTGCAGGCCCGCTTCTTCAACGGCGCGACCGATGCCGGCAACGTCGGTGGAGGCGCTGCCCTGGAAGCCCTTAATGTTGGGGTAGGCAGCCAGGATTTCTTTGGCCTTCTGGTAGGCGATCTCAGAGTCGTCAAAGCTCTCGTTCTTGTCTCCGACCATGACCATGTTCGGGTAGGCCTCTTGCTGTTGGGCAATACCGCCATCAACCCACTCGTTGTGGGTCTTGGAGCCAAGGCTGCCGACGAAGACGGCGTATTCGCCTTCTTCGCCCATCTCGGCGGCCAAGAGGTCCATCAGGCCGGCGCCAAAGGCCAAGTTGTCGAAGGCTTCGATGTCGTAATCCATATTCAGCTGGTTAGACGCCTCGTGGGTGACGACCGTGATCCCGGCCTCCATGGCCTTTTGCAGGACCGGATCAAGCTGTCCTGGATCCATGGGGACCACACACAGCGCGTCCACGCCCTGAGCAATCAAGTCTTCGATGATCGGAATCTGCTGGGCCGCATCGGCTTCAGCCGGGCCGACCAGGCTGGCATTGACGCCACTCTCGTCGCCCCAGGCGTTGACGCCATCTTCCATGCGGTCGAACCAGTTGATGCCGGCGATCTTGACGACCGTTGCAAAGACCAGCTCGTCACCGCTTTCGGCGGCGGCGGCTTCGCTGCCACTGTCGCTGCCTGTGTCGGTGGCGGCCGGGGCCACTGGCGCAGCACAGCCGGCAATGAGCGCCAGCACAACTGTTGCTGCTAGAAGTACGAACAACTTTCTCATGGGTCTAGCTCCTTTATTAAATAGGTTGGACTACACGATTGACAAAATGCGAATCGAAAAATGCGTCAAGGCTTTGTCCCACGGATGTAAGACGCTGTCTCGAACAATCCCGATTCGCTCAGGGATTGACAATGCCTTCCAGCACGAGCACGAACATGGCGCAGCCGGCATCCAGCTTGCCCTCACTGCGTTCACCCAGCCAGCTGGCGCGCCCGATCTTGCTGCGCAGCGGCGTCACGCTGTCCCGGCCCTCGGCCGCAGCTTCGATCGCACGTTGACCTGCCTCTTCCCGCGGTGCGCCATCGTTGATTGCAGCTTCAAAGGCCTGGGCCGCGGGGTGAATGGCGTCGATGATCGTCTTGTCGCCAAGCTTGGCTTTGCCCCGGTCCTGCATGCCCTGATCCGCAGCGTTGAACATGATGACCAGATCGGCATCGCTGAGCGAGGACTGCCCCTTTACCTCTTTTCCCGCACGCATGAGCGCCGTTGCAATCAGCGTGCCCATCGTCGACGAGCCGGCCCGGTTGGCAGCCATGCCGGCCTTGGCCAGGAATTGACCGATGTCTTCGGCAGACTCTTCTGTCGAATAGGCTTCGAGGGCCGTGGCAATCTTGGCCATCGTAATGCCCATGTCGCCATCGCCCATCGCCTGGTCGAGCGACGTCAGATATTCGCTCTCCGCGGCCAGCACGACGGCGGCGCGCTGCATGGCCGCAACCACCGCGTCCGCTGAAATCTGTTCAGCCACAATCCACTCCTTCATTCGCTGAATATGGAAACTGGTCAAGCCTCTTGGCGTCTTCAGCCCGAGCGAAAGACTCTCAAAGTTGGGTGAAGAACGGCGTCTGAGCCGGATGGTCGAGCAATGCGGCCAACTCATCATCGACGTTGAGCAGCGTGATTGATGCGCCCGCCATTTCCATGGAGGTGGCGTATTCGCCCACATAGGCCCGGTAGACGTCGATTCCGCGCTCACTCAGAACATCGTGGACCTTGCGGTAGATGATGTAGAGTTCTTCCGGCGGTGTTGCGCCCAACCCATTGACCATCACGGCCAGCCGATCGCCGGACGCGGGCTGTAGGTCATCCAGAATCGCGCTCATCATCCGTTCGGTGATCTGGTCGGCGCTCTGCAGCTTCTCCCGCTTCACGCCCGGTTCACCGTGGATGCCCATCCCAATCTCCATCTCATCCTCGCCGATGGTGAAGGTGGGCGTGCCGGCCATGGGGACCGTGCATGGAGAGAGAGCGACGCCCATGGTGCGGGCGCGTGCAAGCGTCTTTTCGGCAACACGCACGACATCATCCAGGTCGCCGCCCATATCAGCCTTGGCGCCGGCCGTCTTGAAGGCGAAAACCATCGCCGCCACGCCGCGGCGGCGGTCGGCCTCTTCCGGCGGTGCTGAGGCAACGTCATCGCGCACGAGCACGGTGCGCACGTCAATGTCTTCCATTTCAGCCATTTCGCTGGACATATCGAAATTCATGACGTCGCCGCCATAGTTGCCGTAGATGTAGACGACGCCCTTGCCGCCGTCGATGCGTTTGGTTACGGTTAACATTTGGTCGGCGCTGGGGGAGGCAAAGACGTCGCCAACGGCACAGCCGTCCAGCATGCCCTTGCCCACATAGCCCAGAAAGACAGGCAAATGTCCCGAGCCGCCGCCGGTGGCCAGGGCAACTTTGCCCTCGACCGGTGCGTCGGCCCGCACGATGCACTGAGGCTCTTCTTCAAAAGCCAATTGATCCGGGTGCGCTTTGATGAGGCCGTCAAGCATTTCAAATACAAAATCGGCGGGGCTGTTTAAGATTTTCTTCATGGGAACCTCGATTCTGACTAATTGGAGTTGGCGATAAATGGTTGCTCGACAAGTCTGGGCGACGGCCCCTTCGTGGGCGGGCGTCAACCGTACGCGTGCATCGTTCGGAGAATTGTCTCAACCGCGCATTTCCGTTTCTTCACAAGTAGATCTGTGAAGATGTGCTGAGCCCTAGCGGGCATTGATAGGTGGGTAGGGAGACGCATATGTCTGTCAACGGCGCCAGTCAGCGACCGGCACAATCGTGCTTCGTGATGACGGGTACTATAACACCATTTGCCACAAGCGCGCAACGATAAGGAACTATCTGAATTCCTCAGTTTGCGGCGAAAACTGCTTTCGGTTCGAAGGATTGGCGAGATTTCTTGGTCAAACGAACAAGAACCGTAAGTCGTCGTAGCCGGTAGAGACCATTCCCACCGGTCGCGCTGCACCAGCACGCACGATCAGAAGAGATGCTCGCCCATCGCATGGGGCGCCAGGCCCGGGCCGCTGACGATGGTTCGCTTGACGCTGGCCAACGCGCTCAGCCGTTCGAGCAACGGTTGTACGGTGCTCCGCTCGCAGATGAGGTGCACGTTGGGGCCGGCGTCGATAGTGAAATAGACCGGCAGGCGATCATACTCGCGCCAGCGCCGGACGGCCTGGAGAATCTCCAGAGTGCCCGGCTGCCAGTAGAGCAGGCTGGGGGTACTCGTCATCATCACGCCGTGCATGGCCAGAGCATCCTGCTCGATCACTGGACCCAGGAGGTCCAGATCGCGATGATCGATGGCCTCGCGGACGGCTGACAGGGCTGCGTCAAGGCTCGCGATGCGACCTGCGTTGAGGGGGCTCGTGGCCGCCAGGGTGTGGCCGCCGGCGCTGCTGACGTGCTTGGCCGCGCTCGACACGACCACGACGACATCGACCAGATCCCAATAGTCTGCTGCGTGGCGTTGAAAGGCGACGCTGCTGGCGTCGTCATGACCCTGTTCCCACTCAACAAAGCCGCCAAAGAGACTGCGGCTGGCCGAGCCGCTGCCGCGGCGCGCCAATGCAGAGAGCTCGGTTGGACCTAAATCGAGCCCCAGTGCACGGGTTCCTGCCACAGTCAGTGCGGCAAAGCCACTGGCCGAGCTGGCAATGCCAGAAGCCATGGGGAAATTGTTGCGACTCACAACACGTGCGCGGTAGTCGACATCAGTCAGGCCGCGCAATAGATCAAGATGGGCGATCAGTCGAGTTGCGGCTTGGGGCGAGAGGCGCTCGCCATCAAGGGTGATTTCGTCACTTGTCAGCCCCTGCTCGACCCACTCCAATGTCGTGGTCGTAAAGGCTTCGGCCAACGTCATGCTGATCGAGTTATTGAGCGGCAGGTTGATTGCTGGGTCGGCAACGCCCCAATACTTAATAAAGGCGATATTACTACCGGCGCGAACGGTCGTTTTTTGCATGAGTCACTCACTGAGTGTGGCTGTCTTTGCTAGCGGTTACGGCGCCCGGTCAACCCATTCCTCGAACCGGCGAATGAGGTCGTCGAGTAATTCATCATGTGCATTAAAGGTCACGGCAACACCGTCTGCGGTCGACGCAATTTCCGCCTGCCAGCCGATGCCTTCGACCTTGGTATGTTTCTCGTCGACGCCACCGCCCAGGCGTTTGAGATATGTTTTGGCCTGTTCGGGCGTGATGCCCGAAAATTCGAGCGTTTCCTGATCATAGAGGTCGTTAGACTCATACTCACCGTAACGGCCATCGCGTTCATCGCCGAATGAAGAGGTACTGATTGGCATTGGGATCGTTGCCCTTTCTGGTTCAAATGACGTCCACTGGTGTTGCCAGGCCAGTATAGCATAAGCGTTTTGCCGAACGGTAAGCAGCAATTGCATGGGGCGTCAGCACACCCGAGATCCGCCGCTGACGTTGGCCGCATGCGCCGTTTCGCAACGATCGCAATAGGCGGATCGAAGAAGATAGTACGGGCGCGCGCCCCCGCTTTCGTGTAGCCACGAAAAGGCGACAGAGAAGATTCTGGAACGATGCGGGAAATGTAGACAATGATCGAACATTTCTTTTCAAAATCAACGATTCTTGTGTTATGCTAACGTGCATATGTTTGAAACAATTCAGACAATAATCAGCATGTCAGAACAATCATCTTTTTCTTGGAGGGAGTAAGAACATGTCTGCGTACGCCGTGCAACAAAACAGAACGCCATGGTGGCTGACCTTGATCGGCGGTATTGCCGCCATCATTTTGGGCATCATGCTTTGGACCAACCCGCTGCAGGTCAGCAATGTGCTGGTTTGGGCGATCGGTCTTTACTGGCTCATTACCGGTATCTACTATTTGGTTAGCCTGATTTGGGATCGTCGCCAATGGGGCTGGAAGATCTTCGGCGGTATCATCGGTATCATCGCCGGTTGGTGGTTGGTCGATGCGGGCGCGGCTGAGCGTCTGGCCTCGATGGGTTTCGCCATTGTGCTCGTCTTGGGTATCCAGGGCATTATCATGGGCATCATGGGCCTGATCGCTGCCTTCCAGGGCGGTGGCTGGGGCGCCGGTATCATGGGCGTGATCTCCATCGTCATCGGTATTCTCTTGCTGATGAACATGGTTGCCGCGGCTGTCGTTCTGCCGTGGGTCATCGCCATCTTCCTGATCATCGGTGGAATCTTCGCCATTATTGGCGCCTTCACCATGCCGCATTAATGCATCTGGGTGAACGTAAAGCGGGACCGGTACATCGTGCCGGTCCCGCTTTTTTTATTGTCCTACGCCGGCTCGTTCAGGATGAGGCGCATGGTCGGCCCATCGATATTGCCGCCACTGATGATGACGCCCACACGGTCACCTCGTACCTGCACTGCCTCGCTGAGCAATGCGGCCAGCCCCAGCGCTCCAGAAGGTTCTACGACTAATTTGAGCCGGTAGAAGGCAAAGCGCACCGCCTCCATGATCGCCCCCTCGCTTACCGTGACCATCTCATCCACATACTCAAGCACAAGCGGAAATGTAAGCCTACCTAGTGAAGGCGTGCGCGTGCCGTCGGCAATCGTGGGCGGATTGTGGACCGTATGCAGCGTTCGTGTATTAAACGAGCGCGTGGCGTCGTCGGCCAGCACCGGTTCGACGCCGACGACGCGGCAGGCCGGCGCTGCGCCCTTGGTCGCAATGGCGCAGCCGCTCAACAGTCCGCCGCCGCCACAGCAAACCAGCAGCAGATCCAGCTCTGGCACGACTTCGTGTAGTTCAAGTGCTGCACTGCCCTGGCCGGCGATGACATCGGCATGATCGTAGGGTGGGATGATGGTGTACCCGTGCTCCTCAGCCAGCGCCGTGGCCACTGCCTCACGTTCCTGTTGCGCCGGATCGTACTCAATCACGGTTGCACCATAGCCTTCGGTGGCCGCGCGCTTGGTAAGCGGCGCGTTGATCGGCATGACGATGGTGGCGTCGACGCCCAGCAGTGCGCAGACTTTGGCCACTGCCTGGGCGTGGTTGCCCGATGAGTAGGTGAGTACGCCGCGCGCTTGCGCTTCAGGCGGGAGTTGGCTGATTGCGTTGTATGCCCCTCGAAACTTGAAGGCGCCGATACGCTGGAAGTTCTCGCATTTCAGAAAGACGCTGGCGTCGGTCCATTCATCCAATGTGCTGGACGTCATAACCGGCGTTTCGTGTGCGATGCCGCGCAAGCGCTCGCGCGCCGCCAGCACATCGGTATAATCGGTCATCAACGGAATCCTTTCGCTGTTTTAGCTGTGTTGGTGCGTGGCTCAGGACGCCAGCTGAGATTCCTCCCCCTAAGACTCAACTGGCATCCTGCCACCTTATGGCGTTAAGCGTCCCATGTCACGCGGGAAGAGCGTCGTCAACCGCAGATTTTTCGCGTCCAGCAGCTGCATGAGGAACCGTTCCAAGCCAATCGCAAAGCCGCCGTGGGGCGGCATGCCATATCGAAAAGCTTCGAGATAACTCTCAAACGGTTCCAGCGCATAGCCGCTGCGTTCCAGCGCAGCAAGATAGTCGGCGTAGCGGTGGAGGCGCTGGCCGCCCGTCACCAGTTCCACACCCCGGAAGATCAGGTCAAATGAATTGGACAGCTCCGGATTGCCAGGATCCGGATGGGTGTAAAAAGGTCGCTTACGCATTGGATAGCCCGTCACGAAAACGAAATCGCTATTGTATTGCTCCTTGGCCCATTGTGCGACCCATCGTTCATCCTCGGGCGACAGATCGGGCTCCCCGTGCACGTCCAGACCCGACAGCTCTAGCACCAGTTCTTGGGCCGCGGGAAAGCTAATGGCCGGGATCTTGTCGGGCATTTGGGGCAGCGTGGCGCCGGTTAACGTTAGTTCTTCCGCACTTGTTAGCCTTAACTCGTTCAGAATGTGCGCAATCAGTCCGGTGAGCAACGCCATAACAGTGTGATGATCCTCAATGAAGCCGAATTCGACGTCGAGGCTCACATATTCATTGATGTGACGAGACGTGTCGTGGGGCTCGGCCCGGAAGACCGGTCCCACTTCGAAGACGCGTTCAAAGACGCCCACCATAATCTGCTTGTAGAATTGCGGACTCTGCGCCAGATAGGCGGTTTGACCGAAGTAGTCCACGCCAAAGACGTTGGCGCCGCTCTCCGTGGCGGCGGCGACCAGCTTCGGCGTCTGAATCTCGGTAAATTTCTGGCCGTTCAAATAGCTGCGAAAGGCAGCCATCACGTTGGCGGCCAGTCGATAGACTGCGCGCCGGCTCGGATGGCGGTTGACGGTGACCGCATGATCTAACTGGCTGGGAATGGCCGCCTTCACCGTGCGCTTGCTGATCAAGACCGGCAGCGGTTCGTTGACCGGCGTGATTGCCTCAATCCGCGGTTGCTGGAGTTCAAAGCCGCCGGGCGCGACCGCGTTGGCGACAACAGTGCCCTCCAACGTAATCACGCTTTCTGGCTGAAGGTTGGAGTCTGTGATGGACGCGAGATCGGCTGCCTCCTCGGTGACGGCCTGAATTGTACCCCAGCCGTCGCGCAGGATGATGAAATTGACGCCGCCCAACTTGCGTACGGTTTGCAGCCAGCCGTGCAGCGTGACCCGCTCGCCGCAATGTTGCCCTGCTTCGGTTGTGCGGATTGCCCGCAGTAATTGATCGCTTTGCGCTTGCATGATGCTTTCCTTCTCATGTGATTCTATACCGGGTCCGTTATGCTGGCAGGGATGGCGCGCCCGGACCCAGGCAAGCGCTATCCCTCGAGATCACTGTCATCGCTGCAATCGTCATCGTCAGGCATGACGTTCCTCCTCTCGGCGTTCCCAGACGCCCAATACAGACGCCCAATATAAAAAGCCCTCGTCCATTTGGAGGACGAGGGCCTGAGCCGCATCGTGGTGCCACCACCATTTGTTCAGTCCAGTCACCTTGCGTTGTGACATGGCCCAAACCTTAGTCGACTCGGCGCATCGGCGCTTAAGTCGCTGCGCGATAACGGGCGCATCCGGAAGCCGGCTACTGCACAAAAAACCATTCACCGGTCGGCTCGAGGGTGTCGTTGGCGAGGTCCAACGTCCGGTCTTGCACCAATCACCGGCTCGCTGAGCGTTGAATCCGCTCGTCAACCTGTCCCTGTCCTAGCCTTTACTAGATAGGTGGCGAAGTCTAGCACAGAAAGTGTCCCAAATCAACCCCCAATTCGTGGTGGAATTGTTGGGGCACGCGCAAGCGTGTGGTACAATCGTGCATCTATGAATCAACGAACAGCCCTGGTTCTTGTCAGCTTCGTCAGCCTGGTTGCGATTGCCTTTGGCGCCGGGTATGCCTCTTATCCGCTCTTCCATCCCGTTAGCGAGCCGTCAGCGTCGCTGAGTGAACAGGAGAGCGTCCCTGCGGATCCGCTGGATCTGAACGTCTACTGGCAGGCGTGGCAAATTCTGGATCGAGATTTCTACGGTGAGCCGCCTGACGAGCAGGCGCAGATCTACGCAACGCTGCGGGGGCTGGTTGAGTCCTTTGATGATCCCTATACCTATTTTGTGGAACCCCAGCCGCGCGAGCTGGAACGGGATCAACTACGCGGTAGCTTTGGCGGCATTGGCGCCTTTATCGAAGCAAGCGAGGCTGGTTTCGTCCTCAACCCGATGGCCGAACAGCCGGCTGAATTGGCCGGCATCCAGGCCGGTGATCTGCTACGCCGCGTCGACGGGGTCACATTGACGAATGAGATGCCGGTCGACGATGTCGTTGCGTTGGTGCGCGGGCCGGTTGACACCGCCGTGGAACTGGTCATCGAACGTCCCGTCGGCGAAGACGCTACGGGCTCTAGTCCGCTGGAGGAACTGTCGATCTCGGTCGTACGTACGAACATAGAGACGCCGACCGTCTCCTGGGAGGTGCGAACGGACGGAGACGGCGAGCCCGTTGGCGTGCTCGCGCTCTCGCTCTTTAGCGAGCGCAGCGCAGAGGAGATGGGGACGGCGGTGGCCGAATTGCGCGCGGCGGGCGCAGAGCGTTTCGTGCTCGACCTTCGCGGCAATCCCGGCGGGCTCGTCACTGCGGCTGTGGAGATTGCCGACATGTGGTTGGACGAAGGCGACATCCTGATCGAGGAGAAGGCGGACGGCACGCGCAAGACCTTTCGTGCCGAGTCCGGTCAAATCGCCGATGGTGCGCCACTGGTCGTCATTGTGGATCGCGCCTCTGCCAGCGCAGCAGAGATCGTGGCTGGGGCCCTGCAAGACAATGGCCGTGCCCAACTTGTCGGCGAACAGACCTTCGGCAAGGGCAGCGTCCAATTGATTCATGAACTCACCGATGAGAGTAGTCTGCACATCACCAACGCTGAATGGTTCACGCCCAGTGGTGCAGCCCTCACGGGCGTCGGCCTCATGCCGGACAAAATTGTGGAAGAGGGCGACGACCCCGTGGTCGATGCGCTTGAAATCGTACGCACGTTTGAGGTAGCAAAGAACTAACATGAGCCTTGACTCTGAACCCCGACCGCCCCGCCAACCAGGCGGCTGGAGCCTCCCGCCGCTGCTGATCGGTTGCGGCGCCATCGCCGTGGCGCTCGTCCTCTTTGTGGCCGGGCTGGGCATTGGCTTTGGCGCCGGTCGCTTGGGCGACGCCGCGGCCAGCGTTGCCGGCCGTGACGTCATCGACGCTGTGACCGGCAGACCGAGCGTAAACGCCCGCGACCTGCTTGATCCCGAGTTTGATGTTTTCTGGGAAGCGATGGATCTGCTCTACCGTGACTTCTATGGCAGCGCGCCGGAAGATGAAGACGCGACCTATGGTGCGATTCGCGGCGTGGTCAATTTGCTCGATGATCCGAATACCTCCTTCCTCACGCCCGATGAGGCGGAGTTTTTCCGCACCAGTATGCGCGGTAATTTCGAAGGCATTGGGGCGCGCGTGCGCTGGGATGAAGACTTCAATTCGCTGGTGATAACCGAGCCTTTTGAGAATCAGCCGGCCTGGAACGCAGGCATTCGTCGTGATGACATTGTGATTGCGGTTGACGGGGAAAGCATAGTGGGCACGGACCTCAATGATGCTGTCAGTAAGATCCGTGGTCCCAAGGGCAGTACCGTTCTCCTTACGATCGTGCGCGAGGGTGAGACGGAGCCCTTCGATGTTGAGGTCGTACGCGACCTGATCGAGACGCCTACGATCAGTACTGACAGCCTGGGCGATGCAGAAGAAATCGCCTATGTGCGACTCAACACGTTTAACGAGAACGCCGGCCAGCTTGTGCGCCAGGCCGTCGAGGATGCCGTGGATCGCGGGGCCGCCGGCTTGATTTTGGACCTGCGCGGTAACACTGGCGGTCTGCTGCGCGAGGCGGTCAAGGTCACAAGTATTTTTCTGGGCAACAACGAACGGGTCCTGATCGAACGCTTCAATGACGACACCGAGGATATCTACGAGACGGAAGGGAGTTCCGTCACCGAAGATCTGCCCATGGTCATCCTCGTCAATGGGGGTAGCGCCAGCGCTTCAGAGATCGTTGCCGGCGCGCTCCAGGACGCCGACCGCGCAGAACTGCTCGGCACAACCACCTTTGGCAAGGGAAGTGTTCAGTTACCCCATACCCTGAGCGACGGCTCCATCATGCGCGTGACGATTGCGCGCTGGTACACGCCCGAAGATCGCTCGATTGACGGCACAGGTCTGGAGCCTGATATCGCCGTCGAGATTAGCGATGAAGAATTCGAGGCCGGAGAAGACCCGCAACTAGACGCAGCGCTCGAGCACTTGCAATCCTTGCTCGGCGAAAGCACGGCAGAAGCAACCAGCGAGTAACGTACGCGGCATGATATCACGTTGCAGTCAGCCCCCATCAGGCGCTGCCTGCGACATGCCCGATAGCGCCTCATTTAGAACAGAGTTATGGCCAAGAAGAAAAAGCAGTCCGACAATCTACCGCGTGGACCGCGGACCGTGGCGACAAACCGCAAGGCGCGCCACGAATATTTCATCGAAGAGACGTTCGAGGCCGGCATGGTGCTGACCGGCACCGAGATCAAGTCGGTGCGCAACGGCAAGGTCAACCTACGCGACGGCTTTGTGCTCGTGCGCAACGGCGAGGCGTGGCTGATGAATGTTCACATCGCCCAATATGAGCACGGCAACCGCAATAACCACGACGAGACGCGCAGGCGCAAGCTGTTGCTTCATCGCCGCGAGATCGAGCGACTCCACGGCCAGGTCACCCAGCGCAACTGGACGATTGTGCCGCTCAAGATGTATATCAACGAGAAGGGGCTTGCAAAGGTACAGGTCGCGCTCGTACGCGGCAAGAAGCAGTATGACAAGCGCGGCACCATCGCCAAGCGCGACGCCGAACGCGACATCCAACGCGCCCTGAAACAAGCCTATTGATATTGCGGATTTGGGATTGCGGACTGCGGATTTTCCCGCAGTCCGCAATCCCAAATCCGCAATCCCCAATCCCAATGCCCTCCACCTCCGTTTCTCCAGCTCAGCAACTCCGTGCCCTGGCCGACCGGCCCGAGGACCAGGCGCGCTATGCCGTCACGTTACTGCGCCCCAAGCAAGCGCGCGATCTGCTGCAGGCTGCGTTGACGGCTGTCCGTCGCTACCCGCTGCTGGAGGCCCGTACGCCACTGCTGAAGCTCTATGCCCATTTCAGTGAGCAACCGGAAAAGCGTGATCCGGGCGGCTATGTACGGCGCCCGCTGCTCGACGCGCTCCGGCCGCTGGCGATGCCCGAAGACCTTCCGCTCTTTCTGGCTGCAGTGGCGACGTACGAGCGCTACCCGCCCAAATTTCAAGAGGAGGCGGGACTGGTGCGTGCGGCCGGGCTGGTTGCGCTCAACGAGCTTGATGGCCGGCTGGCTTGTTTTCACGCGGCTCGCTTGCTGGCGGACTTGGCATACACGGACGCGATGTCGGGTGAGCCTGCCGTGACGGCGATTGATGTGCTGGCCGCCCATGACGAATTGCTGCCGCTCTATCTCTATGCCACGCTGCCCCCAAGCCTGGAGCGGAGTGAGGTCACTGCCGAATGCTTGCGTTCGCTATCCGATTTGCCGCCGGCGCTTCTTGAGCCGTTGACCTCACAGTATGCTGACTGCGAGGATTCGCTGGTGCTGATCGGGCTTTTCGATTTGCTCCTGGGACACAAATCCGGCCTGCAAGAAGAGGCCTTCTTAACGGATCTCCTTGCTCGTGCCCAGGAACCGGACCTGTACCGCTATCTGACCACCGCACTCGTTGCGGCAGGAGAACGGGCGCCGCTCGATCTGCTGTTGGCCAGCGTGCGCTGGGAGACCGATCGCCAGCGGCGGGCAATTGCCAGAGATGCACTGTTGCTCCGCGCTGACGAACCACGCGTCGCAGAGGCGTTGGCAAGACTAGATCAGATGTCGGAATGAAGATTGAGGCGCTTATCTGAGAAGATGACGGGGAATCTGGAGGAAAGAATCTTTCCGCCAGCGTCAGGCCCTCACCATTACCTGTCCCGTCACCCTCTCAGATAAGCGCCCAAATCAAGCCAAAGGCGTGGAAACCGCCTTCAATGTGTGGGGCTGTGTAAGGTATATGACGCAAACCGAGGATAAAAAGTTACGGGCATGGATGCTGGCGGCGCGTCCCAAAACGCTGCCTGCCGCCCTCAGTCCGGTCCTGGTGGGGACGGCATTGGCCCTGCATGACGGTACGTTTGCTCTGTGGCCCGCTCTCGCCGCGGCGCTCGGGGCGTTGCTGCTGCAGATTCTGAGCAATTTCGCCAACGACTACTCTGATTTCTTCAAGGGTGCGGACACCGAGGAACGATTGGGACCCGTGCGGGTTACGGCCACGGGCCTGATCTCACCGGCAGAGCTGCGCATTGGCATCGGTGTCGTGATTTTGCTGGCAGCGCTGGTTGGTCTCTACCTCATCAGCATCGGCGGTTGGCCGATCCTGGCCATCGGTGTCGCCTCTATCTTGGCGGCCCTGCTCTATACCGGCGGACCGTTCCCTTTTGGCTACTATGGGTTGGGCGATTTCTTCGTCTTTCTCTTTTTTGGCCTGGTAGCGGTCTGCGGAACCTACTACGTGCAGGCGCTGACCGTCACGGGAAGCGTGGTCATGGGGGCCGTACCAATCGGCGCCTTGGTGACGAATATTTTGGTCGTGAACAACTACCGCGACCGCAAGACCGACGCGGCCGCCGGCAAACGGACCCTGGCGGTTCTGCTTGGTCCGCAGGCAACCCAGTTTGAGTACATCGGGCTCATGGCGCTTGCTTACCTGACCCCGCTCTACTTCTGGCTGGCAACCGAGCATGGTTTCTGGGTCCTCGCCCCGTGGCTGACCGCGCCATTGGCGCTGGGCTTGATCCGCCAGATGCGTACGCAGGAGGGGCGGGCGCTCAACAAGACGCTCGCCGGTACGGCGCGTCTAAGCCTGCTTTTTGGTCTACTCTTCGCCATCGGTCTGTTACCATAAGCGCTATCCATCCTGATCATCCAGCGCGGCCTTGCCGCGCCGGCGGGCCTGCGCACGCAGGTCGCTCACCCGGTCGGTTTCGTCGACGATTGCGCCCGTAAGGGTCTCCAGGACATCCTCCAGACTCACCACGCCAGCCACACCGCCATACTCATCAATCACAACCGCAAGGTGGTGTCGGCTGCTGCGAAAAGAGGCCAGCAGGTCATCCGCACGCACGCTTTGGGGTACGAAGTAGGGCTCGCGTGCAAACTCGCCGATCCGCATTTCGCCAAGTCCCTCAATCAGAGCCGTCAATAATTCATTTTTTAGCGTAATACCCAGCACATCGTCTACAGAGTCGCCCACAAGCACAATCCGACTGTGCGGCGAGCCAATAATCTCGTCTTGAACGCTGGCCAGGGTGGAATCGGCGGGCACCTGGGTCATGGCCACCCGCGGGGTCATGAGTTCCTCTGCCGTGACGTCATTCATGCGAAAGACGCGCTTGATCATTTCCGATTCGTCTTTTTCGATCATTCCCTGTTGGTGGCCCAGGTCGGCCAGAAGCTGGATTTCGGCTTCATTCGTGGCCGGCAAGAGTGGCCGTCCCCTGGTGATGGGCGAGGTAATCAGTTCAATGAGCCAGACCAGGGGCGTGAACAGAAAGGTGAGTAAGAGCACCGGGCGGGCCGCGGCCAGGGCAATGGGTTCGGCGTGGCGTTCACCCAGCGTTTTGGGGATGATTTCGGCCAAGATGATGACCAAAAATGTCAGCACGCCGGAAACGACGCCAAGCCAGGCTTCACCCAAGACCTGGGTGGCAATCAACCCCACGGTGATGCTGCCAACGATGTTCGCCACGTTGTTGAGGATGACGATCGTCGCAATCGGCCGGCTCATGTTCTCGCGGATGCGTACCAGCGCCTGGGCCGCTCGGCTATCACCCTGGGCAAGCTGGCGCGTGCGCAAGACTGGGATCGAAAAGAGGGCCGCCTCCGTGCCTGAACAGAGCGCGGACATGAGGAGGACGGCCACAATCGCAAATATCAACTCAAACATCGATTGTACCGGCGGTGCGTCGTAGGGTCTTGATCACAGTGGGTGCGGTTCAGGAAGATGCCAATTGTTTTCCGACGGCCGGGCGCCTGCCTGCCCAGAGGTCGTCTGATGACGCCGCCGTTTTGGCTGCGTTTTGCAGGATGAGTGTAGCCCATTTCTTCCGGAATCCGAAACGGCAAGCAAAATCAGCGAGCGGGACAGACGGAAAACTGGTCACTTGGCCGTTGCGGCCCGTCGGAAGTTGTGCTAAGAAAAAGAAAACCCCGTGCAGCCGCCAACGAGAAAGGACGGAACACAATGTCTGATGTAGCCGGATTGATCGGGACCATGCAGGACAGCGACGGCTTGACGCGCCAGAAGGCGCGCATCCAGCTAGAAGAGCTGGGGGCGCCCGCGGTTGATCCCCTGATCGACCTGCTGGAAAATGGCCATGGGCAGGCCGTCTGGGAAGCCGCCAAAGCGCTCAAAACGATCCATGACCCGCGTGCAGCCACGGCACTGGTGACCGCGCTCGAGCGATCTGATCCGGGCGTACGCTGGCTGGCTGCCGAAGGGCTGATTGCCCTGGGTGCGCAGGGGCTGGAGCCATTGTTGACCGGGCTCGTGGCCAACCCCACGGGCAGCAATCTGCGCGAAGGCGCCCATCACGTGCTCTACGACCTGATCTCCAAGAACTACCTGCTCGACAAGTATCAGGTCATCGCCGAGCCGGTGCTGGCCGCACTCGACGGCGCAGAACCAGCCGTAGCCGTGCAAGGCGCGGCCTACGCGGGACTAAATGCGTTGCGTGCGCTATAGGATGGCTGGATTCCCCGCTAGGTCATCATACGACGGCGAAGCTGAATTCTCCTGGATTACGCACTTCTTCTCCTTCGACTGCTGTGCGTTGGCACGCGCCTATCCATAGTGTTGCTACGCAGTGCTGCCCAAAATTCGATGCGTAGCAGGACAGGCAGGCAAGAAAGCGGCGTGATGGGCGCGTAAAGGTCCAGGCACGGTTGTGCCACAGCCCATTCCTGGTACAGCCCGCAATCTTGTTATGTATAACGTTTATCTAGTTGGCAAAAGAGGAAACCCAAGATGAAGAATGCCCCCTCCACCAAGTTTGGACCATACCATTTTTGCATAGTCAAGATGTATTCGAATCTTGCCATCATTGCTATGCTGACACTAGAAAGCTTGGAACAGAAAAGTCGTTGAGAATGAGTCAAGTTTTCATGCGGCAAGAATAGGCCGCTCACACCATTCTTCAATAGCTGCATCAAGTTGATCGAAACGGCGTTGTAGAGTTGAGTCGAGATCAGGTGCGTTGGGCATGATGTATGTCATGCCAGGACGCAAGATACGGCAATAGGTGCGGTTGAAGAAGAAGGCGACCCGAATGCCGTCTTGAGTGAGTCGATAGGAATGGGTGCCGTCAATGCGTTGGATCAAACCATGTAAGCGCAGTCGTCGCAGTTGATAGGTCATGCGGCCCGGGGTCATTGTTTCCGGCGATAGGCCGAGAAGTGCAGCGAGATGGCTGCGCAGGTCACGATTGCGAAACCCGTTGGGCAGCAGCGCGAACATCAAGAGGAGACTGAGGATAGCTTGGACAGTTGGATCAGCGAAACGCAGTGCGGCAGCCCGTTGCCCATCAACGTCAACCGGTTGGTTGAGCCGTTGAAAAGCCTCTTCACCGATGGTGCAATCGTGGCTGAGTGATTGGACGTCCAGCAGACGTCGGTTGGCGGAAAAGCCGACCTGGCGCAATGCAGGTAGATTCTGCAGCCGTTTGCCAATGGCGAAGTCACGGGTATTGTTGATGGTGGTCTCGGTGCGCAAGGCGCGACCTTCCTTGTGATACTGCTTGATACGAGATGACTTGTAGTCGACATACAAAGCGGGCACAACACCTTGAGTGATGATACGAGTGCGGAAACGACCCGGCGTTCGCTTGGTCACTCGCCGGTCGAAGATGAGTTGTACCTGGTCAGGACGACCCAGTCCAAGATTTTCTCGGATGATATCTTCGAACAAGATGCGACCGCTGAGGGGTCGATCCAGGACTTGGGTCAATGCGAACTCCGCTTGCAGAATCGAGATTTCGTATCGATAGCCGGCGGCACGATCTTTTGCCGTGAACGGATGGGGCAACCGTGCCAGCCATTTACGCAACAGAGCATCGACCTTCTCGGCTGAAAGCTCATCACAGATGGCCTGCAACTGTTCAGGCGCTTCACAACTCAGAATCCCGTTGTCCAGGGCTTCAAAGTCGATGCCCTGTTGTTGCAGTTGGCGTTTGGCGTATTCATGACCATTGATGCAAAGCCGACCATTGTAGGGAAAGTAGGACGAAAACTTGAGGAAGAAGGGGCCGAAATCTTGGTCCACGGCATAGATGTAGTACTGGTTGACCATGGCTGTTGAACGCACAATCCAGGGATAGCTCTGGCCGGTTTCCGGGTTGCGTCGTTTCTCGGTACGGAAGACGCTGACCTTCTCTTGGGCAACGCCGATGAAGAGGACACCTTCTTCTTGGTCAAACTGGGCCAAATGCTCAGCCGCCACATCATCTTTGCGTTGCCCTTTGGCAAAACGAATCAGCGGAATCCCATTCTCTTTGGCGTACCTTTTGATGGCAGCCACAAACGCTTCCGTCATCGGCGCCATCAAGGCCGACGACGCAAAGGTTGCACCGCGATGATAGCGAAAAAACGAGGCGATGCCCCCTTCGTATTGTAGCCTGGGCACATACAGATTGAGGTACATCCGGTCGATGCTTTCCACTTCCAGCGTCACATGGTCACGCAGAATCTCAGTCACACTCTGTGGTATACTCATTGTAGGCTCCAGTTGGGGGCGCCTTCACGGCTACCGATCGCTGAGCGATCTAATAGAGGAGCGGTTCCGCCGTCTCCCACTTGTTCCCACCAACTGGAGCCTACTTCTATTGGTAGACACTCGTCAAACTACATCTCGTCGGTCTGAGGCGCAGCCTCGTTAGTTCTATCTGTTGCCATTACAGGTGTCGCAGTCGCCGTGGAACCGAGGCAAGAGAGTCCAGATGGCTATTACAGTTTGACAATTGAGACCGTCGGCTTAGGATCAGTCTGTTATCCTGACCATTATCGTCACGGCAACTGGTGTTATGCTCCTGACGGTTATCACGGAGAGACAGAACTCGTACTAGCTGCATATCCTGAAGACGGTTGGTATTTAGATCACTGGGAGTTTGATGGCCAGACCGTCGACACGAGCTTCATGACGCATCAATTCTCGATGCCTAATCGGGATGTAAAGATTACCGCGATATTTCGGCTAAAGCCTGAGGATGAGTACTATGTAGATTGGTATGCATCCGCTACCTATCCTTGGTCTGGTAATGGGATATTGACCAATAGAGAGCTTATTCCCAATCAGACGCTGTATGCCGATGGAACAAAAGTAAAATTGCGCTTGAGTGATATGGACGATCGTTCGTGCCGAGTCTATTGGAACATTGATGGTCAATATCTAACGAGGCTGCGCCTCAGACCGACGAGATGTAGTTTGACGAGTGTCTACCAATCGAAGTAGGCTCCAGTTGGTGGCAACAAGTGGGAGACGGCGGAACCGCTCCTCTATTAGATCGCTCAGCGATCGGTAGCCGTGAGGCGCCCCCAACTGGAGCCTACAATGAGTATACCACAGAGTGTGACTGAGATTCTGCGTGACCATGTGACGCTGGAAGTGGAAAGCATCGACCGGATGTACCTCAATCTGTATGTGCCCAGGCTACAATACGAAGGGGGCATCGCCTCGTTTTTTCGCTATCATCGCGGTGCAACCTTTGCGTCGTCGGCCTTGATGGCGCCGATGACGGAAGCGTTTGTGGCTGCCATCAAAAGGTACGCCAAAGAGAATGGGATTCCGCTGATTCGTTTTGCCAAAGGGCAACGCAAAGATGATGTGGCGGCTGAGCATTTGGCCCAGTTTGACCAAGAAGAAGGTGTCCTCTTCATCGGCGTTGCCCAAGAGAAGGTCAGCGTCTTCCGTACCGAGAAACGACGCAACCCGGAAACCGGCCAGAGCTATCCCTGGATTGTGCGTTCAACAGCCATGGTCAACCAGTACTACATCTATGCCGTGGACCAAGATTTCGGCCCCTTCTTCCTCAAGTTTTCGTCCTACTTTCCCTACAATGGTCGGCTTTGCATCAATGGTCATGAATACGCCAAACGCCAACTGCAACAACAGGGCATCGACTTTGAAGCCCTGGACAACGGGATTCTGAGTTGTGAAGCGCCTGAACAGTTGCAGGCCATCTGTGATGAGCTTTCAGCCGAGAAGGTCGATGCTCTGTTGCGTAAATGGCTGGCACGGTTGCCCCATCCGTTCACGGCAAAAGATCGTGCCGCCAGCTATCGATACGAAAATCTCGATTCTGCAAGCGGAGTTCGCATTGACCCAAGTCCTGGATCGACCCCTCAGCGGTCGCATCTTGTTCGAAGATATCATCCGAGAAAATCTTCGACTGGGTCGTCCTGACCAGGTACAACTCATCTTCGACCGGCGAGTGACCAAGCGAACGCCAGGTCGTTTCCGCACTCGTATCATCACTCAAGGTGTTGTGCCCGCTTTGTATGTCGACTACAAGTCATCTCGTATCAAGCAGTATCACAAGGAAGGTCGCGCCTTGCGCACCGAGACCACCATCAACAATACCCGTGACTTCGCCATTGGCAAACGGCTGCAGAATCTACCTGCATTGCGCCAGGTCGGCTTTTCCGCCAACCGACGTCTGCTGGACGTCAATCACTCAGCCACGATTGCACCATCGGTGAAGAGGCTTTTCAACGGCTCAACCAACCGGTTGACGTTGATGGGCAACGGGCTGCCGCACTCCTCTCGCTGATCCAACTGTCCAAGCTATCCTCAGTCTCCTCTTGATGTTCACGCTGCTGCCCAACAGGTTTCGCAATCGTGACCTGCGCAGCCATCTCGCTGCACTTCTCGGCCTATCGCCGGAAACAATGACCCCGGGCCGCATGACCTATCAACTGCGACGACTGCGCTTACATGGTTTGATCCAACGCATTGACGGCACCCATTCCTATCGACTCACTCAAGCCGGCGTTCGGGTCGCCTTCTTCTTCAACCGCACCTATTGCCGTATCTTGCGTCCTGGCATGACATACATCATGCCCAACGCACCTGATCTCGACTCAACTCTACAACGCCGTTTCGATCAACTCGATGCAGCTATTGAAGAATGGTGTGAGCGGCCTATTCTTGCCGCATGAAAACTTAACTCATTCTCAACAACTTTTCTGTTCCAAGCTTTCTAGCGAGGCTGCGCCTCAGACCGACGAGATGTAGTTTGACGAGTATCTGCCGATCGAAGTAGGCTCCAGTTGGTGGGAACAAGTGGGAGACGGCGGAACCGCTCCTCTATTAGATCGCTGAGCGATCGGTAGCCGTGAAGGCGCCCCCAACTGGAGCCTACAATGAGTATACCACAGAGTGTGACTGAGATTCTGCGTGACCATGTGACGCTGGAAGTGGAAAGCATCGACCGGATGTACCTCAATCTGTATGTGCCCAGGCTACAATACGAAGGGGGCATCGCCTCGTTTTTTCGCTATCACGCGGTGCAACCTTTGCGTCGTCGGCCTTGATGGCGCCGATGACGGAAGCGTTTGTGGCTGCCATCAAAAGGTACGCCAAAGAGAATGGGATTCCGCTGATTCGTTTTGCCAAAGGGCAACGCAAAGATGATGTGGCGGCTGAGCATTTGGCCCAGTTTGACCAAGAAGAAGGTGTCCTCTTCATCGGCGTTGCCCAAGAGAAGGTCAGCGTCTTCCGTACCGAGAAACGACGCAACCCGGAAACCGGCCAGAGCTATCCCTGGATTGTGCGTTCAACAGCCATGGTCAACCAGTACTACATCTATGCCGTGGACCAAGATTTCGGCCCCTTCTTCCTCAAGTTTTCGTCCTACTTTCCCTACAATGGTCGGCTTTGCATCAATGGTCATGAATACGCCAAACGCCAACTGCAACAACAGGGCATCGACTTTGAAGCCCTGGACAACGGGATTCTGAGTTGTGAAGCGCCTGAACAGTTGCAGGCCATCTGTGATGAGCTTTCAGCCGAGAAGGTCGATGCTCTGTTGCGTAAATGGCTGGCACGGTTGCCCCATCCGTTCACGGCAAAAGATCGTGCCGCCGGCTATCGATACGAAATCTCGATTCTGCAAGCGGAGTTCGCATTGACCCAAGTCCTGGATCGACCCCTCAGCGGTCGCATCTTGTTCGAAGATATCATCCGAGAAAATCTTGGACTCGGTCGTCCTGACCAGGTACAACTCATCTTCGACCGGCGAGTGACCAAGCGAACGCCGGGTCGTTTCCGCACTCGTATCATCACTCAAGGTGTTGTGCCCGCTTTGTATGTCGACTACAAGTCATCTCGTATCAAGCAGTATCACAAGGAAGGTCGCGCCTTGCGCACCGAGACCACCATCAACAATACCCGTGACTTCGCCATTGGCAAACGGCTGCAGAATCTACCTGCATTGCGCCAGGTCGGCTTTTCCGCCAACCGACGTCTGCTGGACGTCCAATCACTCAGCCACGATTGCACCATCGGTGAAGAGGCTTTTCAACGGCTCAACCAACCGGTTGACGTTGATGGGCAACGGGCTGCCGCACTGCGTTTCGCTGATCCAACTGTCCAAGCTATCCTCAGTCTCCTCTTGATGTTCGCGCTGCTGCCCAACGGGTTTCGCAATCGTGACCTGCGCAGCCATCTCGCTGCACTTCTCGGCCTATCGCCGGAAACAATGACCCCGGGCCGCATGACCTATCAACTGCGACGACTGCGCTTACATGGTTTGATCCAACGCATTGACGGCACCCATTCCTATCGACTCACTCAAGACGGCATTCGGGTCGCCTTCTTCTTCAACCGCACCTATTGCCGTATCTTGCGTCCTGGCATGACATACATCATGCCCAACGCACCTGATCTCGACTCAACTCTACAACGCCGTTTCGATCAACTTGATGCAGCTATTGAAGAATGGTGTGAGCGGCCTATTCTTGCCGCATGAAAACTTGACTCATTCTCAACGACTTTTCTGTTCCAAGCTTTCTAGATCAGCATCAGTATGAAATCGAAGTATCTTTGACTGGCAATACATATGTTTCGACATCTGGATATTGCAACGATCCGGGTGACTATTGGTACATGCTAGATAGAACCGCAGTGGTGCGTACAGAATCAAATGCTGATTATGACTATGACACGTTGCTAAACGTGTCACCAGACGGTTACTATTTTGAAGGTGGATCAACCGGTCGAGTTATCCTCTACCGAGCCAAATCTTGGGGACAATTGGTCATGCGACCTCTCATGGTATTGGCAGGCTGCCGGCACGGACCCGGGCTGGCATCTTCTACCAAATCAGAACCCAGCAATTGAAATAACAATGGATCGCCACAAGTGGTTCAAGGCCGTCTGGGACTGTGACTACCAGGCGCCACCCGCGCCGTGCGCCTTGTCGACCGAGGCAAGTGTTAGCTTAGAGGGCGCTGCCTATCCCGCAAATGATCTCATCAGCGTCGATCCGGAAGTAGATGGCCCCTACGATGATGGTACCTACATCGAGATTACGTCCGCTATGCCGGACGTCGGCAGCGATTGGTCCTGTGCGCTCGATTGGTACTGGTTTGTACCGGACGTCTCGCCCGACTGGCATCTGCTGCCCGATCATCGGCAAACGATCCCCGTGATCATGGACCATGATAAGTCTTTCCGGGCCGAATGGAATTGTTCCTTCATCGGCAATCAAGCCCGGACGCTGAACACAACGGCCCTCGTCAGTTTCGATGACGGCCGTGAGTCCTACGACCCGTCGCTTGTTTCTGCCAATCCCGATACGGGAGGAACCTACCAGAATGGCGCGGTAATCGAACTGACTGCTGCCGTGCCTGAAGTGGGTCCAACCGTCAATTGCCTCCTCGATTGGTATTGGTATGTGCCAGATGTCTCGCCTGATTGGCACCTGTTGCCCGATCACGCACAGACGATCGGTGTCACTATGGACCACGATAAGTGGTTCCGTGCTGAATGGCTCTGTACTGATCAGGACGTAGAGCCAGCGCCTACACCAACGCCAACACCAGGGCCGTCAGAATGTACGGTAACACTGATGACTGTCGGCTCGGGCGCAATCGAATACGGGGGGACGAGCGAGACAACGAATTCTGTTCTGCAGTTGCCCTGTGCCGAAGGCATCGTGTTGAGAGCCCGTGCCCACGAAGGCTGGCGCTTTAACCACTTCGAACTCGACCGTGGCGCGATCGACACAACGATCACCGTACCTGAGTATGAACTAGTCGTCGAAGAAGGTGACAACGTTACGGCCTACTTTGACCCTGCCGCGGATGCAGTTTACCTGCCGCTGATCGAGCGACGATAACAGGATCGGTTGCTCGACACTTGGTCAATGTGTGTACCGCGCCGCGAACGCTGAATTGGTGGCTGTGAAAAATGGGCAAGAATCTCTTGGCGCAGAAATCGATGAGCCATTTTCGCTGGTGCGTACGGATTGGCGCGTGGTTGGCGGTTGCGTTGATGCTCGGCGCAGCCGCCGTTTCGGTCCGTGCTGAGTCCGGCGATCAGGAGGACGTCCTGCCGCCGCAGGCGCTCGCGCGGGCATTGGCGGCCCAAGGTGAGCTGCCACTACTTGTGGCGCTGAACGTGCCCGCATGGCAGACCGCGCCCCGGGGATCGCCAGAACTCGCTGCGCGTCAGCAGGTTGCCGTCACCCAAACACAAGAGCAGCTCCTCACTCGTTTGGCTCCCTACGAACTTTCCAGCGTCAAGGATTTTGGCCACCTCATTCCCTTCATGGGCGTCACGCTCTCCTCGCCGGCCGCACTGACGGCCCTGGCCGCGGACCCAGCAGTCAGCAGCATCGCCGAGGACACGGCTGTGCCGCCCGATCTCTTCGACAGCGTGCCGTTGATCCGGGCTGACCTCATCCATGGCCTCTCGTATGCAGGCGAAGGCTGGGCAGTTGCTGTGCTTGATACAGGCGTCGACAAGAACCACAGCGCGTTATCAGGCAAGGTTGTGGCCGAAGCCTGTTTCTCCAGTACGACCGCTGAGGCCACAACCCTCTGCCCGGATGGCTCTGAGGAGATGATCGGCCCCGGCGCTGGTGAAGATTGTCCGGCGTCGGTACACCAGTGCTATCACGGCACCCATGTCGCCGGGATTGCGGCCGGCGTTGCGCCGGCGGCAGATCTGGTGGCGCTGCAGGTCTTTTCACAGTTTGGCCCGGCCGCGTGTGGTGGTCGATCGTCGTGCGTCAAGGCATACTGGTCGGATATCCTCCAAGCTATGGCCTACGTTGCCCAGATTGGCGAAACCCAGGGCATCGCATCGGTCAATCTGAGCTTGGGCAGCGGACTCTACAGCGCTCCCTGTCAGCGCTCGGTTGGGGATGAATCGATGGGCGCCATGGTCGTAACCTTGCGCGCTGCCGGGATTGCGACGGTGGTTTCCGCCGGCAATGACGGCGCACGTGACGCAATCAGTTCCCCAGCCTGTATTGAGGGCGCGATCAGTGTGGGCGCAACGGACAAGCAAGATGCGTACGCTTACTTCACGAATGTCTCTCCGTATGTGACGGTACTGGCTCCTGGCGTCAGCATCTATGCGAGCGTGCCGGACAATGAGTACCGTTACCTGAGCGGTACGTCGATGGCGGCCCCGCACGTAGCCGGCGCCGTGGCGCTCCTGCGCAGCGTTCTTGGCGAGCGAGTCGGCGCCGGCGAGGTTGTGGACCGCATCCAGAGCAGTCTGGTCGACACGGGCGTGCGCCTGACCGACCAGCGCAGTAGTGGCACGGTGACCAAGCCGCGCATCGATCTCTATGCTGCGTTTTGCTCTCTGGTCAATTGCGCAGACCTCCGTACGCTGGACGTGCAGGCCTTGGTCACCAAGGGTGATGATCAGTATGAGGACGCCGCGCTCATCACGATTGCGCCAGATCAAAGCGGAGTCTACATCAACAACTCGGCCATCGAAATTACCGTCGAAGAACCTGCGCATGATGACGATTGGCGTTGTTTGGTGACCTGGTATTGGTACGTGCCCGACGTCTCACCCGACTGGCACGCCCTGCCGAATCACGAACAGACCATCGGCGTCACCATGGATCACGACAAATGGTTCCGGGCCGAGTGGGACTGTGCGTTCACGGGCGGCAGCGCCCAGCGCTCTCTGGCAACTACAGCACGCGTTTCACTGGAAGGTGACGCGTATACCGACGACGCCCTGATCTCGGTCACGCCCCCCAATTCTGGCTCCTATGTAGACGGTATGCAGGTGGAAATCAGCGCGTCTGAGCCGAGCTTGGGGGCAGGATGGGGCTGTCAACTGACCTGGTACTGGTATGTGCCCGACGTGTCGCCCGAATGGCACGCGTTGCCCAATCACGACCAAACCATCGGCGTCACCATGGATCACGACAAGTGGTTCCGCGCCGAGTGGTACTGCATCTATGCAGAGGAGCAAAGCTACGCATTGCACACCACCGCCATCGTCCAGCGCAACGGCGAGGCGCCCTTTGTGGATGATTCGCTGGTCTCTGTCGCGCCCGACACCGGCGGCGATTACCAGAGCGGTTCCGTGATTGAACTCACTGCTGGCCTGCCGGATCTTGGCAGCGCGTATGCTTGTTTACTGGACTGGTATTGGTTTGTGCCGGAAGTCTCGCCCGATTGGCATCTACTGCCCAATCATGCGCAGACGATTGGCGTTGTTATGGATCACGACAAGTGGTTCCGTGCCGAGTGGCGCTGCACCGAGGTTCCTCCCACGCCGGCACCGCCATCGCCCACGCCGACGGGAACCTTGACGCCTACGCCATTGCCCACGGCCACCCTGACGCCCACACCGACCGCGTTGCCGCTGAAGCAGTACTGTTTGGTTACCCTAAACACAGTAGGCGCTGGCGCGATCACCTATGGTGAATTGGGCAGCGCCGCCAATGCCACGATACGCCTGGTTTGCGATACGCCGATTCTGCTCAGCGCTCGTCCCCACAACGGCTGGCGCTTCGATCATTTCGAGCTCAGCCGTGCCACCAGCCAAACGACGATCACCACGCCTGCGTACGAACTGGTCGTTGAGGAAGGTGATCGCGTCACGGCTTTCTTCGCGCCGGCAGCAGACCTCGAGTATCTTCCTCTGATCACGCGCTGAGCTACGTCGTCCGCAAATGACCTGGGAAGCGATTCTTGAGAATCCGCCGTATCCGCAGAAACGCACGGTCGATTCTCGCTAAATCTGGACGTGCCGGGCAGGAGCCCCCGCAAACTTGCCAATCAGTTGGAAACCGATCAAACTGTATGCAATTTGGCATGCGGCGTGCTGCAACAGCGCATCCACCAGCCACCGCCTGCCCCATCAACGTGCGATCAACCGCAATGGGTTGGAACGATGCTTGATTGGTTTGTCCAACTAAATCCGGTCACCCAGGCCTTTCTCGCTACTTGCTTCACCTGGGGCGTAACCGCGTTGGGCGCTGCCGTGGTCTTCTTTTTCAAAACGATTGATCGCCGCGTACTCGATATCATGCTTGGTTTTGCCGCCGGTGTCATGATTGCCGCCAGTTTCTGGTCTCTGCTTGCACCGGCGATTGAGATGGCCGAAGTCTTTGGCATGATACCTTGGGTGCCGGCCGTCATCGGCTTCTTGGCGGGTGGAGCCTTTCTCGTTGCCGTAGACAGGGTCTTGCCCCATTTGCATTTGGGCTTGCCGCGCTCGGAAGCGGAGGGTCTGAAGACAAGCTGGCACCGCTCGGTTCTCCTGGTGTTGGCAATCACGCTCCACAACTTTCCCGAAGGCCTAGCTGTCGGCGTAGCGTTTGGCGCAGCAGCAGCGGGCGCGCCGGGCGCCACCATCGGCGGCGCAATGGCCCTGGCCATCGGTATTGGGTTGCAGAATTTCCCCGAAGGCGCGGCCGTTTCCGTACCCCTGCGACGTGAAGGCATGTCGCGGACGCGTGCCTTCTTCTATGGTCAGTCCTCGGCCATGGTGGAGCCAGTAGGCGGCGTCCTGGGCGCGGCCCTGGTCTACTACATGCAGCCGGTCCTGCCCTACGCCCTCTCCTTTGCCGCGGGTGCAATGATCTATGTGGTGGTTGAAGAACTGATTCCCGAGGCCCACATGGGCAAAAATGGCGACCTGGCAACCATGGGGGCAATGATCGGCTTTGCCGTCATGATGCTGCTCGATGTCGCCCTCGGCTGATCGCCTCTCCGAAACTAGCGCTCACTCTTTGACGCGCGTCAAAGTACTCGCTCCAATCCTCGCATCAACCTGACACCTGCTTAGAAAAGTTGGGACAAATGACCCTGCCTCGGCATGCAACTTTGGGGCAAGCTAAGTACAATTAGATGACCCTCATGCCGAAAAGAAGGTGATCCAATGTCCCGCACTGCACCACTGTGTATCGTATTGCTCGCACTGTTCATGGTAGTACTATCTGGGAGCGTCCAGGCCCAGTCCGTCGCGCCGGAGGGCGAAAACGCCTACGCCACCTGGTTTGAGCTGACGCCGGACGGCGATGCCCGTATCCACCTATATTTCTTCTGGTCCAAGACCTGTCCCCACTGCCAGGAGGCCCACCCTTTCATCACCGCACTGCCCGAGCAGTTTCCATGGCTTGACCTTCATGATTATGAGCTGAGCGAGAGCCAAGAGAATGGCCAGCGCTACGCCGAAATGGCGGCAATGACCGGGTCCGAAGCCATGTACGTGCCTGCCTTCTTCTTCTGTGGCAACATGACGTCCGGCTACGGCTCCCACGAAACGACCGGGGCAACGCTGGTGGAAGGTCTCGAAGGGTGTCACGAGTTTGTGCTCAAGAACTTTGCCGTCGCGCCCGTCACCTCAGCGCAACCGGCCGTCCCTGCTGCCGTCGAGCCCGAACCGGCCGTACCCGCCGTCGGCGAGCCAAAACCAGCGGCTGCGGCCGTGGCCGGCGTGGCTGCAGCGCCGGTGCTGCCCGCGGTTGATTCGCTGGCTGCCGCGCCGGCCCTCGCCTTGCCGCTCGTCGGCGAAATCGGCGCCGAGAGTATGTCGCTGCCGGCGCTGACGATGGTGGTCGCTGGACTTGATGCCTTCAACCCGTGTGCCTTCTTTGTCCTCATGTTTTTGCTCAGCCTCATGGTGCATGCACGCAGTCGCAAGCGCATGCTGCTGATCGGTGTGACCTTTATCTTTTTCTCCGGCTTGATCTACTTTATCTTTATGGCGGCCTGGCTCAACGTCTTTCTGTGGGTGGGCGAACTGCAGTTGATCACCCTCGCCGCCGGCATCATCGCCGTGGCGATTGCGCTGATCAATATCAAGGACTACTTCTGGTTCAAGCAAGGCGTGTCGCTCAGCATTCCCGAACGGGCGAAACCGGGCCTCTACCAGCGCAGTCGCAATCTGGTTCGTGCCACCAGCCTGCCGGCCATGCTGGCCGGAACGGTCGTCTTGGCCGTGGCAGCCGATCGCTACGAGTTGCTCTGCACGTCAGGCTTTCCCATGGTCTACACGCGCATGCTTACGCTCCACGACTTGCCGACTTCAACCTTTTACGCGTACTTGGCAGCGTACAACATCGTTTACGTGCTACCGCTATTGCTTATCGTGCTCCTCTTTACCGTTCGTTTTGGCGCACACAAGCTGACGGAAGGACAGGGGCGGGTGCTCAAGCTGCTCTCTGGTCTGATGATGCTCTTCCTGGGGCTGATTCTGATCTTTGCACCGGCGATGCTGAACAACCTGACGACCGCTTTTGCACTCCTGCTCATGACCCTACTCGTCACGGTGCTGATCGTGTTGATCGACAGATGGTGGCGGGCGCACCGCGGCCCGCCGCCCCTGGCGACATAAAACCATTCCGCTGCATCATTCAATGTTGGAGGAGGCGTAACATGTCTGTCTACAAGGTGATTGAACTGATCGGGACCAGTGAGGTTTCTTGGGAAGAGGCGGCCAAGTCGGCCGTGGAACGGGCAGAGTCAACCCTGCGTGACCTGCGCATCGCCGAGGTGAAGAAGCTCGACATGAAAGTGGAAGATGGCAAGGTCGTCGCCTATCGGGCCCGCATCGACGTTTCGTTTAAGTACGAAGACTAGATAGGGCGATTGCTCAATCGAAAATGAAGAACGGTGAATGACCAATGGACTTGACGCTCCATTAGTCATTCACCGTCATCCGTTGCCACCGTGTAGCAAACTTTCCTACTCCGCGCCCCGCATTCCCCGCTGCGCGCTTCCTACAACACCGCCTTGGCCAGTGCCTCTAGCTCCATGATGGCGTCGATGTCCAGCCATTGGAGCATCACGCGCTGGACGCCGGCTTCGGCCAATGCTGCCAGTTGATCCTGCACGGCGGAGGGGGTCCCCACAATCATGCCGCGTGAACGGACTTCATCGCCACTCCGCGCTCCGAGCTTCTCGCCGACGGCCACATCGGTACGGCCGAAGACCAGCCCGGTCATGAGCGAACGGCCGACAGCATCGTGGGCACGGCCGGCTTCATCCAGCAGTTCGTCGAGCCGTGCACTGCGTTCGGCAAAATCAGCTGCGGTCAGATAGACGCCGTTCCACTCGTCGGCATAGCGGGCGACAAGCGGCAGCGTACGCGTGCGGCCATTCCCGCCGACGAGCAAGGGCGGACCGTTTTCGCGTTGAGCCTTGGGCAACAGCACGGCGTCGCGCAGCGTGTAATAGTCGCCGGAAAAGCTGACTGGCTCCTCGCTGCGCAGCAGGCCGCTCATGACTTCCAGGCTCTCTTCAAAGCGGTCAAAGCGCGGGCCCACCTCCAACAGGTCGTAGCCAAACATATTGTGCTCGAGTTCTTGCCAACCTGCGCCAACGCCCAGCGTCAGCCGGCCGCCGGAGAGGTCATCGATATCTTTGGCGATGCGCGCCGTGAAGACAGGATCGCGGAATGAGGTCGGCGTGACCATGGGGCCGAATTCGATGCGCTTGGTGTTGGTTGCGAGCCAGGTGAGGGATACCCATAGCTCCAGAGAGTCGAGCGCAGGCAACTCCATATTTGTGAAATGGTCTGAACGGTAGAGTCCGACGAACCCCAACTCTTCTACCGCCTTGGCCATCGTCTGCCAGCGGGCCCAATTTACCCCGTCCTGGCCTTCGATCATGATGGCGACATCCATGTCATCTCCCCCTTTGGTGGCACGCGTTTTGTGTGGTGTCGACTTCACTCCCAGTATAGCAGATGCGAGCGAGAGGGGCGATGGCGCCATCTGCGTTGTTTTCCATCCGTTCTGAGCAAGAGACGGGCGCATTGAGCCAACTCCGTCTTCTTCGGCGCGTAGTGCTCTATGAAGTGCTCCCCATCGCCTCGTGATCATATTGCTCCAAGGTTGGGGAGGAACTGTTCTGAGGCGCCTTTGGGGTGGTTTGTGCGCGCGGAAATCTGAGTGCTATACTGCCTGGACCCTGAAAATATGATTGGCTGACCAGCAGCCGGTGTCTGCACGGTGCAACACCGCAAGAGAGGACCAAAACACGCAGTGACCGATTATCTAGCTGCTGTTAGACTG
Organism: uncultured Chloroflexia bacterium; assembly: GCA_963807905.1. Lineage (GTDB taxonomy): Bacteria > Chloroflexota > Anaerolineae > Caldilineales > Caldilineaceae > JAGRCP01. The sequence goes on along the minus strand of CAWEEJ010000053.1, from coordinate 1,804 downwards.
TTCAGCCGCGACATCCGATATTTTTTGCTCAGCGTCGCGCTGAATGGCTTCGCCTTTTTCGGCATCTACGCACTGTTGTTCAATCTCTATCTGCTGCGACTGGGCTATGACACCGCCTTTATCGGCCTGGTGAATGCAGTGGGACCGCTGGCGCTAGCGTTTGGTAGTCTGCCTTCTGGCGTGTTGAGCCGGCGAATCGGCAGCCGGCGCGCCCTTTTGAGCGGCTATCTTCTGATGGGGGTGACCGTACTCCTTCTGCCGCTGGGCGAAGGCTTTGTGCAACCGTGGCAGGCCGCTGGATTCTGCTGAACTATGCGCTGACCTGGCTGCTGGCTTCGGTGGCCGTGGTCAATTTCAGCCCCTTCCTCATGGCCCATACAACACCGCGCGAGCGGCAATATGCATTCTCCATTCAGTCAGCGCTCTTCCCCGTCTCGGGCTTTGCGGGCAATCTCTTGGGCGGTATCTTGCCGGGCTTACTGGCCCTGCTGCTTGGCCTGACATTGGATGACGCAGCGCCTTATCGCTATGCGTTGATGCTTGCGGGCGTGGTCTATATACTCGCAGCCGGCGTCATGTTGCAGACGAGCCCGGCGAAAACGCCGGTTGCCACAGCGACAACTACCGATGAAACACCGCGCCGGACGCCTATGCCAGTTGTATTCATCAGCGTCATCGCCGGCGTGTGGTTGCTACGTGTTGCCAGTGAATGGGCCATGCGCGTCTTCTTCAACGTCTATTTGGATACCGAGCTAGGCGCCTCGACTGCGTTGATTGGCCTGTTGTTGGCCGCAGGACAACTGTTAGGCTTAGCAGCACTCTTCTCCCCCTTTGTCGCTGCTCGCTTTGGCCCGACGCGGACCATCGTTGGGGCGATGATCGGCATGGCTCTGGCTTTTTTGCCTCTCATTTTGATCAGCCAGTCGCTAGCGGTGGGGGCAGGCTTCATTCTCATGATTGCGCTCGTCTCCGTCTCGACGCCGATCTACACACAATTGTCGCAAGAAGGGGTGACAGAAGAGTGGCGCACCGTCAGCGCCAGCGCCTTGACCACCTGCCTGGGGCTAGGCATTGCCCTCTCCGCCATTGCCGGCGGGATCATCGTGACGAGGGTGGGGTTTGACGCACTGTTTGTGGGCGGTGCGCTGCTCGCTCTGATCGGTGCGGGCATCTTTGGCGCCTACTTCCGGCCACCGTGTGGAGACCTTGAGAAGGCCGTCGAGCCGGTTACTGAGCCGCCTGTCGAATCGGCCTTATAGTTGCCGAACGCTGGCAAGGCCTGAACGAGGCGATTGCCTGCTTCTGTGGGCTATCGTAACATCTGCCCGCCATGTGCCCGGTACGCTCCCAACATCATTCGGCAATCTGCAAAATGTGGGACCGTGCCAGGCACGTTTTGTACCGATTGCATGCGCCTAATCAGCCAGGATCTCCACATCTGCGCTCATGCCCCAGCGCAGGTCGGGTGGCTGTTCTTCAAACGCAATGACCACCGGGTAGACGACATCACCGCCAATGACAGTGGCCCAGGCGAGATGCGGATAACGCGACCGGGATAGCGTTCATTCAGCGCCTCGACGAGGATTTCTGCCGCCTGACCGACCTGCACGCCTGCCACGTCTCGCTCACTGAGGTCAGTTGTTTCGACCTGGAGATCGGCTAGATCAGCTAGGGTTAGTACGACTTCGCCCGGCTGCACCATTTCGCCCGGATTGATCTCCAGATTGGTAATCGCACCGGCGAAGGGCGCACGCAGGGTACGCTCGTCCAGGGCAGCCCGCGCGTGGTGTGTGCGCCGATTCTG
>CAWEEJ010000052.1:0-43422 GCA_963807905.1 uncultured Chloroflexia bacterium | reverse complement strand
TCGAATCCAATCAGCCCGGCCTGAGTCTAGCTGATCGTCTCTGAGCGACGTTCCATGAGGATGACGTCGCGCCAGACGCCGTCTCATCTTGCCGATCTTTTCACGCCGACCCACCGATGCGGAAGCCCATCTTTTCGTGGAGGCGAATGCTCGCCCGATTTTCGGGAAAAATGCCCGCCTCCAGCGTCCAGATGCCGGCTGCTTCCGCCGCGTCGATCATATGGCGCATGAGCGCATGACCCACACCGTGCCGCCGAGCCGTCCCCTTCACATAGACCGAGATCTCCGCTACGCCTGCGTAGACGCAGCGGCTCGATACCGGCGAAAGGGCGATCCAGCCCTGCACGTCTCCGTCCGCCCGTGCAGCGAAGATCATGTTGGGCATCTTGGCGGCAAACCAACTCGCTCCGTCGGGTACGTCGGCCTCGGTTTGGAAGGTTGCCTGGCCAGTGCGGATGCCTTCGCTATAGATTGCTTCGATAGCGGGCCAATCCGCCAGCGTGGCAGGCGTGATGCGCAGATTGCTCATGGATTTGAAGCCCTCTCCTTTCACTCAGACTTCGATGCACAATTCTAGCCATGACCCGCGATCTGTCACCTTGCTTCTGCGGTCATCGCGAAGTAACCGATCGGATATGCTTGGCGTGGCCATGGGCGTGTGCTATCGTATGCACCATGAAGCGCAAGTCATCATCCCCAACGCCCACGTTAGAACATGAGCAACGCCTCTGGGCGGCAGGCTATCGCTACGTCGCGGGCATTGATGAGGCGGGCCGCGGTGCACTGGCCGGACCGGTCGTGGCCGCGGCTGTGGTGTTGCCCCGCAACACGCTGCGTGACGGCGTCTGGGACGAGGTGCGGGACAGCAAGCAACTCTCGCCGGCTCGACGTACAAGCTGGCGACTGAGGTGCGTGCTGCGGCATTGGCCTGGGGGGTGGGTCGAGCAGCCGCCAGCGAGATCGATACTGTTGGCATCGCTCCGGCAACGCGTCTGGCGATGCAGCGGGCGGTTGGGGCCTTGACCCTGCAGCCCGACTACCTGTTGATCGACTGGGTAAAGCTGCCCCGGCTCAATATTCGTCAAGAGAGCATGAGCAAGGCTGATCAACGCATTGTGTCTGTTGCCGCCGCATCGATTTTGGCCAAAGTCGACCGTGACTCCGAGCTGATCGCAATGGATGTAGGTTTCCCCGCCTATGGTTTTGCCCGCAACAAAGGTTACGGCGCGGCGACACATCTGGCCGCCCTGGCCGAGCATGGGCCCTGCGCTCAGCACCGCCACTCTTTCGCCCCCATCGCACGCCGGCCCTCGCTCTTTGACGGTCAGACCGATGGCGCAGAGGCGGTCTAGATCATGGCGCATCGTCGTCAGCAGCTGGGGGCAGCGGGAGAAGCGCTGGCCGCACAGACGCTGGAGCAGGCGGGCTACACGATCCTCACGCGCAATTGGCGCTGTACCGTCGGCGAGATCGACATTGTCGCCCAAGAAGTTGCGCCTGACTTTAGCGCCGGCGGAATTTCCCAGCCCTGGCTCGTGTTGGTTGAGGTGCGTACCCGGCGCGGGACACGATTCGGCACCGCCCAGCAGTCGATCACGCCGCGCAAGGCTGCCAAGCTGCGTGAGGTAGCAACCTTCTATGTCGAGAGCGAGGGGTGGGCCGGCCCCTGGCGCATCGATGTGGTGGCCGTGCAGATGGATGGCGCCGGACGTCTGCTGCATATCGATCACATCCGCGGTGCGGTCGCTGGTTGACGTTGGACAGCATTTCTGACCACTTTCTTGAAGGGTCGTGTCGCTTGAACGTTGAGAATTCGTTGCCCCCGCTGATTGTCCTGACCGGCCCGACTGCTGTCGGCAAGACCGAGTTGAGCCTGCAACTCTGTGAGCGCTTTGATGGCGAAGTGATCAGTGCAGACAGCCGCCAGATTTACCGCATGATGGACATCGGGACGGCAAAGGCGACGCCGGCAGCGCGTGCGCGTGTTCCGCACCATCTTATTGATATTCGCAATCCAGATGAGACGCTTTCGCTGGCCGAATTTCAGACGAGCGCCTACGAGATTATTGACTCGCTTCATCAACAGGAGCGTATGCCCTTCCTGGTCGGCGGCACCGCGCTATACGTGCGCGCCGTGGTGGAGGGACTGCGCATCCCCAATGTTCCGCCGAACCCCGCGCTGCGGGCCGAACTGGAGTCAGATTTGGCTGAGCACGGCGTGGGAGCACTCTTCCGGCGACTTCAGGCCTTGGACCCGGCCACGGCTGCCGTCATCGACGGGAAGAATCCCCGGCGCGTCCTGCGCGCGCTGGAGATCTTCCTGATCACCGGTACGCCAAAGGTAGAATTGGAAGGAGCCGATCCGCCACCCTATCGCATTTTGCAGCTTGGCCTGACCCGACCGCGTCCTGCTCTCTACGCCCGCGTCGATCGGCGGGTTGAGCAGATGGTCGACGCCGGCCTGGTTGAAGAAACGCAGCGCCTTCTGGCTGCCGGCTATGCGCCAACCTTGCCCGCTATGACTAGCCTTGGCTATCGCGAAATTCTCGCTTATCTGGCCGGCGACTGTACTCTGCCCGAGGCCGTTCGCCGCATTCAGACCGAGACGCATCGCTTTGTCCGGCACCAGACCACCTGGTTTCGACGCATGCCGGCAATCCAGTGGCTTGATGTGGAGGAAAACTGCTCATCACAGGCGGAACCGTTGATCAACGCCTTTCTCCGATAACGGCCCGACTCGATAGCGCACATAAACAGCGATATTAGGCATATTCGGACGCTGCCGCTGGATAATTTTTAATATATGCACGGCTTTTTTCTCCGTTGCCAGCCCTCTGTGAAAAGACTATAATGGGGAGAATTCGTTCCGCTTCGGTTGTTATGCTTCCACATGCGGCTAAACAGCCTGACGAAACCGAAGCAGACTCTTCACCGGGGGATGAAATGACCCGAAAAGATAAGCAGACTGAACTTGAAAGCGGCAACGCACACCATGATGACGGCGAGCAAACGGATGAGCACTTAAGCGGCAGCAGGCGCCGCAATGGTGTCTCGCCCGCGGGCGACGCGCCGCCGTTGAATGGCGGCTCGCTCGAGTCCGCCGTAGAAGACGACGCGCCTCCGATCGATTTGTCCGGCGGCGCCCAAGACGATGATTCTCTGACTGATCTCAAGCAGCCGCCGCCTCCCCATGCCATGGCGGAATATGCCCAATACCTCTTTCCTGCTCTTCCAACAGCAGATGGCAAAGACGTCATCCGGATCGCTCCGGCCCAGGATGAAATCCAGGCGCTGGAGTATTTTATGGACCAGTTGCCGCGCCACTTCACTGACGAAAGCCGTATTCAGGTGCTCAAGGCCTACCTGGTCGGCAGTTATGCCCATCGTGAGCAGAAACGCAAGAGCGGTGAGTCGTATATGGCCCATCCGATTGCCGTGGCAACCATTCTGGCCGACATTAATCTGGATGTGGACACATTGGCAGCCGGTCTGCTGCACGATGTGGCCGAAGACACCGAGTTTACGATTGCGTACATCCAGGAGCACTTTGGCCCGGCGGTGGCCGAACTGGTAAATGGCGTCACCAAGTTGAAGCGCATCAATGAGTTGAGTAAAGCGACCGCGGCCAAGAGCAGTGGCGAGCGGCGCAGCGTCAGCGATGCCAAAGCAGAATCCCTGCGCAAAATGTTCTTGGCCATGGTCGAAGACATTCGCGTCGTGATCATCAAGCTTGCCGACCGCCTCCACAATATGCGTACGCTCGATGGTCAGTCTCCCCATAAGCGCCGGCGCATTGCCCGCGAAACGCTGGATATTTTTGCGCCATTGGCCAATCGTCTGGGAATCTGGCAAATGAAGTGGGAGCTGGAAGATCTCAGCTTCCGGTGGGTGCAGCCCGAAGCGTATCGTGAGCTGGCTACAGCTACGAAACAGAAACGAAATGAACGCGAGCTCTGGGTGCGCCGTACCGAGGAACAGATTGCCCGCGCGTTACGCGACAACGGCATCCGTGCCCAGGTGACCGGGCGGCCGAAGCACATCTACAGCATCTGGAAGAAGATGCAGCGCAAAGATGTCGAGTTTCGGCACATCTATGATGTACACGGCTTTCGGATCATTGTCGACAATGAGGCGCAGTGCTATGCCGCCCTCGGCATTATCCACACCATGTGGCGTCCGATTCCCGGCGAATTTGATGATTACATCGCCAATCCCAAAGACAATATGTATCGCAGCCTGCACACTGCCGTGCTCAGCCCGAACAGCGGCACTCCCATGGAAGTGCAGATTCGCACCCACGAAATGCACGAGGTGGCAGAGCTTGGCATTGCCGCGCACTGGAGCTACAAGGAAGGGCGCGAGTTCAACGAGGGATTCCAGCAGAAGATCAATTGGCTACGCCAGCTGATGGATTGGCGCCACGACGTGACCGATGCCGACACGTTTATGGACGGCATGATGTCGGACGTTTTTAATGATCGCGTCTATGTCTTTACGCCAAAAGGGGATGTCGTTGACTTGCCGGCGGGCGCGACGCCGATCGACTTGGCCTATGCGATCCATACGGAGCTTGGCCATCGTTGCCGCAGCGTCATGGTCAATGGCTCCATTGTCGGGTTGGACTATAAGTTGCAGAATGGGGATCAAGTCAACATTGTCGCGTCCAGTCGCGGCGGTCCGAGTCGTGATTGGCTGAACCCAAACCTGGAATACATTGCCACACAGCGCGCCCGCAGCAAGATTCGCGCATGGCTGCGCAAGCAAGATCGCGGAGAGAATATCAGTCGCGGCCGGCAGATGCTCGATAAGGAGATGAAGCGCCTCTCCGTTACCGAGAGCTATGAATCCGTGATGAAGCTCTTCAAGCATGAGAAGCTGGATGATTTCCTGGCTGCAATCGGCTACGGCGAAGTGAACACTCAGCAGATTGCACAACGGCTGCTGGAGAACGAACGGCGCGAGCGCGAAGAAGAAGAGTTCCGCAAGGGGCTGGAACGTAAAGATTCCGGCAAGCGCCAGGTCGCAACGGGCAGTTTTGAGGTGCAGGGCGTCGATGGCCTGCTAACGCATTTGGGACGCTGCTGCAATCCCGTGCCCGGCGATCAGATTATCGGTTACGTTACCCAGGGACGCGGGATAACGGTCCATCGCAAGAGCTGTCCGAATATTCGCGATACATATCGCAACGGGCGAGAAGCAAAGCTGATTGATGTACAATGGAAGACCCAGCATGAGCGGACGTTTCCGGTCAAGATACAGGTCAGCGCTTATGACCGGGCCGGCCTCGTGCGTGATGTGGCCAGCCTTGTAGCCGACGCAAAGATCAACATGTTGAGTGTTGAAGCCTTGACCGGTCAGAAGAACAATTTGGCCATCATCAACGCCACCTTGGAAATCGATGACATCAGGCAATTGACCTGGATCTTGACCAAAATTGACCGCCTGCAGAATGTGGTTGATGTACGCCGCAAGGTTGGCTAGACGCTGATCTGGAGGGGGCTTTACGCCGGGGGAGAACCGGCGGACCAACAGGGAAGAGGAAAAGAGCCTATGTCGGCAGCTCGAAGCGGTAGCCGACGCCGCGGACCGTGATTAAATGTTGGGGAGTGGATGGGTTGGGCTCGATGCGTTCGCGTAGCCAGCGAACGTGAACGTCCAGCGTTCGGGTATCATCCATAAACGATGTGTTCCACACCCTGCGCATGATCTCTTGCCGATCAACCACTTCGCCCATACGCATCATCAACAAGTGGAGCAGCATGCACTGCTTTGGCGTCATGCGATAGCGACCATTTGGCGATGTGACGGTCCGCTTTGCCGTGTTGAGCAAGATTTCGCCCCGCGCCAGCTGGTATCCTTTGAAAGCGTCGAAAATCTTGTAGAAAAGACGCTGCGCTTCGCGTTCATCCAGTGGGATGGCCAAGAAGTCATCAAACGCAAAAGCGCCCTGCGGGGCCTGCTTGCCGACCGCCACGATCGCGACCGACGGCAGCCGGTAACGAATCATCTCGCAGAAGCGGCTCCGACTGTTGGGCTTGGGGTCGATTTCGACCAGAATAATGTGCGGCGGATCGTTGCGAAGCTGCGCCAACGCCGCTTTCTGATTGGAGACAGCCTGAAACTCAAAATGATAGGCGACATCGCCGTCGCCATTCAGGATTTGATCACGCAGCTCTGCGTAGCCTTGGCCCCCACTGTCGATATGTAATTGATTCGCCGTTTTTAAGTGGCGACCAACGGATAAAATCCGAATCGGTATTTTAGTCGGCATCTCGCTGCTGCTCATCGAGCGGGGCGTTGATATGAGGTGTTGCCATTATACCCAATGTACGCGGGGGTCGCAATGCCCGATGAATCGCCGGGTGCAGACCATGTTTGGGGGACGGGGCTGGTCGTTTTCTCTAGAGGAGCTATTCAAATGTGCTATGCGCCCTGAATTACCGAGTCGCATTAAGATAGCATTGCCTATGCATTGGCGCTGCCGCGCCTTGGGCCTGTCTGTGGGGGATTGTGAGCCGGCAAATGCCGCCTGAATTGAATTATCGGCAAGAACGCAAATAACGAAACGGAGAATGTGCATGAAACGCTCAGAGGTCAACCAAATTATCCGTGATGCAGATGCCTTTATCAAGGCGCATCGCTTTCATTTGCCGCCCTTTGCCTACTGGTCGCCGGCCGATTGGGCGAGCAAAGGGCCTGAAGTGAGCGAAATCGTTGCCAGCCAACTTGGCTGGGATATCACCGATTTTGGCCGGGGTGACTATGCCAACTTTGGACTCTTTCTCTTTACCATCCGCAACGGGCGTGTCGAAGATCTGAAGAATGGTCAGGGCAAGCTCTACGCTGAAAAATTGCTAATCTGCGAGCCACAACAGGTTACGCCCATGCACTTTCATTGGCTCAAGACCGAGGACATCATCAATCGGGGTGGCGGCGACCTGGTACTGGAACTATATAACGCCAACGAGGCCGAGAGACTGGCAGATTCCGATGTGGTCATCGCCCTGGATGGCATTCAACAGACCGTACCCGCCGGCGCCAAAGTGGTACTCAAGCCAGGCGAGAGCATCACGCTCAAACCCTATCAGTATCATGCATTTTGGGCGGAAGGCGAACGGGTGCTGGTTGGTGAGGTGTCGACCGTTAACGATGACAATACCGACAACTGTTTCCTGGAGCCGATTGGTCGTTTCCCCGACATCGAAGAGGATGAAGCGCCGCTTCACTTGCTTGTGAACGATTACCCGAGTTTCTGGAAATCATCATGACGCTGTAAGGTTGCGGATGGCAGACAGCTCAGGTCGGCTGGCGTCCGCCGTCTAGGTGTGAGGTCGCATCCCACGTTTATCCGCGCACTGACAGGGTGGTCGAAATACTTGGCGTTTCGACCATTTGCGCGTTATGATTCCTAGAAATCTCATGATAGAAGTCGCTAGAGATAAAAACCAAAATAGTCAACGCTTTTTTTTGGGGCACATGAATCTTCTCCGACAATGGGGTCAATTGACATGTCTACAAACAATCCGGGCCGCCGGCATCTTAGCGATGTCTTGGCTGCGACCGTGCGTCGCGCCCCCGACAAAGCGGCTTTGGTCTACAATGGCAATTCGCTGACTTGGCAAGAAGTTGAGGCGCAAACCAATGCATTGGCCAAGTCTTTTCTTGCGCTGGGCGTCGCCCATGGCGATCGCATCGGCATCTTCTGTCCACCTCGACCCGAATATGTGATTGCTTTCATGGCTGCCTCTCGCATCGGGGCAATCCTCACTGGCTTCAACGTGAACTATACGGCCCGAGAAATGATTGAATATGGCAAACTGGTCGAATCGGTTGCTATGTTGATCATCGGCGATCTGGGCGTGGCAGAACAGTTGCAGCCCTATTTGGCCGACATGCCCCATATCCAACAGGGTATCGCCATCGGCGAGCACGCACCGCCTGGTATGCTGCCCTTCGACCGCCTGGTGCGCGATGGTGCAACGCTGCCAGATGGGCCCCTGGTCGAGCGGATGCAGATGCTCGAGGAAGATGACGGCGCGCTGATTGTTTTTACCGGGGGCACGACCGGCTCCCCTAAACCTGCGCTGCTTTCCCATAAGAACATCCATGTCAACATCGTTGCACAGAATCGCTGTGTGGGCTTCTCCCACAGCGATCGCATTATCCAGCACATGCCCATGAATCATGTCAGCGGTATCGTGCTGGCTACCACGGGCGCGATTGTGGCGGGCGCAACCCTCTATTTGCTCGACCGCTTCCATCCGGCGGCCACACTGGACCTCATTCAACGCGAGGGCATTACGATTCTCGGTCAAGTTCCGACCATGTTTGCTATGGAATTTCTCGCGCCCGAATTTAGCGAATTTAATCTCTCTTCGCTCCAGAAAGTCATCGTGGCCGGCGCGCCCACGCCGGATCCACTCATGCGGCGTATCGCCGCGATGGCGCCCATTGCCGTACATGCCTACGGCTTGACGGAAGTTGCCGGCATGGTGACCTACACTGCACCGGACGATGATCTGGATCGACTACTCCATAGCGCGGGCAAGCCGGCCCCTGAAGTGGAATTGCGCATTGTCGACGCGGCGCGGCGCCCGCTGCCCGTCGGCGAAGAGGGCGAGATCGCGCTGCGTGGCGAGTGCGTCATGCTTGGCTACTATGGCAACCCCAAAGCCACTGCCCAACAGATTGACGGCGAAGGTTGGCTCTACACCGGCGACGTGGGCCGGCTGGACGAGGATGGCTACATACAGATTCTGGGCCGGCGCAAAGAGATGTACATCAGTGGCGGCTATAACGTCTACCCGCTCGAGGTCGAATCCTATCTGCTCACCCATCCCAAGATCGCCGCCTGCGCCTGTATTGGCCGCCCCGATCCCGTCATGGGCGAGATCGGCATGGTCTTTGTTGTTCCCAAAGCGGGTGAGAGCCTTCGCGGCAAAGAGGTGCGTGAATATTGCAAGGTCGGCCTTGCTCGCTACAAGAACCCCCGTCATGTCCAGGTAATCGACGCGCTTCCATTGACCGACGTGGGCAAAGTAGACAAGTCTGCGCTAGCTCGTCCCTACACCAACGGCACCAATGGCAGCAACGGTGCACGAAGCGTCAATGGCGTCAATGGCGCACATGACCCGGCACGTGTCCCCACAACCTCATGACAGATGTCCCGGTCATTTGGGACATCTGTCCCTGCGCAATTGATAAGGGATCAATTATGCTGTTCTCAGCAGGACAAGCGTATGATATAATCGCGCTAGTGGCGTGGAGCGACAAGAAGAATGATGTAAACGGTTGATCTCAACCGTTCTTTTTTGCAGAATAATTTGTGAAATAAATCACGAAGACACGTTCAGAGCGTAGACTGGTCTTTCTCCCGCTCACTAGGGCCAGGCTACGGTAAAAAGGTTCCTCAGGAGGAAAAAATATGGCTGGATTTGATGCGGACACCCTTGACATGGTGCTGTCCACCCTCAACAAGTATGCCCAGAAGGAGTTGACGGATGATTACCTTCTGGAACTTGACCACAACGACGAATTCCCGACAAAGGTCCTCAAAGAGCTATATGATCCGATGCAATTTGGCCTGCATCTGGTCTTTATTCCCGAAGAGTATGGCGGCCTGGGCGGCGGCGCATACGACATTTATCGGGTCTCCGAGGGGATGGCTGCGATCGATTTAGGAATCGCGACGGGCGTTCTGGCTACCTTCCTGGGCACCGACCCGATCTCCGTAGGCGGCACAGAAGAGCAGAAGGCGCATTGGATGGGCCGGATTGCCGATGAGGGACTGCTGGTCGCCTATGGTGCAACGGAGCCGCAGGCCGGCAGCGACCTGGCAGCACTGGAAACCAAGGCCGAGCCGATCAGCGAAAACGGCGAGGTAACGGGTTATAAGATCACCGGGCGCAAGCAGTGGATTTCGAACGGCGGCGTGGCCGATATTTATACGATCCTGGCCATGGCGCCGGGCGGTCCGTCCTGGTTTGTGGTAGAGCGGGAGACGGAAGGCTTTGGTCAGAACAAGCCTGAGGACAAGCACGGAATCCGCGCCAGCAATACTTCGGCACTCTTCTTGGAAGATGTCTATGTAGATGCTGATCGTTTGGTCGGCGGCGTCGAAGGACAAGGTTTGGCCCAGGCCCAGGCAGTCTTCGGCTATACGCGGCTTATGGTTGCGGCCTTTGGTATGGGAGCAGGCTGGGAAGCGCTGCGTCGGGCCATCAAATACTCGCAACAGCGCATTCAGGGCGGCGCGCCGCTGAGCCGGAAACAGGGCTACATGAACAAGCTGATCGTGCCCAACGCCTGCCGGCTGGAAGCGTCGCGTGCCTACATTGAATGGACGGCCGAACGCCTGGACACCGGTGACGACGACCTCCAGACCGAAGGTGCTGTGGCCAAGTTCCTCGCAACCGAGACGGGCAACAAGACGGCCGAGGACGCCATCCAGGCCATGGGCGGCTACGGCTACACCAAAGAGTACATGGTGGAGAAGATCAAGCGCGACGTGCGCATCACCACCATCTATGAAGGCACGACCGAGATCATGGAGTGGACCATCGCCCGTGATCGCTGGCAGCTTCACCTCAAGAGCCGTGGTTCGTTCTACACGGATTGGGCCACCAAGTTGGAGCAGTTGGCCGCCACGGATAACAGCAGTGGCGCCGCTACTGCGGCCCTGGCCATGCGTGCACTCTCCGTTATCCTCGAACGCTGCCGCGCCGATCGCCTGACGCGTAACCAGCACGTGCTCTTCCGCCTTGGCGAACTCATCGCCTTTGCTGAGACAGCCGCCATCTTTAGCGAGCGGGCCATCAACTCCCCAAGTGATGTAGCCGAACTCGATCAGGATACGCTCAAGGCCATGGCGCGCTTGCATGCACGTGACGCGGCGTTGAAGGTGGCTGCCGACGGCCTGCGCTGGAGCATCGGCGCCGGTCAGACCGACCCGAATTTGGATCAGTCCTTGAATCTCCCCGCAATCTATCAGACCCAAGCCGGGTCGATGGATGACATGGACTATGTGGCCGGGAAGTTGGTTGAAGCCTACCCGGCTGAGTAAAAAAACCTAATTATCGTTAGCTGGGATTGATGGACGCTGGGGCTGACCCTCCAGTGTCCGTCAGGAACCAAAGGAGACCCAACTATGAGTTCCGACGCGGATCGCGCCATCGCGATCGTCGGCGTAGGCGCGATCTTTCCGGATGCGCCCACTGCGCCGACGTATTGGGACAACATCGTCAACAAGCGGTACAGCATTTCAGACGTGCCGCCCGAACGATGGAGCCCCGCCGAGTATTACGACCCCGACCCGAGCGTGCCGCTCAAGACGTATAGCAAGATCGGCGGCTGGGTTCGGGATTTTGCGTTTGATTGGAAACGATTTCGCATCCCGCCCCGCGTGGCGGCCTCCATGGATGAAGGGCAGCAGTGGGCCGTCACGATCGCGGCTGAGGCGCTGGCCGATTATGGCTATCCCAACCGTCCACTGGACACCGAGCGCACCGGGGTCATCCTCGGTACGGCCATGGGCGGCGAGCGACATTACATCACGAATCTAGGCATTTCGCACCCCGAATATCGCCGCCTGCTGGAGGCGACGCCAGAGTTTCAGACTATCCCCGCCCCCCAGCGCGAGGCCATTTTGACCCAGTGGCGCGCAGCCACCGCTGAGTATTTTCCCGACATTACTGAAGACACCATGCCCGGTGAGTTACCCAATATCGTCTCTGGCCGGGTGGCCAATGTCTTGAATCTGCGCGGCCCCAATTTTATTACTGACGCTGCGTGTGCATCGAGCTTTGCCGCCATCAATGCCGCGTTTGAGATGTTGACCGAGCACCACGTTGACGCGGTGGTGGCTGGCGGTGTCGATCGTAACATGGGCGCAGCGATTTTTATCAAATTTTGCAAGATCGGTGCATTGAGCGCCACGGGCAGCCGTCCCTTCGGCGAGGGCGCCGACGGTTTTGTCATGGGCGAAGGCAGTGGCGCATTCCTGCTCAAACGGCTGAGCGATGCCGAAGCCGCCGGCGACAAGATCTACGCCGTCATCCGCGGCGTGGGCGGCTCCAGCGATGGCAAAGGCAAAGGCATTACAGCGCCCAACCCGGAAGGACAGGTCCTGTCGCTCCATCGGGCATGGGCCAATGCCGGGCTGGACCCGGCCACGGCGACCCTGGTCGAGGCCCATGGCACGAGCACCAAGGTCGGCGATGTGGTTGAGGCCCAGACGCTCATGTCTGTCTTTAACAACGCGCCCCGTCAGAGCATTGCCCTCGGCTCGGCCAAAAGCAACATCGGCCATCTCAAAGCGGGCGCAGGCGCGGCCGGCCTGCTCAAGACGGCGATGGCGCTCTATACCAAGAAGCTGCCGCCGACGCTCAATGCCGAAAAACCGAACCCGAATTTCGATTTCAGCCAGTCCCCATTTTATATCAACAGCGAACTCCGCGATCGGGAAGAGCCCAATGGCGTTCCTCGCCGCGCCGGCGTCAGTGCGTATGGCTTTGGCGGCACCAATTTCCATCTGGTTTTGGAGGAACACATACCTGGCATGTTGACCAGCGAGAGCAAGCAATTTGCAGGCGTTGAAGTTGGCAATGGGAATGCAGGTACACAGCCAGGTACACAGAAGCGTGCCGGTACGGGCGCGGTCGCCGCTGCACCAAAGAAGCCGATTCGCGGTATTTTGGCGATTGGCGCTGCCTCGCCCACCGCGCTGAAGGACCGCATCGACGAAGCCTTCACCAAGGTCGAGGATGGCTGGACGCCGCCGGTCGCGCCGCCGGATCCGGTCGAACTGGCCCAGCCCGAACGCCTGGTGATCGACTTTGGCGACCATGATGATCTGCTGGAAAAGATTGCCAAAGCGCGTAAAGCTGCCGGGTTTGACAATCCCCAAGCCTGGCGAGCGCTGCAGGCCCAGGGCATCTTCCGCGGCTCAGGCGAAAAGCCAGGCAAGATCGGCTTCCTTTTTCCTGGCCAAGGCTCCCAATATTTGAATATGGGGCGCCAACTGGCTGCGATCGAGCCAGCCGTCAAGCAGGTTTTTGACGAAGCCGACGCCGTCATGACGCCGATTTTGGGCAAGCCGCTGACCGACTTCATCTTTGTCGACAGCGACGACCCTGCCGCGATGAAGCAGGCTGAATTGGGGCTCATGCAGACTGCAATTACTCAGCCGGCCATGTTGACCATGGATACGGCGCTCTATAAGCTCCTGGGCGAATATGGCTTCCACCCGGACATGGTCATGGGCCATTCGCTGGGCGAGTACGGCGCACTGATCGCGGGCGGCATCATGCCTTTCGCCCATGCGCTGGAAGCCTCCGCCGCCCGCGGCGCCGAGATGACCAAGGTCAGCATGGAGGACAATGGCTGGATGGCTGCGGTCATGGCCCCGCTGGACGTAGTCAAAGAGACGTTGGATGAGATTGACGGCTATGTCGTCGCCGCCAATATCAACTCGACCAGCCAGGCGGTGGTCGGTGGCGCCAGCAAGGCCGTTGAAGAGGCGATTGAGCTCTTTGCCAAGAAGGGCTTCCGGGCCATGCGTATCCCTGTGAGCCACGCCTTCCACACCAAGATTGTTGCGCCCGCGTCCAAGCCCCTGCGCGTCGTGCTCGACCGCTTGAGCATCAGCGAGCCAGCGTTGCCGCTGGTTGCCAACGTGACCGGCGAGCTCTACCCGACGACAGTCGAAGGCATCAAGGACATTCTGGAATTGCAGATTGCGTCGCCGGTCCAGTGGGTCAAGGGGCTGGAGACGATGTATGCCAACGGCGTACGCACCTTCGTCGAAGTCGGACCAAAGAAGGCGCTCAAGGGGTTTGTCGATGACGTGCTGGCCGACAAGGCTGACGTCGTTTCGCTCTTTACCAATCATCCCAAAACGGGAGAATTGCCCACGTTCAACCATGCCCTGGCCGGACTTTATGCCGCGGGGTATGGTGCGACGGCGTCGCAAGCAACGGCGTCGCAAGCAACGGTAGCAGAGCGCGGAGCGAGCAATGGCGGTGCTGCGGTGCAGCCTGTTGCACTCCAGCCGCTGACTAGTGAAGCAGTACCTGTTCAGGAGGAGCCAGTCATGGCTGCAACATCCAGCGCCGGCCCCGTCGACGCACTGATGCAAGCATTGCAACAACTATCGGGCGCGGCGGCTTCGCCAATGGCCAGCCGGCAACCTTATGACCGCAACAAAGAGCCGCTGGGCTCCGTCGTGATCAGTGGGACAGGCCTCGGCTTGCCTGGCGCCGACAAGGCGGTGATGGACCCGGACAATGCCTTGCGCATTCTGCGTGGCGAGCAGTTTGTCGATCTGATTCCCGAGCGCTATCGCAAGGAGATGGCGGGCAAACGCATTACGCGCCTGGTCAAGGGCGAGGACGGTAGCGGCCGCTTTGAGGTGATTGAAGAGACCGATGACGTAATCAAACTTGCCGGTCGGCCCGGCAGCTTCGATTTGACCGAAGAATATGGCGTGCCGGCCAAGCTGGTGGAGGCGCTCGACATCACGACGCAGCTCTCCATGGCGGCCGGTATTGATGCGCTGCGCGAGGCAGGTATTCCCCTCGTGCAGACTTATCGCACGACAACCAAAGGCACTTATCTTCCCGATCGCTGGCTGCTGCCGGAGTCTCTGCGCGATGAGACCGGCATCGTTTTCGCCAGTGCCTTCCCCGGTGGTGACCGCTTTGCCAATGAGTTCAAGCGCTACTACGAGTGGGAAAATCGCCGCCAGCAGCTTGAAGCGCTGGAGGATTTGCGCCGCTACGTGCAAGATGGCGCCACCATGGGTGAGCTTCAGCGCCGCATTGCGCAGCTGCGAGAAGAGTTGGCGCAGAATCCCTACGAATTCGATCGGCGCTTCATCTTCCGCATCCTGGCCATGGGCCACAGCCAATTCGCCGAGTACATCGGCGCACGTGGTCCCAATACGCACGTCAACGCTGCCTGCGCCTCCACAGCGCAAGCTGTCGCGCTGGCCGAGGACTGGATCCGCAACGGTCGTTGTCGCCGCGTCATTGTCGTCAGCGCGGACGACGTGACCAGCGAGGACCTGTTGGGCTGGATTGGCTCCGGCTTCCTGGCCACAGGCGCAGCCGCCACCGACGACAAGGTCGACGAAGCGGCGCTGCCCTTTGATCGACGACGACATGGGACGCTGCTGGGCATGGGCGCCTGTGCCATGGTGGTGGAGAGCGAAGATACCGTGCGCGAGCGAGGCATGCGGGGCATCGTCGAAGTGCTGGCTTCCGAGACGGCCAACAGCGCCTTCCACGGCACGCGGCTCGATGTGGACCACATTTCCGGCGTCATGGAAAAATTGGTCACGTCGGCCGAGCGGCGTTTTGGCGTCAATCGCTACAGCATGGCGCCTCAACTCTGTTTCGTTTCCCACGAGACCTTCACGCCGGCCCGGGGCGGCAGCGCTTCCGCCGAAGTAACGGCCTTGCGCAAGACCTTTGACGCCACGGCCGACGACATTATCATGGCCAACACCAAGGGCTTCACGGGTCATCCCATGGGCGCAGGCGTAGAAGATGTGATCGCCGTCAAGATACTGGAATATGGCATCGTCCCCCCCGTGGCGAACTACAAAGAGGTCGACCCCGACCTGGGCGCGCTCAACTTGAGCCGCGGCGGCCATTACCCCGTGCTCTACGCACTCCATCTGGCGGCCGGTTTTGGCTCACAGATTTCCATGACGCTCATTCGGCGCATTCCCGGCGGGTTGGATCGCATCGACAACAAGCCAGCCTATCAGCGCTGGATGGACGACGTCAGCGGCTTGGATCGTGCCGAATTGGAGACGGTGAAGAAGACGCTGCGCATTGTCGCCCAAGGCGGCCCCGGCCATACGCCGGTGGCCAGCGTCTGGCAGTATGGCACCGGTCCGACCGTGCGAGCAACGGCGCCCGGCGGCGGCGCGGCAACAGGTCGCCCGGCGCGTATGATTGCGCCGACGACTGCAGCAAATGGCAACACCGAGCAGAGACCGGCCGCAGCGCCTGCCGCGCCAGCGGTCCAGCCACCCAAACCTGCGCCGACGCCCGTGCCCGCACCGGAATCGATGTTGCCCACCGACGCACCGGCGCCGACGCAAGCGCCCGTGGCCGCACCGAGCAACGAAGTGGTTGCCCCTTCCCCGCAACCCGACACCCCCACGGCCCCGCCGGCAGCCGTCGATCCAGTGATCGAACAGGTCCTGGCCGTCGTTGCCGAAAAGACCGGCTACCCGTCGGACATGCTTGACCTTGATCTGGACATGGAAGCGGATCTGGGCATCGACACGGTGAAGCAGGCTGAGACCTTTGCCGCCGTCCGTGAAACCTTTGACATCCCGGCCCAAGAGGGCATGAGCCTGCGCGATTATCCGACGCTGGAGAAGGTTGTCGAATACGTGCGCACGATGCGCCCGGACCTCATTCAGGTTCCGGCGAGTCCGGCCCCGGCTGCGAGCAGCGCTGCGGTTGCTCCGCCACAACCCGATACCCCTGCAGTCCCGCCGTCCGGTCCCGATCCCGTCACGGCCCAAGTCCTGACCATCGTGGCCGAAAAGACCGGCTATCCGTCTGACATGCTCGACCTCGACCTGGACATGGAAGCGGATCTGGGCATCGACACGGTGAAGCAGGCCGAGACTTTTGCGGCCGTGCGCGAGGCATTCGATATTCCGGCGCAGGAGGGTATGAGCCTGCGTGACTATCCGACGCTGGAAAGCGTGATCGGCTTTGTCCAGACTATGCGGCCCGACCTGGCCCAGGTCGCGACAAGCCCAACCCCTTCCGTGAGTAGTGCTGCGGCGGTGGCCCCTTCACAAACCGATACTCCCGCAGCCCCAGCGGTCGGTCCCGACCCCATCACCGCCAAAGTCCTGGCCGTCGTCGCCGAAAAGACCGGCTATCCCGAAGACATGCTTGATCTGGATCTGGACATGGAGGCCGATCTGGGGATCGACACGGTAAAGCAGGCTGAGACCTTCGCCGCCATTCGTGAATCGTTTGATATCCCGGCGCAGGAGAACCTGAGCCTGCGCGACTATCCGACCCTGGAGAGCGTGATCGGCTTTGTCCAGACCATGCGGCCAGACCTGGTCGTGTTGCAGCCGGCAGCTGCGCCCCAGCCAGAAGTGGCGCCTGCAGCACCTTCCGCGCCTGTTCGCGGCGCCGCCTGCCGGCGGGGCCGACCCGGTTGTGGCCCAAGTCCTGGCCGTCGTGGCTGAAAAGACCGGCTATCCGGAGGACATGCTCGAAATCGATCTGGATATGGAAGCCGATCTGGGCATCGACACGGTGAAGCAGGCTGAGACCTTCGCCGCCATCCGTGAGATGTTCGACATTCCACTGCAGGAGAACTTGAGCCTACGCGACTACCCAACGCTCGAAAGCGTGATCGGCTTCGTCCACGCGATGCGGCCCGACCTGGCTTCGACAAGCCCAGCCGGCGCAGTGAGCAACGAAGTGGTTGCCTCTTCCCCACAACCCGACACCCCCACAACCCCACCAGCGGACGCCGACCCCGTCGTCACCCAGGTCCTCGCGGTCGTAGCCGAAAAGACCGGCTACCCCGAAGACATGCTGGAACTGGACCTGGATATGGAAGCCGACCTGGGCATCGACACGGTGAAGCAGGCCGAGACCTTCGCCGCCATCCGCGAGATGTTCGACATTCCCTTCCAAGAAAGCCTGAGCCTGCGTGACTACCCAACGCTGGAAAGCGTGATCGGCTTCGTGCATGAGATGCGGCCTGACCTGGCTTCGACAGGCTCAGCCGGCCCGGCGAGCGGTGCACCGGTTGCCGCCCCACAACCCGACACCCCCACAACGCCACCAGCGGGCGCCGACCCCGTCGTCACCCAGGTCCTGGCCATCGTGGCTGAAAAGACCGGCTACCCCGAAGACATGCTGGAACTCGACCTGGACATGGAAGCCGATCTGGGCATCGACACGGTCAAGCAGGCCGAGACCTTTGCCGCCATCCGTGAGATTTCGACATCCCCTTCCAGGAAAGCCTGAGCCTGCGCGACTATCCGACGCTGGAAAGCGTCATCGGCTTCGTGCACGACATGCGGCCTGACCTGGCTCGGCAGGATCAGCCGGGGCAGTGAGCGGCGCGACAGCTGCCGCGACGAACCCACACCCCCGCAACAACCCCGCAGCCACCCGGCAGCCCGTCTCCATCGGCACGCTGGGGACGCCGACAAGATGCCGCGCCGAGTACCGACGCCGGCACTACGCCCGGACCTTGCACTCTGTAAACCCACGGGTGTGACGCTGGATGAACTAGCCGGGTGCCGTGATGCTGGATCAGGCGGTGTCGGCAAGTCCCTCATCAGCCGACTGGAAATGCGGGGCGTCACGTGCTTCGTCTCGAGCCGGGCGTGGACACGGATGCGCTGGATGCACAGTTGAAGTCGTGGCTGGAAGAGGGTTCGATTCAGGGTGTCTACTGGCTGAGCGCGTGGACGTGGAGCCGAGTGTTGAAGAGATACGCTGGACGACTGGCGTCAATTGTATCGGGTCCGGGTCAAGAACCTGTACACCGCTGTGCGTGCGCTCTACGCCTCTGGCAGGCCGACCCTTCCTGGTCTCGGCTACCCGCCTCGGCGGTCAACACGGCTACGGCAGCGAGGGGCAACAGCGCCGCTGGGCGGTGCAGTCCCGGCTTCAGCAAAGCCTACCATATGAGCAGGCATGCGCGATGAGGGCATGGGCACACTGGTCAAAGTGGTCGACTTCGAAGTCTGCCGCAAGACCGCGGAACCGGCCCACCTGCTTATCGCCGAGACGCTCACTGATCCTGGTATCATCGAGATCGGCTATCTGAACGGTCAGCGCTATACCGTTACGCTGACTGGAGAAGCCGGCAGACAATCGCAACCCAGGCATGACCCTGAACGAGGAGACTGTCTTCGTCGTTACGGGCGCGGCTTGGCGGTATCACCAGCGCCATCGTGACCGACCTGGCTCTAGCGAGCAAGGGGGTCTTCTACCTGCTCGATCTGGTGGAATGCGCCGGCTCGAAACGACCCGTAACATCTTGCTCTTCCGCCAGTATGTGGATGCGCTTGAAGCGCAAGCTGATCGACCGAGCCAAGGCCCAGGCCAACGGCCCACGCCGGTGCTCATCGACAAGGAGATTATGGGCATCCAGCCAACGAGGCGGCCCTACGTGCCATCGAGACGGTCGAGGCCGCAGGCGGGACAGCCTACCATCACAGTGTAAAATCCGATGGACGGCGACGCCGTGACGCCATTGTCGACGAGATCCGCGAACGCAACGGCAAGATCGATGTGCTGTTTCACGCCGGTGGTCTGCTGATCGATCGTGCGCTGCCAGACAAGCAACCCCAGCAATTCAACCTGGTCCTTCGATGTCAAGGCTGATGGCTTCTTCAATCTGATTCGTGCCGCCAGGATATGCCGATCGGCGCTACAGTCTCTTTCAGTTCCGTTGCCGGCCGCTTTGGCAACAATGGCCAGAGCGACTACAGCTCGCCAACGACCTGCTCTGTAAGATCTCCAGCAGCATGAGGAGCTGGCGTCCCAGACCCGGGGCATCGCCATCGACTGGACGGCCTGGGGCGAGATTGGTATGGCCTCTCGTGGTTCAGTGCCGGCCGGGATGGAGGCATTGGGGATCGATGTTTGCCGCCCGATCAGGCGTACCGACCATTCGTCGTGAGCTGACATACGCGGATGTGTGGCGAAGTGCTGGTCGCCGGTCGCCTGGGCGCCTGGACGGAAAAGAAGGATCCCACCGGCGGGCTGGCAACACACAGAAAAGGTCAACGCGAAACCTGCTGGCCGAGCGCGGAGCCCCGCTGGTCATGATCGGTGAGGTGAAGGCGGCCAAACTCACGGCGGCCTCGTGGCCGAGACGACGTTGGACCCGACCCTGCGCAGCCCTTCCTCTTTGACCATAAGGTCGAAGCGGATCTCCCGCGGGCCGCCTGGCGTCATGGCAGCGAAGGCCTGGCCGAAGCGGCCAGCCTGCTCGCCCCAGGCTATCGGGTGGCGGAGCTGATCGAGCAGCAGAATCTTGGTGATCCTCAAGTTCCATCGGGACCAGCCCAAGACGCTGCGTATCACGGTCAATCTTTACCCGACCGCCGACGGCGATCTGCTGGGCGAGGCGGTGCTGCAATCGATCTTCCAGCCGGCGAAGTCGTCACTGCCGCTCGTTGCATCAAGGATCATTTTGCGGCAACGGTTAGACTGACGCAGGATGAAAAGCAGCGGCGCCAACGGTTGACTTTCACCCGCCGGCAGAGCTGCCGATTACCCAGGAAGAGATCTATGAACTCTTCTTCCATGGCCCAACCTATCAGGTGATCGAAGGTGCGGTGGTCGATGGTTCCTGGCTGCTACGCGGACGGCAAACGACCTGGGTCCCAACGCCGAACCGGCCAATGCCGATGAGCTGCTGGCCCCGCGTCATTTCGAACATCTGGTGCAGACGGCGGCGCTCTGGAGCATGAAGACGAAGGGCTCCATGGCGTTGCCGGCCGGCTACGCCAAGGGGACGATCTATGGTGACCCGGCGAGCGCCGGCGACAAGCGACTCTACGCCGTGGCGACCACCGCAGACGACGGTGCCAGCTACAAGATGACGCAGATCGTCGATACCGACGGCAAAGTCTATGCAGAACTGAGTGACTATCGCACGGTATCGCTGGCCTAGGTTCGTCGAGGCGCAAAAGCAGAAACCGTCATTTCGAGTGGGGCGAGAAATCTGACCTAACGTGCTGGATATGACAGCTGCCTGCCGCCAAACTGCTGGAATGTACGGACGGCTGGATCTACTTCCTATTCCTGGTGAAAATGGGTCTCCTTGTCGGGAGCGATGCAGTCGTCCGTCATTCGAAGAGGATGCACGTGATCGAGCTGGTGGTTGCAGTCCGGAGCAGACAGAGGAGAGATTGAGCAAGGCGTGGCCCCGGCCGGCCTCTTGTATCAGGCCTGGCGAAGCTCCCACGCTGGCCCAACTCCAGGTGCTCAAGCGGCGACGAGACTGGCTCGACGGGGCGCCTGACTGCCAAGCAGTTGCTTCAGCGTGTGCTGAGCAGCGCAGGGCAGCCGGCCTCATTTGACCAGATCGTCATTGATAACGATGCAGGATGGTGCGCCGTTCGCCACGCTGGTGGAAACAGGCGGCGCCCGGCGGCTGGACTCTAAACTGTTGACTCAGCCACAGCCACGGCGTAGGCTTCTGCGCCGTTCACCAAATAGTAGCAGAGGGAAATTGCTATGCAATCGGCGCCGATCTCGAGTTCATCGAAGCACGGGCAACCAACTTTGTCCGCGATTACTTCACCCCGGCTGAGATGGAACTGGTGGCGCAGGCTTCGGCTGCTGAGCAGCCCGCACTTGTCACCGCCATCTGGAGCGCCAAGGAGGCGATCCTTAAGGCGCTCCGCACCGGACTGCGGTTGGATACACGGACGATTCAGTGCCTGATGCCGGTGACGCTGCCAGTAACAGATGAATGGCAAGTCTTTGCCCCGGAGATCCCGGATGAATTGGCGCCTGGCGCAACCTGGCAGGGCTGGTGGCGTCGGCCGCTTCAACATCCGGACTTTATTCTAACGTTGGTGATCAAGACAGAGATCGGGGAATCGAGCTAGGATAGCACGCTGATTGAGCGGATGAGGCGGATGGTCGCGGATTTCTTCAAAAAAAGATCCGCGACGATTCGCCCAATCAGCCTGATCAGCGTCCTATCCCGCTCATCCGATCCTCTACTTTGGGAGGAACTACGGTGGAGAACTACATTGAAGATCTGCGGGCGCGCAATGCGATCGCAGCCGGTACGCAGAAGGAAGTCGATCGGCAGCACGGCAAGGGGCGATTGACGGCCCAGGAGCGCATTGACCTGCTCTTCGATCCAGACACCTTTCAAGAGATCGACACGCTGGTCACGCCCCGCTACGAGGAATATATGGACGGCCGTTCCTCCCGTTATGGCGATGGCGTCATCAGCGGCTTTGGCTTGGTCAACGGGCGTCGCGTCTTTGCGGCCTCGCAGAACGCCGGCGTCATGGGCGGTTCGCTGGGCGAAATGCACGCCAACAAGATCGTCAAAGCCATGCAGATGGCCATCAAATACGGCTGTCCCTTCATCGCCCTCAATGATTCGGGCGGCGCCCGCATTCAGGAGGGCGTGGACAGCCTGGGCGGCTATGCCCGTATTTTCGATGCCAACTGTGAAGCTTCCGGCGTCATTCCCCAGCTTTCGGTCATTCTCGGCCCGTGCGCAGGCGGTGCGGTCTACTCGCCGGCGCTGACCGACTTTCGTCTTTATGACCGAGAATTCGTACATGTTCATCACCGGGCCGGAGGTCGTGCGTGCGGTGATGCAGGAGAGCGTGAGCTTTGAGGAACTGGGCGGCGGTCTGATCCACTCCAAGGAGAGCGGCGTTAGCCACTTCCTCTCCAAGGATGACGCCGAGTGTCTGGCTAAGGTGCGCGAACTGCTCTCCTATCTCCCCTCCAACAACCAGGACGACCCGCCCTACGTTGCGCCGGTCGATGATCCCCAGCGCCGCTGTCCGGAGCTGGAGCAGATCGTGCCGGTCGACCCGCACAAGCCGTATGATGTGCGCCAGGTGATCGCCAGCATTGCCGATGACGGTCGCTTCTTTGAGGTGCACGAGCTGTGGGCGGAGAACATGGTCGTGGGCTTTACCCGACTCAACGGCTGGGTGGTGGGCATCGTGGCCAATCAGCCCAAGGTGCTGGCCGGCACGATCGACATCAAGGCATCGGTCAAGGCCTCGCACTTTATCCGCCTCTGCGACGCCTACAACATCCCGATCCTCACGCTCCAGGATGTGCCCGGCTTCCTGCCCGGCACGCATCAGGAGTATGGCGGCATCATCCGCAATGGCGCACGCATGATCTATGCCTATAGCGAAGCGACCGTGCCCAAGCTCATGGTGATTCTGCGCAAGAGCTACGGCGGAGCTTACTGCGTCATGAGCAGCAAGGGGCTGCGCGGCGACCTGCTCTACGCCTGGCCCGAATGCGGAGATCGCGGTAATGGGCGCCGAGGGCGCCGTCAACATCCTCTTCCGCAAGCAAGTGGCCGGAGCCGATGATCCCGACGCTGCGCGCAAGGAACTGGTTGATGACTACGAGACGAAGTTCAACAATCCCTATGTGGCCGCCAGCCGCGGGCTGATCGACGGCGTCATTGAGCCACGGGACACGCGTCGGGTGATCATCCAGGCGCTGGAAGTGACGCTCTCCAAGCGGGAAACGCATCTTCCCAAGAAGCACGGCCTGGCGCCGATGTAGCGGCTCCGACAACTTCGTGCAGTGCGACGGAAAACTTTTCCGTGCTAAGACTGAGAACGCGGATCTTGCGGATTGGGCAGCTGTTCACGGATTATCATCGTTTGATGTGAACACAGGGATGATGTGAAACAGGGGTCCCGATACCTTCGCAAGAGACGCTTACATGAAAGAGGAACCGTTTCATGTTTAAGAAAATTGTAGTGGCCGATCGAGGCGAGATTGCCGTACGCGTCATTCGCGCCTGCTCGCGACATGGGCATCGCTACGGTGGCGCTCTACAGCAGCACCGAGCGCGATTCGCTTCACGTGCGGCTGGCCGATGAGTGTATGCCGATCCTGTCTGAGAAGCGCTACGGCGATGTTCAGGAAGTACTGGCTATTGCCCAGCAGACGGGCGCCGATGCCATCTATCCCGGCTATGGGT
Organism: uncultured Chloroflexia bacterium; assembly: GCA_963807905.1. GTDB lineage: Bacteria > Chloroflexota > Anaerolineae > Caldilineales > Caldilineaceae > JAGRCP01. The sequence continues at coordinate 19,695 of CAWEEJ010000052.1, read as the reverse complement.
TTTTGGCCGAAGAGTCCGAGTGCATTCAGCGCTGTAACCAGGCCGGCGTCACCTTTATCGGCCCGCCGGTAGAGGCCGTGCAAGCTCTGCAAGGCCAAGCTCGAGATGATGTTGAAGGCCGAGGAGATGGGCTATCTGACGCCCGGTCACTCGCCGGAATCGGCTACCGCGGATGAGGTGGACAAGCTGCGGGCCATGGCCGCGGATGTAGGATATCCCCTGGTGATCAAGTCCTGTCGCGGTGGACGGGGCAGGGGCTCCCGCGTGGTGGATTCGCCCGACTCCCTGATTGAATTGGCCCGATCCGCGGCACGCGAGGCCGAGCGGATCTACGGTGACGATCGCCTCTATTTGGAGCGGGCCATGTCGCCCTCTCATTACGTGGTGGTGCAGATTCTGGGCGACAACCAGGGTAACATTATTCACCTGGGCGAACGTGAAGGATCTGTGCTGTTGCACAATCAGAAGATGATCGAAGAGTCGCCCGCGCCCTGTCTGAATGACGAGCAGCGCGCGCGCCTCTGGACGACTGCCGTAGATATCGCCCAGCAGATTGACTACCAGGGCGCGGGCGGGATCGAATTCCTGGTCGATGAAGCAGGCAACTTCTACTTCACGGAGATGAAAGCACGCATCCAGGTCGAGCACGCAGTCAGCGGCATGGTCTCGGGCGTCAACATCGTCCAGGAGCAAATTCGTCTGGCCGCTGGGGAGCCTCTCTCCATCAGCCAAGACGAGGTGGAGCTACGCGGCTGGGCCATCCACTGTCGCATCAACGCCGAGGACCCGTGGCGCAACTTTATGCCCAGCCCGGGCAGACTGATCAACTTCCGCCTGCCGGGCGGGCCGGGCGTGCGCGTGGACACCTATGGCTACGTCGGCTGCAATATTCCGCTGCGCTATGACTCGCTGCTGGCGAATCTGACCGTGTGGGCGGAGGATCGACCGGCTGCCGTGCGGCGCATGCGTCGTGCCCTCCAGGATTTTAAGATCGTGGGCGTGCAGACCAATCTGCCCATGCAGCAGCAGATGGTGGCGGAGCCTTCTTTTGTCGAAGGGTGAGTACGACACCAACTTCATGCGGCGCATGGAGTTTGCTGCGCCGGAACTCGACGAATTGCGGCGGCGCGACCTGGCGATTGCAGCCGCGGTGGCCTTTGCCGCCCGTTCCCAGCTGAGCACGCCCGTCGTGCCCGAGCGGGTCACGTCGGGTTGGCATCGTTCCAGCCGTCGACTGCCGGCCTAGTCTGCTTGTTGCTTCGCCTCTGTGGCAGGCAAGCGCATCGAAAACGGTACGCGGATCAGGCAGATCCGACTGATCTTGACGGATATCGATTTAAGGAATTCGCGAGCATTCGCCCAATCTGCAGAATCGGCGTTCTATCCAGAAGCTGGATTCGCTATTTCTGCTATTCTGATTTGAGGTCATCATGAATCGTATTGCTGTAACCATTAGCGGTCACACCTACGACATTGAAGTCGGGCGCGGGGAAGAGGGCGTGCAGGCGCGCGTCTTCGGCGTCGACGGTGAAGCGGTCGATGAGCCCGCGGTGCCGGTCTACGTTCCCGAGAATGGCCCGACCGGCCAGATCGACTGGATGATTGTCGATGATCGGCCCTATGAACTGAGCTTTGACAAGGACTCTGCACTGGGTCCAGGCTTATAGCGGTCGCCATCCGCTTGAGGTACGCGACCTCAGCGTGGCGGTGACGCGTCCGGCCAGTGGCGACGGCCGGGTGAAGGCGCCCATCCCCGGATTGATTGCGCGGCTGCTGGTCGAGCCGGGCGCGGTTGTGGAGCCGGGCACGCCCGTGCTCATCCTGGAAGCCATGAAGATGGAGAATGAGATCCAGGCCCCGCGTGGCGGCACCGTCACGGAGATCAGTGTCGAACTGGGCCAGATCGTGACGCTGAATGAATTGTTGATGGAGATTGAGTAGGGCGAGTTGAACTCGCTTTGAGTTGAAGCGATCAACCGTGCGCCAAAACCAGGAGTCGGAGATCTGTCAGATCTCCGACTTCTTTGCGTTTGGATGCTGTTTTGTTTTAGCTGAAGATCGCCCTCAGGTCTGCGGGCTGCTCCAGTTCCTGGCGATCCCAGTTGGCAAGATCTGCGGCCGCGACATAGGTGCTTTCCAGAAAGTCGAGCAGCATGCCATCGGGATTTTCGGCCTCGCGTACTGCCTCGTAGGGCAAGAACAAACTCACCCAAATCGGTGTTGTAAAACGCGGCTGTCGGGCAGCACATGCGCATCCTTGAACCCATCCGGCGCCGGATAGGCATAGCTGTAGAAAATCGGGATAGGGCAAGGGGCCACCGCCCGGCCAGAAGCCTGCGCTGGAGACTTCGTGCGAGTAGGCCTCTCGTGCGACCCAATCGGGCATGTTTGGAATGCCGCCAGGATGCATGGGGGCCGTACGGCCGGAAAAGCGTGTAACGGCCAGGTCGAAGCTGCCCCAGAAGAAGTGAACCGGGCTGCTCTTGCCGATGAAGCGTGCCCGAAACTGCTGGAAGACGCGGTCCGATTGCACGAGGATGCGCCAGAAGCGGTTGGCATAGTCGGGATCATACGACGCGTGTTCCCGATCTTGGGAGAAGGGCACGGCATCCGGAATCTCGCTGGGCATATCGTGGATCGTCACGGCAAGGTCCAGACTTTGCCAGTGCATCCAGCACCTCATGATAGAAGTCGGCGACAGGCTGGGCATGCAGGGCCCGGACGAGCACTGTGCCATCGCTCACGCGGATGATTAGCTGATGACTGATGAAGTCAAACTCGATTTCAAAGATGCGCCGTGCCCGCTGGGATCGGACTTGTTGTCAAGCCCCGGCTCGAGATATAGAGCGGCACGTGCCAGGAATGATTGACCCATGGCATACCTGCCAGGCGAATTTTGCCGACGATTTGCGTCCACAGGTGAAGCGTGGCGTAGGTGTCTTGCCACGCTTCGAGTGACAGACTTGGCCACTGCGTTTGCTTGGTTGTCATGGGGCGTTTCTCCAGGTAGATTCTATGGATCAAGGCGTACTTGTCCGGACGGCTAACGGGAGGAGGATTCTTTGGGCTGGGATAATTGTTCAATCGCCGGCGCCCGATCGTACGGCATTGACCGAAAGCATAACCGCTTCAGCTTCCTGTATCCGTGACATCCGCTACAGGTTGCGCCTCGTCTCGGCTACCGGGCAATACAATCAAGCGGATGAGCCGCAGGAACCGGATCGACGCATGCTCTTTCAGGTTGATCCGCCGACATCCGCTCTCCATCTGCGCCAGTCCGCGGCCCATCCTACCCGCCAACTGAATTGCCGGCCTGATATTGACACGACTATGAGGGCGACCTATACTCAATAGTAAGGAGACGTTCCGTCTCTGAGCTATCCAATCCTATACACTCTCTCTGCGACTGGCGACGTTGACGTGGCGTTTACCACGGGGAAGCAGACGGGGAGCAGGGCTGACAGCCGTTCGCCTGGGCTGGGCAGTTGCATCGAGTCTACCTCTGGAGGAATGATTATGCGACAACCGCGTGCACTGCTCTCTGTATCCGACAAGACCGGACTGGTCGACTTTGCTCAACAGCTCCACGACGCTGGCGTGCTATTGGTCGCCAGCGGCGGCACCGCCCGCACGATCGCCGCGGCCGGCCTGCCCGTCACGAGCGTCGATGAGGTTACAGGCTTTCCTGAGATCCTCGGCGGGCGCGTCAAGACGCTGCATCCGGCAATTCATGGCGGCATCCTCGCCCGCCGTACCCCCTTGCATTTGGACGAACTGGCCGATCACCACATTGCGCCGATCGACCTCGTCGTGGTTAACCTCTATCCCTTTCAGGAGACCGTTGCCCAACCCAATGTGACGCTGCCCTCTGCGATTGAAGAGATCGATATCGGCGGCGTGGCGCTTCTGCGTGCAGCAGCCAAGAATCTTGAGTCGGTCACGGTTGTCTGCGACCCGGCGGACTATGAAGCTGTGGGCGCGGCTTTTGCGCAAGGCGGTCCCACCCCCATGCAGCGCAAGCAGCTGGCGCTCAAGGCGTTCCGTCACACGGCCGAATACGATACGGCGATTGCGAATTATTTGGCGGATCAGGTCGAAGATACAGAGGTCGCAGGCGGCCTGCCCGAGCATATCCTCCTCGACCTGGAGCAGGTCCAGCTCAATCGGTACGGCGAGAACCCCCACCAGCAGGGCGGCCTCTACACGTACGCCGGCGACCAGCCGCCTTTTGAGGTGCTCCACGGCAAGGAGATGAGCTACAACAACTGGCTGGACCTGGACGGCAGTTGGCTTTCGGCCCAGGATTTTCCGCAACCGACGGTCTCTATCATCAAGCACGGCAATCCCATGCGGCCTGGCCAGCGCCACTACGCTGGCTGAAGCCTTTGAGAAGGCGCTGGCTTCTGATCCGGTGAGCGCGTTTGGCAGCATTATTTCAGTCAATCGAGCGCTGGACGCAGCGATGGTGCGGCGCATCTCTGACGCCGGCCTCTTTGTCGAGGTGATCGCGGCGCCTGCGTATGACGAGGAAGCGCTGGCCCTGCTGAGGAAGAAGAAGAACCTGCGGATCCTCCAGGCGACCGACGCAGGCCCTGCGCCCGCTGAGCCTGCGCACATTTACGGCGGCGTACTCGTGCAGGAATTGGATCGCAGCGTCGATGACATGGATCCGGCCAACTGGCGCCCAGTGAGCAACCAGCAACCGACGGACGACCAGTTGGCCGATTTGGCCTTTGCCTGGCGCGTGGCGCGTCACGTCAAGAGCAACGCCATCATCTATGTCAAAGATCAGGCTACCGTGGGCGTGGGCGCCGGCCAAATGAGTCGTGTTGATTCGGTGATGATTGCCGGTTACAAGGCGGGCGAACGCGCCCAGGGCGCGGTGATGGCTTCCGACGCCTTCTTCCCCTTTGCCGACGGCATCGAAGCCGCAGCCGAGTACGGCATCGCCGCGGTTGTTCAGCCGGGCGGGTCGGTCCGCGATGAAGAGGTCATCGAAGCCGTGAACAAGTTAGGGCTGGTGATGGCGCTCACCGGCACGCGTCACTTCCGCCATTGAGGTGAAAGGGTAAGCCCGGCACTGCTTGGTCCCGGCGCAGCTAAATTGTCCCGGGATTATTGAGTACATCTGCCCCGTGCTATGGCGCAACCGTTTTGTCATACTGGAATGACCATCGGATTGTTGGCGCGTAGCTGAAAGGGGCAGACTGTGAAGATCGTAATGGACCGAGGATACTGTGATGCGGCGCTCAGCTTTTGCGCACGTTGTTCGGCAGCCTTTTTCCAGAAGCCTATGGGCACCGACCGGCCGTGCATCGTCGACGTCATCGACGACGGCCAGGATGATGTGCTCACATTTCAAGTGCTGACCGATGATCGCACGTTGGAATTTGAGTTAACGGATGAATTGCAGGAGGGGCTTTCGATTGAGGGGTGGGAATTCCTGGCCGATTTCGATCCCGGCTTCTTCCGCCATGGGGCGGCCGAACGCTGGAAGGAATTGGCAAAGCTGCCTGCATCTCATCCTGCGGACGCCGTCGGCGTAAATCGTCGGGTACGCCTTGATTCGCAAACAGGCGTTTTGATTGCTTATATCTCGTCGCCTTGTAGGCGCCCCGTAGGCGAGTCACCTCCAGGCGACGAGCAAAAAAGAGTCCGCCGCAACCGCTGCGGCGGACTCTTTGCTTTGCAAGCGCCTTTCAGATGCTTAGTTCGCCTCGGTAACTTCGTAATGGATGACGACGGTGCCCTCTTCATCGCTGACATCCATGGCGGAGTCGCCGGCTTCATAGGTCGCTGCTCTGACTGAGCGCAGCCAGATAGTCGGCCTCTTGCACGTTTAGTTCGCCACCATCTGCACAGGATTCTGGCGTCGTGCCGGACGGTGCAATAGCGGTCAGTTCGATCGTCAAGGCGCCTTCCTCATCGGCGGTATACCGTCCCGTATAGTTGCTGCAAGTGGTGGAGCCGCTCACGGTTCCAGCGCTAAAAAACGCGGTGATGGAGCTATCGGCCAGCGTATCGACGACTTCGCCGGTGCTATCCATGTATCGGAGGGCATACCAGGCGATGTTCTCAGCAACAAATGTCCCAACCAAGATTTGTTCCGTGTCTGTGATCGTGGCCGCAACAATGAAGTCATCCGTTGCGGTGATGACCAGCGTATCGGTCATCGCGGCGCTGGTATCTGCTTCTTCGCCCTCGACAGCTGCGGCTTCTTCGCCCGCCGCCTCTTCCTCGACGGAGAAATCCATCCTCGGCGGCAGCTTCCGATTCGACCGCTTCAATGGCGGCTTCATTCACGACGATTTCCTCGCCGCCCACTCAACTGGTCGCCGGCTCGCCGTTTTTGCGCCACGGCCTCTGCCTCCGCCTCCTCTGCCTCTATACCTGCCAGACGGTATGAGTTTTGTTTTACTCCCTGCATCGGCGACTGGTCCGAGCTCCATCAGGCCGTCCGGCTGATCCCGCACTGAGGCGGTCGGGCAAGTATTGCCTGAAAAGAGCACATAGAGAAGAATGAAGCCGACAATGGGGCCTGAGAATCAGGGTGGATCGGTGGACGTCCGATGACGTGTTCCCTAGCCTGCTGGGTTTTCTGCGGCGAATTGTTCAACACAAATTTATTTGGGTTTGTTCGCTGTCTGTCGTCTTATCCGGCCATTTTGACACCGATCAGAAAATGGCCTGACACGCATGGCAACAGTACATCATTTGTGTACTTTTGTTTTTAAGCAACGGTAGGGTACGTCGCTATCCTTCCGTTGTCTTTGCCATTCCGCCGTATGGGAGAACCGATTTTGTCAACAGCAACTGCCCATGAATAAGCCCCCCTCACCTGATTCATCCATCAACCCAACCGGGTTGCGCCGCTTTGTTTCTACAGGTTGCGCGCCCAGGCTGCCGGTTTCTCTACGGGTTGGGCAGGGCAAGACCCGCTTTATCCGCGGTATGGGTGATCGCTATGCCTGACATCCGACCAGAGGATATGGGACATCCGCTGCGTCTCCGGCGGTATATGGCCGGTGGACCGCCCGTTCAACTGGGATGTTTTATGGCTTTCGTCCCGATCCTCGACGATACAACCCCGCTCGCCATTACACGGCCTTTGTCTGGACCGGGTTTTGGCTGCCCGTTCTATGGCGATTGGCGCTCTCTATCTCTGGGATTTTGCCAGCTTCGTACGCTATCGTGGCGAATGGAGTCAAAAGGATATCTTGAGCGGTCACATTGGCGTGCGCCACGGCGCAAAGGTGCGGCGGCGTCAGGCCCTCTGTACTGCTGTGCTTGATTGCCACTGAACTGGCGGATCCGACGCAGGTCGATGTCGAAGAATGGACTCGCTGAGGTGAACGCAGTGCTGGCTGCCCGGTAGCGCCCTGCCATGGTTGAACAAGGTGAACAGGCGCGGCTGAGAATAATTGGGCTTTGCCAGAAACAGCATCCAAGAGTTCCCTTGGGTTTCTGCCACGACCGTTCCGCCAATTTTGCCATCATGATTCTCGTTTTGCCATGGCGGAACCGAACCCATTAATATGAGAGGGTCGCAAACTCGTCAAATAGAGAGTGCCGATGTACTCAATCTGCCGCTTCGGTAGTGCTGAGCGGCGGGCCAATTCCCCTTGTGGGCTCGCGAAAGTAGATGGAAAAGAGCAGCGTGCCCAGTCGACAAAGCCCGCAGCAAGCAAGAAGTGAATCTGGCGCACCCAAAGCGGGTGATCATGTAGCCGCCCAGCAGCGCCGTTGTGGATAGAAAGCAATGCCCGCAGTCATCTCGCTCAGTCCCTGACATTGTCCGCCGCTGCGCTTTTTCCGACCCGATCCCCATGCTGTAAACCAGAAACGCCGGATAGCGGATCGCGGCGAAGACGATCACGCCGATAAAGCCGCTGGCTGGCCGGTTGGATCGCGGCACTCAGCGCCAGCGGCAAGATCGCAATGACAGCGTGTTCCCGCCCGCCGGCTCACCAGGCGCGATGGTCCAAGCGTGCAGTCAGCGTGGCGACGGCCAGCGCTGCCGGCACCGGAGCCAGACGCGCCCAAGGCCGCGATGCCGTCAATGCGTGCCGTGGGCACGTCCCAGTAACTCATCGATAAAGACGTTAAGAATGTATTGACCGAGGCCGTACCAGCCACCTGAAGGATGCGCACGACCGAGACGGCCAGCAGGATACCGAGGTAGTCGGATTGCTGCTGGAGATGCGCAGCAGCGGCTTGATGCGCGAGCGTCGGCGTGCCGCCGGCCGGTTCTGCTGGGTGCGCATGGCCGCACGGATGCCCGGGAGGAGCAGCAGGGCGGCGACCAGCAGCGGCACGCCGGAGGGGATGACGGCATCCGTATCACTACCCGTTATCTGGGCCGTGAGCGCCGGCAGCAAACCGCCGATTAGCCCGCCCATGAAGGCCGCAAGGGAAAAATGGCGGTCTGAGCGGAGAAGGCGTGGTTGCGTTCTCCTTCGCTTGTCGAAGCCATGAGAAAGGGCACGCCATTGACAATAAACATGGCGTAGCCAAGAAACATAATGATGTAGCTCAGGAAGAGCCAACCCGTTTGCGCAGCGGGCAGGATGACGCCCGCCCAGGGCAGAGCGAGGCTGCCGGCAAGAACAAACCAAAGGCCGGCAATCATGGCACGGCGGCTGCCCCAGCGCTTGCCGAGTTCACCGGCGGGTAGACTGGCTATCGCAAAGGTCAGGAGGCCTGCCGAGTTGATCTGCCCGACAAAGGCCGCATCATAGCCCAGGCGCAACAGGTAGAGATTGAAGACCACGGCATAGACGCCGTCGATGATCAATGTGGCCAGACCCAACGTGAATAAAAAGAGCCGTGCATTGCGGCTGAAGCCGCGCACGGCGGTCAGGTAAGTTGTGAACAATGGCTGCGCCTGTTATTGACGTGTATTCAAAAGAGAGAGCTTTCGAAACGCTATTGAACGACCCAATAACGCCAGTCTAACCGGCCGACGAACGTCCTGTCAAAGCCGGGTTCGTACGACGTTCATTGATGAACTCAAGCGATCGGTGGCGAAAATAGGTGTTGTAGAGTTCTGCATAATGGCCGTCCCGGGCCAACAGTTCATCGTGGCTCCCCTCTTCAATAATCTGCCGTGTTCCAATACAAGAATGCGATCGACTGCTTTGACGGTTGAAAGCCTGTGTGCAATCACGATTGACGTTCGGTCCCGGAGAATGCGGTCCAGCGCTTCCTGGATCTGAGATTCGGTGAAGGGGTCGATGCTGGCCGTTGCTTCGTCGAGAATAAAGATCGCCGGATCCTGGGCCAACATCCGTGCCAGGACGACAAGTTGGCGCTGCCCCATGCTCAGCCCCGCGCCGCGTTCGCCCACATCGGTTTGGAGGCCGTCGGGCAGCGCCGCCACCCACTCGCCGCGACCGATCTGGTTGGCCACCGCCGCCACTTCGGTATCGCTGAGTTCCGGCGTGGCATAGCGGATGTTGTCGGCGACCGTGCCGGCAAAAAGAAAGGGCGTCTGGCTGACAATGCCTAGTTGACGCCGGTAGTCCTGCAGGTCAAAGGTGCGAATGTCGATGCCATCGACGTCGAGATCGCCCGCCTGGAATTCATAGAAACGCGTCACAAGCTTGGCAATGCTTGACTTGCCGGCGCCGGTATGGCCGACCAGGGCTACGCTTTCGCCGGGCAGAATGTGGAGATCAAAGTCGTATAGCACCTGCTCCTTCTCGCTGTAGCGGAAATCTACGTTCTCAAAACGAATGTCACCATCTAGCGGCGGTACGGGGTCGGACGCAATCTGATGAACGGCCGGCTCGGCGTCCATCAGCGCAAAGGTGCGTTCCGTGGCGCTGAGCGCGCTCTGAAACTGACTCCAGAACGCGCTTAGGTTGATCATGGGAAACCAGAATTGCCCCACGCTGTTCATGAACAGAAACCATGCCCCCGCCGTGATCGTCGCGGCGTAGACGCTCATGCCGCCATAGTAGAGGAGCAGGCCCGTGCCCAGCCCTGCAAAAAAGTTCAGCGTGGGAAAGAGCAGCGCCAACACCAGACCCCGCTGGACGTGAATATCATAACTTTCGTTTTTGACGACCTCAAATTCATTGTAGATGCTTTGTTCCTGGCGAAAGTTCTTGGCCACGCTAATGCCGGTCACTGCTTCTTGAATGCTGACGTTTACCTCAGCAATGGCTTGCTGGCTGCGGCGGGTGATACGCCGGGCAACCCGTTGAAAGCTGGTGGCGATCAAGAAGGCCAACGGCGCCAGAGCCGTCAGCAGGATCGTCATCCTGGCGTCAATGTTCCAGAGGTAGACGATGAGGATAAAGACGAGCAAGAGCTGCGTCGTCACCTCGGTGACAAGAACCGCGACGCGACTAAACTCGTCTGTGTCGCTGGTGATGCGGCTGATGATGCGTCCCGATTGGTAGCGATCAAAGAAGCTCATGTCGTGACTCATGACCGCGCGAAAGGAGTCGCTGCGCATGTCGAGCACTACGTCACCCAGCAGCATGGAGGTGTTGAGGCGTCGCGCCCAGTTGACGGCCCAATTGGCAACGCCCAGGAAGAGTACGCCTCCTACCAGGAGCATGCCCACCTGCTGGCTTCTGGCCCCGCCTGTATCCATCACCTCTACCCCGCGTGCCACCAAAATGGGCAGCGCCGCGCCCATGAATGACATAAGCGTGACCATGACAATGATGAGGGTCAGACGCTTCCAGTGGGGGCGAAAGTAGCCGCCAATACGGCCGATGAGCTGGCGATTGCTGTATTCCCGATCGTAGGCCTCGGCCGTCAGGCCGGAGCGAATTGCAGACATGATTTCCTTTGCCCTTTGGGGCGCTCGGTGAAGTGCGCTTGGCGGTCCTGCTTACTCGGCTTGGGTGAGCGGAATGGCTGTGCGCACCGTTTCTACCTCGACCAATTCTTCACCCTGTAGTGGCGGTCGAGTCAACTCGTTTTCAGACGCCATGGCCAGGCTGAGCAAGGTCCAACCCGACTGCACGGAAAGAGGTTGATCGACCGTGGCGATTTGGACCTCGCTGCCGTTGACGGCCATGAGCTCAATGCAATCTTCTGGATACATGCGCTTGAAATCGGCGTGGCTGAACTGTTCGGTGATACCCGTACCCCGAACCTGCGCACCGTTAATCAGGAGGCGGTTTAGCTCTTCGTAGGTCGCCTCCGTGTTGAAGAGCTGGCGTGCAAGCTGGATGTAGCTGGGCGCGTCTACGCCACGCTGGCGCGGGTTCGGCGGCAGTTGATAGACATTGTGAGAGCTAAATTCGTCTTCCATGTGCTTGCAGGCCAGCGCATTGGCTTCATCGTTGCGGGTCATGGCCAGCATACGGCCGATGCCCGTCAGGTCAAGGTCATCTTCCGTCGCTTCGGAGAGGACGTTGCCGTGATAGGCATCCAGCCCCAGGACGCGGGCCTGGCTGATGCTCTCGTAGTTGCTGTCGACGAGCAAGGCGCGGAAGCCCAGCTCTTGGAGAAGAAGTCCGAGCTGGCGCGATAGGTCGGTGCTACCCAGAAAGAGGAAGCCCTGGGGATCGGCCTCGCTCACGCCCAGCCATTGGGCAACGGGCTTGGCCGTACCGCCCTGGACGAGCACGGTGCCGCCGATGATCAGAAAGACCAGGGGCCCCAGAATCGCGGCATCGGCGTAGCCCAGATCGACCAGTTGGATGGTAAAGAGCGATGAGACGGCCGCCGCCACGATGCCGCGGGGCGCGATCCAGGAGAGAAAGAGCTTCTCGTTGCGCTCCAAATTGCTGCGGATGCTGCTCAGGAAGACGCCCACCGGTCGCAGAACGAGGACGACGATAGCCAAGACAACAAAGGCGCGCCAGTCCAGCATACCGAGCAGTTCGCGGGTAAAGTTTGCCGCCAGCAAAATGAAGAGGGTTGAGATCAGTAGGATGCTGATCTTTTCCTTGAAGTACCAGATTTCACGGAGCTGCCGCAGGCGCGTATTGGCCAGGAAGATGCCCATGACTGTCACGGCCAGAAGTCCTGATTCAGGCGCCAGCGTATTGGAAATGGCAAAGGCCAGCGCGACCAGGGCAATGATGGCAAAGTCGCGCAGGTAGTCGGGGACCAGATAGTAGCGCAGCACGAAGTAGGCGATGTAGCCGGCCAGGAGGCCCATGGCCGCACCAATGATGATCGTGTTAAAGAAGGCGATAATCGTTCCTTCGATGGAGCCGGCGGGAGCGCCGGCTTCGGCGATGATATAGTCGAAGACGAGCACGGCCAGGAGCGCGCCCAAGGGGTCGATCAGGATCCCCTCCCATTTCAGGACCGAGCTGATCGATCCGGTCGGGCGCACGTTGCGCAGAATTGGCGCGATCACGGTCGGACCGGTGACGATGATCAATGCGCCAAAGAGGAGGGCCAGTTCCCAACTGAGCCCCATGACGTAATGGGCGGCAATGGCGCCGCCGAACCATGAGATCGGCGCGCCGATTAGCAGCAGGTTGCGTACGACACTACGGACGCCGCGCACCTCACCAAAATTAAGGGTCAGTGCGCCTTCAAAGAGGATAATGGCAACCGAAAGCGAAACGAACGGGAAGAAGAGATTGCCCAACGATTCGCGCGGATGGATGATGCCGAAGCCAACGGGTCCCAATAGAAGTCCAGCCGCAAGCAAGGGTAAAATGGCTGGCACTTTTGCCTTCCATGCGAACCACTGACAAGCAAAGCCGGCCGCCAGAACGCCGGCGATGATCAGTACTTCATTATGTTCCAAACAAGGCTCCTTCGCATGAAGCGAGCGCATAGAGGTCAGTCTGACCGTTTTGGGCTGGCTGGCTAGATGTCACGCACCGAACTATACCAGAAAGGCGCAGATCGTGCATTACGAACGGCTCTGGTCCCGAACAGAGACCAGACGCAAGATTGCTGCGCAATACTCGGCCGATCTTGCCTGCCCGCGATGCGATTCTATCGCCATTTGATGGAACCTTACTGCACAACAGGCCCACTTGCTTGACAATCATTAGAGTGAAAATTTGCTCGGACGATGCTGAGAATGCTCGACGAGCGCGAAAAGAAAGAAAAGCATGATGCAAAAGCAGATGGCGCCGATTCTTGTTCTGATTGCGATCGTTATGGTGAGCATTGCTGCGTGCGGCTCGCCCAGGAATGAACGACCGGTAGCGATGCTCGCACCCGTGACCGTTGCGCCGGGGACGGCTGACGAGTCTGGTGAAAGGGCCGCTTTGCCCGCGCCAACCCCGGCCTCTGTCATTCCAACGCCGACGCCGCAACCCCTGCCGCCGCCGGCGCCGGCCTTTGATCCCACGACCATGTCCATTACGCTGGCGCCATTTGCCGACGGCTTCAATCGCCCTGTCTTTCTCGCCCATGCCGGCGACGGCAGTCAGCGCCTCTACGTCGTGGAGCGCGGCGGCATTATTCACGTGCTCGAAGATGGGCGCACCGTGCCGGCCCCCTTTCTCGACCTGAGCGAGCGCGTCAACGATGGCAAGAGTGAGCAGGGATTGCTAGGTTTGGCCTTCGATCCAAATTTCGCCGAGACTGGACGCTTCTTTGTAAACTATACGGCCGCCGATGATGCGACAATCATCGCCCGCATGACCGTGCTGGACGGCGATCCGTTGCAGGCCGATCCTGCCAGCTACGAGCAGATTTTGCGCATCGAACAGCCGGCGCGCAATCACAATGCCGGCATGCTGGCATTTGGTCCGGATGGCTACCTGTATGTGGGCCTGGGAGATGGCGGTGGCGCTGGAGATGAGTATGGGAACGGGCAAGACCCGTCCTCGCTCTTGGGCAAGATGTTGCGCATCGACGTCACCAGTGCATCAGATCAACCCTATCTCATCCCCGCCGACAATCCCTGGGTAGAGCGGGATTGGGAGGGCGTGGACGTACCAGATGAGATCTGGAGTGTCGGTCTGCGCAATCCCTGGCGCTATAGCTTCGACTTCACAACGGGTGACCTCTGGCTGCCTGATGTGGGCCAGAACGCTTTTGAGGAAGTCAACCTGATCACGGGTGATGGCGGCGACGCGTCCAACTTTGGCTGGCCGATCATGGAGGGGATGCACTGCTTTCCGGCAAACAGTACCTGTGACCCGTCCGGGCTGGTACTGCCCGTTGCCGAGTACACGCATGAAGACGGTAATTGCTCCATTACGGGCGGCTACGTCTATCGAGGACAGTCCTATCCAGTTCTGGAGGGCGTTTACTTCTTTGGCGATTATTGTAGTGGCGACGTCAGAACGTTACGTGCTGACGGGAGCGGCAGCTGGGTGCAGGAGATCGTCTATGAGGATGCCGGTCGGATTAGCTCGTTCGGTGAAGATGCCCAGGGTGAGCTATATGTGATCGACATCATCGGCGGGTCGATTTCCCGCATCACGATCGAGGAATCGTAGATGCTCTGGGCGGCAACGGCTGCGATGTGAAGTGCATGAGTCGCTTCAATGCTGCTGATCGGCCATCGTGACGGTCACTGGCCCAAGAAATCTTGTTGGTCAAGATGGTTCAGGCCGGTAACCGTCACGATGGATCGCTTACCATTCATCAACCCACTCTTCTGATTCGCCGACGACTTTGAAGTGGCGCTCGGGCCGATGCTCAGGCGGCCATCCTGGTTGTGGATGGCTTGGTTGGCCAGAGCCGTAGCCGGCCGGCTGTTGTGGCGGCGCCATGCCCTGTCCGGTCAACACAATGATGGGCGGCTGCGCACCGTAGGGCGGCTGGTACGACTGCATCTCACTGCGCGATTGGGCATTGGCCTGGCGGCCGCCGTTGCGTCCGCGCCCGCCTGCCAAGACGAGCAGCGCCGCGGGGAGGCCGGCCAGCATGCCAAAGAGGACGCCCAATCCCATGCTGATGGCGTCGCTGCTCAACTTTTCACCGATTTGCCACGCCATTACGCCGACAAAGACCAAAACGATTAGCAGCAACGCCGTCTTCATACCCGATCCTCTCTGTCTCTCTTCGCTATACTCAACCTCTTGCCTCATTTGGGCGCCTCCTCGATCATCGTGTCTAAATCATCCGAACCCAGCCAGGCCGCTTGAAAGCGGATCGTTTCGCCCCGTACGACGAGTAGGAAGTCGCCTGCACCTTCCAGTTTTTCTGCGCCGCTGCCCTTCATGCCACTGGCATACCGCGCTTCGTCACTGCTCGCAACCGCACCCACGAGCCGGGTGGGAAAGTTGGCCTTCATGCTCCCAATCAGATTGGCTGTGGGGCGTTGGGTGCAGGCGATGAGGTGAATGCCCGCCTCCCGTCCACGCTGAGCCAGCCGCGCCAGGGCGGATTCCACGGGCTTGCCGCCGCTTTGTAGGAGATCAGCCAGCTCATCGACCGCAACGATCATGAGCGGACGGTTGACGCGCTGGCGGTCCCGCTCCTCCATCATCTCCACCACGCCTGCCAGGTGTTTCACGGCGGCTTGCTCATCATCAATCACGGCGTGGCGCACGTGGGGCAAGCGTGCCAGCCCGCCGAAGCCGCGCCGTTTGGGATCGATCAGCAGAATCGATAAGTCAGCCGGCGAGTTGAAGCGCGCCAGCGAGACCAGAATGGTGCGTGCCAGCGCAGTCTTGCCGCTGCCCGTGGTCCCGGCGATGAGCGTGTGAACGACATCGCTGGCCGGGATGCGCAGGAGCAGCGGCGCGCCTGACTCATCCACGCCCAACACCGCTGTGAAGGCCGGCAGGTCGCCCAGGCTGGCGCAGAGGGGGCGCAGGCGCACCGGCTCGGCCTGGCGCCGCGGCACCTCAACATGGATCAGGCTGCCTTTACGATAGACGCGCGTCGCCCGTGCGTTGAGCGCCAACGCGATCTCCTCGTCGAGCCGCGTAATGCGCGTCACCTTGATCCCCGGCTGGACGACCAGATGAAAGGTGACGAACCGCGGCGTCACGGTGCCGCCGCGCACGTAAACGGGCAGCTTGTGGCGGCCCAGCACCTCTTCAATTCGATTTGCCTGTGCATCCAAAACTGTCTTTTGAGCGTCCATGAAGTTTGTGCCGTCCGGCTGACAATTGTGTGATAAGACCATCATAGAACATTTGTTCTATTTGTCAAGAACCACAATTGTCGATTTAGGGGGCATGGTGCGGAGAACCGCTTGATAGCGATTGCCAATCAAAATCAGGGCATTTCTCATCCTCAGCGTGTAGGATAGAAATGCCCTGATTGTGGTCATGCATCATTTTGCGCGATGAAGTGATGCCGCGAATTGGTTTGGGCTACGGTTATGACCCAGCGGTAATGGTGAAATACTCATTGAAGAAGCGGTCTGCATCGACCTGCGCGGCGACTTCATGCGGGCCGCTATCATCTGCCGCGAAATAGGTCATGCCTGCCAAACGGGCGCTGGCCAGTTCGACCTCAACCGTGCCCCGTTGATAGGTGCAGACCTGGTCGTCGAAGATTGAAACGGCTGCCAGCGGATCGTGGAAGGTCACTTCGGGGCGCGCCTCGAACCAGACCGATGCCATGTCCAGCACCGGGCGAAGCAGCGGCGCCTGAAACCGTTCGGTGACTTCTGCAGCACTCATTTGCACCTGCATGGTGACATCCAGCCCCACAGAGCGGTGAATGGGTGGTTGCGCATTGTAGACGATCGCCGTGGCATGGGGATCGTTCAGCGCGTTCCACTCATTGCGCAATCCGGGAAATTGGCCGTCAGGCAAGAAGGCGCCGATCATCATATAGAAGGACTTGAGCAGCTGCGGGATTTCCGGGTCAAGCGTAAAAAGTAACGCAATGTTGGTCATGGGGCCAATGGCAAGCAATGTGACCTCACCGGGATGCGCGCGGATGGTGTCACGCAAAAAGCCGACGGCGCGCCCGGCCGGAAACTCTGTGTCGTGCGGCCATTGCGCCAAGGCCGTCGCCTGGGGCGCCAGCGGTTGATGGGGCGGGATGAGCAGCGGGTTCGGCGCTCCCGGAAAGATCGGAACCTCACGGCCGGCGGTCTTGCAGATTGCACTCGCCAGCATGGCCCGCTTCTCTGGTTCGCCGCTGACGGTTGTAATACCCAGCAAGTCGCACTCTGGCTTTGCCAGCAGGTAAGCCAGGCAAATCGCGTCATCAATATCACTGCCAATATCGGTGTCCAGCAGAAGTTTCATGGAAGTCGTCCTTGTGGTGACAAATGGGGGACTCTATGAGCTCTGGAACAACTCCACGCACGATGTTCCTCGGGTGCCATCTGTTGAAGCAGGGAAGAAAACAATTGCCGACGGCAAATAGCCCTGCGACTAGCGAGAGGGCTCAGCCGTTATGCGTAGCGTAGTTTTGCGTAGGAGAAGGTCACAGGTACAAGTGGATCGGACAGGATTCGAACCTGTAACCAAGCAGTTATGAGCCGCCTGCTCTGCCATTGAGCTACCGATCCGGGGAAGGAGAAGAGAGAGCGGGTAGTGGGAATCGAACCCACATGACTAGCTTGGAAGGCTAGGGCTTTGCCATTAAGCTATACCCGCAGGTGACTGTGGATTGGCGATTTCGGATTGCGGATTTGTCATTCAGGCCTTACTTCCGCAATCCGAAATCGCCAATCCAAAATCTGTTGGTCGGGGAGATAGGATTTGAACCTACGACCCCAGCGTCCCAAACGCTGTGCGCTGCCGGACTGCGCTACTCCCCGTAACTCAATCATTGTACTGAAAAGCGACGTCCGGGTCAAAATCGGGCGGCGCTGTCAATCTACCCACTGGATGCTTTGGTCGAGCCAGTTGCCGACGCCACCGGGCAGGGGCGCCAGCTCCACTGCCTCTCCGCCGCTGATTGGCACGCCCCAAATCTGCCAAACGCCGCTTCGGTCGCTCAAGAACGCGACCCATTGGCCATCGGGGCTTACCGCTGCCACGCCATCATTGGCGCCGCTGTCGGTGAGGCGCACGACGTCGCCGCTCTCTGTGTCGGCGCGGTAGACGTCGTAGTTTCCATGCCGGCCGCTGCTGGTGAAGACAACGTAGCGACCATCCGGACTCCAGGCGGGCATCGTGTCTTCAGGCACGCTGGTGAGCGAGGAACGACCGGAACCGGCTCCGGTCATGGTCCAGAGACCACAGCGGTTGCCGGTTTCGTCACAGCCACGGAAGACAATGGTGTCGGCATTGGGGTGCCAGGCAGGGTTTTCTCCAAAATTGATGTTGGTCGCCTCACCGTCCACATCGGCCCAGGCCACGTAGATGCGCCAGCGGCGATCGCCTTCACGGTTGCTGCCAAAAGCGAAGCGGTTGCCCTCTGGACTCCAGCTGGGCCGATTGTCTTCGGCAAAACGCGTAAAGCGCAAGTTCAAGCCCGTTGCCGGATCAAATGAACTGACCCCGGCCATGTCCTCACGGGTGTTGTAGTAGACAAGGCGTTCGCCATCGGCGCGCAGTGCTGGTTGTTTGCCATCTTCGACGACCAACTGGGGACGTGCACTTCCGGCGACGTTGATGTTGTAGATGCGACTGCGCCCGTCGTCCGGGCTGACGCTGGCAAAGAGGATGCGGCCGCGGCTAGGCGCGCCGGTGACGGCCGGTGCTTCGACGACTGCGGGTGTGGGGGTCAACTCTGGAGTCGGCGTTTCGTCCGCGGTCGCCACAGCAGCGTTGGCCTGCGACGTTGGTTCAGGCGTCAGCGTCGATCGATTGGCCGCAGCCGTTGCGGCGGGCGTACGGGTTGGCGTGCGTGTGCCGGTGCGCGGCGTGGCAGCCGGTGTGGCCGTGTTGCGCCGCGTCGGCGCGGCCGCCACCTCACTCAAGTCATCGCAGCGGTTGCGAGCCCGGTCCCGCTTGGAAAGCAGTCCCGGCGTCACGTCGATGTCGATGGCGGCAATGTATTGCTCCAATGCACCACACCACTCTTGATCTCCGAAAAAATCATCGCCCAGCTCAACGCGCGCCGTCTGCAGCCGCTCCTCGACGTCACGGTAGTCGGGATTCGACGCGTACAGCTCTTCCAGAAGGAGTACGGCCTCTTCCCAGTCGGCGCCAAAGTAGGTCAGCACATCGAGATACGTGGCCGCGGTGCTACGCGCCGTGCGCAACTGGACCGCATTGGGCCGGAGTTCCAGCGCGGCGTCGACCAGGGCCAGGGCTTCCTCAAGATTGCCGGCCTGATCTTTTTCCGCACCCAAGTTCACGTAGGAAGTAAAGAGCATGTTGGAGACAGCTTCCGTCTCGAAGGCAGGATCCTGTTCCTGGATCGATTCGAGCAGGGTTGCGGCTGCTTCCCATTCTGCGCCGGCATAGGCGCGTTCCGCCTCCGCAAAATCCTCTGCCAGCGCGGTCAGTGTGGGGGTTGCGCTGGGGTTATCAGTCGGCGTTGGCGCGGGCGTGGGCGCAGTGCTCGCTGCCCCCGCAGTGCTCACCGCTCCCGCAGTGGCTGACTCATCACTTTCCGGCGGGCGTTGCAGGACTGTGTCGGCCTGGGCCAGCGCTAACAGGCTTTCGATCCCTTCCACCGCACCGACATTACCCGGATCGAGCAGCATCACCTGTTGGTATTCGGCCAGGGCTGCTTCCAGGTTGCCTTCCGAGCGCAGGTCGACCGCCCGCTGCAGGTGGATGCCCACTTGCTGGCACGCCTGGATCTCGATTTGCCGCTGTCCGGCCCGCACGCCCAGTACGACGGCCAGGATCAAGATGGCAGCTGCCAAAATCGTGGCTGCGCCGATGATCCAGAGGGCCCAGTCGGGAAATCGCGTGTTGCGTGAATTGCTCATGGCTG
>CAWEEJ010000051.1:0-63209 GCA_963807905.1 uncultured Chloroflexia bacterium | reverse complement strand
TAACCCTACGAGATTCGACAACCAGCGTGACGTCTCCGACAAACGAGACCGTCCGGCTGATAGCCGGACCTACGAAACTCGTGATCCCGTAGAGCTGTCAGTTTAGCTGCCCAAACATCTGCCCATGAGCAACTTCACTTTCCTCCAAACCCAATGGCCCGACCTTTACACGTCGGCCCGCCGCGTCGAGGGGTACGTCCAGTCCGACCCGCGCAGCGCCTGCTTCTACGCCCGGCGCACGCTGGAGCTGGCCGTGCAGTGGCTCTATAGCCATGACGCTGCCTTCCAATATCCCTACGACGACAACCTGGCCGCGCTGCTCCACGAGGCCAGCTTCCGCAACAATGTGCCCCACGCGGTCTACACCAAGGCCCAGCTCCTGCGCAAGCTGGGCAACGCGGCCGTGCATAACAACCGCCAGGTCACCGCGCAGACCGCGCTCAGCGCTACGGTGGAGCTGCACCACGTGCTCTACTGGCTGGCCCGCACCTACACCGAGGGCGATGTCGAGGCCCTGCCCCAGGACTTCGACGAGAAACTGCTGCCGCCGCCGCTCATCAAGGTGGCCCGCCAGTCCATCGCCCAGCTGAAAAAGCGGAACGAAGAGCTCAAGGCGCGCGACGAGAAGCTCCTGAAGCAGCAGCGCGAGAATGAAGAGCTGAAGGCATTGCTCGCCGCCATGCAGGCCCAGGTTGCGGCCCAGAAAGCGGCCAATCAGGCCATCCCCGACAGCCACGACTACTCCGAGAGCGAGACCCGCCGCCGCTTCATCGACGTCCTCCTGCGCGAGGCGGGCTGGGATCCGGACGGTCCCAACGTGGCCGAGTATCCGGTCACGGGCATGCCCTACGGCTCCGGCAGCGGCAAGGTCGACTATGTGCTTTGGGGCGATGACGGTCTGCCCCTGGCGCTGGTCGAGGCCAAGCGCACGAGCAAAGACCCCAACACCGGCAAGCAGCAGGCCAAGCTCTACGCCGACTGCCTGGAAGCGATGCACGGCCGGCGTCCGATCATCTTCTACACCAACGGCTACGCCACCCACATCTGGGACGACCAGCGCTATCCCGCGCGTCAAGTCCAGGGCTTCTACACCAAGGATCAGTTGGACCTGTTCATCCAGCGCCGATACAGTGCCCAAGCCCTGGATTCACTCGTCATCAACGAGTCGATCGTCAACCGCGCCTACCAGTACGAAGCCATCCGCCAGATGAGCGCCCACTTCACCGCCCAGCACCGCAAGGGGCTGCTGGTCATGGCCACGGGCGCGGGCAAGACCCGCGTCGCCGTCGCCCTGGTCGATCTGCTCATGCGCGCCGGCTGGGTCAAGCGCGTGCTCTTTCTCGCCGACCGCAGCGCGCTGGTCAAGCAGGCCACGGGCGCGTTCAAGACCCATCTGCCCGCCAGCAATCCGGTCAACCTGCTCGAGCGGGATGGCAAGGCGCAAGCGCCTGAAGCCCGCGTCGTCGTCTCCACCTATCACACCGTCATGAACCTCATTGATGAAGCAAAAGGCGACGGCCAGAAGCTCTTCAGCGTCGGCCACTTCGATCTGGTCTTCATCGACGAGGCCCACCGCTCCGTCTACAAAAAATTTGGGGCCATCTTCGACTATTTCGACAGCCTGCTCGTCGGCCTCACCGCCACGCCCAAAGACGAAGTCGACCGCAACACCTATCGCCTCTTCGATCTGGAAGAGGGCGTGCCCACCTTCGCCTACGGTCTGGAGCAGGCCATCGCCGACGGCTTTCTGGTCCCCTACCGCGCCTATCAGCTGCCCACCAAGTTCATCGAGCAGGGCATCAAGTACGATGATCTGAGCGATGATGAAAAACTGGAGTGGGACCTGCTCGACTGGGGTGACAGCGAAGAGGCGCCCGACGCCGTCGATGCCGCCGCCATCAACGCCTGGCTCTTCAACGAGGACACGGTCGATCAAATCCTCAAAACTGTCATGGAGCATGGGCTCAAGGTGGCCGGCGGCGACCGCCTGGGCAAGACGATCATCTTTGCCAAGAATCACAAACATGCCGAGTTCATCGAAGAACGATTCAACGTTCATTATCCCAACTATCACGGCAACTTCGCCCGGGTGATTGACAACTACGTCAACTACGCCCAGTCCCTCATCGACGACTTCAGCAAGCCGCAGAGCGATCCGCACATCGCCATCTCCGTCGACATGCTCGACACCGGCATCGACGTTCCGGAAGTCGTGAACCTGCTCTTCTTCAAGGTCGTCCGCTCCAAGACCAAATTCTTCCAGATGATCGGCCGCGGCACCCGACTTGCACCCGACCTTTTCGGTCCCGGCGAGGACAAGACCGAGTTTCGCATCTTTGACGCCTGTCTCAACTTTGAATTCTTCAACCAGAACCCGGAAGGGGTCAAGACCAGCCAGCCGGAACCCCTGCGCCAATCCATTTTCAAGAAACGGTTGGCCCTCGTCGAGGCCACGCGCCGTTTGGTCAACAGCGACCCCGAGCTTGCCCCCCTCGCCGGCAGCCTCACGGACAGCCTGCACGCGACCGTGGCGTCTATGAATACCGATAACTTCATCGTGCGCCCCCAGCGCGCCTATGTCGAGCCTTTTCAATCCCGCCGGCGTTGGGATACCCTCAGCCGGGCCGACGCCGCCCAGCTGGCGCAGTACGTCTCTGGACTGCCAACGACGCAGGGTGAAGATGACGAGAGCGCCAAACGGTTTGATCTCATCGTTCTTGACCTCCAACTAGCCCATGTGGAGGGCGCGGCGCGGTACAACACGCTGCGCGACAAGATCATTGATCTGGCCGCCAACCTGGAGACCAAGACCGCGATTCCACGCGTCAATGCGCAACTCACCTTCCTGCAAGAAATCCAAACCGAACGCTTCTGGGAAGGCATCACCCTGCCGCTCATGGAAGAGATTCGACTGCGATTACGCGATTTGGTGGTCCATGCCGACAGGAGCAAGCGCCAAGTGGTCTATACTGCCTTCAAGGATATGGGCGCGCCGATGGTTGAGGTGGGCGTGCCCTACACCGCCACCGGCGTCAACGCGGCGCAATACAAGAAGAAGGTCGAGCAGTTTGTGCGCGAGCACGAGGACTACGTCGCCATCCAGAAGATACGCTGGGGCATCCGCTTGACCATGGCGGACCTGGCTGCCCTGGAAACGTTCTTCTATGGCGCTGAGGCGGTAGGCGGGGAAGAGCAGTTCGTCCAGATCTACGGCGAGCCGGAGAATCTGGCCATGTTCATTCGCGGTCTCGTCGGCTTGGACCGGGGCAAAGCCAAAGAGCGGTTTGCCCGTTTCCTCGACGGCCAGACGCACACGGCCGATCAGATTCGCTTTGTGAATTACATCATCGAGCACCTCACGGCCAACGGCACCATGGATCCGGTGCTACTCTATGATCAGCCCTACACCGACATCCATCACCAGGGATTAAGCGGTCTGTTCCCGGATGCGCAAGCCAATGCTCTGTTGAGTGTGGTGCGGGCCGTGAATGAAGTAGTTGAGTGACCAGAACCGATCAGGCCGCTTACGATCCCCTGCGCTATTAGGTCCCGTTGACATTTGGTCGTAACGTCCCCGGCACGGGCGGCAGAATATCCGATCTGCAGACTTGTAGGCGCCCGTGCCGGGGACGTTGAAGGCGTAAAGTCGGTGGTTCTCGAAATGTCAACAGAGCCTAGTGTTCCGCCAATCTTGAATTGACGACTCGTTTTTCTGTGGCGGAACCTAAATGCATCGGCAAGAACAAGTTCGTAGACTCGTCAAATAAAGATTGCCGATGCACTAGTCCGCATAGACGACAATCGCGACTGGCGTTTAATCAGTCCAGAGCCGGCCATCTACTGCAGTGCGTTTGCCCAAGTCGGCGGCCGTTCCCCGAGATACTCAATCGCGTCTGCGTCCAGAAAGCGGGCCAGATCCTCGAGCGTGGCCGCGACCTCGGCGCCCACCGGCGGCGCGCCGGCTTCGGCATAGACGTTGTTGACCGCCAGGCGTCTGCTCTTGCGATCATGCTTGGCGTCGACGCGGCCGATGAGCTCCGCCCCGCGCAGGATCGGCAAGACGTAGTAGCCGAATTCCCGTTTGGCTTTGGGTACGTAGATCTCCACCCGGTAGCGAAAACCGAAGAGCTGTTCGGTCCGCTCCCGGTCGCAGATGAGATTGTCGAAGGGTGAGAGCAAGGTCGTGCGATCGGGCGCCGGCTCCTGCCGGATTGCTTCGAGACGGTCAAGGTTCTTGCTGTGAACGTACCAGTCGCCGGCCAGTTCCATGCCCTCATCCCAGACGGACGCACGCTGGACGAGACCCTCCGCTTCGAGTGCGGCAAGCGCCTGCATCAATTCAGGATAGTTGTTGCGCGTGAAGTATTGGGTGATCTGTTTGGGCGTGGCCACGCCCAGCGCGCTCAGCGAGCGCTGCACCGCCAGGCGAACGGCTTCGGCTTCACGCAGCGGCGCGCGCGGCGTCCAGTCGGGCAGCATGGCATCGCGCAGCTGCCAGAAGCGCTTGCGCCCTTCCCGGCGCGCCACCATGATCTCGCCCTTGAGCCAGAGGAAGGTGAGCATCATGCCAACGCTGCGATCATGGTTCCAGCCGCTGGAGCGCCAGGGTTGCTGGATGAGCGTCGCATCAAACTGATCACTGCTCATTGGACCATCGCTTGCCAGCCGGCTGAGAATGTGACCGTGAAGATCGGGGTTGGCGTCAATCCACTGCATATCCCGTGCGGCCTCGCGCGCGTAGGCGTGCATCCAGGTGGCGTGGAGCGGGTAGTCGGCGGTACAGACAATGGAGGCGCAGTGGGCCCAATATTCAAAGCAGCGCTTCTCCTCGTACAGCAGGCGACCAAGCTCGGCCCGCTCGAACGCGCCCACCCGACTCCAGAGGACCAGGTGCTGGGTATAGTCCAGCGCACGAATCGGATCGATCTGAACGCAGCCAAGCCGTTCGATCGTCTGCATCAGCTCGGTGGCGCCTGCTCGCGTGGGGCGCCGATCGAGGCCCTGAGCACTGATCGCAAGCTGACGCGCCTCCTGCAGGGTCAGCTCTACTGGTGTTGTCGAGGCATTCATGGGTGGGATCGTTGCCCTCCATTGGTCTGTCGTCGTATTCACCCGCTACGGATTTTTTGCGGGTGCATACCCCATTTCTTGTTTGACCGTGGACGCTATCGATAGTAAGCTGTCAACCGGCCATTTGCCAACTCTGTTTCCGCTCCGAACCATTAGCAGCCACTAGAAGCGAGTCCTTTTTATGTATCAAGGGTTTGAGATCGTCGACTTTCACTCCCATTTCCCCACCGAAGGCCCGTGGTTTACCGACATGGGCGACACGATGAAAAATTACGAAGCCGCTGTCAGCCCGGAGCGCCGCGCCATCCTGCGCGAACGGGCCCGACCCTATGGCGAACACTGGCGGCGCATGTGGGATTTCCCGCTGCCGGAGAAGCCGGACGATCATCCCGGCGACCGCGCCCAGGCCAAACGCTGGCTGGATGAATTGGACCGCTACGGCGTGCGCGCCATCGGCTTTGTCACCGGCGGCGGCAACGAGCATCTGGCCGAAATCTGCAGCTGGTATCCCGATCGTTTTATCGGCTTTGCCCACCACTCGCCCTTTCTGCCCGATGCTGTCGAACGGCTGGATCACGCCGTGACGGACCTGGGTCTGCGGGCCTACAAGCTGCTGGCGCCGCTGATTGAGGAGCCAATTGAGGATCCGGCCGCGTTTCCCGTGTGGGAAAAATGCGCCGAGCTGGGCATCCCGGTGCTGATTCACTTTGGCATTCAGGGAAGCTCAGGCGGTATTGCCTGGCATCAGAACATCAATCCCCTCAAGTTGCACAATGTCGCCAAGTCATTTCCCGACGTCGACTTCGTCATCCCCCATTTTGGCTGCGCCTGGGAACGAGAGACGCTTCAGCTTGCCTGGGCCTGCCCCAACGTGAGTGTGGACACCTCCGGCAGCAACCAGTGGGTGCGCTGGGTGCCGGGCGACGTCTCGACCAAGTATCTCTTCCGCAAGTATTACGAGACGATCGGTCCCGGTCGCATCATCTTTGGCACCGATTCGAGCTGGTTCCCGCGTGGCTTCGCGGTCCGCTACCTGCAGGACCAACTGCGCGACTGTCTCGACCTCAACCTGCCTGATGAGGATATCCAGCAGATTTTTGCCGGCAACGCGGCGCGCCTCTTGAAAATTGAGCTGTGAGCTGCGTGTGGAGACGTGACATCTGCCTGACGCATTGTCAAGCCGATGACACATTCTATTTTGCACAAACCCTTTCTTACCCTACTTTTCCATCACAACGGAGGAACGCTCTATGAAACATGTACGCTCTTGGAGTCTGCTCGGCCTGCTGCTCGTGGCCATGCTGCTCTTCGCCGCCTGCGCCGCGCCGGCCGCGCCTGCACCAGCCGCCGATGACGGCGCCGCTGCCGAAGCAACGGAAGCGCCGGCCGAAGAGGCTGCCGGCGAAGAAGCCGCGGTCAGCGATGAGGTGATCGAGATTGAGTACTGGCAATACTTCTTCGAAGCGCGCCAGACCGCGATGAATGAGCTGATCGCGATGTTCGAGGCCGAGAATCCCAACATCAAGGTGATTCACAATTCGGACCTGCCCTACGACAACTACCGCGACCAGATCGCCGCTTCGGCTCCGGCAGGCGTTGGCCCGGATGTCGCCACGCTCTTCTATGGCTGGCAGCCCGCCTGGGTGGATGCCGGCTTCCTCGTGCCGCTGCCGGCAGAGGACTTCCCGCCCGAAATGGTGGCGGAGGTCTTCAGCCCCATGGTGCAGGCCAGCTTCTTCAATGGTGAACTCTACACCCTGCCCACCGCCGTACGCACGCTGGCGCTCTTCTACAACAAGGATCTGATGGAAGCGGCCGGCTTCGATCCGGAAAGCCCGCCCACCACGCTGGATGAGCTGAAGGAACAGGCCGTGGCTTGCACGGTCAAAGATGGCGACGACTTTGAAGTCTACGGCTTCCACGTCAATCCCGCGGGCCAGGAGCACCACTGGTTCCGCGAAGTCCTGCTGCGCCAGTTTGGCCAGCAGCCCTACAGCGACGACTACACCCAGGTCCAGTGGAATGCCGGCGACGGCGGTTACGAAGCGTGGGACACCTTCCTCTCCTTTGAACAGGAACTGGGCACCGGCGTCGCCAATCTCTATGAAAACAACCACGACGGCTTCCTGGCCGGCGAGGTCTGCTTCCACATTGACGGCTCCTTCCGCCTGGGCACGATTGCCTCGAATGCGCCCGATCTCAACTTTGGCGTGACCGAATTGCCGGAGCACAACGGCGTCAAGAGCACCTTTGGCAGCTACTGGACCCACGGCATCACGCAGAAGGGCGCTTCCGATCCGGCGCGCATGGAAGCCGCGACCAAGTTCGTCAAGTTCATCACCAGCCCTGAAGCCGGCGCTGTGTGGGTGGACATCGTTGGCGAGCTGCCGGCTCAGCTTGAAGCTGCGTCTGATCCGGAACTGCTGGCGGACGAGAAGCTCGGCGCCTTTGCGGCCGGCTTGGAATACGCCCATTCGACCTTCTTCCCGGATGAGAGCCTGGATCGTCAGGCCGTGATGGATGCCTATGACGGCGTTATCCTTGCCGACGGCGACCCGGCTGAAGAATTGGACTTTGCCGTGCAGACCGTCCAAGAGGTGTTAGACGACTTCTGGGCCGAGCGTGAGTAGCTGTACGCTGTAGTCCTTACGAAGAAGTCGGGCTTTCGCCAGAGAGCCCGACTTCTTTTCCCATTTCCACGTTGTGGATCGCATCCAGTCTTGATCGAGGAGATGATCGGTGAAACTAACCCTCAGGCGGCGTCAGGTGCTGTGGGCCTACGCGTTTCTGAGCGTCAGCCTGCTCTTCTTTATCGTGATTCGCTGGTATCCGGTCATCCTGGCATTCAATATCAGCTTTCGCGATTGGAATGTCTTTCAAGGCACCGGCCCGTGGGTCGGGCTGGAGAACTATGCGGAGATCTGGGAAGACTTCTTTAAGCCGCGCAGCTCAGTCCGTGCGGCGTTTGTGAATACGCTCAAGTATGTTGTCTTTGGCGTGCCGTTGCAGTTGCTTTTGGCGTTGGGCGTTGCCATATTGCTCTCACAGATTCGCCATCTGGCCGGCTTTTTCCGGGCTGCCTACTTTATTCCCTTTGTTACCTCCTTTGTGGCCGTGGCCTTTGTCTGGAACTGGCTCTATGCGCCCAACGTCGGCCTGATCAACGTGACGCTGGATGCTGTGGGCCTGCCCAAGCAGCCTTTCTTGCGCAGCCCGACGCAGGCCCTGCCTTCCATTGCGGTGGTGGCAGTTTGGCGCAGCCTGGGCTTTGCCATCATTATCTTTCTCGCCGGCCTCCAGCAGATTCCCGAGACTTATTACGAAGCGGCGCGTATCGATGGGGCCGGTCGCTGGCGTCTCTTCTGGCAACATCACATTGCCGCTGCTCAATCCGGTCTTCGTCTACCTGGGGGTGTTGCAGACGATTCAGTTTCTGCGCATGTTTGACCTGGTTCAGAATATGAGCACCGACGGCCGGCGGTCCGCTCAAGAGTACGACGACTGTCGTGCTGGAGGTCTATAAGACTGGCTTTGGCAGCTATAAGATGGGCTATGCCGCGGCGTTGACCGTCATTCTCTTCTTTCTGATTCTCCTGATTACCGTTGTGCAATTACGCGTCTTCTCCCGGCGTGTGGAGTACTAGATCATGACAACGCTCGATTCCAGCGTGCAAAACACGCTCGACATGGCCGATCAGGTCGTCGAGTTCTTCGGGCCCCCGACGCAAATGGTCGTGGGATCTCTTTTTCGTCTACCTGCTGCTCACGGTCGGCGCAATCGTAATGGTGGTACCGTTTATCTGGATGATTCTGACCAGCCTGAAGCCGCCGCCGGAACTGGTCAAGTTTACCTTCCTGCCCGAAAATCCGACGCTGGATAACTATCGCATCGTCTTGACGACCAGCGACTTTCCGCGCTGGTACTTCAACAGCCTGCTCATTGCGATCGTCAGCACCATAGCGTGGCCTTCTTCGACAGCCTGGTAGGTTACACGCTCAATAAGTTTCGAGTTTCCCGGCAAAAACATCATCTTCCTCGGCATTCTTGGCCACGCTCATGGTGCCGACCGAGATGCTGATCATCCCCTGGTTCAATATGAGCGTGCAGTTTGGCTGGAATCGAAGGCTTCGCCCAGTATTGGGGCATTGTTTTTCCCGGGCGTGATCACCGCTGTGGGCATCTTCCTCATGCGCCAGTTCTTCGACGGCGTGCCCTGACGAACTGCTCGACGCGGCGCGCATTGATGGCGTCAACGAATTTGGCATCTTTTGGCGTGTGGCCCTGCCGCTGGTCAAGCCGGCCGTGGCCGCGCTCTGCATCTTCAACTTTCATCGGCAACTGGAACGCCTATCTCTGGCCGCTGATCATCGTCAGCGCCCGCCAATATTACACCCTGCCAGTCGGCCTCAGCTTTTTCTCCGGCGAAGCGTCTTCGTCCTGGGAACTGATCATGACCGGCGCCAGCATGGCGACCGTGCCCCTGCTGCTTGTCTTCATCATTTTCCAGCGCCAAATCATCAAAGGCATTGCCCTCACCGGGCTGAAAGGGTGAGGAATGATTAATTGACAATGGGTAATTGACAATTGTTAATTTTGTCTGGTCGCCCGTAGGCGTCATTATCATGATCAATTAGTCGTTCTTCATTAACTATTACTATGGGCTCTGCTTTTCCTAACCCAAGTTATTCCGCGCATGTCTTGCAGCACGCGTATCGTGATGCGCAGGCCTATCTCTTTGAACCGATGCTGGCGTCACACGAGGCCCATGCCTTGATGCTGGCCCGCTGCGCCATTATTTCGGATGAGAACGCTGTTGCGATTTTGGGCGCGGTCGAGGAGATTCGGATTGCCGGCGTCGATGCACTGGCGTATCAGCCCGGCGTGGAGGATCTCTTCTTTCGCATTGAGTCCCAGATCATCGAGATGATCGGCCCCGACTTTGGCGGCAACTTGCAGTTGGCGCGTAGCCGCAATGACCTGGGCCACGCATTGGCGCGCATGGCTTTGCGCGTAGAGTTGCTGACGCTCGCTGCCGATCTGTTGGCGCTGCGCCGGGCGATCCTCGCTTTGGCCCTGCGTCATACGGAGACGCTCATGCCGGGCTACACCCATACGCAGCCGGCCCAGCCGGTCACCTTTGCCCACTATTTGGCCGGTGTCCTGACCGCGTTGGGGAAGGACCAGACGCGTCTGGCGATGGCCTATGCCAATATGAACGAATCGCCCCTGGGCGCGGCTGCGTTTACGGGCACGGGGTTTCCGATCGATCGCAAGCTTGTGGCCGACCTGCTCGGTTTCGACGATGTCGTACTCAGCACCCAGCACGCCATTGGCGCCGGCGATAATCTGACCGACGCAGCCTTTGGCCTGCAATCCCTGGCCGTTGGCCTCAGCCGCGTGACCCATGACATGCTCGTGCGCGCGACCAAGGAGACCGACGCGCTCCATATCGACGACAGCTTTATTCAGATCAGTTCGATCATGCCCCAGAAGCGCAACCCGGTTGTGCTGGAGCATCTGCGGGCCCGACTCAGCCGGGCGCTGGGCTATGCCCAAACTGTCGTGATCCAGTGTCACAACATTCCCTACGGCGACACCCAGGACATCGAAGACGAGATTCTGCCGCCTCTGCTCAATGCGCTGGACGCCACGCGTGAGTGCGTGCAGCTCTATACGGACTTTTTCGAGACGCTGGAATTGAATGAAGAGCATCTGCGCGATCAGGCCGGCGCCGGCTTCACCACCGCCACGGAACTGGCCGATACGCTCGTGCGCGAGTCCGGCCTGCCCTTCCGCCAGGCGCATAAGATCGTGGCCGGCATGGTGCAGAGTGCGGTCAAGGAGGGCAAGGGCAGTGACGACCTCACCCTGGAGATGCTCCAAACCTCCGCGCAGAGCGTGCTGGGCCGGGCGCTTGACTTCAGCGAAGAACAATTCGTGCGCGCCCTCGACCCCGAACATTTCGTGGCCGTACGCACAGTCCCCGGCGGCGTCGCTGCTGCAGCTACAACCAAAGTGCTCGATGATCTAACGTGGCGTCTCCACGCAGATGAGGAATGGCTTGACGGCGCTCGCCAACGACTCGCCCAAGCGGAACTCGCACGCCAAAACGCCAAGAATCAAATCCTGCCCAAAACGGCATAACAACCAACCTCCCTACCACCCCACCACCCCACAACCCCACCACCCTACCTCCCCCCAACCTCCGGCGCATACCGCGCAATCTGCTCCCGCAACCGCAGCAGCGCCAGCTCCTTCGCCTTCGCTTCCAACATGATATCGAATGGGCGCAGACCGGCTCGTTTCGCCTCGCGCAGCCGGTCGATCACCTCAAATGGATTGAGAAAATCGCTGTGCTGGTTGGGCAGCGGCATCTGCATGCGCCACTGGCCATCGCGTCGCAGGTGGCGCAACTCCGTGCGCGGGCTGCTGATGTGGATTTTTGGACGCTGTGACGGCGGCCAGGTCGCCAGGGCCAGGGCCAGTGCATCAGTCACGGGAATGCGCTGGCGGTTCAGGCAGCAATGGTGCAGCGTATCAAGTACGAGGCGGATGCCGGTTCGACGGTGGATCCAGAGCGTGTCGGTCAAGTCGTAGAGGCGGTCGTCGTTCTCCAGCGCCAGCCGCGCCTGCACCCGCTCGGGCAGGGCATTGAACATGGTCACGAAGCGCGCGCGAGCCGCCAGCCGATCGTCGTAGCGACCGCCGACATGGATGACGATCACCGCGTCTTGATCGAGCCCCAGCGCATCGAGCAGCGCGGTCTGGCCGATCAATTCATCAATCGAGCGCCGGACACGCAGCGCATCCGGGCTGTTGAGCTGGATGAAATGCCCGGGATGCAGCGTCAGTCGAATGCCGTAGGCGCGTGCTACATCACCCGTGGCCGCGAGTTCAGTGCTGCATTCTTGGAGTTGATGATGAAACTGGGGCAACGCGGGGTGGGTAAGATAGGGCGCCAATTGACCGGCCAGGCGATAGAAGCGAATCTCTTTGCGGCGCAGATATTCGAGGATGTCGCGCACGTAGGCCAGGCTGACGCTCAGGTGTGGCGCATTCTGCCAGCGCCGGCTGTCATGAGAGCGCAACGGCGCTCCGAGTACCTTGACGGGGAATCCAAGGCGATAATCCATGGGCGGATCCTTATTTGTCCTCTCTTGTCACGGTTGTAGTGGGCGCAATGGCCAGGCCACGACGTCGAGCCGCCGGGAGAAATGAAGCAGTGCAGGCTCGGGCGCGAGACCAATACCGCTGGCGCCGGCTATGTCGTTTTGCTCGATTGCGGCGACTGCAGGCTGCAGCGGCCAGGGTGCATGGTGGATCTCACAGATCAGCGGACTGCCAGCTTGATCCACCGTGTAGAAACAATAGCGCTCCGCCAGCCGATCGTCAAGCGTGCCGGGCGTAGAGCGGTAGACCGCGCCCGTGGGCGCGTAGCGGGCCAAAAAGTGACCGGGTGCGGCCGCCTTGTGCGTGCGCCGGCTAACAAAGGTGACCGACTCGTCGTTGTTTGTGACCTGCATGGCGGCATTGAAGTAGGGCAGCTTGAAGACCTGCCGGGCAATGGCGACTGCCACCGGATTAGCGGCGTCCAGGCTGAAGAAGTAGACGCCGGGTCGACTGCCGTCCGGCGCGGTGACGTAGGTACGCACGTTGAGCTCGGGAAAGTGGGAGAGCCAGGGCACAGCCGGCGCGCCACGCGGCCGCACGCCGCGCATGACAAAGGGCACAATACTGATCCATCCGTCACCGTTCCAGGTGTCAAGTCGTAGCGATGACGGAATAAGCGTCCGCAGCGCGTGCGCCGGCAGCGGCCAGTGGGCAAAGAGGAGGTCGCGCCACGATTGGGCCATGACCCACGGGCCGCGCGGCAGCGGCCAAGGACGGTGGGCAGTATCGCCCGGCAGCTTTCCCATGGCAGCAGCTAAAAGGCGACGCCGGATTTCAGGATGATGTTGGCGTAGGGGGCAAACTCACCCGTGCGAACGATCGCTTTGCTGGCGCCCGTCATCTCCTTGAATAGTTCGTGGGAAACTGTCTCCATCGGCGTCTCGGGCAGTCGCTCCTGCAGCGCCACGTAGAGCGCTGGATTGACGGTGATCATCTCTTCCGCAATCACGACCGACTCGACGACCAGTTCGTCCAGGAGCACGTCCAACACATCCAGGAAGGACGGCAGGCCCGGCTTCACAACCAGATCGATCCGCTCCGGTCCGGCCGGGATGGGGAGCCCGGCATCGGCAATTGTGAGCGTGTCCGTGTGCCCCATTGTCAGGGTCACGGCGCCGATTGAAGCATTGAGTAAGCCTTGCTTTTTCATGGATCAAACGCTTTCTGTTGAGTGAGGATGGGATGGTTCCGCCAGTAGGCGCTCGGCCGTCACGTTATCGGTGATCAAGATGTTGATCCACTTGCCGCGCAGCGCCCCCAGAATGGCGTGATATTTGCGGCTGCCGCCGGCAATGCCGACTGCACGCTCCGTATGCTGCAGCTGATCGAGATCCATGGCAAAGACCCGATTCTGCAGCGTGCTGTCGATGCGCTGGCCGTTGATATCAAAGAATTGGAGGAGAATATCGCCCACTGCGCCCTGCCCACGCAGAATTTCCAACTCACTGGGCGAAAAGTTGTTGCCGCTCTGGGCCAGCAGCTTGGACGGCTCCACGTCGCCGATGCCGACCAGCGCCAGGTCGATCTGGGCAAATTTCGCCGTGGTTTCGCGGACGAAAGGGTCTTGCAGGAGCACCTGCAGCGAATCCTCGGAGCCGACGATGGCCGGAGCCGGCAGGTGGATCGCGGTGCCGCGCACCAGCCGCGCAAAGCGTTCCAGCAGGCGTGAGGCGTAGATCTCGGCCGCGGGCACGCCAATCCCGCCCAGCACCTGGACAACCTGGGCATTGGTGCGGCGCGAAAGCTGGTGCATGGCATCGACCATGGCCAGGAGCGTCGAACTCCAGGAGGAGAGGCCAACGACCTGATCCTCGCGAATCGTCGTCTCCACGTAGTAGGCGGCGGCCGAGCCGACGTCGCGCTGGATCAACTCGTCGCTCTCCACGTCGCTGCAATCAACGACGATCGCATCGAGCAAACCGTATTGGTGAACGAGTTGCTTTTCCAAATCGGCATAGATTCCCTGGGGCACGTTGACCGAGATGCGGATGATCTCTTCTTCCTGGGCGCGCTTGAGCAGCCGCGAGACGGACGCCTGGGAGAGGCTGAGGCGCGTGGCGATTTCGGTCTGGCGCAGACCTTGTTCGTAGTACATATAGGCCACTTTTGTCATAAGCCGCAGTTCATCGATACGTGCCATTAGCGGAGACGCTCTCTCGTTGGTCGGACGGTGCGTACCATGTGGCGGGGCCAATCGAACACTTGCCCCGGCACGTCCCCATTTTAACAGACTTTAGCCGTCCAATCGATTTGTTCCTTGACAGGGCCGGACGCATCCTGCTACAATAGATTGAATATTATTTTAATAATGAATATATATTCATATTTGAGAATTGGCAAACCACACTTATCCTTGTTCTTCTGATCATTCGGGTGGAAAAGGCTTATGCTCTCAGAAATCGAACTGCGCCGGAAGTCGATCGCCTACCGCAAGACATTGCTCACGATTATCAAGCAGGCCGGCGCCGGTCACACAGGCGGCAGCCTCTCCTGCATCGATATTCTCAACGTACTCTACAACCGGGTGCTGCGCGTTTCGCCCGCGACCTTTGCCGATCCGGATCGGGATCGCTACATCCAGAGCAAGGGACATTCGGTCGAGGCGCTCTACACCGTGCTGGCCGACCGGGGCTTTTTCCCGCCACAGCGAACTTGAGACGCTCAATCAATACCAGTCGCACTTCATCGGTCACCCCACGCGCAAGGTGCCGGGCATCGAACAGAACACGGGCGCGTTGGGCCACGGCCTGTCCATCGCGGCCGGCGTAGCCCTGGCCGGCAAGCTCGATGGGCGCGCCTATCGCACCGTTACACTGCTGGGTGATGGGGAACTGGCCGAAGGATCCAGTTGGGAAGCGTCGATGATGGCGGCGCATCATCAACTGGACAACCTGGTCGTCATCGTTGACCGCAACGGGCTTCAGATTACCGGCCCGACGGAAGAAGTCGCCGGGCTGGAGCCGCTGGTCGACAAATTTCGCGCCTTCGGCTATGCCGTGGAGAGCGTGGACGGCAACGATATCGGCCAGCTGTCGGCCGTCTTTGAGCGGCTGCCCTTTGCCGCGGGCAAGCCCAGCCTGGTTTTGGCGCAGACGGTCAAGGGCAGTGGGGTGAGTTTCATCGAGAATCAGGTTGGCTGGCACCATCACGTGCCAAGCGACGAAGAATATGCCCAGGCCATGGAAGAACTGACCATGGCTGAACGTGCGCTGACGGAGGTGCAAGCATGAAGATGGGCCGGGCAAATTTGGAAGAATTCGGTACATTTCTGCTCGAGTTAGGCAGAGAAAACGCCGATATCTTGATCGTCACCAGCGATTCGCGCGGTTCGGGCAAGCTGGTGCCCTTTGGGCAGGAGTTGCCCTTGCAGACCGTGGAGGTCGGCATCGCCGAGCAGAACCTGGTCGGCATGGCTGCCGGGCTGGCGTCGGCCGGCAAACAGGTCTTTGCCGTTTCGCCTGCCTGCTTCCTCACGGCGCGGGCGCTGGAGCAGATCAAGAATGACGTGGCCTATTCGGACAATCCGGTCAAGCTGATCGGCATCAGCGCCGGCGTCAGCTATGGCGCGCTGGGCTCGACCCACCATTCGCTTCACGACTTCGCCGCGCTGCGCGCCATTCACAACATGACCATCGTGGCTCCGGCTGATAATTTCGAGACCCGGGCCGTCATCAAGGCTGCGCTGTCTTATCCGCATCCCCTCTACATTCGCTTTGGGAAGAAGCCGCTGCCCGATCTCTATTCCGAGGGGACCACGTTTGAGATTGGCAAGGCGCTCACCGTGCGCCCGGGCACGGACTTGACCTTTGTGGCCACGGGGGAGACCGTTGCCCGGGCTGCCCAGGCCGCGGAATTGCTGGCCGCTCAGGGTATCTCGGCGCGCGTGCTGAGCGTGCATACCGTGAAGCCGTTGGATCGAAGCTGCACTCCTCGCTGCCGCCTGGGAGACCGGCGCAATCATTACAGTCGAGGAACACAGCGTCTTTGGCGGGCTGGGCGGCACGTGCGCGGAGGTGCTGCTGCAGTCGGGTGCGTCCGTACCATTCAGAATTGTCGGCATCCCCGATGAGTACACCGTCACCGGCAGCCAGGACGACATTTTCACCCACTACGGCATCACGCCGGCAGGATTGGCTGCCGCCGCTCGTGAACTCCTGCCGTCCGTGGTGGTGGGCTAATGGCAAGACCATTCAAATAAGCCGGAATGACCGTTCAGTAGGCACGCCCACGTGCCGGTCGCTCTCTGGTAGAGCCGCACGTGGGCGTGCTCACTGAACGTTATTTGAATGGTCTTGGGGCTAATGGGCGTGTCCCATCACGACTGACGCAATCGGTTCGCTGGACAACCGCAGGATAGTGCGTGGCACAGCGGCTCAATGTGCGACCTTCGTTTTCTCTCTGACCCTGGTTTTCTTCCTGTGGCGCCCTGCGTAACCGCCATAGACCATAAATTGGAGGACGCTTTCGTGGAAGCTCAATTTGTGCTCGCCATTGATCAAGGCACAACCAACACCAAAGCCATCTTGCTCGATCACAACGGCCAAGTCGTGCGTCAAGCCTCGCGCGCCCTTTCCGTCACCTATCCTCAGCCGGCCTGGGTCGAACAGGATCCGCTGGCGATCTGGGCGAGCGTACACGACGTCATCGACGAGGTCCTGGGCTCCGAAGCGGCGGTTCCGCTGATGCGTTCAGCGCTGGCGGCGATTGGCGTTTCTAATCAGCGTGAATCGGTCGTCTTGTGGGAGCGGGCGACCGGCGCGCCCGTAGGACCATGCGTCATCTGGCAGTGCCAGCGTGGCGCAACGCTTTGCCAGGCGCTGCGCACGCCAGCGTCGGAAGCGCTCGTCCATGCGCGCACCGGGTTGACCCTCGACGCCATGTTCTCTGCCAGCAAGATGCGCTGGCTGCTCGATCAGGCGCCCGACGGTCACAAGCGCGCCGCGGCCGGCAAACTCTGCGTCGGCACGGTGGACAGCTGGGTGCTCTACAACCTGACCGGCGGCGCGGCCTTCGCCTGCGACATGACCAACGCCTCGCGTACGCTGCTCTTCAATCTGGCGACGCAGCAGTGGGATGAAGACCTTCTGGCGCTCTTTGGAATTCCCGCGGCCGCGCTGCCCGCGGTGCAGCCGTCCAGCTTTGTCTACGGCGCGAGCGCGGCCGTCGGCGCGCTGCCCGCCGGCATCCCCATTGCGTCCCTCATTGGTGATTCCCATGCCGCGCTCTTTGGTCACGCCGGCTTCCAGCCGGGCGCAATCAAGGCGACCTACGGCACCGGCTCCTCGCTGATGACACCGACTGCTACGCCCATCCTGTCAGAAAATGGCCTTTCGACTACGGTTGCCTGGGCGACCGAAGCGGGCCCCAAATTTGCCCTGGAAGGCAATATCTACGTCACGGGTGCGGCTGTGGCCTGGCTCGGGCAAGTGCTCGGCCTCGCCGATCCGGCCGGCGAGATCGAGGCGCTGGCGGCCCAGGTTGCTGACACGGGCGGCGCGTACCTGGTGCCGGCCTTTGTGGGGCTGGGCGCGCCCCATTGGGACGACGCTGCACGCGGTCTCTTCGCCGGTTTGACCCGTGGCACGACCGCCGCGCATCTGGCCCGGGCGACCTTGGAGTCGATCGCCTATCAGATCAAAGACGTCTTCGACATCATGCAGCAGGAGGCCGGCACGCCGCTCACGACGCTGCTGGCCGACGGCGGTCCCAGCCAGAATGATACGCTCATGCAGTTCCAGGCCGATATGATCGGCTGCCCGGTACTGCGCAGTGCGTCGCCGGTGGTTTCCGCCGTGGGGGCAGGCTATCTGGCCGGTTTGGCCGTGGGCTTCTGGGCGTCAGAGGCTGAGATTGGCGCGCTGCCCCGGCCGCAGGAGCGCTTTGCGCCGCGCATGGCCGCGCCCGACCGGGCGCGCCTCTATGCGGGCTGGCAGGACGCGCTGGCGCGTACGCTGCTGGCGCCATAAGCAGGCGGTGCTAGAGCTTCTATCCCAAATTTATAGGGCGGGCCAAGGCCCGGCCCTCTGTCGCCTTACCCTCTGCCCAGAACTTGTTTCGGCCACGCGTCGGTGATCCTGCGCCGATCTACATGGCGACCACCCAGGCACCAGTGTCGCAGGTTAGACTCATGCGTCCAATCAAAAGGGACTTGGTCGTCGACAGGAAGCCCCGCTTCAGGGGCGTAGCTTGCTGGAAAAGGCATTGATGCCCGGCTGACTCGCTCCTGAACATCCCCGTTGCTTCCTGAAAGCTGAATGTGGCAAGGCGTCCTTTCAGATAGGGAGCTTCCAGGAAGGTGCAACCCAAGAACTTGTTCTTGAAAGCTGCATAAGCGAATTATGGTTGTTCCCATTAGCCGGATTCGCTAGAAAAATACGGCCGGCGAAACGTTGAAGCGAAGAGATAGGGCCTGAATCTGGCGGACATTGAGCTGCCGTTTGCCATGTAGAATTTCTGAAACAACGCCTTGTGAACCGATTTCAGATAGATCCGCCTGATTCAGCCCATGCTCATCCATGAGGTATGCCAGGACCTCAGCGCCACCGGCGGAAGGCATCAGAACGTGCTTCTCTTCATAGGCATGAAGCAAAGTGCCCAACGTGTCGAGTAGCTCGTACAGCGGATGCATCTCGTCCGTGCCGACTTCGTCGATC
Organism: uncultured Chloroflexia bacterium; assembly: GCA_963807905.1. GTDB lineage: Bacteria > Chloroflexota > Anaerolineae > Caldilineales > Caldilineaceae > JAGRCP01. The sequence continues at coordinate 44,315 of CAWEEJ010000051.1, read as the reverse complement.
AGTGCGTTCAAGCGCTCCACAGCCTGGTCATACGCCGCTTCTGTATGGATGGTCAGGATGGGACCAAGCACTTGCCAATGCGGTTGAAGTTCTTGGGATACAACACTCATATTTTCCATTTACCTTCGTCGTACGCTTGATGCGTCAATACGTGTCGAATATAGACTTTGCCGCGGTTGAAATGAATGGATGTTATCAAACGATATTTGTTGCCGCCAATGTTAAAGACGACCCACTGTCCAACCATGTCAGCCGATGGGAATGTCTCTCGCAAATCTGCAAAGCTGCTGAATTCTGTCGCATCGACAATTTTGTACCACCGTTGTAGGGGGCTTTCTGCATCAGCATGAGCCTCCCAAAATTGTCTGAGCGCTTTGCGCGAGATAATGTGCATAGATGGAGTTTATCTCAATATGAGATTCTATGCAAGAGTTGCCCTTTCGCCCGGCGGAAGAAGTCATCGAAATCATCCATGATGCGGGTGGCTATGACATCATTCCCGGCGGCTACTTACGCAATGCCAACACGATCTCCGCCGATATTGGACAATTGGCGGCCTATGGCATTGACGGCGCGGAAGGGTTCAGCGTCAGGCACACGCCCGAAATTGCAGATGCACTCCGTGATTATGCGCGGACCCACCAACTCTTAATCACAGGTGGCGGCGATGGACACGGTACATACGCAAGTCAAGAAAAATATGCGGTCGGCATCATAGATATTGATGTGGACAGGCTGAATTTGGGCAATATCACAGTGAATCCCTAAATTTTATCGCGCCATTTTCACAGCTAAACAAGACCGACATCCCCGCGTCCGGCGGCAAAGGGGCCAACCTGGGCAAGATGACCGCGGCGGGATTCGCCGTGCCCGCTGGCTTTGCCCTGACCACGGCCGCCTATGATGCTTTCGTGCAAGCGCACGGTCTGCAACAACAGATCTTCGATAGTTTTCATCCTAACACCAGCTGTAAGCCATCTGCCGCGATACTGCTCGATTTTTTTGTCCTGTGTGATCAGCGTATAGTCGTTTTCAATGGCTTGCCAGATCAGCAAACGGTCAAAGGGGTCTTGATGGTCGTCCTTCTTGGGGAGCTGGTAATAGGTTACAAATACTCGACTTTCCAGTTCGGCAACTTCAAAACCAGCTTGCAACAATGTCTCAAATAGTTTGCTCGGATTTGTGCCGTTCAACTCTAACTTGCCGAGCGAATATTTGAGCGAAATCTCCCACAGATTGATGTCTGACAAGAGCTTTAGGTCCCGATCATTTTCCAGAATCGTGCGTAGAGGTGTGCTAATTCTCCCCGGCTCAAACAGAGACCACAGAACGATATGTGTGTCGAGCAAGTAGTTCATAGATTAAGCAGCTCATCTTCGCTCATTTCGAAGTCATCATGAATTTTGAGCGTCTTGTCCTGTAGCAGCCCGAGTTGAATTCTTTTGCTCTTGTACGCAGCATAAGGAATTACAACAGCAATGTTCTCCTTCTTCTTGCCATAGCTGATGATGATTTTTTCACCCGCGCGCACCTGTTCCATGATCTCGGAAAAGTGCGCTTTGAACTCGCCAACCGGATATATTTTCATGCTGTCAGCATCGCGTGTTTTTGACAAGTTGTCAAGTAAAGGGCCCCAAACCTGCGCGGCAATAAGTCGCGGATCCACGCTCCCTACGTGTTTCAACGAGCTTGACGCCATAGGCCAGGAATCAATTCGTCGTTGAATTACCTGCTCGGTTCAAGACCTCTTTTCACCGCCGCAAGAGTGATCTATACTAAATCCGTGCGCTTGGTTGATCATTCCTGAGTTCGACAAATTGGAGACACCCAATGAAAATTCATCACGCGGTCGCTCTCGTGATCGCGGCCCTTAGCCTTAGCTTGGCTGCTTGTACTGGCGGTGATCTGTTGATTGAGGACCCCGCCCTCGCCACACTGGCCGACCAGGACACTGCTTTGGATCCGGCCGTCCGCGCCGAGGAACTGCTCGCGCGCATGACGCTGGCCGAAAAGATCGGCCAGATGACGCTGATCGAAAAGGGCAGCGTCATGCCCGGCGACATCGATGAGCGTCTCATCGGCGGCGTGCTCAGTGGCGGCGGCGGATCGCCGGCCGAAAACACGCCGGCCGGCTGGGCCGCGATGGTCGGTGGCTTTCAAGACGAGGCGCGGCAGACGCGACTGGCCATACCGCTCATCTACGGCGTTGACGCGGTGCATGGCCACGGCAATCTGCGCGGCGCAACCATTTTTCCCCACAACATTGGACTGGGCGCAGCCAATGACCCCGCGCTCATGGCCGAAATCGGCCGCGTGACTGCCGCCGAAATGGCCGCCACGGGCATCACCTGGAACTACGCTCCGGCCGTCTCCGTGCCCCAGGACATCCGTTGGGGCCGCACCTATGAAGGGTACAGCGAGCGTCCCGAGATCGTGACTGCGTTGGCCGCGGCCTATCTCCAGGGCATGCAGGGTGACGACCTCGGGGCACCGGATACGGTACTGGGCACGCCGAAGCACTTTGTGGGCGACGGTGGTACGGTCTGGGGCACATCCACCACGAATGGCTATAGGATCGACCAGGGCGTCACCGAGGCGGACGAGGCAACCCTGCGTGCGATTCATCTCCCGCCTTATGTTGCGGCCATCGACGCCGGCGCGCAGAGCGTTATGGTCTCCTTTTCCAGCTGGGGCGGCATGAAGATGCACGCCCAGCGCTATCTGATCACCGACGTGCTGAAAGGGGAACTGGGCTTCGACGGCTTCGTCGTCTCCGACTGGGCCGCCATCGATCAGATCGATCCCGATTACTATACGGCAGTCGTCGCCTCCATCAACGCCGGCGTCGACATGAATATGGTGCCGTATGACGCCACGCGCTTCGTTGATACGCTCACCGCGGCCGTCGCTGCGGGCGACGTCTCTCTGGATCGAATTGACGACGCGGTGCGGCGCATCCTCACCGTGAAGTTCGCCCTTGGCCTATTCGAACAGCCCTACGCCGACCCTGAGCTGGCGTCAAGCGTCGGCTCTGAGCCCCATCGTGCATTGGCCAGGGAGGCGGTGGCCAAGTCGCTTGTCTTGCTTAAGAACGAGTTGGACCTATTGCCGCTTCCCTCCGATCTGCCGACACTCTACGTTGCCGGCGCGGCCGCCGATGACATCGGCATCCAGTCCGGTGGCTGGACGATTGAGTGGCAGGGCAAGCCGGGCGACATCACGCCTGGCACCACGATTTTGGCCGGCGTGCAGCAGGCGCTCTCGCCCCAGAGCGCGGTGATCTATGACCCGTACGCGCGCTTTGGCGACAACGCGCCCGGCGAGGGGCCCATGATCTGTCTTGGCGTTGTCGGCGAGCTTCCCTACGCCGAAGGTCTGGGAGACAGCGCAACGCTAACGCTGCCCGTCAACGAGTTGCGCACGCTCGACCGGCTGACCGCGCAGTGCGATCAGCTTGCCGTCGTGCTCATTTCGGGCCGACCGCTGATGATCGCCGACCGAATCGATAATTGGGACGCGCTCGTGGCGGCGTGGCTGCCGGGTACAGAAGGGCAGGGGGTAGCGGATGTGCTCTTTGGCACGCAACCTTTTACCGGCAAGAGCGCCTATACGTGGCCCCGCAACATCGACATCCTGCCCCTGGACGTCTCGAACCCCGGTGAGGATGAAGTCTTATTCCCATTTGGACACGGGCTGATGGCTCCCTGATGCACAAAGAATGTTTAGCCTACAATCACTTTGCAGTCGTCCGTCAATATGGTGATTGGAATCGCGAACCGCTCACTGCAACCAGCCCAAGCATCATTCTGGTCTGCAAGAAGGAGAAGGCTCCATGCCGGAACTGAAAGTCCTGGCCTTTGATGTCTTTGGGACGGTGGTTGACTGGCACGGGTCGATTGCACAAGAGGTGGATGGATTGGCACTCGGCGTCGACGGGAGCGAATTTGCGCTTGCCTGGCGCGCAGGCTACCAGCCGGCCATGGCGCGGGTGCGTGCGGGCGAGTTGGGCTGGACCATCATCGATGACCTTCACCGGCTCATTTTGGATGAGCTGCTGGTCGAATATGGCATCGATTGGCTGAGCGAGGCAGAGAAGCGCGAGCTCAACAGGGCCTGGCATCGCCTCGATCCGTGGCCGGACGCTGTTGCTGGGCTGGCCGAACTCAAGCGCCGCTACATGATTTGCACGCTCTCCAACGGCAATATCGGACTCCTGGCCAACATGGCCAAGCATGCCGGGCTGCCTTGGGACTGCATTCTGTCGGCTGAGACCTTTCAGCGCTACAAGCCTGATCCGGCAACCTACCTCGGCGTTGCCCGCGTCTTTGATGTGGAGCCGGCCCAGGTGCTCATGGTCGCCGCACACGACAATGACTTGGCGGCGGCCCGGCGTTGCGGTTTGCAGACGGCGTACATTGAGCGCCCGCTGGAATTTGGATCCGATGCGCCAAAGGATATCTCCGGCCAGCCCGAAGACACCTTTCACGCGCGCGATTTCCTGCACCTGGCTGCGCTGCTTGCGGCAACTGCGTCTGCTGACGAACCGTCATGATCATTGCGCTGGCTTCGCCCCGCATCGCCGAGAGTCTGGAAGCCGGGCTCGAGCGAACGCGTGCGCTCGTGGCCGAGGCCGCGGCACAGGGCGCTGAGATCGTTTGTTTTCCCGAGGCCTATCTGCCGGGTCTGCGCGGTCAGGACTTTGACGTGCTGCCCTTCGACATTGATGCGCAAGCGCGGGTGCTGCGCAGTGTGGCCCAGTCGGCGCGCGAGCATAGCATCGCCGTCATTTTCGGCATCGGAGTGGATCACGGCGACGGGACGGCAGATCGCAGCGCCTGTCTTTGATGCACGCGGCGAGTCATTGGGCGTCCAGACCAAGAACCAGCTCGATCCGAGCGAAGATCGCTTCTATGTGCCCGGGAACACCCGACAACTCTTCGAGATCAACGGTGTGAAGTTTGGCGTGGCGATCTGTCATGAGGGATGGCGCTATCCCGAGACGGTGCGCTGGGCCGCGGTGCGCGGGGCCAAAATCGTCTTTCACCCCCAGCACACGGGCAATGAACAGGCCGGCGTACGTCTGACCGAGTGGGGCGCGTCCGGCAATCCCTATTACGAACAGGCCATGGCGATGCGCAGCCGCGAGAATACGATCTACTTTGCCAGCGTCAACTACGCCCTGCGCTATCCGGAATCAGCCACCAGTCTGATCGACCCGACAGGACGCTGCCAGGCTTATCTGCCCTATGGGGAAGAGGGCCTGCTGGTAGCGGAGATTGATGTGGAACAAGCCACCGGCTTGCTGGCCAGGCGTTATGCGCCGGCGCGGTATGGGGAAGGGTAAGCCAGGCGGGCCGAGACCGGCTTTACCCACAAATCGCTCTCGACAGCCGGCGATACACAACAACGGGGCCCAGGGGGCTCCCCGAAAGGAACGGATACTGCGTTGTGTACGAGACCGTCCATCGACGCGTTTCCGTCCGCCTGCTCGCGCTTGGGCCAGTGTCCGATGAAGTGGACCTTCACCGTCGGCAGCCAAGCCCCATTTAATGGGGCGCAGCAGTCTAGCCCACGGCATTCATGCCTGGGCGGTCGCCATGGCGACCGGTGCAGGATCGCCGATAATTGGTGCACAACAACTGATATGGAAAGGAACGGATACTGCTTTGCTGTTGATCACCACATCCGTTGTCGATAAGACGACTGCTTTATCCGTTCCGTTCGGGGAGCCCCCTGGGCCCTGCTGTTGTATAGCAAGGAGCTTCTATGCGTTTCCATCCTCCTGCTCGCGTACTTGGTCCCGCTCTCGGCGCAGCACGTCCAGCGACAGCGCGATGGAAACCGATGCGCACTTTGGTCAACTTTTCAACGGAGCAGCGAAACAACCATGAGAATTGAAGCGGACGTCAAACTTGGGTTCAAGGACGTCATGATTCGGCCGAAACGGTCGACGCTGAGCTCGCGTGCCCAGGTTTCACTCGTGCGCAAGTTCACCTTCTGGCACAGTGAACGCGAATGGGTCGGTGTGCCCATCATCGCCGCCAATATGGACACCGTCGGCACCTTCGAGATGGCGCGTGCGCTCAGCCATCATCAGATGATGACCGCCATTCACAAGCACTATACGCGCGACGAGTGGGCGGCCTTCGTGCAGACGGCCGACGAGTCTGTCACCAAGCACATCGCCGTCAGTACGGGCACAGGCCGGGACGACGCCGAGATGCTCGACTATCTGCTCGGTGAGTACAGCCAGCTCGATTTCATCTGCATCGACGTGGCTAACGGCTACTCGGAGCACTTCGTCCAGTTCGTCAAACGGGTGCGCGACAAACATCCGGACAAGACGATCATCGCCGGCAACGTGGTCACGGGTGAGATGGTGGAGCAGCTCTTGCTGGGCGGGGCGGACGTGGTCAAGGTCGGCATTGGTCCGGGCTCGGTCTGCACGACGCGCATCAAAACCGGGGTGGGTTATCCTCAGCTCTCGGCCGTGATTGAGTGTGCGGATGCTGCGCACGGGCTGGGTGGGCAGATCATCTCCGATGGCGGCTGCAAGGTGCCGGGTGACGTTGCCAAGGCCTTTGGCGGCGGCGCAGATTTTGTCATGCTTGGCGGTATGCTGGCCGGCCACGACGAGAGCGGCGGCGACCTGATCGAGATCGACGGCGCACCCTACAAGCAGTTCTACGGCATGAGTTCGCAGACGGCCATGGAGAAGCACGCCGGCGGCGTGGCCGAGTACCGGGCGTCAGAGGGCAAGACCGTCAACATTCCCTACCGCGGCCCGGTTGAGGCCACCGTACAGGACATGCTGGGCGGCGTGCGCTCGACCTGCACCTACGTGGGCGCGCGGCGGCTCAAGGAACTGACCAAGCGCACAACCTTCATTCGCGTGCAGGAACAGCACAACGAGTTTTTTTCGTAGTGCAAGCAATAGTAATCGGTACGAGAAAACAAGCGCATCTAGACAAATTCCCACGCTATGTCGCTACTCTTACCGCCTTTACCAGATCGTCTCAATCTCATCTGACCGCCGCAGCTTGCGGTCAGCTGTGACTAGTGGCGCCCCTTCTGCCAACGCAGTGGCGACAATCAGGCGGTCGGCCGGATCTGCCTCAAGGACGGCTGGCAATTGGGCGGACAGCGAGGCAATCTGGGGCGTGATGGCGCGTACGGTGATCTTATTGGCTGTTAGAATCAGACTGAGAAAGGCGTGTGTGTCTGTCGCGACGCGGATACGCCCTTTCTGGATGAGCATTGCCATCTCCCACAGTGAGATGTCTGCGACAACAAGGCCATCGGTCTGATTGGCCTCGGCAATCGTTTGAATTGCCTGCTGTGAAAGGCGCGCCGGCAGCAGCGCGTCCCAGATAAGGACATGGGTATCGACTGCAATCATGCTTTGTTCGTTGCATGCCACGATTCATCAAGCGGCGCGAGCACGTCGCCAACGACGGCCGATTGGCGCAGCAAGGCCAGTTCGTCGCGTGCGGCTGCCTGGGCAAAATCGGGCGGAACAATTTTCGCAACCTCCTTGCCGCGCAATAACAAGGAGACGACTTCGCCATTTTGCACTTGCTGCAGGATGGCGTTCATATTGGCGCGAAACTCACTGATGCCCACTTCGACCATTTCTGACTCCTTCATTGACTAACTCCATTGCGTACAATTAAATTGTACAACAGGTGTCGGCAACCCACAACACCAATGACGATTCAGGCTCATCACCGCAGCCCTCGGAACCGTCACGGTCCCCCGCATTGCCTGGCCGCCATTGCGGCTGCGTTCAACATGCTTGTACCCCTTTTGTGCCCCTCATTTTGCGTGAATGGGTACCAACGTACGTGGCTCCTGTTCTTTACTGGAAGCGTGTGTGAGTGATCGGATCAACCGAAGATGGTCACCGCCTTGCGAGAGCATAAATCCCCGCCGCCGTTTTGTTCAACTTGAGAGGAGCCAAGCAAGCGGAGATTGAGGCAAACATTGGCGTTGCGCCTTCACTCGATTTGAATAGAGCATGGGCGCGTCTACTCGAGTATACCACAAATTTTGCGACAATTTTGTGATCGGATTTGCTTCATGCATCACGTCTTCGCGTCTCAAATCTGGCCTGCGCAGGGCAAGCGTGTTATCGTAGTTTTACCGTCTATCGGCCCATCTCAGCCGTCACCTACTGTTCCGAGAGGCTACGCAAACCATGCTCCTCAACCCCAGCACGCAATCCTACGACTACCTTGATCCGGCCTCGCGCGACCTCATGCGTAAGACCATCGCCTTTTTCGAAGACAAGGGCAAACAAAAGCTCAGAGAAGACGACCACTCACGCGTCTGGAATTATGATTTTGTCGAATTCATCAAGCGGGAACGGGCCTTTGCCATCCTCATGACGCCGGCAGGCTACGGCGCGTCCGACGCACGTTGGGACACCTTTCGCATCTGTGCGTTCAATGAGATTCTTGGCTTTTACGGGCTTTGCTACTGGTATACGTGGCAGGTGTCTATGCTGGGCCTGGGCCCGATCTGGATGAGCCACAACGAAGCGATCAAAGAGCAGACGGCGCAGCTGCTTGAGGAGGGTGCGGTCTTTGCCTTTGGTCTTTCGGAAAAGGAACACGGCGCCGATCTCTATGCCAGCGAAATGACGCTGACGCCGAATGGCGGGGGCTATCGGGCCGACGGATCAAAATATTACATCGGCAACGCCAACGAAGCCGCACTTGTCTCCACCTTCGGCAAGCGGGCCGACACGGGCGACTATGTCTTTTTTGCCGTTGATTCCCAACACGAGCGATTCGACTGCGTGCGCAACGTGGTCAACTCTCAGAACTATGTGGCCGAATTTGCGCTGGAAGACTATCCGGTTACCGACGCCGACATTCTCTCGCAAGGGCGTGGAGCGTGGGATGCGGCGCTCAATACGATCAATATCTGCAAGTACAACCTCGGCTGGGCCTCGATTGGCATGTGCACCCACGCCTACCATGAAGCCATCACCCACGCCGCGCACCGGCGTCTCTTCGATCACTACGTGACCGATTTTCCCCACATCAAGCAGCTTTTCACCGACGCCTATGCCCGCTTGACGGCCATGAAGCTCTTCGCGCTGCGTGCTGCCGACTACATGCGTAGCGCCTCGGTCGATGACCGGCGTTATCTGCTCTATAATCCACTGGTCAAAATGAAGGTAACGACGCAAGGCGAAGAAGTTGTCAATCTGCTGTGGGACGTAATTGCCGCCAAGGGCTTCGAAAAGGATCTGGTCTTTGACGCAGTGACACGCGATATCCGTGCCCTGCCCAAGCTAGAAGGGACCGTCCACGTCAACATGGCGCTGGTGGTCAAGTTCATGCCCAACTACTTCTTCTTCCCGGCCGAGTTCCCGGAGATTCCCCAGTGCACTGACCCGGTGAATGACGACTTTCTCTTCAACCAGGGCGCGACCAAAGGATTGGGTAAGATTCAATTTCACGATTATGCATTGGCGTACGAGAGCGTCGATCTGCCCAATGTCCAGATCTTCAAGGAGCAGATTGCGACGTTTAAGGAAATGCTCTTTGCCGCCCGTCCTACGGAGGAGCAAACGCAGGACATCGATTTTTTGCTGAACCTGGGCGAGCTCTTTTCCTTGGTCGCCTACGGTCAGTTGATTATCGAGAATGCGCGCATCTATGCCATCGATGATGACTTGCTCGATCAGATCTTTGACTTCATGGTGCGCGATTTTTCCAAGTTTGCGTTGCAGGTCTACTCGAAAACCGCCAGCAGCGAAGCGCAGATGGCCTACTGTCTGCGGATGATCAAGAAGCCGGCCGTCAATTCCCAACGCTTCGAGCGCGTGTGGCAAGAGCACGCCTATGCATTGACCGACACATATGCCATGCGCCCATAGCCGGGATGGTCGACAGAAGCATCGTTCTTGTCAACAGATGCTATGCATTCAGACGCAGAATAAGGGAATCTGCAGTCAAGATCCTTCGGCTGGCCATTCTCATTTGTGCCGATCGTTCTCAGCCGGACCCGCTCAGGATGACGCCTGATGCTCCATGGTCATCCTGAGCCGCGTCACTGGCGACTACCCTGGGCTCCGAAGGGACCAGCCAAAGGATCTTGTGGTTCGATATTGGGGCATGTCTGTGCACGCACCAAGCGTCAGGTACGGTCACATAAAGACTGAAGGCGTTAGCAGTTGCGCACACGCTCCTTCAGTCCTCAGATCGGCTGTACCGTCACGTGATCGCAGCCGATACGCCCGACTTCGGTGATGAGTGCCACCCCGCCGCCGGGATACAGATTGTCCGGATCCTCGGCCTCAATGATGACTTTGCCGTCAATGGAGCCGACCAGGCGGTTTCCTTCCACGCTGAGGTCGAGTTCATACGGCACGCCGAAGGTCCAGCCGAAGTCACTTTCCGCCAGTACCGTGTCTTTTCCTTCAAACGCACGGATGATTCTGGTCTTCTCCCGGTCAACCAGTAACGCATAGTAGCGCCCCATGCCCTGGACGCGCACGCCTACGCCGCCCGCCTGACACATGTGGGGCGTCATGCGTGCAGTGACGCGATAGTCGTGCCAGTTCGCGCGTGCCCTGCATGAGCAAGCCGCGGCCCGCGTTCTGGATGAGACGATAATCCGCCCGATCCGCGTCATCCGCGCTTCATCCCAGTGAAATATTCTCGATACCCCTTGACATCCTACGGCAGTCTTGCTAGACTGTAAGCAATCGATTGCGCAAACGTTTGCTAAATCGACTCTTGACTCCTTCTCAACCATTCTCAAATCGTACCGACGGAGACTGTCCGGTGCCGACCATTCGTGAGGTCGCAGACAAGGCTGGCGTTTCGCCGACCACCGTTTCGCATATCGTCAACAACACGCGCTTCGTCTCGGACGAGATCCGCCAGCGCGTCCAGGCGGCCATGGACGAGTTGGGCTATCGGCCTAACACGCTGGCTCGTTCATTGCGGCGCGGCGAAACGCACACTATCGGTTTAATCCTGCCCGATAGTGCCAACCCTTACTTCGCCGAAGTCGGCCACACGATTGAAGCGACCGCCTTCGGACTGGGCTACAGCGTGGTGCTCTGTAACTCCGAAAGCAACCCGGAGAAGGAAGCCTTTTACGCCGATCTGCTCAGCAAGCGCCAGGTCGACGGTATGATCTTTTTCGCCGTAGGCGATCAAAGCCGCTCGCTGCAGGGCCTGCTGCGTCAGAGTGTGCCCGTCGTGGTAGTGGATCGGGATCTGGCTGAAATCGAAGTGGATGCTGTCCTGGCCGATAATCTGGCGGGCGGCTATCTCGCCACGCATCACCTGTTGGAGCAGGGCCATCGCCGGATCGGCCTCATCGCCGGCCCGTCGAACGTGACGCCCAGCGCCGATCGCGAGATCGGTTATCGTCAGGCGCTTGCTGAGCTCGGGCTGGAGCCAGAGCCTGCGCTCTGTGACCGGGGCGACTTTCGCTATCAATCGGGTCAGGATGTGACGCGCCGGCTGCTGGGCTTGGCGAATCCGCCTTCGGCGATTTTTGCCTGCAACGACGTCATGGCGGTGGGGGCAATCCGCGCTGCGAGCGAAGCAGGCATGCGCGTGCCCCACGATCTGGCCATTGTCGGCTTTGACGACATCGAACTGGCCTCTTACACCGTGCCCTCCCTGACCACCGTTGCTCAACCCAAAGAAGAGATGGGGCGTCAAGCGGTTCGCACGCTCGTTACGCGTATGCGCAACAAGGAAGAGCCCATCAAGCGGATTGTGCTGCCCTCAGAACTGGTTGTGCGCGGCAGCAGCCTTCCGTGATCGCCGTATTGGCGTGGCTTAACGCATAACTCTGTAAGGACTCAAGCATGAATCCACGAATTGTTGTTGTTGGTAGTGCAAATACGGATATGGTGGTCCAGGTCGGGCATCTGCCCAAGCCGGGCGAGACGGTGCTGGGCGGGACCTTCGCCACCGTCCAGGGCGGTAAAGGGGCCAATCAGGCTGTGGCCGCACAGCGATTGGGCGCCGACGTTACCTTCGTGGCCCGTCTGGGACGGGATGATTTTGGGCAGCGCGCGTACGAGGCCTACCAGGCGGAAGGATTGAACCTGGATTTCCTCGTCTGGGATGATGGGGCGCCTTCCGGCATTGCCTCGATCACCGTGGACGCCAAGGGCGAGAACTGCATCGCGGTGGCGTCAGGCGCCAACGCGCGCCTAACGCCCGGCGACGTAGCCGCGGCTGAGGCGCAGATTGCCCAGGCTGACTGTCTGCTCTTGCAGCTGGAAGTGCCCTTGCCGACGGTCGAAGCTGCGGCCAAGCTGGCGCAAAAGCATGGCGTGCGCGTCATTCTCAATCCGGCGCCCGCGGCGGAGTTGCCGGCAGAATTGCTGGCCATGGTCGACATTCTGACCCCCAATGAAACCGAACTTGCCATGCTGGCCCAGGCTACGCCGGCTGCTGCCATTGCGCAGGCGGCTGCGGCCTACCATGAGCGTCTTGGGCTGGATGTCTTGATCGTGACGCTGGGCGAACAGGGCGCGCTGCTGCTGGACGGCGAGCGCCAGATGGAAGTACCGGCATTTCAGATCACGCCAGTCGACACGACGGCAGCGGGCGATTCGTTTAATGGCGCGCTGGCCGTGGCGCTGGCGAAGGGCGAAGATCTCGCGGCGGCCACTCGCTTTGCCAATGCCGCGGCAGGGCTTGCCGCAACCAAGGCCGGCGCGCAGCCCTCCTTGCCTAATCTGGCCGAAGTGGAAGCCTTCTTGACCTCTGGACCCGTCGCCGCTTCATAATTTGTAAACCGGACCACCTGCCTGCGCAAGATCAATCGGCCATCTCCCGTGGTTTAGCCTGCTCAACCTGGCGGGATGGAATGCTTTTCGGGTTGCATCCCATTTTGGGGGCGGTGCACGAACGGACTAATCGCTTTCTCTAGAGCAGCCCCCCAAATGTGGTATGCACCCTGCTTTTCGGCGCGGATTGACAATCAAATTCGGATGGTGTATGATGTGCTCGAATATTTATTCAATCTTGCCTAATTATCCTAGGCTGCTGTTTTACCGATCATTTCATGAAATGAGACGTGTCATGCAAAAGACCATTGCATACCGCACAGTGTCCTGGTTTTCATTTCGCCGCAGGGCGAAATTGCTTCCTAACTGGCAACGCCTTCTTCCCTTGCTCTGTATGACTCCATTACTCTTGCTCCTTTCCGCCTGCACGATCGTGCCGTTGGAAGAGATTGAGGCGCAGCTAGAGAGCGAGGCCTTCGATCCGGAGGTTCACGTCGACGGCGTGTGGGAGAGCGTCGTGCAACCTGCAATCGTCGCGAATGCCCAGGACCTGGCGACCGTGCTGACCGCAATCGAGGCCAATCTGGAGAGCGGCGGTGAGGAATATGGCAGCTTTGTCGGCGGGGCTTATCAATTTATGGTCAAGGGTGAAGGCACAATCGACGAGGTGCTGACCGAGTCGCGCAATGGCACCGCCGTCGTTGACCTGGCGGGCTACGACGGGCCCGCAAAGGTCATCGTCCAGGTCGGGCCGCTGATTCGCGGCAACGCTGTGCGTGATGCAACCGGGCTGGTGCCCTTTGGCGATTTCAAGGACCAGACGGAATTTGGTCAGGTCTCTCGGGAAATGAACAAGCGGATTGCGGCTGACGTTCTTGGGGATCTCGACTTGGAGAACCTTCTGGGCAAGACAGTCTCCTTCGACGGTGCGTTTTCCATCAGCACCACAAATCAAACCAACATTGATCTGAGTGAAATTACCGTCTCCCCCGTGACCTTTGATCTCAGCGAGTAAGTCGCCTGACGGCATGATTCGCCCTTCCAACTTGGTCCAGGATTTTGCAATATGAGTGCAAGTGCATCAACCGCAGCGTCCACAATTGCCCCATCGGCTGATACGGTCATTCTCCACGCTGAGCAGATTACCAAGGTCTATCCCGGCACCACGGCACTGGACTCCGTTGACTTCAACGTTTATGCGGGCAAGGTGAACGTGCTGGTCGGTGAGAACGGCGCGGGAAAGTCGACTTTGATGAAGGTGCTCGCTGGCGTTGAGCAGCCCACATCGGGCTCGCTCGTGCTTGACGGCAAGCCCATCAAGGTTCATTCCGCCCACGATGCCGCAGACCATGGCATCGGCATCATCTATCAGGAGATGAACCTCTTCCCCAATTTGGATGTAGCCGAAAACATCTTTATGGGCCACAACCTTGTCAAAGGCGGCATCGCCATCGATCGAAAGCGCCAGCGCGAGATCGCCCAGTCACTTCTGGATCGACTGGAGCAGGATATCTCGCCGACCGATCTGGTCAGCAATCTGCGCATCGGTCAGCAGCAGATCATCGAGATTGCCAAGGCCTTGGCCCAAGACGTTCGCATTCTGATCATGGACGAACCGACTTCGGCGCTCAGTAGTAGCGAAGTCGAGATTCTCTTCAGCGTGATTCACGAACTCAAGCAAAATGGCGTCTCGATCATCTACATTTCTCATAAGCTGGACGAATTGCTGCAGATCGGGGATTACATCACGGTGCTCCGCGATGGCAGACTCATGGCGGAACGCCCCATCAGCGAGATCGACATCACGTGGATCATTGAAGAGATGGTGGGCCGCAATCCCGCAACACTTTTTCATTACCAGGAGCGTGAACTGGGCGACGAATTGCTGCGTGTCGAGGAGATGGCTTTGCCCCGTGTGGGCGGCGGCTTTGCCGTCGACCACGTCTCGTTTTCACTGCAGCGAGGTGAGATAATTGGGATCTATGGACTTATGGGTGCGGGACGTTCCGAGCTCTTCGAATCACTGGTCGGCCTCCATCCAGAGGCTTCCGGCCGCGTCTGGCTAGACGGCGCCGAGATGAAATCCGCTGACGTGCGCAAACGCATTCAGCTGGGCATGTCGCTCGTGCCGGAAGACCGGCAACGCGAAGGGTTGATTCAGAGCATGTCCGTGGCCAACAATATGCTGTTGGCGAGCCTGCAAAAATACCTCAATGGCTTTTATCTCTCGCGCAAAAAAGAAGACAGCAGCGTCGGCCGCATGATCAGCGAAATGTCGGTCAAGACAGCCAGCCCCAAACAGCTCGTGTCGGCCCTGAGCGGCGGCAACCAGCAGAAAGTGGTGGTGGCCAAGAGTCTCCTCACGACACCCAAAGTCTTGCTGTTGGATGAGCCCACCCGTGGCATTGATGTCGGCGCAAAATCCGAGATTTTCGAAATCATGGATCACCTGGCCGCCGAGGGCTACGGCATTGTCTTTGCCTCATCGGAACTGAAGGAAGTGCTCGCCATGTCGGACCGGGTGTTGGTTATGTCCAAAGGCCGGGTGACGGGCGAATTCTCACGAAGGGAAGCGACAGAAGAAAGGTTGGTGGCCGCGTCCGCGATAGGCCATGGACCCAGAGGGCAACATAGTTCAGAGTCGGATGATCAGACCGAAGGAGCGAGTGATGAGTCAAGCTGAAGCAACGGTGTCGTCAAAATCTGGACGGAGCGGGGTAGATATCCAGCAGCTCTTGTTAAGCGCCAGGGCCTTTATCGCCCTCATCGTGCTGGTCGTCATCTTCTCGATTCTCTCCCCCACCTTCTTGACGCCGGCCAACATCGTCATTATGTCCAAACATGTGGCGATCAATGCAATTCTCGGCATCGGCATGACCTTCGTCATCCTGACGGGCGGTATTGATCTCTCCGTCGGCTCGGTGGTCGGCCTCTGTGCCATGATCGCCGGCGGCCTGATCAACGAAGGCATCGTCATGGAGATCTTTGGCGTGGTAGCGTATCCCCACGTCTGGTCGATCTTGCTAATGACGCTGGGCGCGGGCATCCTCATGGGCGCGATCAACGGCTTCGTGATCACGCGCTTCAATGTGGCGCCCTTTATCGCCACATTGGGCATGCTGTATGTGGCCCGAGGGTTGGCCCTGTTGCGTTCCAACGGCAATACCTTTGCGAATCTGGTGGGTCGGCCAGAGTTGGGCAACACCGGCTACCCGCTGCTCGGCTCCGGCGAATTCTTGGGGGTGAACTATTCGATCTGGATCATGATCGTCTATGCGTTGGTCGCCGCCTTTGTGACCAACCGCACGCCCTTTGGCCGCCAGGTCTATGCGATTGGCGGCAACGAGCGGGCGGCTGAGCTCTCTGGCGTGCGCGTCAACCGGGTCAAGACGACCGTCTACATGATTTCGGGCTTCTGCGCCGCCACCGTCGGCCTGATCATCTCTTCGCAGTTGGTGGCCGCCCATCCCGCCACCGGCACCTTCTTTGAACTCAACGCCATCGCCGCCGTAGTGCTGGGCGGCACATCGCTCTCGGGCGGTCGCGGTTCCATCGGCGGCACAATCATCGGCGCATTCGTCATCGGCGTGCTCACGGATGGCCTGATCGGTCTTGGCGTCTCTTCCTTCTGGCAGCAGGTGATCAAGGGCGCTGTGATCGTCTTGGCCGTCATCATCGATCAGATGCAGGCGCGCATGCAAGAGCGGGCTGCCCTGAAGCAGCAGCAACAGCTGGCATAGCCAAACATGCGTTTTGAGGCATTTGATGGTTGTCCCATCGATGAAGCTTACTTCGAAAATCGGCACAGCAACACGCGTAGGAGAGGAGCTGCGTATCGGAATCAGGGTTCGAACAAGCAAGGATTGATGATGTTGTCTTGGCTTACTTTGACAAACTATCAGAGGATGGAGGATTTTTACTCATGCAAAACCGAAAACTGTATGCACTACTGAGTTTGCTGCTGGTCTTCACGCTGCTGTTGGGGGCGTGTGGTCGTGGCGGTGGCGATGCTGCACCCGCTGAGGAACCCGCAGCTGAAGAAGCCGCGCCGGTTGAAGAGGTCGCGGAAGAACCAGCTGAAGAAGCAACGGAAGAACCGGTCGAGGAAGAAGCCGCCGCCCCGGCTGAAAGCTCGAATCTTATTGTCGTGATCACGCCGTCGCACGACAACCCCTTCTTTGGCGCCATGGCCGACATTGCTGTGGCCAAGGCCGAAGAGCTGGGCTACGAGACGCTGTCGCTGGTTCACGACGACGATGCCAACAAGCAGGACGAGCTCTTTGACACGGCCATCGCCCAGGGCGCGGCCGCAATCATTCTGGACAACGCCGGGGCCGACGCCTCCATCGCCGCGGTGCAGAAGGCCGCCGATGCCGGCATTCCCAGCTTCCTGGTCGATCGTGAGATCACCCAAGAAGGCGTGGCGGTTGCCCAGATCGTCTCCAACAACTATCAGGGCGCGACGCTGGCCGGCGAGTACTTCGTCGAGCTGATGGGCGAAGCGGGCCAGTATGTGGAGCTGACGGGCAAGGAGTCCGACACCAACGCAGCCGTGCGCTCGCAGGGCTTCCACGATGTCATCGACGAGTTCCCCGACCTGGAGATGGTGGCGCAGCAGACGGCCAACTGGAGCCAGACCGAGGGCTTCGACGTGATGGAGACGATTCTGCAGGCGAACCCGGACATCCAGGGCGTGATTGCGGGCAACGACACGATGGCGCTGGGTGCGCAAGCTGCGCTGCTGGCCGCCGGTCGTGACGATGTCTTCGTGGTCGGCTTCGATGGCAGCGACGATGCGATTCTGTCGATCGTAGCGGGCGAGTTGGACGCAACGGCATTGCAGCCGGTGGCGGAGATGGCGACCCAGGCCGTGATCCAGGCCGATGCCTACATCCAGAACGGTTCGACCGATCTGCCCGAAAAGCAGTCGATCGACATGGTGCTGCTGACGCCGGAAAACGCCGGCAACTATGAGCGCTTCGCCCCCAAGGCTGCTGCTGCTCCGGCAGCTGATGAGCCGGCCGAAGAAGCAACCGAAGAGCCGGCCGAGGAAGAGGCCGACGCAGCCAGCGGCACTGGCTTGATCGTGGTGATCACGCCGTCGCACGACAATCCCTTCTTTGGCGCCATGGCCGACATTGCCGTGGCCAAGGCCGAAGAGCTGGGCTACGAGACGCTGTCGCTGGTTCACGACGACGATGCCAACAAGCAGGACGAGCTCTTTGACACGGCCATCGCCCAGGGCGCGGCCGCAATCATTCTGGACAACGCCGGGGCCGATGCCTCCATCGCCGCGGTGCAGAAGGCGGCCGATGCCGGCATTCCCAGCTTCCTGGTCGATCGTGAGATCACCCAGGACGGTGTGGCGGTTGCCCAGATCGTCTCCAACAACTATCAGGGCGCGACGCTGGCCGGCGAGTACTTCGTCGAGCTGATGGGCGAAGCGGGCCAGTATGTGGAGCTGACGGGCAAGGAGTCCGACACCAACGCAGCCGTGCGCTCGCAGGGCTTCCACGATGTCATCGACGAGTTCCCCGACCTGGAGATGGTGGCGCAGCAGACGGCCAACTGGAGCCAGACCGAGGGCTTTGACGTGATGGAGACGATTCTGCAGGCGAACCCGGACATCCAGGGCGTGATTGCGGGCAACGACACGATGGCGCTGGGTGCGCAAGCTGCGCTGCTGGCCGCCGGTCGTGACGATGTCTTCGTGGTCGGCTTCGATGGCAGCGACGATGCGATTCTGTCGATCGTAGCGGGCGAGTTGGACGCAACGGCATTGCAGCCGGTGGCGGAGATGGCGACCCAGGCCGTGATCCAGGCCGATGCCTACATCCAGAACGGTTCGACCGATCTGCCCGAAAAGCAGTCGATCGACATGGTGCTGCTGACGCCGGAAAACGCCGGCAACTATGAGCGCTTCGCCCCCAAATAGAAGCGTCACGTAGGCGGGGATCCGCCGCACAATCGATAGGGTATTCTCCTTTGGGTAGGCCCGTGACCCGTATGCCGATTTCTGAAATCGGCATACGGGTCACGGGCCCGATTTCTGCCGGAACTGCCGCCAGGTCCGAATCACTGATTTCGATACCCGTAACCGCTCGATGCACACGCCCACGTGCGCACGGGACGAACGCGTCAGTCGGAAATCACGCGCCCGTAGCGTCTTCAGCTTCGCTTCCATGCGGGTGACAAAGACCAGCACACAACTGGCTCACTGCAGCTGAGGAAAAAGACACCACTATCGCAGCCGCTACGCACCAACGATCTGCTGCCGCGTGGCTTCCGCCAGGCGCGGACCAATTTCGCCGCTGGGGCCTTGGAGGTAGATATCGGCGATCTGTGAAATATCGCTGGGCTCGGGGTTGATGTCGATGAGGAATGCGCCGGCGTCGCGCGCAACGTAAGGAAGTTGGGCGGCAGGATAGACCACGCCGCTCGTGCCGACTACAAGCGCAACATCGGCCTGCTGGGCCATTGCCCAAGCTTCACTGAGCACTGCCTGCGGCAGCGTCTCCCCGAACCAGACGACATCCGGCCGCACGGGGCCGCCGCAAGCAATGCAGCGTGGCGGCAATGGCGCCTCTCGCTCGTCCGCCGTTAGCGTGTGAACAACATCGCAGCGGTTGCAGCGGAAACGAGCAATGCTGCCATGAATGTGCAGGACGCGCGTACTGCCGGCCTGCTCGTGTAGATTGTCTACATTCTGGGTTACCAACGTAAAGGAGGGCAGGAGCGCCTCCAGCTCAGCCAGCGCTTTATGGCCTGAATTTGGCGTCGAGTCATCGACCCAGTACAGCCGGTCCATGTACCAGCGCCAGACCAGACCCGGATCCGCCGCAAACCCATCCTGCGAGGCGAGCTGTTGGGGATCGAACTTGGACCAGAGCCCCGTCTGGGCGTCCCGAAAGGTGGCAATGCCCGATTCCGCGCTCACGCCCGCTCCAGTCAGGCAGAGAACCCGCTGCGCGTCGGCCAACCGTTTCGCTGCTACATCAATCCGTTCTGCAAGGTTCATCATATCTGGCAATGGCCGGAGACTGACAGCCAATTCACCGCCAGTCCCCGTCCTTCAATCCGCAATCGTCAATCCGCAATCGACACCCTACGCACCAAAGCGCTTGAGCCGTCCGGCATGGGCCATACCCTGGGGAATCAGGTGGGTGGCGTGGAAGACGCCGAAGTGGCCACTGGCGCAGGCGCGCTCGCCAAAGCTCTGTGCCTGATCCGGCATTGCCTGGGGGCTCCAGAGCAGAGTCGGCACGGGGTGCCAGCTATGCTTGCGCAGCTTGGCCGGCGTACTGTGATCGCCCGTAACGATGAGCGCCCCCGGCTTGAGGGCCAGAATGCGCGGAATCAGCGCGTCGACCACTTCGATCTCATGGACTTTGGCATCAAAGTTGCCGTCTTCGCCGTAGCTGTCGGTCTTCTTGATGTGAATGAAGAAGAAATCATAGTCGTCCCACGCTTCTTCAAGCGCATCAATCTCGTGTTCTGGGCGGTCGCCCACAAATTCGACGACATCCATGCCTACCAATTGAGCTACGCCCTTATACATTGGATAGACCGCAATAGCGCCTGCACGCATCCCGTAGATTTCGGGAAAGCGGGGCAGGCCCGGGTCGCTGGCCAGGCCGCGTAGGTTGAGGCTGTTGGCCACCGGCTCATCGGCCAGCGCTGCGCGCGCCTTTTCGACCCATTCATTCACCAGTGCCGCAGTATGAACGCCCTCCGGCGAGCCGCTCGTATCGGTGACGGGCAGGGGCAGTTTGCCGGTCTGCAGCGGATCTGTCTCTGTGAGATGACCGCCCAACCCCTCCCCGCGGATGACCAGAACGAAGCGATGCTCTTTTACGGGCTCGACAAAGACTTCATAGCCCGGGAGAGCGTCGCCCGTAGCGGCCTGGAGTTTTTCGGTCAGGCGGATGCATTCTTCCGTGGAGATGCGCCCGGCGCGGCGGTCGGTGATGATGCCATCGGCATCAGCGCTGGCGAAATTGCCGCGTGCCGCCAGGTCATTGGGGCCGAGCTCAAAGCCGATACCCAGCGCTTCCAGCACGCCGCGGCCAATTTCATAGCGAATAGGATCATAACTAAAGAGGCTCAGATGGGCCGGTCCGCTGCCGGGCTCGATCCCTTCACGAATAGGCGTACTGAGACCGGTGCTGCCCTCGGCCGCCAGGCGGTCGAGATTCGGCGTGTTGGCAGTCTCCAATTCCGTTTTGCCGCTGGGCTCCATGGGTAGACCACCCAAGCCGTCCAATACCAGGAGTACAATCTTATCGCCGTCAATGTGCAGATCGCGCATGAGATCGAATTCAGTAAAAACAGACATATATGACTCCTCGCCAACTGGTTGCGAATTAAATTGTCGAAACGTCTTTGAGTGTAGCATAAAAACAGCCGGACCAGCATAAGCCGGTCCGGCTGTTTTGGTGCGACGAAATGTAGCGCTTATTCAGCCAGCGCCAATTCAGACTTGGTATCGAAGATGTGGGCATTTGCCATGTTAATGGCCAGCTCAACGTCATCACCCGGCTCAACCTTCACGCGCGGATCCACACGACCGATGAACGACTTATCGTCGGACGTGAGCAAGTAGAGGAAAATCTCATTGCCCATCAACTCGGTCACGTCAACCTTGGCGGTCAGGTCAGACTCGAGGATGCCGGGCGGCGTAAATTCCTTGGCGTGAATGTCTTCCGG
The DNA here is from genome assembly GCA_963807905.1 of uncultured Chloroflexia bacterium. Classification (GTDB taxonomy): domain Bacteria; phylum Chloroflexota; class Anaerolineae; order Caldilineales; family Caldilineaceae; genus JAGRCP01. The sequence goes on along the minus strand of CAWEEJ010000051.1, from coordinate 22,834 downwards.
ACGAATGCCGAAGATCACTTCTTGACCCTTGTAGGGGCGCCACTGCTCCGCCTTCTCTGCGGGCACTTCCAGTCGGAAGCCGCTGGAGTTGATTTCCAATTTGCCGTCGCTTTCAACGAGCGTGGCATCGAAGAAGTTCATGCTCGGGCTGCCGATAAAGCCACCGACAAAGACGTTGTTGGGATGATCGTACAGCTCCTGCGGTGAATCGATCTGCTGCAGAATGCCATCCTTCATGACGGCAATACGACTGGCCATTGTCATGGCCTCTACCTGATCGTGCGTCACGTAGATGAAGGTGGTCTGCAGGCGTTGATGCAGACGAGTCAGCTGCGCACGAGTTTGCACGCGCAACTTGGCGTCCAGGTTCGAAAGCGGCTCGTCAAAGAGGAAGACGGCGGGCTCACGCACAATGGCGCGACCCACTGCTACACGTTGGCGCTGGCCACCGGAGAGCTGCTTGGGCTTGCGATCCAGCAGATGTTCAATATCCAGAATGGTGGCGGCTTCCGTCACGCGACGATTGATTTCATCCTTGGGCGTCTTGCGCAACTTGAGACCAAAGGCCATGTTGTCGTAGACAGTCATGTGCGGGTAGAGCGCGTAGCTTTGGAACACCATGGCGATGTCCCGATCCTTGGGCGGTACGTCATTGACCACACGATCGCCAATCAAAATCTGGCCTTCGCTGATCTCTTCCAGGCCTGCCAAAAGGCGCAGGCTCGTCGTCTTCCCACAACCGGAGGGGCCTACGAAGACCAGAAACTCCTTGTCTTCGATCTCGATGTTTAGATCGTTGACGGCGACGACGTCTCCAAACCGCTTGTAAACGTGTTCATAGGTTACACTTGACATTTACGTTTTTCTCCTTTGGGTCGAACAGAAAATGGAATTAGATTTTTTTATTTTCGACGTGGAGGGACCCAACATGGCAGCTAGTATAGCATAGCTGGAAATGGCTTGGCAACCATGGATTTTGTGTGTTCACCCCAGCCGGCCGGGGCGGCGCATCTGCGCCGCCGCTGGCTAGGCTGTGATCTCTTCTTCGTGGGCTTGTTGATGATCGCGATGGGCGGCTTCCCAACCCAACATAGCCTGCTTGCGCGTCTTGCCCCAACGGTAATCACGAATCTCGCCGCTGGCGCGAATGACGCGATGGCAAGGGATGAGATAGGCAATGGCATTCGCCCCCACCGCCTGACCCACGGCCCGGGCCGCGGTCGGTTTCCCGATCACCTGAGCGATATGGCCATAGGTGGCCAGCGCACCGCTGGGGATGCGCAGCAGCGCTTCCCATACCTTGACCTGAAAGTTTGTGCCACGTAGAAGTAGCGTAACGCTGCGCTGGTTACCTCCTTCTGCTGCGTCGTCTGTCTGAGCGGGGAAGATGAGGTCGATGGATGGCTGCGTGCGCGTCGGCGCTTCTTCCAACTCGGCGCGCGCCCATTGCGCGCGTAGCTGGGCCATCGCCGTGGCTCGGTCTTCCTCAACAAAGAGGAGGGCGCAGACGCCGCGCTCGGTGACCGCAATGAGACACTCACCGAAGGGGGTCGCATGAAAACCATAATCTATGGGGATGCCCGCACCCTGTTGCTTGTATTCGCCGGGCGTCACGGCTTCCACGGCGACAAAGAGGTCGTGGAGACGTCCGGGGCCCGACAGACCGCTGGCGTGGGCCGCATCGAGGACCGAATAAGAATCGGATAGAAGCGCTTTGGCATGCTCTATTGTTAAGTATTGGACAAAGCGTTTGGGACTGATTCCGGCCCAGCGCCGGAAGAGGCGCTGGAGATAATAAGGGCTCAAGTTAAGGTGAGCTGCCAACTCATCTAGATTCGGTTGCTCATTGTAGTGCCGCGTTAAGTAGTGAATGGCGCTGGCGATGCGCTCATAATCTTGAGACGATGTATCTTGTGACTGAACGATCTCGTTCATCGGTTATACTCTCCTGAGTGCCTGAATCCTAATCGTGCCCCAAGTCTGACAGGGGGACGCGCTCGTGAATCCCGACAGAAATTCTTATACAGTTCCAACCAGAGCTAAGTTTGTCAGACTTCTGTCATGGCCTGTACGCCCGGCTGTACCAGTGTGATCGGGTTCCGCCCTTGTTTTGCGGACAACAAAAGATAGTGATGCGCAGATTGTAGATGAAATCCGGCCTGCTGACCACCCGATTCTTGCGTCTAATCAAGAATTTTCGGAAATCTTGCAACCTTTTTCTTTGCGCCTCGTAATGTTGCATAAGTGAGCATGAAAATGCCTGCTACACGCAGGTAACGTGAGTGAATCAGCCGGAACGACGCAAAGTTGGCACAATCGTACCGCTGGCGTATTTGCAAAGAGTATGAAATCGGAGAACGAAACTATGGAAACTGCAACGATTGAGACTGAGGTCATCAAGATTGATCGCAATGAGCAGGCGGATGATGTCACCGAGACGGTTGATACCAGCGCTGATAACAATGGAGAAACCGAGGCTAATCCCCGTACGCTCTATCGTAGCCCGACGAATAAGTTTGTGGCTGGCGTTTGTGGCGGCGTAGGTGATTTCCTGGGCATGGATGCGACGCTGGTCCGTATCGCCTGGATTATTCTGACCCTCATTACTGGCGGTGGTGGCGTACTCGCCTACATCGCACTCTGGGCGCTTCTCCCCGTTGGCACCCGGGCGGAAGGTCAGATTCAGCCGGCCGCGATCCAGCTCAACGACAAGACGCTGGCGCGCACGGCCTACTTGCTCATCGCTTTGGGCGGCCTCTGGTTCCTGGCCAATGTGGGCATTCTGCCCAGCCTCTGGTCGGCTGCGTGGTCGGTGCTGAGTGTGCTCTTCTGGCCGGCGTTGCTCATCGGCGCAGGCTGGCTCTTGCTGCGCAACAGCGGCCGCAACTGGCGCGGTGATGTGGATGGCGTAACCAGCAAGGTTCGCTCCAGCACCGACGGCAAGGTGCCGTCGAGTGATCAGGTGCGCAATGGCTTCGCCTCGGCACGCCAGAGCTTTCCGCTGAAGCGCAGCACGGATGACCGGATTGTCCTGGGCGTCTGTGGCGGCATCGGTGAATGGTTGGGGATCGATGCCAACCTGGTCCGCCTGATTTGGGCTGCTCTCAGCGTTGGTAGCATTGGCCTCGGCGTGGTGGTCTATGTGGCGCTAGGCGTGCTTCTTCCCCAAGAAAGCCCGGCGGATGTGGCCAAGCGCGCGGCCGAGCCGCAGGACGTGATTATTGTTGACGGGTCTGTCAGTAAGTAGCACAGATACCGGAATTGACGCCAGCATCCAGGCGAATTAAGCAGAGACGAAAACGGGGGGAGCAACTATCTCAGTCGCTCCCCCCGTTTGATTGGTTGTTGTGATCAAAGACATCTGCGCTATAATCCTGACCAAAATGGCCTCTACTCAGGTATTCAGGCGTCAACGGAATGGAATACAGTTGGGACGGATCAGGCATATTCGCGCAGGCAGTAGCAGGAAAAGATCAGTACAAATCCGCCTCATCCCGGCATATCCGCGTTCAATCTATCAGCTGCGACTCAACAGGCAGCCAATTTGTAGAAATCGCTGTCAGCGATAAGGAGATTCTAGATGGGCAGAACATCGAATTTCATCATCGGTGCGTTGCTGGGGGCAGCAGCGGGCATGGCTGTCAGCTACCTATTTGGTCCAGCCAATGAAACCGTCTACGACAAGGGCTATCAGTCGCGCGTAGACAAAGCGCTGAGCGATGGTCAAAGAGCGGCTGACGAAGCCGAAGCTGACCTGCGCCGGCAGTTTGAAGAGGGCAAACGCCCGAAATCTCAGCGCCCCTAATGCTGGCAGTACGGGCAGAAGTGCGTGCTCCGTTGAGCGATGGTGATGCGTTCGATTGGCGTACCGCATGCCGGGCAAGGTTGCCCGGTGCGTCGAAAGACGTTGAACTCTTCTTGAAAGCCGCCTTGTTCACCGCCAGGTCGTACATAATTTTGCAGACTGCTGCCGCCCAGGCTACTGCCCTGATACTCAATTCCACGCCGCAATACAGTTTGGACCGCGCGATGCAGGCGTTTGATTTCCTGCTCGCGCAACTCGCCGCCCCGCCGCGCTGGTTCAATTCCCGCCAGATAGAGCGCCTCATCCGCATAGATGTTGCCCACTCCGGCAACAATGCTTTGATCAAGGAGGAGGGCTTTGATCGCCGCTTTGCGGCTGGCCAATGCCGCTGCAAACCCTGCACTGGAAAATTCATCCCCTAAGGGCTCAGGCCCAAGTTTGGCCAACACAGGCCCCGAATCGGCTACCAGCCAAATCCGGCCAAATTTGCGTGTGTCATGATAGTGAAGCCGCCGTCCGTCGTCCAAATCGAATAAGACATGGGTATGTTTGTCTGTCGGTGCGTCGCCGGCATAGGGTTGAAGCTTGCCCGTCATACGTAGGTGAACGATGAGCGTGTCACCACTCGCGAGACCGAAGAGCATGTACTTGCCGCGCCGGCCAAAGCGTTCGAATCGTTGACCGGCGACCGCGTCAGCAAAGGCTTCTGGAGCCGGCGCGGCAATGGTGCGCGGCCAACGCACCTCAGCCCCAACGATTGTGCGTCCGCGGAGCACAGGCGCTAACTCGCGGACATAGGTCTCGACTTCAGGCAGTTCGGGCATGATCGCTCTACTTCGGTTGCAACGGATTTGGCAACAACGGATTTGGGTGCAACGGAAACAAAAATGGGGCAGCCCTCCGTCAGATAGACAGCGGATGGACCGGGATTGGGCAGATTTACGCGGACTCTCTTCAACTATTGTCCGCCGGCATGGCGCTGTGCGCCTACATCGTGATCAGACGGGTCCGCCTGATCAGCGTTCTGGTTGTTCGATATCTGGAAAGTTTTTGGAGGCGAATGATGGCGCAATAGCGGTACACTCAGATCGCGGGGGCGTAGTTGTTGCGGCTGATCAGCCAGAGCACAGCAAAGAGTCCGGCCAGTCCGAGTGAAATCAGGGCCCAATACCAAAGCGCAGAACGTTCTGATTCATTGGCTGGAGGGCCAGTCTCTTGAATGCCAGTCTCTATAGCCGCTGCCTCTTCGATTGCGACGCTTTCCGCAACGGCCTCGCTTTCAGCAGGCATGGCTTGCTCATCTGCCTCACCGGCTGCCGGCGGCGCTTCTTCTCGCGCTGCGGGTACCGAAGCAGCATCTGCCGCCATTGGAGCCTCCAATGGCGCTGCCATTGGAGCCGCTGCCGCTTCTAGCTCAAGGGCTGCCCCACTGGCTGCCTCTCCACTGGCTGCCGAAGGCGCTGATGCTGCATTGGCCTGCGCTGGCGCCTCAGCCATGGACATCGCGGTCTGCTCTTCTTCACCAGCATCTTGCTTCATTGCGCTCCCTGCCGCTGGCGGCGCCTCGGCCATCATCGGCGCAGCTCCGCCTTCGGCCCCTGCAGGATTCGCTGGCGGCGAGGCTTCTGCAACCGTCGTACGTAAGGCAACTTGCGTTGATGACTCGGCCATTTCGGTCTGCGGGCCATCCGCGACCATTGCACTGCCGGCCGGCAAGACGGTTACGGACTCGCTGGGGACCACCGGTTCACCGGTAGAGGCCCCAAGACCGACCAAGATCAGAAATGCTGCAAAGCTGGCGGCCGCAAAGTTGCGGATCAATGGATTGCCGGTCTGGAAGAAATCCTGGATTGCCTGCCACAAACCGACTGACTCTGCTGCCGGTTGTGTATGAATCGTCTGATTTGCCAGCGAGATGCCAGCCATGGCTTCCGTAAGGGCGAAAGAACGCGGCGGCTCTAGCTCGGGCAATTGATTGAGTAGGGCAACCGTGTGCTGCATCGAATTTAACCGCCAAACCACGTCGCTGCTTTCAGCTAGCGCGGCTTCGATCAGCGCTGTTTCCTGGACGGTTGTGACACCGTCAATATAGGCCGACAGCATCTCGTCGGTTACAGAGTTGTGATATGACGAATTCATGAGCGCAGTTCGCTAGTACATGACGGCGTGAGTACCATTCGATCATTCAGTACCCACCGGACCAAAATCAGACGAAAGACTTATGCATTAGGACGGAAAGCGGATGGCAATAGTTCCGGTTGGGTGAGCAACAGCTCGCGCAGCCGTGCGCGTCCGCGACTGATACGTGACTTAACTGTCCCCATGGGGATGTTCGTAATCTCCGCGATTTCCTCATAGCTATAGCCATGCACATCGCAGAGCAATACGGCCAGGCGCTGATCCTCGGGCAGTTTGGCAATGTTGGCTTCGATGGCATGGTTGAGCTCCATACGCTCGGCATATTCATGGGGACTTTCGGTTGGATCGGTTAAGTAGGGCGCGTACTGGGCGGTTGCCGGCAGTTCATCCAAACTGTCGGTGGCGCGTCGTTTCTGAGCTCGCAGCACATCGTAGCAGGTATTGGTGACGATGCGCATGAGCCAGCTCTTGAAGCTGCCGCCCTGGAAGGTGTGCAGCGCGCGAAATGCCTTGATGAAGCTATCCTGGACCGCGTCTGCGGCTCGGTCTTCATCCTGTAACATGCGATAGGCGACGCTGAAGGCCAGCCTTTGATAGGCTTCCACCAGGCGATTAAACGCATTCAGGTCCTGATTGAGCGCCTGCTCAATTGCAGCCTCTTCTTCGGTTGCACTTAGATAGTCTGTACTCAAGATCTCAGCTGGATAATGAACGATCACAGGCCCAAATTGATTGTTGGCCGCAGCCAAATCTTCTCGACAGATTCGTCGAGATCTGCCATGGCTGCAGGAATCCGCCGAGTGGTCAATTGATGGGTCAAATTGTTGCTGAAACCGGTGATCATTTGACGTTTTTGCACGCAATCAGTATACTCAGCAGATGAAATCCAAGCCGAAGTGGCGGAATTGGCAGACGCGCACGACTCAAACTCGTGTGGGGAAACCCGTGTGGGTTCGAGTCCCACCTTCGGCACTCGATAGAGTGACCCGTACAGAAATTGAACCGTTGTTCCTGACCTTTGCTCTAATGCCCTTTATCTTTGCTTTCCTGCCCGCTTGACAGGGTGGCCGCATCTGCTGAAACTGTTTGACTCGGCCGTGCGTTGGTGTAGCAGGATTATAACAGGAACAGGCATTAGGCGAAACCGGATGATGACAATACGCTACTTACATTCACAAATTACTCACCCTTCTTTTCTCCTCACCCCGCTCTCTCCACTCCACACTCAGATCATGAGACGCCCGGCCATGTTGTTGCTATTGGCTCTGTGCTGTTCGCTCTTGCTCTTGTCTGCGTGTGGACCGGAGGAGTCAGCTGAGAACGATGAGGCTCTACTCCAGCAGACTCATCAGATTGCCCGTGATTTTGCAGCGAGCGGCAATTTGGATGAGGCGCGCCAGCGACTTAGTGAGATAGATGTGGCCAATGACGCGCAATGGCTGGTCTATGTGGCAGAGACCACGATTGCAGCCGATTCAGATCCAGACTTGTCTGCCGCATTGGTGCAGTTGACCGATGCACTCGGCTTGGATTCGGCTACAATCGATACATACGCTCTGCAGAATAATCTGATTCAGGGGCTGGCCGCAGCTGCCGAGGCTGCACCCGCCTTGGTCGGTCCGGCCGAAGTTGTGGTTGCCCCGACAGATGAGGAAGCCAGCGTGACGTCGGCGACGCCGCGGGAATCGACCAGTGATGGCGATGAATCTGCACCAACGACTACAGAACCTGCTGCAGAATCTGCCACAGACGGAGTCGAGGAGGGGGTTGACCAGGCCGGGGAAGATGAAAGCGCAGATGCAGAAGCGTCTGACTCACTCTTGCCGGAGCCAACCTCGACAGAAGTCCCGTCCGTTGAGCCGATTGTGCGCGCGACGCTCAGCATGAACGTGCGTAGCGGGCCTGATACCGCGTATGAAATTGTCGATCTCTTCGATGATGGCGAAGAGTATATTGTGGTCGGTAAGAATGATGCCGGCGACTGGTGGCAGGTCGAATTGGACAATGGCCAGTTGGGTTGGGTCTATGGGCAATTGGTCGAACAGGTCGGTAGCTTTGACGCGATTGCCGTAGCAGCCGATATTCCGCCGCTGCCCGCACCGACGGCCGCGCCCGAACCGGCGCCTGTGGCTGAAGCCGAACCCGCGCCGGCAGAAGCGGCGCCACCAGAAGCAGAACCGCCAGCAGCCGATACGTCCGGACAGCCACAGTTTCGCCTCGTTGAACGCCGTATGTGGTCCAAAGAGGAAAATGGCAGCTGCGCTGGACAACATCTCCTGCGCATCAACGTCATCGACGCCAATGGCATTCGGATTAATGGTGTGGCGCTTCAAGGAATCTATGTGGGCGAGGTCTTGGTGACCGGCGATCAGGGCAAGGGTGATGGCGTCATTGAGTACGACCTGCATGGCAGCGGCGAAGGCTTCTTTGTGTTGCGTAACGATGACGGTCGTGACGTGGTCAGCGACCGCGCTGAGGGCTTCACCACTCGCTCGCGTGATATCGACAAGGATACGTTGATTGCAGGCGGCTACTGCTCAGACTCGGCTGATTGTGACGTCTTCTATAGCTCATTCGGCTGTCAAGGACACCATAGCTGGGAAGCCACGTTCCAGCGCAATTACTAAGCGGTTGCGCTGAGCGTTGACTGTCTGTAGGCGGAACGTATGGTTTTCTGTTGCTCGAAACGCGTTACCGATCCTGCTCCATCTTGGCAAAAAAGGCGAACAATTCTACACTGTACAGCAGTGTGCACGGTTGATAGAATCGTTCAATCCAATGTCCCGTGCCGCCTGGGAGGAAACTTGTGAAAGAAGAGTTCATACAATTCGCGCCGCTCTTTGCAGGGCTGAGCGAAGATGAACAGAAAATAATTGGGGAAGGTTTTGAAGCCAGCACTGCAAACGCAGGCACGCTGCTCTTTGAAGCTGGTGATCCCTCAGAAGCCCTCTACCTAATTGGTCAGGGCTTTGTTCGCTTGACGACAAGTAGTGGCGCGACGTTGGCGACCCTTGGCCCCGGCAGTGTCCTTGGTGAGGACGGTCTTTTCCGTCACGGTCGCCACGAATTGACGGCGACGTCGGTCTCCGATTTAGCGTACTGGTTCCTGTCTGATCAGCACCTGCGCGAGATCGTGCTCAACCATCCTGCTATCGGCATTAAGCTCGGGCAGAACTTTGGCAGTCAGATTGCACAGATGCAGGATTACCTGGTGCAAACGCTGGGCGCAACCCCTGAATTTCAGGGTATGCCGCGGCATACCCTGGAGGCTGTAGCGGCAAAGTTACGGGCCCAGACTTCGGCGAATAGTGATGTGCTCTATCATGCCGGTGAACCGTCACGCGGCCTTTTTCTTGTGGAAGACGGTTCGGTCGAATTACAGCCAGATACCGCCAACAGCGTCGAAGAGACTTCAACAATCGGCGCAGGCCAGTTGCTTGGCATAACGCCGCTGTTGACTGGCAAACCCTATACCAATAGCGCTGTAGCCGAGGCGAACGCCTTTTTGTGGACGCTCTCTGCCGAGGAGTTCCAAGCGCTTAACAGTCAGCATCCAGGATTGCGCCGTCAGCTGAGCAGCAGCGTTAACGCATCGCTTAGCCGTCCTGATCAGGCCCGGGCGGTCATGCGTTTGGCTCAAATGCCCATCTTTGCCGAACTGCCGCCGCAAACGCTTCAAGCGATTGCCCAGCGCATGCGGCTGGAACATGCTGCCGCGGGCGAGCGGGTTTATCGCATTGGCGAAACCGGTGATGCCGTTTACCTCATTGAAACTGGTGAGGTAGAGCTGGCGGCAGAAAACGCGGCCGGCATTCTGGAAGAACTGGCGCGAATTGGCCCTGATGGTTATTTCGGCGAGTTGAGCCTCGTAAGCGGTCAGTTGCGCACTGAGGATGCTACGTCCACGCGCCATACCAACCTATGGACGCTACACAAAGCCGACCTGGATGTACTGACTCAGCAATATCCCGCAATTGGCAAGGCGCTTAGCGCCGGTTTGGCCACACGACTGTCTACGGCGGGAGCCAATGGCGGCAACCTGGAGCATATTCGCGCCTTCCGGCTCTTTGCCGATTTGGATGATGCTGAACTAAGCCAGATCGCGCAGCATCTGGAGCCGAATCGTTACCGAGCCGGCGAACAGATCTTTCGTGCCAGCGCCCCGGCAGAGCATCTCTTCTTGTTGGAACAAGGGCAGATTCGCATCCAGCCGTTGAGCGGCGGCAGTTGGATTCTGGGACCAGGCGAGGCGTTCGGCGAACGCGCGCTGCTGAGCAACCAGCCTCACAACTCAAGCGCAATTGCTGAGGCCGATGCTGACGTGTGGACGTTGAGCAAAGAGGACTTTAATCTTCTCCTCGCCGCGCATCCAAGCCTCGCGATCAACATCAGCCGCATTCTCAGCCAGCGCATGGGCGAACAGCCAGGCGTACCCTTCCCAGAGTATGCCGCGGCCGGGCCGGGAATGGCCCAGGGTTCAGCCTACGCGGCACCGCAGCCCGTGCCCTTGGAAGATGCCGGCAGCTCACGCCGAGGACCGATTCGTTGGTTCCGTGATCTGGATACGCTGGCCAAAGTGCAATTGATCGTATTATTGCTTCTGCTCGGCTATTTACTTGTCGTGGCGGCGCCCATGGCCATGAATCGCATGCTGAGTGGAGCCGGGATGGCGACCGACCCGGTTGCGCCGAGCAATAGTGCAATCGATGCCGTTTACAGTATCGGTAGCTTCCAAGTCGCTGCGATGGACGACGCGTTGGCACAGGCAGTCGCACTGGTCGATCAGCAGGTGCCGGCCACGCCAACCTATACGCCTTTCCCAACCAGCACGCCGATTCCTACTGCCACGCCGACCATTACGCCGACGCCTCTGCCGACGAACACGCCGACACCGCAGCCCGTTCAGCAGGTCGCGGCCGCCCCGGTTGTCCAGGAGGCTGAGCCGGAGCCGGCGGTTGAAGCTGCAGCCGCGCTGCCCGTCGCCTGGGATGGCCGCTTAGACCAGCTGGGCATCAACATTGTTCCTGCAAATGTACAACCAGGTGAACAGTACTGGCGGGTCGTTGAGGCGCGCTTCCTGAATGAGCAAGAGTCGGGTGGCAAGCATCATATCTACGTCGATGCTTTGGACGAAAACGGAGGTCGCGTAGTGGGACAGCCGATCACGGTTTTCTGGGGCGATGGCAGCCACACAAGCAACGTGGAGGATAAGGCGCCACCGGATTTGGGCTTTAATTTTCAGATGTATGCGGCTGGCTATGCATATAGTGTAAAGGTCGAGGGATTGCCAAGCGAGGTAGTCCAGGGTGCAGGCATGGGCAGCATTGAGGATCGCTTCCGCGGCATCCATACCAGTTACGAAATCGTCTATGCCAAAACGACGAAGTAGCGCCAAGTGCTGATGCGCTCGGAAAGAATCCGTGCGCAAGATTGAAGAAGCTCATCAAACTGGCCGTGATCAACCGATCACGGCCAGTTTTTTATGTGAGTGTTTCCGAGTTTGTTTTGCTATCGATAGAAATATCACGTCGCCCGTAAACGATTTGGCGACTAGAGGAAATCCACGGGTGGGGCGGCTGGTCAGGCTTGTTGCGCAAGATGGTTCGCCAAACGCGATCTGCACGGCGGTTGCTCTTCTGGACTGCATCGCTAAAGCTATTGCCCTTGAGCCAGTTGTGTAGAAAGACAGTAAGACTGGGTTCAGGAAACCAATTGACCCCGGCGGCGCCGTTGACAACCTCTGCACCGAGTTCGATCCACATCGGCGCCAAGGTTGCCCCGTGACAATTGAGCCCGTAGACGGCGCGTATATCCAGTAAGCCCGGGTTCTGGCGATGGGCAATCAGCAGAGGAAGAAAGGTCTCCATGCCGACGAGCACCTTGCCTTCATGGCCGACCAGCTCCCCTTCATGCCCGTGGACGAGCAGCAGCACATCCACGCGATGGGTACGGCTGCAATCGACCAGCGCATTCGTCAACGCAGGGCCAGTGGCATCAGAATCTTCCAAAATGACGACGCGGTCGTAGCGCCGATAGGCGCCGTGGACATGCAGCAAGATTTTTGCATACTCTTCAGTCACATAGTCAATCACGCGCATGGTCCAGCGTGGAAGATTGAGACCCAAGACATGCCCCACATTTTCCAGAAAGACGACCAGCGCCAGCGGTTTTTCCTCTATTGGCGGCACGGCGCGTGCGGGTTCTGCTGAGGATCCGAGTGCCGACGCGGTGGCTAGCGGCAGAGTAGCGTCCTCGCTCGCTGTCATTCGTCCTCCGGTCGGAAGATCCGTACCCTGAAATTGTGTGTCATCGGTTCCAGCTCTTCTTCAATTTCGTCCCATTCGGAGGAAAGAAAGATGCTGCGGGCGGCATCCAGACTATTTACTTCACCGCCGCCAAGGATCTGGGGGGAGTCGCCCCACATAGTGTACCAGACATCGTTGAGGCTAAAGCCTTTACGCGCCAAGAGCGGTGCGACCTTGTTGGCCAGATACTCTTGGCAGGCTTCCTCTTGTCCGTCCTGCATATCATAGCTAATTAAAATTTTGACCATAGTTTCTGTCTTACACTCAATCAAATCGTGTCGGCTGCATGCCTGGAGTCAGTCTCTGGCGTGGTGGCCGAAAATAGCGCGAAATATGATAGCATGGCTTAGGCTGGCGCAACTGTTGCCTTGCTTCCGTAGTGGTCCGCTGCGTCGAGCGCAATGGCCGCAAGCTTATGCCAGTGAAAGCGCATCATGCACCTGGAGATCTGCTGCCTCGCGAAATTCTGCCACCGAGATCGTACGAAAGAGCCACATGGCCAACAGCAACCCGGCGATTTCCAGGCCAAACACAGTCACGTACCCGGCCAGCGCGTTGCCGGTAATCCCCAACATGATATCGCGCAAGAGGCCGCTGGCGATACTGCCCAGGGCCTGGCCCGCAAAATTGGCCACACCCCAGGCGCCCAGGTAGAGCCCGGCCGCTTGGGGCACCGTCATGTCAAGCATGAAGCTCAGGTTGCTAACGGTCATCAAGCCGCCGCCCAGGCCAAGCCCGAGGACCGACGCCATGAAGGCATTGACGTTGCCCGCCAGGCCCGACCCAATGATGCAGGCAAAGGCAATGGCTGTAAGGCACGCGCCCAGGTTGGCGCTGCGCTTCTTGCCTAGCCGCCGCATGATGGGCACGCCGGCTGTTAGCGTAATGAAGACGCCAACGCCCCAGACTGCGGTCAGGCGTGAAGTCTGCGATGCGGTCATCCCCAGTGCTTCAGCTCCATAGGGCTCCAGGAGCACATCTTGTGCATGGATGCTGACGAGAATAAGGAGTAGATAAAGGAAGAAGCGCCGGGCGGCCGGATTAATCATGATCAGGCGATAGGCCGAAACCGGGTTGTCCGCTGCGTTTTGCATGACCGATGCCGGATCGGCCGGCCCTTCCAGGCCACCTGCTCCAAAGAGAATTGCCGCGCTCGGCGATCATCCATACTGCCCCAAACGCATTGTAGAGCGCTGCTTCACCGGTGGGCGTCAACAAGTCTGCATAGGGGCTGAGAATTATGGAGATTATGATGCTAATGGCGATGGTGGAGAGGATCATGGCCGTCCACATCACGCTGATGGCGCGACTCCGCCAGCCTTCTTGGCCTTCCGTAAGGTCTGTAACCAGTGACAGGTAACTGACTGACGCGATGTTGACCCCCACGCCCCATACCACAAATGAACCGACTGCGACTAGCAGGCTGAGCGGAAGTTCATCGTAGAGCCGGTACGCGGCATGGGCGGTAAAATAGCTGCCAAAGGAAGCCATCAGCCCGCCAATGACGATCCACGGAGAACGCCTCCGGCCCCACAGGGTATGCGTATCAGCATGATTTCCGACGGCGACTTGCAGGGGGGAGAGCAGGTAAGGGAGAGCAACCAGGACCGCGACCAATGTTGCTGAAAGCCCCATATCCGCAATCATAACGCGGTTCAGCGTGCTCGTCACCGGCACAACTGTGATCGAAACGCCAACGTGGATCAAGGCCAACTGAAGAACTCTCCGCCAGGTCATCATGGCTAGAGCCAGTCGGTCAATTCTCCAGGCGTGGAGAGGACAAGGTCTGCGCTGGAGAAATCGTCCGCGTCACTTAGGCCGCCCAGTACGCCGCTGGTCGCCATGTTGGCCGCCCCGCCCGAACGCAGGCTGCCATCCGTGTCGCAGACAACGAGCACATTTTCCGGTTCCAGGCCCATTTCTTGTGCTGCCAGCAGCAGCGCTTCACTGTGGGGCTGTAAGTTGCGTACATCGTCGCGGGCGATGATGGTGTCAAAGGTGCTGGGGTCAAGCTCGACCCGCGTCAGAAATTCATCCACCTGCTCACGACACCGTGTGGTCACGAGCCCGAGCTTGTATTGATGATGGAGCGCGTTGAGCGCAGCGCCAACCTCTTCCGTAAGCGCTAATTCTTCAGGCGGTGGATAGCCGCGAACTTGGTCGAGAAGGGGCTGGAAGCGTGTCAGGTATCGATCACGATCTAGTCGTTCCAGACGCTTGATCACAAAATTAACGCTGCCTTCCCCGGCAATCATCATCCGTTGGGCAATTCGCTGACGACGCTCGGCAGAGACGAGCCGGTTGAACCAAGTGGTACGATCAACCAAACTATCGGCCATATACCAGTCGAGGCCAGTCAAGGTGCCATCCAGGTCGAAGATGATCCCTTCAATCTTGCGGCCTGCAATCAGCCCGCGGATGCGGACGGCAGGTTGGCCGACCTCGGCACTTTCAAATGGATTCTGGTCTAGCAACTTGTGGTAGACGTAGTCTAGGAGGACGCGACTACTCGCCACGACCGGCGTCGCCAGGAGCACGCCCAGCAGGCCGAAGGAGAGCGCGCCGCTGATGATGGCGACGAAGGTCACTGCCGGATGGAGGCGCACGCGCGAGCCAATCAGTCGGGGAATGAGATAGGCGCTCTCGAACCACGTCAAGACGTTGTAGGCGGCGAGCACGATAATGGCATAGGTGAGATTGTTGCCAAAAAACTCATAAGTTGAGCCGCGGAAGAGAGCGAAGGTCGTCCCGATCGCCATGCTGATGCCAGGACCGATGGTTGGCAAGAATTCCATGAACGCAGCCAACAGCGCCAGCCCGCCAGCATTGGGCATGCCCAGAAGCGAGAGCATGATCCACGTGATAAACCCTACGACGATGGCGAGAACAATCTGACCGCGCAGGAAGGTGTCCCAAATTGCGCCGAGTTCCAGGCCAATTTGGCGCACCTCTTCCTGGTACTCGCTTGGCACGCGCTCAATGGTTGCACGTTGCAGGCGCTGAAAGTCTTTTATTATCCAGAAACTGAGCACAACCACATAGAGTGCCGTGAGCACGCCGGTTGTGAAGTTGCGAAAGATTGTGAAGGGATTGCCCGTAGAGACCGCAAGCCCCTGGAGCAGATCCCCCAGCTGCTGGAAGGCGCTATTGGTTGATAGCTGATAGGGGCCAATGATGATGATCCGATCAAAGGCTTCACTTTGCAGGCTGTCGACCAGGTCCGTGATGGTGTCGTTCACCGATGCGGTTACATCGACGCGGGGAATAAAGATCGCGGGAATGATTACAACCGCTGCCAGGATGATGAGATATAGCAGACCCACAGTAATGCCACGCGGCCAGCCAGTGCGGCGCTGTACCCAATTTACCGGGTAGCTGAAAATGAAGGCAACCAAAAACGCCACGATCGTGGGAATGATCATGACGCGGAAGGTGATGAGCAGAACGATGGTCAGGATCGCCAGCGCTGCTACGACGATGATTTTGGTGACGTTACTCCAACGTCGGGATGTCATATTTTAAAAGACTGTCATTTGATTAATTGGCCAGTAACGGAGCCAGACTCTTCCCACAATGTAGTCGCGGTGGATTCCGCCAAAGGAACGGCTGTCATTGCTGTTGCCGCGATTATCACCCAGCACAAAATAGTGAAGTGGCGCAAGCGTGATTTCCGGCATGTCGTACGCCGTCAAGTCGTGGGGAAACGGCTCTGGCAGGGGCTCACCATTGATGTACACAATGCCGTCGAATATTTCAATGCGCTCGCCCGGCATGCCGACCACTCGCTTGACCAGCATCTCATCCATTTGGGGAAGATCAAGGACCACGATGTCGCCGCGCTGGGGCGGATGCAGCCGGAAACTCACCTTATCGACGACCAACCGCTGGTGCTGATACAGATTGGGCTCCATACTCTGGCCGTAGACGACTGTCGCCTGGGCCAGAAAGAAGTGGACGATCGTCGCCAGCACCAACGCAGGCAGAACGATCTGCAGGCTTTCGCCGATCGCTAAGCGCCAACTGAAACCGGCGGAATCAGCTTCCGCCGCTATCGGTTGGGGCGCGTCTGCTGCATGCGTCGACATCTCCTGCTCTGTATGAGCGTCATCTTTGCTCAGGCCAGGCAGATGTGTCCCCTCGGTGTCATTGATATGCAACTCTTCAGAATATTTCGTTTTTTCGTTCATATTGCTTTCTTGAGCCCAAAACGTTAGGGTAAGTATATCCGTTCCGCCGTCTATTCTACAAATGGCAAGGCCATTTTCCCTGCACGCATGGGGCTTGCCAGCGAACGGCATCGATTCGGAGTGAGCGTTCGTTGATGCTATACTGGGGTCCATGCTGAATTGCCTCCTGCCGCTATCCTTTCAGGGCGAAAACGGTTGATTATGCCAGTCTCCAATTTTCCTCAATGGCGAATCTGGATAGCGTTGTTGCTTGTTTGTGCTCCTCTTTGCATGCCTGTGGCCGCCATCAGTCAATCGGAGTCACCGCTAATGCCGCCTGCAGATGTCTCTGACACTGCCAGTTGGCAATTGGATGATCCCGCTGATCAGGAGCTTGTCGACCGCTACCTGGATGCGCTAGTCGAAGCCTATCTCGCCACGCTCCTACCGGCCGATCGGGTGGGGCAACTCTTCGTCACTAATTTTCTGGGTGATGAGGCGGGTCCTGAAAGTGATATTGCTGAACTAATTCAAACCTATCGCATCGGCGGCGTTGTGCTGTCGCCGGCCTATGGCAATTTTGTCAATGCCAGGAATGTTGATACGCCGGCCCTTGTCGCCTCGCTCGCTAACCGTTTGCAGGCCCTTGCCTTCGGTGCGACGTTGCCTGCCGATGACGCGCTTGCCCCGCTGGAAGCGCATGAACTTGATACCGTGGCCACTGCATTGCCCTTATTTGTCGGGGTAGAACAGTTTGGCGATGATGTGATGGCCACGGCCTTGCGGCGCAACTTTACGGAACTGCCCAATCAAATGACCTTGGGGGCAGGCTGGAATCCATCACTCGCTTATGGCGTTGGCGGCATCGTCGGTCGCGAACTTGCTACGGTAGGCGTAAATCTACTACTTGGCCCCATACTAGACGTTTATAGTGTGCCGCGCACCGATGCAGTCGGAAGCCTGGGCACCTTTTCCTTTGGGGGCGACGCCTTCTGGGTCAGTGAGATGGGTTCGGCCTATATTGCTGGCGTGAAAGCGGGAAGCACGGAGACGGTTGCGACCGTTGCCCGTCATTTTCCAGGCATCGGCTCGGCCGATCGGCTGCCCGTGTTTGAGGTCGCCACCATTCAAGACCCGCCAGAGGCCATGGCGCAGAAATCTCTCCCGCCTTTCCTCACTGTCACCCGGGGGAGGCCGTCCAATCTGACCGGCCAACCTGTTCGGGCCGATGCCCTCATGTCCAGTCATATGCGCTACACGGCCTACCAACCGACCGGCTCGGGACGGGTGCCGCCGCTTGGTCTCTCTCCGGCCCTGAGTATGCTGGTGGAGGAGCAGGGGCTGGAGACTTGGCGTGACGACGGTGGGTTGATGATGACCACGGCGCTGGGGCTGCCTGCAATTCGCCGTGCGTATGACCCCAACTTGGAGGAATTCCCATTTCGACGGGCCGCGTTGGATGCATTCACGGCCGGGAATGACTTGATCTATTTGGGCTATTTTGGCAAAGATGGCACCTGGGCCAGCGAATTAGACAACATTGAAGAGACGGTAACTTTTTTCCAATCACGCTACGCAGATGATTTTGGGTTTGCCCTGCAGGTTGATGATGCCGTGCGGCGTATCATACGCGGCAAAGCTGAAGCTAGCGCTAGATCCGGCTGAAGTCTTGGCCTCGGCAGAGCGTTTGGTCAGTGAAGGTGTCATGGCTCCGGCCGAAGCCGCTGCTGATGCCCCCCCCCTTACGCTGGCGGAGATTCCACCGGCCGGTATGATTGCGTTGACGGATCTTCTGAGCACATCGGCAGACCTGGCCCTGTTTGACGACGAGAGCGTCGCGATGTCGGAAGCGGAACGAATTGTGCAGCAGGTGGCGCGAGAGTCAATTACGATCCTTCATCCTGATCCGCTGACCGTGACCGACACATTGCCGCCGCCATTGCAGTCCGATGAACAGGTTGTGATCTTTACCGATCTTCGATGGGTCAAAGAGTGCGCAACCTGCCTGGCCGATATCCCTGTGGGACCGGAAGAGATCGGCGACATAATTCTGAAGCTTTATGGCCCGGAAGGCACGGGGCAAGTGTCACCAGACCAACTCAAGACCCATACTTTCGGGGAACTGGCTGAGATTTTGGGGACGGCAGAAGAGGTCGTAGTCGAAGAAGAGCCCAGCGCCGGCATCGCCCTTATGATTCCGACGCTCGAACCAAGCGTCGCGATCTCTGCCGCGGAGATCGTTACTGCAAGTCAGGCCGTGACCGTTTCCACGGACGCTCAGGATCGCCCGCAGCCTGCCTTCACCGTAAACATTCCTCCCTCCCCGCCTCAGGATCAGCTAGCTGCAGACGATAAATTCAGCCGCATTGAGCGTGATATCGATAACGCCGAATGGATCGTCTTTGCCATGCTCAATGTTGACCCCGGCGCGTGCATCCCGATAGTGATATTGTGAAGCGCTTTTTGCGTCAACGGGGCGAACAGGTGGAAGGAAAACAGGTGGTTGTACTGGCACTTCACGCTGCCCAACTTTCTGGATGCGACGGAGATCAGTCAACTCTCGACCTACCTTGGGGTCTATAGCCATTCTACATCTTTTCTCGAGATGGCAGTTCGTACGCTTTTCCGCGGCATTGTGCCGGTCGGCGCGCCGCCGCTCAGCGTCTCGGGGACGCGGTTCGATAATCTGACTGAACGGCTTCAGCCCGATGCCCAGGTACAGATGCCGTTACAAGTCCTAGTAGACGGGCAGGTCGTGGTGGACACTGCTACCCTGGCCCTCGAGCCGCAAGATGCCTTTATCGCTAACAGCGTCACCGTTGAGGTTGGCCCGATTATCGACTACAACGGCAACCTCGTGGCAGACAATTCGCTTGTAGAATTTGAGATCGCATATGAAGGCAAGGATCTTGCCGTTTCCGCTGAGCCAGCCTTGACGCTGCCAAGGCATCGCAACGCGTGATCTATTGCTGAGCGAAAGCGGCACATTGTCGATCTCGGCCCGTAGCGGTGAAGCGTCGACGGGTCCGCCCGTCACGGTCAAATTGGCCTTGTTAGACGATTTGCCAGTTGTGCCTGTGGAAGGAGCGGAATCTTCTGTGGGCGATGCGCCTTCCTCAGACATTGAAGCGCCGACGACGGCCGTCGCGGAGTCTGACGATGCAGAGGCCGTTCTAAATCTGGACAACGTGAGTCTTCTTACGCTGCTGGTTGCGTTTTTTACAATTCTGATTGTTGTTAGCCTCTTGCTGATCGTACAGATCCGCACGCTGCCCCGTTCCACATTGGTGTACAATATCCTGTGGGCCGTAATCGTTGGCTTGCTTTCTTATCTTCTATACGGTCTGGGGTTGATTCCAGGGGCCAGGTGGTTGGGAGACTCGTTGGGCGCGTTGGCAGCCGGTGTGGTGGTTTTTGTGGGGATGATTGTTCCGCTACTCTGGTTGCAGCTACGTGTCGAGACGACGCAGAAGCTCTCTTCCGAGGATACGACGACTACGCCAAGTTAATGAGTATCGGGAGCGCCCCCGCCAGGATTCGAACCTGGGCTCCCGGCTCCGGAGGCCGGTGCTCTATCCACTGAGCTACGAGGGCAAATGAAGTGATGATTGCTGGTCACTTATACCATATGCCACGAGCATAGAGCAAGATTTTGGATGGATTGCGCCCCGCTTTGGGCGCTGGAGCCAATAGCAACTCGCTTATGTATCTTGATCGTTCGTATAAGCCGCGACGGCGGCGAGGTCGATGGCGCTTTTGGCCACTGGTCTTACTCGCCATCATTGGCATCGTGCTCTATGAACAGCGACCGTCATGGATTATAGATACGCCCCTGGAACCGACGCCGATTCCAACCCGAAGTGGGGCTTCCTACCAGGCGGATGCCGAAGCGTCGCTGGCGGCGGCTGACTATGATGGTGCATTAGCCGCCTATCGCCAGATGAGCCGACTGGAACCGGATAGCTCGATACCCTACGTTGCATTGTCACAGCTCTATCTAATTCTGCAAGATGTGCCGCAGGCTTACGAGATGGCGCAGGAAGCTGTCGCTCTGGCTCCGGACGACCCCGATGCACTGGCGGCATTGGCCCGGGCTGAAGACTGGCGCGGTGACTATGAGGAGGCGATCAACCATGCGTTGGACGCCTTGGAGGTAGATCCCGAGCACGTTCAGACGTTGGCCGTGCTGGCTGAGATCTATACCGATGTCGGCAACTGGGATGTTGCGCAAGACTATTTGAATCAAGCCTTTGCTTTAGACGGCAACCATATTTTGACATGGCGTAATCAGGCATATCTCTACGAGCGTCAGGGTGAGTATGAACAAGCCGTTGAGGCATATGCCGCAGCGCTAGAGCTTGCGCCCGAGCGCCATGACCTGTACATCGAGCAGGGGCGTCAATATCGTATCGGTCTGCTTGAGTATGAAAGGGCCAACGAGAGTTACCGCAAGGCTGTCGAGGTCTACGAATCTCCCGTTACGCTGGATGCATTGGGCTTCGGCCTGTACAATGTCGGCGATCATCTTCAGGCCATCCGTACGTTACGCCAAGCAGTCGAGATGGATCCAAATTACGGCCCCGCACAGGTTCACCTGGGTATGGCGCTCTATGCGCGGCGTAACTATGAAGACACGGTGCCGGCACTTGAGCGTGGCGTCGAGTTGTTGGGCGAAAGGGCTCGCGTTGAGCATTTGTATACGTTGGGGCTGGCCCACATCTTCAAGGATCCATCTGACTGTGAAGAAGCCGAAGTGTGGCTACGCAGAGCGTTGGAAATCGAACCGGAATCTGGCCCGGCGCTGGAAGGAATGGCGCTGTGCGTCCGCGATAACTGGTGATGCCGCGGAATCTTCACCAGCCTGTCCGAGCTGTTGCCGCTAAGAGAAGCAGACGGGCGAACCCGTCTCACCAGCCTGTCCGAGCTGTTGCCGCTAAGAGAAGCAGACGGGCGAACCCGTCTCACCAGCCTGTCCGAGCTGTTGCCGCTAAGAGAAGCAGACGGGCGAACCCGTCTCACCAGCCTGTCCGAGCTGTTGCCGCTAAGAGAAACAGACGGGCGAACCCGTCAATGCCATGAGCTTACGCAAGTCGCGCCTAAAATCTGATCTCCCCCAGACTGCCACACTCTCTCCGCTCGCCAATGGCGAGGAAGCGCAAGATCCAGGTGAGGCACAATCCGTAACTGACTCGACAGCAGATGGAACTTCTGCTGCGACGCGGACGACCAATACTGCCGCCCGCACCTCCACCAGCAAGCGCCGTTTGCAGCGACGGAGAACAACATTGCAGGTCCTACAGGTGCCGGTGCAGGCGGGGATGCGCAAGGTCTTTGACCTCCGCCGCTTTCTGTACGTTATCGGCATCACTGTCTTTGTCCTGCTGCTACCCACGCCGCCGGGGCTCTCCCTGGAAGGGCATCGCGCGTTGGCGCTTTTTGCCTTCACCGGCAGTATTCTGGCCCTAGAGCCGGCGCCATTGCCGATTTCAGCCCTCATGGTGCCAATTGCTCAGATCGCGTTGGGAATTGATACTGCGGCTGGCGCTTTTGCACCCTTTGGTCAGCCGGTTGTTTTTCTGATTCTGGCCAGTCTTTTCTTGGCTGAAGCCCTGCGCAAACATGGCCTGACGCGACGCCTGGCACTCTATGCCATCGTCGTCAGCAAAGGCTACTTTCACCGGTTGCTCCTGGGCATCATGATCATCACCGCGGCGCTCAGCATGTTTGTGCTAAATACGGCCACGGCCGCTGTATTGATTCCCGTCGCCATCACAATCGCACAGCGGATCAGCCGGCCTGAATTGGCCGACCGCGCGCTATCGTTGCTCATACTGGGCATTGTCTACAGTGCCAGTATC
Organism: uncultured Chloroflexia bacterium; assembly: GCA_963807905.1. GTDB lineage: Bacteria > Chloroflexota > Anaerolineae > Caldilineales > Caldilineaceae > JAGRCP01. The sequence goes on along the minus strand of CAWEEJ010000051.1, from coordinate 561 downwards.
GGTGCGATTGCCACTATCATGGGCAGCGGTGAAAACGCCATCGCCAGTGGCCTTCTGGCACAAGTGACCGACTTTGGCTTTCTGGATCGGATGACCTACGGTCTGCCAATCGTTGTTGTCTTGGTCCCGATGAGCTGGTTCTTGCTTATGCAGGCCGTGCGTGTGCCCAATCTTCAGATCGACACGGAGCCTGCGCGCCATGAGATGGAGGAAATGGGCGGCTTACGCGGACCCGAACGCGAAATCATCATGGTGCTAAGCCTGGCCATTGTGCTCTGGATTGCCGGTTCGGCTTTGGAACAATGGCTCAACTTACCCAAGACATTGCTCAACAGCGCGGTCGTCGCCATCGGGGCCGTTGCGTTGCTTTCGATTGACGAAGTGATAGACTGGAATGACCTGCGCGGCGTCAACTGGGGCGTCTTCTTCGTCATCGGCGCCGGCCTAACCCTGGGCGACGCGCTCAACAAAACAGGGGCCAGCGAATGGTTTGCCAGCCTGCTCGCACCGACATTGGAGCATTGCCGACGCCGCGATTCTGGCGATTCTGGTGGCTGGTGC
>CAWEEJ010000050.1:0-13264 GCA_963807905.1 uncultured Chloroflexia bacterium | reverse complement strand
CCGATGAATTTGGGCCGGACCTGGCAACCGAGCCGGTCAGGAAATTTATCGGCGCTGCGTTTGACCGTCTTCAGGCGGCGCTGCAAACGCCTTTGATTGTGGAAAAGACCTGCGCCAATTCCCTGCGCGTCGGTTTTGTGGATCGGGTGACGCCGGACGCCAAGTTCATTTTCATCGTACGCGATGGCCGCGACGTAGTTGCCTCGGCGATGAAGCGCTGGACTGCAGAACTGGATGTTCCTTACTTGGCCAAAAAGGCGCGTTATGTGCCGGTTTCTGATCTTCCATACTATGGCAGCCGCTATCTGATGAACCGGATCCACCGTCTGCGCAACAACGAGAAGCGACTCGCTGCTTGGGGCCCAAAGTTTGAGGGCATGGAAACAATGCTTGCCCAGAATTCGCTGATCGAAGTCTGTGCTGCCCAGTGGCAGCGCTCCGTCGTCCGTGCGACCGAAGATTTTGCAACGATCGACCCGCAACGCGTTTTTCGTCTTCGCTATGAGGACTTCGTGCTTCGCCCGGCGGCAACCATGCTGGATGTCGGCCGCTTTCTTGGGCATGAATTACCGTTTACGACTGCCGAGACCATCACCGCTAACGTCACTCCAAACAGTGTCGGCAAATGGCAGCAAGATCTAACAGCCGCTGATGTGGCTGCGATCATGCCGTTTATGCAACCAACACTGGATGACCATGACTACTTTTCCACAGACCACGCGTCTACCCCTCAGCTTGCGTGACCGTACCATGAAACGTTGGTTTGATGTTGTCGGCGCTTCACTTGGCCTCGTGTTTTTTGGCTGGCTGATTCTGTTTGCCTTTATTGCGGCAACCATTGATACGCGCAGTAACGGCTTCTTTCGCCAGACCCGGGTGGGCAAAGACGGTCGTCATTTCAAGACGATCAAGATTCGCACCATGCGTGATCTTCCCAATGTCCAGACAACGGTGACGACCGACTGCGATCCGCGCATCACCAGCCTTGGCCGCTTCTTTCGCAAGACCAAGATCGATGAATTGCCGCAGCTGATCAACGTCCTGCTTGGCGAGATGAGTTTTGTGGGTCCACGCCCGGATGTTCCCGGTTTCGCCGACACACTCACCGGCTCGGATCGGCTCATACTTTCCGTGCGCCCAGGCATCACCGGCCCGGCAACGCTCTGCTTTCGAGATGAGGAAGCGCTTCTGGCGGCCCAGCCGGATCCTGAAAGCTACAACCGTGACGTTGTCTACCCGGAAAAGGTGCGCCTCAACCGCTTCTATATCGAAAATTACCGTTTCTCCGACGATGTTCGCTATATCTTTCAGACGCTGTTCGGTTGAGACAACGGACCCTACCTACGCTCAGCGATTTATGCCAGCGAGGACAGCGCATAGAGTCGTCCTCTTCATCCTGCCCAACTTGATGGACGCCAGAAACCAACTATGACCGATCGTCTCTATTTATCACCGCCCCATATGTCCGGGCAGGAGATGGCCTTTGTCGAAGAAGCGTTCCAGTCAAACTGGATCGCACCGCTGGGGCCCAATGTAGATGCATTTGAGGAGGCCTTTGCAGCCGCAGTTGGATCTCGCCACACTTTGGCGCTTAGTTCCGGTACTGCGGCTCTGCACCTGGCCCTTCTCCTGTCCGGCGTTTCACGAGACGATGAAGTGCTCGTTTCCACACTGACGTTTGCGGCCAGCGTCAACCCGATCGTCTATTTGGGCGCGCTTCCGACCCTTATCGACAGTGAGCTGCAATCGTGGAACATGGATCCGGATCTCTTGGCCGAAATCCTCGCTCAGCGCGCGCGCGAGGGGAGGCTTCCCAAAGCCGTCGTCCTCGTTCATCTCTACGGCCAAAGCGCGGATATCGATCCAATTCTGGCGCTGTGTCGCGACTACGGCGTGGCGCTGATTGAGGATGCCGCCGAAGCACTGGGGGCAACCTACAAGGGCCGGTCACCAGGGGCGCTGGGCAAGGCGGGGCTCTACTCGTTCAATGGTAACAAGATTATCACAACTTCGGGCGGCGGCATGCTGGTCTCGGATGATGGCGACTTCATTGCCCACGCCCGCAAGCTAGCTACCCAGGCGCGCGACCCGGCGCCTCATTATCAGCATTCAGAAATTGGCTATAACTACCGCATGAGCAATGTGCTTGCCGGCATTGGACGTGCGCAGCTTGCCGCCTTGCCGGAATTTGTAGCGGCCCGCCAGCGGAATTTTGCCTATTATGTGCAGCATTTGGGCGCGCTGCCTGGTATCAGGTTCATGCCGGAAGCCCCCTGGGGGCAGCACACCCGCTGGCTTACCGTTCTCACGATCGACCCCGAGCTCTTTGGCGCGACGCGCGAGGACGTCCGCCTTGCCTTGGAAGCTGAAAACATCGAGTCCCGGCCGCTTTGGAAGCCCATGCATTTGCAGCCGGTCTTTGCCGAATGCGAAGCCGTCGGCGGACGCGTTGCCGAAGAGCTGTTCGCCAATGGCCTCTGCCTGCCATCCGGGTCGGCAATATCAACGGCAGATTTGGATCGGGTTATCGCTGTGGTGCGACGAGTTGCGCAGGCAACGACAGTTCAGGTCTGACCTCGATCGTTCGGTCTGGCCAGAGATTTTTCTCCGCATGCGGTTCTGTAACCGGACCACCGGCAACGGTAAGCCACGTGGCGCTTGAAGGATTGCACCGTTCAGAACGATCAACCCTATAGGCGGACCAAAGCCAGGTTGAGAGTGGCCCCGCCCATCACGCTGCAGCTTACGCCGCTGACCGAATTTGCACGAGTTGAGCAGGTGTTGGCGCATAGCCAACGTCCCTCGAATTCCGTTGAAGAGGCCGTCATTCTGTGTGGAAAGAATCTACTCACGGAACGTAAACGAGTACCCGGCCTGAAGAACGTGGCGTCGGATACGAATGCGGCTGATGGAGGCCGAACACAATGTTTCTCAACGTTTCACCAGTGGCGATGCGCTCCTCATTTGGCAAGACATTGCTACACGTGCGCAATCGTCATCTCTTCTTCTTCGATCTCATCATATTTCTGACCATGCCAGCGCTTTCGCTCTACCTGCGCGTTGACAGCAATGTCGCTATGGTCAACTATTTAAGCGCATTGGCCCTCTACACCATTCTGGCGGTTGTCATCCGCAGTACTGTCTTCTATCTCATGGGCCTCTACCGACGCTACTGGCGTTACGCCAGCGTCGAGGATCTGGTCCAGGTCGGCCTCGCCGTGCTCTTCTCGAGCCTGTTGGTGATTCTGGCCTATGTGGTTCTCCGCACGTTGCCGGCGCCGGACAGATTCTTGCCGCGCTCTGTGCCGATCATGGACGCGCTGCTTGTGGGAGTTACCGTGACGGTCGTGCGCTTCTCCTTGCGCCTGGCTGACCGCTGGCGCATCATGCAGCCGTCGGCCCGGCCACAGCGTGTCGGCATTATGGGCGCTGGATCTGCCGGCGTGATGATCCTGCGCGAGATTCGGCGCAATCCGGCTTTGAGCTTGCTCCCGATCTGCTTCTTTGACGATGATCCATCCAAGCAGAATGTGGATATTCATGGCGTGCCGGTGCGAGGCGATCGTGACAGTATCCCGGAGGTCGTTGAGTCGGCGAGACTCGACCTGCTCATCCTCGCCATGCCGACGGCTTCTGGAAGAACGATTCGCGAACTGAGCGAGATCTGCCAGATTGTCGGTGTGAAGACAAAGACGATCCCCGGTATCTACGAACTGCTAGACGGACGCGTGAGCATCAGTCAGTTGCGCAATATCGAGCTGACCGATCTCCTGCGTCGCAGTCCGGTTCAGACGGATATCGCTGCGGTGCAGACGCTCCTGCGCGGGAAGCGCGTGTTGGTTACAGGCGGCGGCGGTTCCATCGGCGGCGAGCTGTCGCGCCAGATCTTAGCGTGTGACCCGGCGCAACTGGTCCTGCTGGGTCACGGCGAGAACTCGATCTTTGAAAGCGAACGCGCCCTACGTCGTATGCAGGCCAAATATGGTCATGAGGAAACGGAGATCATTGCCGTCATTGCCGATATCCGCTTCGCTGATCGCATCAGAAGTGTTTTTGCTCGATTGCGGCCGGAGGTCGTCTTTCATGCCGCTGCGCACAAGCATGTGCCACTGATGGAGCTAAACCCTGTCGAGGCGATTACCAACAATGTGCTCGGGACGCGCAACGTGGTGGAAGCGGCTGCTGCAATGGGTGTCGAGCAGTTTGTGATGATTTCGACCGACAAAGCGGTCAACCCCACCAACGTGATGGGGGCAAGCAAGCGCGCTGCAGAATTGGTTGTGCTCAAAACAGCCCGAACGCACAATTTGCCTTATGTCGCGGTGCGCTTTGGCAATGTCTTGGGCAGCCGCGGCAGTGTCGTGCCGATCTTCCAACGTCAGATCGAGGCCGGCGGCCCGGTGACGGTGACCCACCCTGAGATTCGCCGCTACTTCATGACGATTCCGGAAGCGGTACAGCTTGTGCTGCAAGCCTCCGTCTTGGGGCGAGCGGGCGAGGTCTTTGTGCTCGATATGGGAGATCCCGTTTACATTGCCGAAATGGCCAAGACCTTAATTCGCCTGTCCGGGTATGAGGTGGGTCGCGATATTGAGATTGAGTTTACCGGTCTTCGCCCTGGTGAGAAGCTCTTTGAGGAATTGTTTATTGAAGGAGAGACTTACGGCGAGACGGATCATGCCAAGATTTTTGCCGCCTTTGATGCTGCCGCCCAGATTCCACAAGATCTAGATGCCTGCCTGGGGGCGTTGGAGTCTGCCGTCGAACGTGATGATCGCAGTGTCATCATCACGACGCTCAAGGCAATCGTTCCCGAGTATTCGCCCGAGGCGACTACACTTGTGCCCATGAATGCGGCATCGTCCGCCTCTGCCTCGCTTGTCTCGCTGAAGGTCATGCATGCGACGAGCAATTGACTTGCGCTCCGTTGGCAAGAAGTTGAATTGATCACCGTATCCCAACTGTGTCCTTGGACGTCAAACAATCTAGTGCCACGCAGCGCAGATAGCTCCGCAATTGCTCTGTGTTCCGGAAGTCTGGCTTTTGCCAAAAGCCAGACTTCTTATTTGTTCGCTCCGTGTTTTGTCCCGTATCCAAAGAAGGATTTTCCCAATTCCAGGCGATAAAGTGAACAGAACTATCGCAAATTTCTGACTGGTGCTGCGTTATGAACATCGACTCTTCCATCACAACCGATTTATCTACGCCGGCGGCAGACAATCAAGATCGGTCGCGGGAAGCAGCACGTAGTACACGCAGCAATGAAGCAAAGGCTCACCCCGTTTGGGCGCGTATCGCTTGGCTGGAGCCGATTTGGTTGGCCTTGCTTGCGCCCGCCATCTTGCTGCCCGGACGCTTCTGGCAGCTCTCCTGGCAGCCAATGCTGGTGCTGGCGCTCTTTGCCTTCTGGCCGCTGCGAAGACTTGCCTACGGTCGCTGGAGCGTCTCCACGTCCCTGGCCTGGCCTGTGGGGATTTTAATGGCTTGGACGCCGCTGACGCTGTGGATCGCGGTTGACCGTCCCAAAGCGTGGATTGCAGTCGGCTACTTGCTGCTGGGGGTGGCGATCTACTGGGCAGCAATCAACTGGCTGCCTGTCCGCAAACATCCGCTCTGGCTTGTGCTGCCGCTGGCGCTGACAGGCATTGTCCTCGCCATCCTCGGCCCGCAGCTCCTGGACATCCGTCAGGGCTCACAGTTGGTGCGACTGCCCGGACTCTATGCCCGGGTCGGGCTGCTGGTTGCCCTGGTCGGAGAGAGCATGAACGGGAATGTACTTGCCGGCGGTTTGGTTGTCATCGTGCCGGTCATGGCGGCGTTGACGGTGGAACCACGCTGGACCCGGCGTTTGTGGTTACCAGTACTGACCGGTGTGCTGGCGGTCGGCTGTCTTCTGCCCCTCTTCCTTACGCAGAGCCGCGGTGCGTTGCTGGCAACATTACTGGCGCTACTGGTACTGTTGATTTTGCGGTGGCCCAAGCTAATCTGGACCTTGCCCCTTGTCTTTCTTGCGGCTGGCTATGCAGTTTTTCGCCTGGGCATTGATGGCGTGCTCGATGCGCTTTCCAATGACACATCCCTGGTCGGCTTGTCAGGCCGCATCGAAATTTGGGATCGAGCACTTCTCGCCTTACGGGATTTTCCTTGGACAGGCGTAGGTCATGGCCAGTTCCTGCCAATCGTGCCTGAACTCTATCCCTTTTTTACGCTGCCGGTCGATATTCCCCACGCCCACAACCTCTTCTTGCAGATTGGGATCGATATGGGGCTGGTGGGGATGATTGCCTATGGGACGACGGTCGTCATTGCGCTTGTTATGGCCGCACGCTCCCTACGCCATGCCAACCGGGGCCGCGTTGAAGTTCGTAATCGTGGCCGGCGCTGGCAGCGCTACACGCTGAATTGGGCATTGGGCGCAGGGGTAATTGCCGCCCTGGTCGGCCTGCTGCTCCACGGCCTGGTTGACGCCGTGCTGTGGAATACCAAACTCGCGTTCCTGCCGTGGCTGCTTTTCGCCCAGGCTACCTTGATCAGCATGCCCGAGCGCCGGATGCGGCGTGGCGGACGCCGTAGTTCAGTAGGGTAGGGGGCATACCACACTGGGGGCCTACTCTAGAGAAAGCGACCAGTCCGTTCGTACATCGCCCCCCAAAATGGGATGCACCCGTAGGGTAGCAGCGTCTTGCGAATTTGATCCTGCTACGAGATGATTGGTGATCGTTCGCCTGCCTGGGAGATGAGTTCCGGCCCGTGAAATAGTCAATGGCAGGAATGGGATGACTGCACTTCTTTTCTAGGAGACACTGAATGGACCAGTACAAGAATCGCCCGATGGCGATTGCACTCACATTTTTCTGTGTGGTAATGATGGCGCTTGTGACCTGGGCTTGGGCGCCTGCATCGACCCAAGCCGCGCCGCCCAACCAAACTGTGCCGATTCCGACTTCTACGCCGGAAATTGACGCACCGGAGGCTACCTCGACGCCAACGCCGGATGATGGCGATGATGACTTTGTCGATGATGGGACCGATGATGAGTTCACGGATGAAGCGCCCTTGGGCGGGGGCTCAGGTGCCGAACTTGCCTTGCCGGCAGACGCGGTTGCGGTTGTTTCTGAAGTCGGTGCAACCGAGGCCAGCGTCTACGCTGGGCCCGGGACGAACTTTACGCTGCTCGGCACGCTACCGGCAGAGACGCCGGTGGAGCTGATCGGGCGCAATGCCGGCATGGCCTGGTACGTGGTCTGCTGCTTACCCGACGGTCGAGCTGGTTGGGTGGCAGCTGCACAACTGGCGGACGCGCCATTGGCCGAGGTCATCAGTCTGCCCGTACTCAGCGATTGGCGGGGGTTGGAGCCGCTGACCGCATCGCCGACACCACTCGCCGAGGAGGCTGAGCTCAATGTCTTGGTCAGCCATTCACCGCGGATTCTGCGTGCCGGCGATGCGGTTACGTTGCAGTTTGAGGTTGAGAATCTCTCTGCGGAAACTGCTGTGGATGTACGTCTGCGGGCGGAGTTGGATTCTGCGCTCTCATTCCTTGCGGGGCAGGCCACAGGCGGCGAATTTGTCGAACCTGCGACTCAAGATGCCTCTGCTATTGTCGTCGCAGAATGGCCCGCAATAATGCCTGGCACAATTCGGATCGCGACGGTTACTGTGCGCCTTGACGAGGATCTGCCGCCAGGCGCCGTCGTCGAACAGCTGGTTGCGGTCGATGCCGCCAATGCGAGCGCCCAGACCGTCCAGTCGCTGATTGGTTTACCGCCCGCCATGATGCCCAACTTTCGGTAATCTGTCCGTATCGCCACCATGTAGCCGAACGCTTTATGGGATGCGGGTGGTCCGGAGCCAACCAGATCTTGTTAGTTTTTCTGCGCTTGAGTCCGAGTCCATTCGCCAAATCCGTCGAACGAGTCAGCGTTCTACTGAACGAAGTGAGTAAGTCATGATTAGAAATTACACCCGCCTCCTTTCTCGAATGATCCCTTTGCTGCTTATCGGCGCGTTGAGTGCCTGTGCGAGCCTTGGCCGCCAGCCAGCGCCGGTGACCCAGGATCTGGCACTGCCGGCTATCCAGACGCAAGTGATTGAACGCACAACCTATGCCGTCGAGCGCGGCGTCCTGGCCGAGCGGATCGATTTCTCCGGCGAGGTCGGCTTAAGCGTACAGGAAGATCTCTTCTTCAGTACGCCCGGTCGTGTGCGTACCGTTTATGTTCAAAACGGTGATTCCGTTCAGGAAGGCGATTTAATTGCCGAATTAGACACGCGGGATCTAAATTTCGAGTTGCAGCAGGCCCAGTTTGAATACGAACGCGCCAAGCAGCGCCTCGATGATGGGGTGGATGCAGTCGATTTTGCCAAGCAGGAAGCAGCGCTCGATTTGGCGATTGCGGAGTTGCGCCTAGAGGCCTACCAGAATCAAGACAACCCGGACCCTCAAGAGCTAGCGATCCGTGAGCGGCAGGTCGAGCAAGCAGAGCTGGTCGTCTCCAGACCGGAGATGGCTGTGCGTGGGACAATTGACCTAAGCCGTTTGGAAACTGACCTAGCTTTGGCCGAATTGAAGATCGAGCAGTTGGCCGCCAAGCTTAACGATGCGCAGATCGTCAGTCCGTTTGACGGTGAAGTCCAACTCTATCCCGAACTTGCGGAAGGCAGTGGCGTACCTGCCTATGACGCCGTGGCCCGTATCGTGGATCCGACTTCCTACGAAATCACGGCCAGCCTGGTACGCGAAGACATGGAACAATTGCATGAAGGGATGCCAGTGGTCGTGACGCTTGGCGGCGCACAGAGCATAATATTCCCGGCGACGATAACGACGCTGCCCCAGCCCTTTGGCCGTGGTCTGGACACCACGACAACGATCACGTTAGATGACCCGGCGGCCACCGCGCAACTGCGCGCCGGCGTGCCCGTCAATCTGTCCGCAGAACTAGCTCGGCAAGAAGATACGCTTTGGCTACCGCCCGATGTCGTACGCGGCTTTGGCGACAACCGGTTTGTCCTTGTTCAAGAAGCAGGCGGCAACGTGCGTGAGGTGCCGGTTGTCATCGGTACCAGCAATGGCGAGCAGGTTCAAATCCTTGACGGCGCGTTTGAGGGCATGACGGTGGTTGGTCAATAGGCCATCCAAACCTCTTGCCGGCTACGATTGAGGTAGATCGCTGCCGTTATCCCGTTCGTGGAACGAGTGCAAAGCGGCTTGCGCCGCGCGAGATCTTGATGCCCGACAAGCACAATCGGTCGGACAGCCTCAGTTTTCCCCTCCCATTCTCCAGGTTTCGTGAAGGCAAAGGGCGTTCTGTCATCCCGACAGAGCGCCCTTTTGCTTGACTATAGTTTTTGCCCCGTTTGTGAGTGAAATGGCCGCAAAGCGGTTCGCGCTGTGAGCAATCCTGACTCCGGCTGGACACAGTCGGTCGACCGCCACCGAATTCTCTTCCTCTGGCGCGCTCAACGCACACAACGGCTGCGCCCCTCTCTGGAATGCTGGCAAAACACTCAACGTCTCGGCCTGCTCTGCTAGATTTCCTCATCCGAGCGCCGATCGGCAAACAGTGCAGCGAGACGCAATAGATTCTGACCACCCTGGTCGGTCAGTTGCGCGAGCTGGGCAAAGGTCCGATCATAGCTTGACGGATCTTTGCCTACCGGATCATCAATGTCATATGGAAAACCGGCTGTGGCTTCACTGAAGGCGTAGATACGCTTGGCGTTCTGGCCAAACTCGGCGCGCAGGGCATCCCGTTGACCACATTCCATGGTGAGAATCAAGTCAAAATCACCCAATGGAATCTCCTCAATGGGCCGCGAGCGATGGTCACTGATGTCCAGGCCATGGGCAAAGGCAGTCTCTTGTGCCAAAGACATCGCCGAGCGACCCGCTTCAGTCCAGGTGCCCGCAGACTCCACCGTCCACGCAAGTGCAGGATCGGCGGGATTCTGGACAAGATACTGCTTGAGCAAATACTCGGCCATGACAGAGCGGATTCGATTGGCCTTGCAGACAAAGAGAATGGCAGGCATCTGGGCGTTCCTCTCGGCAGACGATGCAATACGCGCAACGGGGCGCTTCAGGTGAATAACCTGCGACGCCGGTTGCCTTGTTGAAACCAGGAAATTGGTCAGCGTCGACTCGCTCGACTTCCCACGGGCTTGACGGGCAGCCAGGCATTGGACTCATGCAGGCACTATGCAACGAGTATATCCTATTGTGGGCGTGACGAGCCAAAAGAGTGGGATATACGTCGTGCACCGCTCTGTATTGCCTGTTGGTGAGCGCAACATCGGTCGGGGCATTACGAAATGCGCATAAAAGAGAAGCCAGCGCTGGCCGACCCTTAGCATGGCTCAAGGGCGACAGCGCTGGCTATTGCTGAAGCGGTAGGTGATTCCGCTAGCCGGCCGGCCTCGGGTCAACCGAACTGCCGCCGGTGCGGGGGCGCAGGAAGTCGCCGGAATCGCGTCCGCCGCTGCGCGGACCGCCTTCTTCGCCTTCATCCGACTCGGAACCGTAATAGTCGTAGGTGTAATAATAGTAGCCGTGGCCGGATCCCGTCACCCGATTCAAGACAGCCCCCATGATCGGAACGTTGACTTGATTCAACGTTTCCAGCGCTCGGTAGACTGCGCCGCCAGAGGTCTTCTGCGTGTCAATGACCAGGATCGTGCCATCGACCATGCGCCCCATGATTTGGGCGTCGGTCACCGCCAGCAGCGGTGGCGTATCGAAAATGACGACGTCGACTTCTGCACGCAGCTGGTCGATAAAGTCGGCCATGCGTTTGGAGTTGAGCAATTCCGCCGGATTCGGCACCTTTTCACCAGCCGTCATGACGTAGAGATCGGGTACTTCACGAATCCGATTGCACATGGCCAGTGCACTGACCTGCGGCAGCTCTTCGCCCGCACGCTGGGCAAAGACTTCATCCAGCGGGTTCAACTGCTGGTGATGCATGAGCGCTTCGGTCAGGCCGGGCTTGCGAAATAAATCAAAGTTCTTGTGGACCTTGGGCTTGCGTAGATCGGCATCGATCAGCACCACGCTCAGGCCCGATCGGGCCATGACGACGGCCAGGTTGGCGGCCGTACTGCTCTTGCCTTCGGATGGGTTGGCACTGGTTACGGAGACGCTGCGCAACGGCGTATCAATGTTGTAATACTGTAGATTTGTGCGTAAGCGTCGATATGCTTCAACGGCCGGGTCGCGCGGTTGTTGAATACTAATGATCTGCTCAATGCCGACGGTTTCCCCTTTGGTGACGTTGGAGAATTTGCCGATGGTACCCACTACGGGGATATCGGCGACGCGCTTCAGATCTTCAGGATCCCGCACGCGATCGTCCAGGAACTCGATGAGGAAAATTGTGCCCAGGGCGAGCATCGCCCCAATCAGGGCGCCGAGAAGCGTGTTGTTGAGGGTACGTGGTCGAATTGGTGAGCTCGGCACCAATGCCTGCTCCATGACGACGATGTTGTCGATGGACTGCACTTCAGCCAGCCGCAGCGATTCATAGCTCTGTAAGACGCCGGCATAGCTGCTCTGGTACTGGGTCAGAGAATTCTGTAGCCGACCATATTCTACTTCCTCTTGCGGCGTACGGGTTCGTGCTTCCAGCTCTGCCACGCGCAGTTCGGTCTCTTCAATTTGTCGGCTCAAAGTCGCCAACTGACTCTCGAAGCTTTCCCGTGAGTCGGCGTAACGGTCCGACTGAATGGAGCGCAATTCGCTGACAAAGACCTGGGGCAGCGTATTCGCAACTGCGGCAATCAACTGGGGATTGGTACCTTCCACGGTTAGATTCACCAGTCGTGTATCACGCACTGGCGTCACGTTTACGCCTGTGACCTGCCCGGCTACCTCCTGAATCTGGTCGTCTAGCCCCAAGCGTGTGAACGCGCCCTGTAACATTGCGCCGCGCTTGAGCAGCTCGGCATAGGTGCGGGCTGATCGTTCGCTGGCCAAGATGTCGCTATAGTTGGTTGTTGTGCTCGATTGGGCCTCGTTGATCATGAGCCGCGTCTGGGCGCGATAGATGGGCGTCATGTTGCTGCTGGCGAAGTAGGCCGCAGCGCCGCCCAGCAACGCACAGATGACGATGAGCCAAAGCCGGCGCCAAATCAAACGCGGATACGTCTTGATGTCCGAAATAGGCGAGAACTGCATGGCGTTAGACGATGAGGTTTGCGTCTCGTTCATGAATGTGTGACCCTTGCTTACAGGTTTAGAATGCCGTAGCGGGCATTACGACGCCGAATGGGAGTTGTGCAAAGCGCGTGAAGGCGAAGGCCGCTGTCCACGCCTGTCAGGCATTACACTATGTATCGTACTGGCGCAGGCAATCCTTCGCATTTTTAGGCGAGCTCGTCCCCAGGATTTTGGCATTGGCTGGCTATGCTGCTACCGTATGCAGCAGCATAGCCACACTTGCCATTTCCTAAATGAGGATTGCGCCCATGCCCACCGCCCGACTTGACTATGACGACGCTTATCAAACCCAATTCGACGCGGTCATTTTGGAAATGACCGAACGGGATGGACGGCCCGCAATCGTGCTGGATCAGACCTGCTTCTATCCCACCTCCGGCGGTCAACCCCATGATATCGGTCTCCTGGGCGGCCAACGGGTACTAGATGTCGCGATCGACGACAATGACAACGTCCTGCACTATCTGGACGTCTTGCCCGACGGCGCGAAGATCGGGGCGCGTCTAGACGGTCGCATCGACTGGACGCGGCGCTATGATCACATGCAGCAGCATTCGGGTCAACACCTGCTCTCCCAGGTGCTGGCAGAACGTTTTGGCCACGAGACGCTGTCGGTCCATTTCGGCGCAACTGCCAGCACGATTGATGTTGCAGTCGATTCCTTCAGCGCTGATGAAGTACGTCTGACCGAGGAATTGGCTCAAGAACAGATCTTTGCCAATCTGCCTATCCGCAGCTATTTCGTCGACGAACAAGCGTTAGCCACGCTGCCTCTACGCAAGCCACCGCTGGTCCGTGATCACATCCGGATCGTTGAGATTGAGCACTATGACTATTCTGCGTGCGGCGGCACCCATGTACGCCAGACCGGTGAGATTGGACCCGTGAAGCTGACCAAGCAAGAGCGGGTGCGCGGCGGCACAAGGCTCACCTTCCTCTGCGGCTGGCGCGCCGTGCACGACTATGCCGGCAAGAGCCGCATTCTGGGCGAGGCCGCAGCCTGTTTCAGCACCGAGATGCCACAGGTGCCAGAACTGATCGCACGGC
>CAWEEJ010000049.1:0-9674 GCA_963807905.1 uncultured Chloroflexia bacterium | reverse complement strand
GCTTGGCCTGATCTTTTTTGGCTGGCTGATCCTGTTTGCCTTTGTCGCGGCAACCTTTGATACGCGGAGTAACGGCTTTTTTCGCCAGACCCGGGTCGGCAAAGGCGGTCGTCACTTCAAGACGATCAAGATTCGCACCATGCGCGATCTTCCCCATGTCCAGACGACGGTGACAACCGATCGCGATCCGCGTATTACCAACCTTGGCCGCTTCTTTCGGAAGACCAAGATCGACGAACTGCCGCAACTGATCAACGTCCTGCTGGGCGAGATGAGTTTTGTGGGGCCTCGCCCGGATGTTCCCGGTTTCGCCGACACGCTCACTGGCTCGGATCGGCTCATACTTTCCGTGCGCCCGGGCATCACCGGCCCAGCAACCTTGCGCTTTCGCGACGAGGAAGCGCTCCTGGCGGCCCAGCCGGATCCTGAAAGCTACAACCGTGAGGTTGTCTACCCGGAAAAGGTGCGCCTGAACCGCTTCTATATCGAAAACTACCGCTTCTCTGACGATGTTCGCTATATCTTTCAGACGCTGTTTGGTTGAGAGAACGGACCTTACCTACGCTCAGCGATTCATGCCGACGACGACCGCGGATAGAGCCGACCTCTTCATCCTACCCAACTTGATGGACGCCAGAAACCAACTATGACCGATCGTCTCTATTTATCTCCACCCCATATGTCCGGGCACGAAATGGCCTTTGTCGAAGATGCCTTTCAATCCAACTGGATCGCACCGCTGGGACCCAATGTAGATGCATTTGAGGAGGCCTTTGCAGACGCAGTTGGATCTCGCCACGCTTTGGCGCTTAGTTCCGGTACCGCGGCTCTGCACCTGGCCCTCCTCCTGTCCGGCGTTGCACGAGACGATGAAGTGCTCGTTTCCACGCTGACGTTTGCGGCCAGCATCAACCCGATTGTCTATTTGGGCGCGTGGCCTACCCTCATCGACAGCGAGCTGATTTCATGGAACATGGATCCGGAATTGTTGGCCGAGACCCTTGCCCAGCGCGCCCGCCAGGGGCGGCTACCCAAGGCTGTGGTCCTCGTTCATCTTTATGGCCAAAGCGCGGATATCGATCCAATCCTGGCGCTGTGTCGCGACTACGGCGTGGCGCTGATTGAAGATGCCGCCGAAGCGCTGGGGGCAACCTACAAGGGTCGGTCGCCAGGGGCGCTGGGCAAGGCGGGGCTCTACTCGTTCAATGGCAACAAGATTATCACAACTTCGGGTGGCGGCATGCTGGTCTCGGATGACGAAGGCTTTATCGCACATGCGCGCAAGCTAGCCACACAGGCGCGCGACCCGGCGCCCCACTATCAGCACTCAGAAATCGGCTACAACTATCGCATGAGCAACGTGCTTGCCGGCATTGGGCGTGCGCAGTTGGCGGCCCTGCCCGCATGGGTTGCGGCCCGCCGCCGGAATTTTGCCTATTACGTACAGCATCTGGGTGCACTGCCTGGCATCAGCTTCATGCCGGAAGCCCCGTGGGGGACGCACACCCGCTGGCTTACGGTGCTCACGATTGACCCCGCGCTATTTGGCGCGACGCGCGAGGATGTGCGCCTGGCTTTGGAAGCTGAAAACATCGAGTCCCGGCCGCTTTGGAAGCCCATGCACATGCAGCCGGTCTTTGACGAATGCGAAGCCGTCGGCGGGCGCGTTGCCGAAGAGTTGTTTGCCAACGGCCTCTGCCTGCCATCCGGGTCGGCCATGTCAACGACTGATTTGGATCGGGTTATCGCGGTGGTGCGACGAGTCGCGCAGGCAGCGACCGTTCAGGTCTGACCTCGATCGTGCGGCCGGGCCAGAGGTTTTTCTGCGCATGCGGCTTGGTAAACAGACCACCAGCGACGGCAACCCACACGGCGCTTGAAGGATTGCACTGTCAAGAACGATCAATCCTATAGGCGGACCAAAGCCAGGTTGAGAGTGGCCCCGCCCATCACGCTGCAGCTTACGCCGCTGACCGAATTTGCACGAGTTGAGCAGGTGTTGGCGCATAGCCAACGTCCCTCGAATTCCGTTGAAGAGGCCGTCATTCTGTGAGGAAGGAATCCACTCACGGAACGTAATCGAGTACCCGGCCTGAAGAATGTAGCGTCGGATACGAATGCGGCTGATGGAGGCCGAACACAATGTTTCTCAACGTTTCACCAGTGGCGGTGCGCTCCTCATTCGGCAAAACATTGCTAAATGTGCGCAACCGTCATCTCTTCTTCTTCGATCTCATCATATTCCTGACCATGCCGGCGCTCTCGCTCTATCTGCGCGTCGAGAGCAATGTCGCCATGGTCAACTATATGAGCGCATTAGCCCTCTACACCCTGCTGGCGGTTATCATCCGCAGTACGGTCTTCTATTTTATGGGGCTCTACCGGCGCTACTGGCGTTACGCCAGTGTCGAGGATCTGGTCCAGGTCGGCCTCGCCGTGCTCTTCTCGAGCCTGTTGGTGATTTTGGCCTATGTGGTCCTCCGTACCCTGCCGACGCCGGAACGATTCTTGCCGCGCTCTGTCCCCATCATGGACGCACTACTCGTGGGCGTCGCCGTCACTATGGTGCGCTTTTCCCTCCGCTTGGCCGACCGCTGGCGCGTTATGGAGCCGTCGACCCGGCCGCAGCGCGTCGGCATTATGGGCGCTGGATCTGCCGGGGTGATGATTCTGCGCGAGATCCGGCGTAATCCGGCTTTGAGCCTGCTTCCGGTCTGCTTCTTTGATGATGATCCATCCAAGCAAAACATGGAGATTCATGGCGTGCCGGTGCGGGGCAGCCGTGACAGTATCCCGGACGTCGTGGAGGCGGCGCGACTCGACCTGCTCATCCTTGCCATGCCGACGGCACCCGGGCGTACGATTCGCGAACTGAGCGAGATTTGCCAGTCTGCCAGCGTGAAGACCAAGACGATCCCAGGCATCTATGAGTTGCTGGATGGGCGGGTGAGCATCAGCCAGCTACGCAACATCGAACTGACCGACCTTCTGCGTCGCCGTCCAGTTCAGACGGATATTGCTGCGGTGCAGACGCTGCTGCGCGGGAAGCGCGTGTTGGTAACGGGCGGCGGCGGTTCCATCGGCGGCGAGTTGTCCCGCCAAATCCTGGCCTGTGATCCTGCGCAGCTGGTCCTGCTAGGCCACGGCGAGAATTCGATCTTCGAAAGTGAACGTGCCTTGCGCCGCATGCAGGCCGAATATGGCCACGAAGAGACTGAGATCATCGCCGTCATTGCCGATATTCGCTTCACCGATCGCATCAAGAGCATCTTTGCCCGAATCCGGCCGGAAGTTGTCTTTCACGCCGCCGCGCACAAGCACGTGCCGCTGATGGAGCTGAATCCGGTCGAGGCAATTACCAACAACGTGTTGGGAACGCGCAACGTGGTGGAAGCAGCCGCCACATCGGGTGTCGAGCAGTTTGTGATGATTTCGACTGACAAAGCGGTCAACCCGACCAATGTGATGGGAGCAAGCAAGCGCGCCGCGGAGTTAGTTGTCCTCAAGACGGCCCGGGCGCACAATCTACCCTATGTCGCGGTGCGCTTTGGCAATGTCTTGGGCAGCCGCGGCAGCGTCGTGCCGATCTTCCAACGTCAGATCGAGGCCGGCGGTCCGGTGACGGTGACCCATCCAGAGATTCGCCGCTACTTCATGACGATTCCGGAGGCGGTACAGCTGGTGCTACAGGCTTCTGTCTTGGGGCGATCGGGCGAAGTCTTTGTCCTCGATATGGGGGATCCCGTCTACATTGCCGACATGGCCAAGACGCTAATCCGCCTGTCGGGGTATGAGGTTGGTCGCGATATCGAGATTGAGTTTACCGGTCTTCGCCCTGGCGAAAAGTTATTTGAAGAATTGTTTATTGAAGGAGAGAGCTACGGCCAGACGGATCACGCCAAGATTTTCGCCGCCTTTGACGCTACAGCCCAGATTCCGTACGACTTGGATGTGTGCATGGACGCGTTGGAGTCTGCAGCCAAACGCGATGATCGTCGTGCAATCATCACGACGTTGAAAGCAATCGTCCCTGAGTATTCGCCCCAGGCGACTGCATCGTCGCCCACGAATTCTGCCTCGCCCGCTTCTGCATCGCTGGTCGCGCTGAAGACCATGCACGCGACGAGCAACTAACTTGCGCTGCGGTGGCAAGAATTTGGTTTGATCACCGTATCCCGACAACGCTTCTTGCGTCATAAAATCTAGCAATACGCAGCGCAGCTAGCCCCGCTGTTGCTCTATGTTTCAGAAGTCTGGCTTTTACCAAGAGCCAGACTTCTTATTTCCTGGCTCCTGGCTTTGTCTTGCATCCAAAGAAGGATTCTCCTAACTCTCGGCGATAAAGTGGGCAGAACGATCGTAATTTTCAACTGGTGCTGCGTTTATGAACATCGACTCATCCATTACAACCGAGTTATCTACGCCGCCAGCTGACAAGCAGGATCGGTCGCAAGACGCAGCGCGTACGACGAAGCGCACCGTAGCAAAGGCTCACACCGTTTGGTCGCGCGTCGCCTGGCTGGAGCCAATGTGGTTGGCCCTCCTTGCCCCTGCCATCCTGCTGCCGGGACGCTTCTGGCAACCCCCCCTGCAGCCGCTGCTGGTGCTGGCGCTGTTTGCCTTCTGGCCGCTGCGAAGGCTTGCTTACGGTCGCTGGAGCGTGTCGACGCCCATGGCCTGGCCCGTGGGCATCTTGATGCTTTGGACGCCGCTAACGCTGTGGATCGCGGTTGATCGCCACACAGCTTGGATTGCAGTCGGCTATTTTCTGCTGGGTGTGGCGCTTTATTGGGCGGTGATCAATTGGCCGCCTGTCCGCAAACATCCGCTCTGGCTTGTGCTGCCGTTGGCGCTAACCGGGGTAGTTCTTGCATCGTTGGCCCGCAGCTTCTAGACATTCGCCAGGGCTCACAGTTGGTGCGACTGCCTGGGCTCTACGCCCGGGTTGGGTTGCTGGTTGCCCTGGTCGGGGAGAGTATGAATGGCAATGTGCTTGCCGGCGGTTTGGTTGTCATCGTGCCGGTCATGGCGGCGTTGACGGTGGAACCGCGCTGGACCCGGCGCTTTTGGTTGCCCGTACTGACCGGTCTGCTCGCGCTCAGGCTGTCTTTTACCGCTCTTCCTCACGCAGAGCCGCGGTGCGCTACTGGCAACATTGCTGGCGCTACTTGTGCTGTTGATTTTGCGGTGGCCCAAGCTAATCTGGACCTTGCCCCTTGTCTTTCTTGCGGCCGGCTATGCAGTTTTTCGACTGGGCATTGATGGCGTGCTCGATGCGCTTTCAAATGACACATCGCTGGTCGGCTTGTCAGGCCGCATCGAAATTTGGGATCGAGCACTTCTGGCCTTACGGGATTTTCCTTGGACAGGCGTGGGTCATGGCCAGTTCCTGCCAATCGTGCCGGAACTCTATCCCTTCTTTACGCTGCCGGTCAATATTCCCCACGCCCACAATCTCTTCTTGCAGATTGGGGTCGATATGGGGCTGGTGGGGATGATTGCCTATGGGGCGACGGTCGTCATTGCGCTTGTCTTGGCCGTACGCTCCCTGCGCCATGCCAACCGGCGCCGCGATGAAGTTCGCAATCGTGGGCGGCGCTGGCAGCGCTACACGTTGAATTGGGCATTAGGTGCAGGGGTGATTGCCGCCCTGGTTGGCCTGCTGTTGCACGGCTTGGTGGATGCTGTCTTGTGGAATACCAAACTCGCGTTTCCTGCCGTGGCTGCTTTTTGCCCAGGCAACGTTGATCAGCGTGCCCGAGCGCCGGATGCGGCGCGGCGGACGCCGTAGCACAGCAGGGTAATCGCGCCCTGCCCGGCTAGAGTAGCGACTTTTTGCGCATTCGATCCTGCTGCGAGATGATGAGCGATTGTTTGTTTGCCGTGGAAAACGGGTTGCGGCCTGTGAAATGCCACTGGCAAGATTAGAATGACTGCACTTCTTTTTAGGAGACACTAAATGGACCAGTATAAGAATCGCCCGATGGCGATTGCACTCGCATTTGCCTGCGTCATAATGATGGCGCTTGTGACCTGGGCCTGGGCGCCCGCGTCTACCCAAGCCGCTCCACCCAACCAAACTGTGCCGATTCCGACTTCTACGCCGGAAATTGACGCGCCCGAGGCGACCTCGACGCCAAGGCCGGACGATGACGATGATGACTTTGTCGATGATGAAATTGATGATGAATTCACGGACGAAGCGCCGGTGGGTGGGGGCTCCGGCGTTGATCTTGCGCTGCCGGCAGACGCCGTCGCGGTGATTTCCGCAGTCGGTGCAAGTGAGGCCAGCGTCTATGCCGGTCCTGGGACGAGCTTCACGCTGCTTGGCACGCTGCCGGCAGAGACGCCTGTGGAGCTGATCGGTCGCAATGCCGGCATGGCTTGGTATGTGGTCTGCTGTCTGCCCGACGGTCGGGCCGGCTGGGTCGCGGCTGCGCAACTGGCTGACGCGCCGCTGGGCGAGGTCATTGGCCTGCCCGTTCTCAGCGATTGGCGGGCGTTGGAGCCGCTGGCCGCGACGCCCACACCCCTCGCCGATGAGGCTGAGCTCAATGTTTTGGTCAGCCATTCGCCCCGAATTGTAGGCGCCGGCGATGCGATTACGCTTCAGTTCGAGGTTGAGAATCTCTCTGCGGAAACCGCTGCCGATGTACGTCTGCGCGCAGATCTGGACCCCGCGTTGGTATTTCTTTCCGGTCAGGCGACAGGCGGCGAGTTTGTCGAGCCTGCAGCCCAAGACGCTGCTGCGGTTATCGTTGCAGAATGGCCTTCGATCACTCCTGGCACAATTCGGATCGCCACCGTTACCGTGCGCCTTGACGGGGATCTGCCGCCAGGCGCCGTCATCGAACAGCTGGTCGCTGTCGATGCCGCCAATGCCAGCGCTAAAACAGTCCAATCGCTGATTGGTTTGCCGCCTGCCATGATGCCTAACTTTCGCTGATTTTTCCATGCCGCCATGATGTAGCCGAATGCCGATTGGAATGCGGATGGTTCGGAGCCAGCCAGATCTTGCTCGC
The DNA here is from genome assembly GCA_963807905.1 of uncultured Chloroflexia bacterium. Lineage (GTDB taxonomy): Bacteria > Chloroflexota > Anaerolineae > Caldilineales > Caldilineaceae > JAGRCP01. Next base: position 2,652 of record CAWEEJ010000049.1, on the reverse strand, counting down.
TTGTTTCTGCGCTCGAATCTGAGTCTATTCGCCAAATCCGTCGAACGAATCCGCGTTCTACTGAAACGAAGTGAGTAAGTCATGATTAGAAACTACACTCGTCTGCTTTTTCGAATGACGCCGTTGCTGCTTGTCGGCGCGCTGAGCGCCTGTGCGAGCTTTGGCCGCCAGCCAGCGCCGGTGACCCAGGATCTGGCACTGCCGGCCATCCAGACGCAAGTGATTGAACGGACAACCTATGTCGTCGAGCGCGGCGTGCTGGCCGAGCGAATTGATTTCTCTGGGGAGGTAGGGCTGAGCGTTCAAGAAGACCTCTTCTTCAGCACGCCCGGTCGGGTGCGTACTGTCTATGTTCAGAATGGTGATTCCGTTAAGGAAGGCGATTTGATTGCTGAATTGGACACGCGGGATCTAAATTTCGAATTGCAGCAGGCTCAGTTTGAGTACGAACGTGCCAAGCAGAGACTGGAAGATGGCACTGATGCAGTCGATTTTGCCAAGCAAGATGCAGCAATTGATTTGGCGATTGCCGAATTGCGTTTAGAAGCTTATCAGAACCGGGATGATCCTGACCCGCAAGAGTTAGCGATCCGTGAACGGCAAGTGGAGCAAGCCGAGTTGTCGTCTCTCGACCTGAGATCATCGTGCGTGGAACGATTGATCTGAGCCGCCTTGAAGCTGATTTAGGCCTTGCCGAATTGAAGATTGAGCAAATGGCCGCCAAGCTCACTGACGCACAAATCGTCAGTCCGTTTGACGGTGAAGTCCAACTATACCCTGAACTGATCGAGGGCAATGGCGTACCTGCATACGATGCCGTGGCGCGGATCGTGGATCCGACTTCCTATGAAATCACGGCCAGTTTGGTACGCGAGGACATGGAACAATTGAATGAAGGGATGCCGGTGACCGTGGCGCTTGGCGGCGTGCAGGGCATGGCATTGCCAGGTACGATCACGACGCTGCCCCAGCCTTTTGGTCGTGGATTGGGTACCACAACGATGATTACGCTAGACGACCCCGCAGCCACTGCACAATTGCGGGCCGGTGCGCCCGTCAATCTGGCCGCTGAGCTGGCCCGACAGGAAGATGCGCTTTGGCTTCCGCCCGATGTCGTGCGTGGCTTTGGCGATAACCGGTTTGTTCTGGTTCAAGAAGCTGGGGGCAATGTGCGTGAGGTGCCGATTGTTATCGGTGCCAGCAATGGCGAGCAGGTTGAGATCCTTGATGGCGTCTTTGAGGGCATGATGGTGGTTGGTCAATAGTCCATCCAAACCTTCGGCCGGCTACGATTGAGTTAGATCGCTGCCGTCATCGCGTTCGTAAAACGGGCCATTGACACGCAAAACGGCTTGCACTGCGCGGAGATCTTGAGGCCCGGCAAATACGCTCGTCCGAACAGCCTCAGTATTCCTCCCTTTCTCCAGGTTTCGTGAAGGCAAAAGGCGCTCTGTCATCCCGACAGAGCGCCTTTTGCTTGACTACAGTTTTTGCCCCATTTGTGAGTAAAATGGTTGCAAAGCGGTTCGCGCTGCGAGCAATCCTGACGCCGACTGGACACATTCGGTCGACCGCCACCGAACTCTCTTCTACTGGCGCGCTCAGCACAGACAACGGCTGTGCCCCTCGCTGGAATGCTGGCAAAACACTCAGCTTCTCTGCCTGCTCTGCTAGACTCCCTCATCCGAGCGCCGATCGGCAAACAGTGCAGCGAGACGTAATAGATTCTGACCACCCTTGTCAGTCAGTTGCGCGAGCTGGGCAAAGGTCCGATCATAGCTTGACGGATCTTTGCCTACCGGATCATCAATGTCATATGGAAAACCGGCTGTGGCTTCACTGAAGGCGTAGATGCGCTTGGCGTTCTGGCCAAACTCGGCGCGCAGGGCATCACGTTGACCACATTCCATGGTGAGAATCAAGTCAAAATTACCCAATGGAATCTCCTCAATGGGCCGCGAGCGATGGTCACTGATGTCCAGGCCATGGGCAGAGGCCGTCTCTTGTGCCAAAGACATCGCCGAGCGACCCGCTTCAGTCCAGGTGCCCGCAGACTCCACCGTCCACGCGAGTGCAGGATCGGCGAGATTCTGCACAAGATACTGCTTGAGCAAATACTCGGCCATGACAGAGCGGATTCGATTGGCCTTGCAGACAAAGAGAATGGCAGGCATCTGGGTGTTCCTCTCAGCAGACGATACAGTACGCGCAACGCAACCCTGGCGCTGAATGCCAGCGACGTTAGTTGATTTTATCAAGGCCAAGAAGCGGGTCGACGTCAATTCTTTTGACTTTGACGGACTCAACCGGTGCAGACCGTAGACAGTGTAGACCATAGACAGTATAGACTATAGACAGTGCAAACACCGTGTAACGAGTATATCCTACGGTCGGCGTGACGAGCCAAAACATCGCAATACGCGTCGTACTCTGCTGCCTGTTTGTTGTTGGTCAGCGTAACATTGATCGGGGCGCTATGATTTGAAATAAAAGAGAAGCCAACGCTGGCCGACCCTTTGCAATGTTTCAAGGGTGCCAGCGCTGGCTATTGCTGAAGCGATATGTGGTTCCGCTAGCCGGCCGGCCGCGGGTCAACCGAACTGCCGCCGGTGCGGGGGCGCAGGAAGTCGCCGGAGTCGCGTCCGCCGCTGC
>CAWEEJ010000048.1:0-27027 GCA_963807905.1 uncultured Chloroflexia bacterium | reverse complement strand
GTGCCCGAACGCCATCGCAGCGTGCGTGCCGTTTTGGAGCAGTCGTGGCAGCACTTAAACGACGAAGAGCGCCGAGCCTTTCGTCAACTTGCCGTCTTTGTCGGCGGCTTCCGCTACGAGGCCGCGGAGGCAGTAGCCGGGGCTTCGCTGTGGACGCTGGCGTCGCTGGTCGACAAGTCGATGCTGCAACTGACGCAAGACGGTCGCCATCGTGCACACACCTTGTTGCAACGGCTGAGCGCCGAGAAGCTGGCCACGCGCCCGTCGGAGTTGGCCGCGGCCCAGCGAAGGCATAGCGCCTACTACGCGGACTTTTTGGAGACGCGCGGTGCGTCAATTGGAAGCCTTGACCTGCAGAGAATTCTGGCTGAATTAGAGGAGGAACTTGATAACGTACGCGCTGCCTGGCGCTATGCCGCGCAAAACCATTTGTGGGACGAGCTGGGCCGTTCCTATCCGGCACTCTTTCGGTTTTTGTGGATCCGCGCACGCTATGAAGAGGGAGAGCGGCTGGCCGCTGATGCCCTAAGCGCCGCGCGCCAAGAGGGTTTGACGCCGATCCCACCGTCCGTTCACGCCATGCTCCGGGCCCGGCAAGCACAGTTCATCGCCGCTCAGGGGCGCCAGCGGGAGGCCGCGGACATTCTTGCTGCGACGCTCGCACAAGCGGAGAAGGACGGGGATCTCGCCGGACAGGCGCTGTGCAACTACCTGATCGGAATGGGCCATTTCAACGCAAGCAACCGGGGTGAGGCGTTGGCATCGCTGGGGCAAGCGTTTGAACTCTATCAAAGGCTTGGCGATTCTGCCGGCGCTTCCCAAACTGCCATGGAAATCGTCTATACAAATGTCTATCTGGTCGGCGACTATGTGACTGGACACCATCTGGTGGAGGAGGGCCTACGGCTCGCTCATCAATCTGGCGATCTGCCTACCATTGCGGTAGCGTTTGACAAGTCTGCATGCATTCGTTGGAAGAATGGCGATTATGATGGGTCGGAAGCGTATTATGACGCCTGCCTGGAGATCGCGCGCAAGCTCGATCATCGCTATTTGGTTGCCGCCGGCGTCGGGGGACTCGGACTCGTGGCCTGGGGTCGCGGAGAATTCGACGCAGGGATCGCCCTGCTCTATGAGCGCCTGGAAAGTGTGCAGGAGTTGGGGAATCAATCGGAAGTGGAGACAAGCCTGTTCCTGCTGTGCGGCATCTTTGCCCACGCCGGGTACGCCACAGATGCCGCACGTTTGCTGGCGACCTATCCCGATGTTCCTTCCTCCTACTTTAAGCTGCAAGCGCAAATCGTTGCCGGGCATTTCGCAGACGTGCGGGAAGAATTGCCCCGTCAGACAGAAATCGCGCTCGCGGGTGGGAACACCTACGACCTGGCTTCGTATCTGCTGGCCTGGTCCATGCTTCTGCTGAGCGACTGTCCATTGCTCAGGCCGCAAGCAGGCGCGCAATTGGAACAGGACGAGCGCATGGCATACGCGCGCCGACTGCTCGCCTGCCTCGACAGCTACGAGCACTGCCGCGCGGACACGCGTCAGTGCGCCGAGCGCTTGCTCAACAAGTTGGCGCAGGGCGGCGCACCTGTGGCAGCGGTGGCAGATTGCTCGCTTGAAGAATTGACGCTGGAGATGCTGGAGTTGAGCTTTGGATAGGCCTTTAGCAGCCGCTGCTTGCGGTGCTACCCCGGCCGGTGTAGCCGATCACATATGATCGCGGAAGAATTGGATCGTGCGCTGCATGGCCTCACCGAAGTAGGGCGATTCGATGTTGTGCCCGCCGCCTTCGTAGGTGTGGAGTTCATAGAACTTGCCCGCCTCCTGCAACACGGCTGCTAGATCCTGCGAATAGCCAATGTTGACCACGCCGTCGTTTAGCGCATGGTGAATCTGCACCGGCGCCTCCAGAAATTCGATATTCTCGGTCAGCGAAACGGCCTGCCAGAAGGGCACGCTCGTATCCGGCGCTCCATAGGTCTCACGCAAGACGGTGCCCCGCCGGATGGTCGTGGTCTGTTCGTCGCGGCGGAATGATGGATCCTGAATGGCATAGCGGGCCATGTCCTCATAGGAATAGACCGCGCCCGACCAGATTACGCCGGCCTGGACGTCCGGCTCGACGAGCATAGCCCGCAGCACCACGTTCCCCGCCATGCTATGACCCCAGAGGCCGATGCCTTCCGGATTCACGTAGTCCAGCCGCTGCAGGCTCTTGAGCGCCGTAATGGCGTCGACCGTGTAGTCCGGTGAGAAATAGGCGCCTGACGGCTCGCCTTCCGAGTTGCCAAAGCCGCGCAGGTCGATTTTGAAGACGACAAACCCGCTGCGTGCCAGCGCATCCACGTAGGCGACATAGCGTTCCGTGGTGCGGTAGATCTCGGGCGGGATGTAGCCGTGGACAAAAACGATGGCCGGGAATCCACCGGCCGGAACCTCGCCCAGCGGCACGGTCAGAAGTCCGTAGACCTTGTTTCCTTCCGACTGGTAGCTGGCAACAGATTGGGCGTAATTGGCGCCGTTGGCCAGCGTCTCCTCGATGAGGATGTCGCTGCCGGCGAACTCCTCTGCCTGCACGGCCCCCCGAAGGGCCGCAATGGTCAGTTCGTTGCCCACGTCAAAGGTTGGCGCCGGCGTTGGGGCAGGCTCGGCCATTGCCGCTACGGCTTCCTCCTCCTGCATTAGCGGCGAAACAGTGGGGGTCGGCACCAACACCGGCGCGGCCTCGACTATCTGTAGATCGGCAGCTGCCGCCTCTGTTTCCGTCTCCCCCTCCGTCTCTGTGGCGGACGGCGTGGGGTCCGTGACGGTCGGCGTCAATGTCGAGGTGTCCGACGTCGCCGTTGGCGGAACCCAGTTCGAATCCGCCGAGCAGGCGACGATGAGGACGAGGGGGATGATGAGCAGTATTGCATGGGCTATTCGGCGAAACATAGGGTCGCTTTTTCTTTGGGTCGATGCAGACGCCTCGACGACGAAGTCAGGAATAAGAAGTGGCCAGTGACGGCGCTGATTTTCCGCCATCACCCTAGCCGAAATGGCCGCTGCCTTCAGTGGTCCGCTACCCAAAGAGACGGCCCACGGCGCAATCGCCGGGGCTCTGGTCCGGACGGGACCTACCGCAACCCGTAGCCCTGCCCCTTGATCACGCCGCTGAGGTGGGGTCGATTTGGCTGCGAGACCCGGCGTGCCGAATGCTCTGTCCAGCCGTATTCCTCCATCTCGCCCGGCCGACCGGGGACTTGCACCTGCCGCCCTGCATAGATGTCAGTCGCGATCATGGCTGCATCATACTCCGCCAATAAGCCATCCAGATTGCTGTTGTCATAACGTTCCCAGTGCAGAACAGCCTCCAGCGCCAGGCGTGGACGAATCGTCGCTTCGGCGTCCGGCCAGCCCACGGTCATCCCGGCGATAGGGACCACCAACTCCGGCAACTCCAGCAGATCGATCACCTCCTGGGGCCGGTTGCGGATGGCGCCGATGTAGCAGCTGCCCAGGCCCAGCGATTCAGCCGCCAGCGTTGCATTCTGCATGGCAATGCCCACGTCGACGGCGGCGACGAGAAAGCTTTCGATGAACTCTGTGTCCTGGGTCTGGCCGCGCAGCGAGCAGGCCCGGTCCAGCCGGGCGCGATCGGCGCACCAGGCCAGGAAGTAGGGCGCCTGGGCGATATGGGCCTGTCCGCCGCAAAGTTCGGCGAGCGCCTGTCGCTTCTCGGCATCGGCCACGGCCACGACGCTGGTCATCTGCAAATTGGACGAGGTGGCCGCGCGCTGGCCCGCGGCAACGATCGCCTCGATCAGCGCCGGAGCAACCGGGTCTGACCGGTAGCTGCGCACGGTTGCGTGGCGATTGATCTGGTCGATGGTCGGCGAGGTCGGTTGAGGGTCGGCAGCGTCGTTCATGATGGTCCTTTCAGGGGCGGAAATTGCGTAGTGCAGTTGAATTCGCCTTCCATTATGACCATCGAGGGCAATCCATGGCAAATCAATCATCTTCCCTGGTGCGGTAGCCGTTCGTTGTGGTGGACTTCGAATTCCCACTGCGTCCAGTCGACGAGGATGCCACAGTGCGTAGAGAAACTGGACGAGTAGGCGTGCGGGAATCGTAACGATTCCCGCACGCGAGCAGTTTGTCCAGGTGTAGCAAGGGGGCACAACTTAGAATCGACTCAGTGATCTTGTCCGATTTCGCGCAAATTGAAAAGGGCAGCACAGAGGCTTGCCGCCGCCGAATCTTGGCAGGCATTTACGGCTGAAACCGATTGCCTCGGCGGTTGCCGCGTCTATTGCTGCCGTTCATGATTTCGTCGTACGTCTGCGACTCCAGGTACTGCGGTTGAACCGTCTCACCCGTTTGCCGCTCCAGATTGGAGACAAAGGCACGCAGATGATTGCTGGACCCCTGCAACAGATTTGTGTAGAGCTGCCCAATGTCAGCCTCGTCCGTAGCAGCAACGTACGCCGTTAAGTCCAGGATATCAATCTCCTCAATGGCGATGCCAACACGCAATGCGTCGGCAATTGATTGGCTGCCAGTTGCGATTAGTTCATCGTAGAGCGCCTGCAATTTAGGATCTGTGAAGTCGCCAATTACATTCTCTGATGCTGGGTTATCGATGTTGTAGCGCGTGAGCAGGCTGGCCACTGCCTCCATGTGGGTCTGCTCAGCTCGACTGATGTTTTGGAAGACGCGCAAATTCCACTGCTCGTCCAGCATGAGATAGACGTCCCGTGCCAGCTTCTCCTCTTCAATCATATATTGCAACCCATCACTTTCTTCTTCGGTGAGGGCGGCCGCCGATGTTTGGGCTTGTACTGGCCTAGCCCAGCCTATACCCCCGATGATTAGTGCTAGAGCGAAAGTGGTGGCAAGCATCGTGTACAGAAATGTTCGCGTAGTCAACATAGTGAAATTCCCCCTGGAAGGCCGATCAGATCGTGCAGATCCCCGTACTTCAGATTGGCCACTTGAATGAGATACTTCGGCGGTCTTGAGCCGCCCGACAATATCATCAAGATTAGCAGCCAAATGTGCAGATTTGGTGAAGAAAATGGCTGGATTGTGAGGAGATGGCGAGGCAGTCCCCCAATGGGACCTATCGGAACCGGCGTCATCGAAGTTCAGCGCATGCTGAAGAGCCTCGTCCAGAAAGCCATGATAGCAGAGGATACGGGAGGGTTGTGCAAGCGTGAAGACGCACAGGTCTAGTCCGGCGACGGGGCGGACGTGGGGTGCTCTGCATAGGAGCATAGGCAGTCAGAGCTCTTGGGGTGCCTGCTAGGGGTAAGCGATTCTCCCGTCGGTGCGCATGGCCCTCGCGCGCTGCAATCGACCTGCTCAAATTTCGGCATTAGCCAGCATAGCCAGTCGACCGTGGGAGACAATGTACTGCTTGGACCGCGCCAAGAAAGACGCAAGCATGCCACCGGCACTGACCAGCTTGGTGCTTGTCAGTGCCGGTGACGCTATCCGGCTGGGCCGGACCTAAGCAAGCTCGAAGCGGTCGGCGTTCATCACCTTCGTCCAGGCGGCCACAAAGTCCTTGACGAACTTCTCCTGGTTGTCATCCTGGGCGTAGAATTCCGCATAGGCGCGCAGGATCGAGTTCGATCCGAAGACGAGGTCCATGCGCGTTGCGGTCCACTTCACCGCGCCGCTCTTGCGATCGCGAATCTCAAAGAGATTGTCGTCCGCGGGCGCCCAGGTGTTGGCCATGTCGGTCAGATTCACAAAGAAGTCGTTGGTGAGCTGACCCTCGCGGCTGGTCAGGACGCCGTGTTTGGCGCCGCCGTAGTTGGCGCCGAGCACGCGGATTCCGCCGACGAGGACCGTCATCTCCGGCGCAGTGAGGCCCATAAGCTGGGTCCGGTCGAGCATCATCTCTTCTGAGCTGACCACATACTCTTGCTTGAGCCAGTTGCGGTAGCCGTCGGCCAGGGGTTCGAGCACGTCGAAGGACTCCGCATCGGTCATCTCATCGGTCGCGTCGCCGCGGCCCGGCGCAAAGGGAACCTCGACGGCGTAGCCTGCGGCCTGGGCCGCCTGCTCAACGCCGACATTGCCGGCCAGGACGATCACGTCGGCGATGCTCGCGCCGCTGTCGGCCGCGATGGGTTCGAGCACCGCCAGGACGCGGGCCAGGCGTTCAGGCTCGTTGCCCGCCCAGTCCTTCTGCGGGGCGAGGCGGATGCGCGCGCCGTTGGCGCCGCCGCGCATGTCAGAGCCACGATAGGTGCGGGCGCTGTCCCAGGCGGTCGCGACCAGATCAGCAAGGCTGAGGCCGCTGGCGGCGATCTTGGCCTTGACTGCCGCCACATCATAGTCGGTCGCCCCGGCAGGGATCGGATCCTGCCAGATCAGATCTTCCTCCGGCACGTCGGGGCCGAAATAGCGGACCTTGGGCCCCATGTCGCGGTGCGTGAGCTTGAACCACGCCCGGGCGAAGGCATCCTGGAAGTACGCCGGATCGGCCATGAATTTCTGGCAGATCGCGTTGTAGATCGGGTCTACCTTCATGGCCATGTCGGCGTCGGTCATTATTGGGTTGTGCCGGATGGCGGGATCGCTGGCATCGACCGGCATGGCTTCTTCTTTGATGTCCACCGGTTCCCACTGCCAGGCGCCTGCGGGCGACTTGCGCAACTCCCATTCGTGGCCGAAGAGCATGTCAAAGTAGCCCATGTCGAACTTGGTCGGCTCGCTTGTCCAGGCGCCTTCCAGACCCGAGGTCACCGCGCGGCTGGCCAGCCCCTGCATCTCGGGATTGTCCCAGCCCATGCCCTGCATCTCCGGCCCTGCAGATTCGGGATCGGGGCCCAGCAGCGCGGCGTCGCCGTTGCCGTGGGTCTTGCCGACGGTGTGGCCGCCCGCGGTCAGGGCCGCGGTCTCCTCATCGTTCATGGCCATCCGCGCGAAGGTCTCGCGCACCTGGGCGGCGGTCTTCATGGGGTCTGGTTTGCCGTTCACGCCTTCCGGGTTGACGTAGATGAGCCCCATCTGCACCGCGGCCAGCGGGTTTTCCATGGTGGCAGGGTTGTTCACATCGTCGTAGCGCTCGTCCGAGGGCGCCAGCCACTCCTTCTCTGCGCCCCAATAGACGTCCATTTCCGGATGCCAGATATCCTCGCGCCCAAAGCCGAAACCGAAGGTCTTGAAGCCCATGGATTCATAGGCGATGTTGCCGGCCAGGATGAAGAGGTCAGCCCAACTCACTTGGTTGCCATATTTTTTCTTGATCGGCCAGAGGAGCCGGCGCGCCTTGTCGAGGCTCACGTTGTCGGGCCAGGAGTTGAGCGGTGCAAAGCGCTGGTTGCCGGTGCCGCCGCCACCACGGCCGTCAGCCAGTCGGTAGGTGCCTGCTGCGTGCCAGGCCATGCGGATCATCAGGCCGCCGTAGTGGCCCCAGTCTGCCGGCCACCACTCCTGGCTGTCGGTCATCAGGTCGTGGAGGTCCTTCTTCAGCGCCTCAACATCGAGCTTCGTGAGTTCCTCGCGGTAGTCGAAGTCGGCGCCCATCGGGTTCGTCTTCGTATCATGCTGATGAAGAATTTCGAGGTTCAACGCATTCGGCCACCAGCCAACGGCCGACGCGCCTGCGGCGGTGTTCCCACCATGCATCACCGGGCATTTCCCATTTGTGCTTGTGCCATTCTCATTCATGGTTTTGTTCCTTTGAAAAGTTGATGTGTATGCCTTCGATTATTGCGTAAGCACCTGCATTGTATGACGATCACCTGGATCCTGGACGCCGGGATCGGCGTACACTTCGGCTTCAGGTGAGGAGCGCACAGTCTGCGCAGATAACATCATATTCGACGCGCATGGTGAGAACGACCAAACCGCCGGGCAATGCTGCCGGCAGCGTGGGTACCTTCTCCGGATCCGGCGCAACGTCAAAGATCGCGCCGCATGTGCGGCAGATCGCATGGTCATGCGGTCTTGTGGCGCCCTCAATGCGCAATCGCCCGTCGACCTCCGAGAGCTTCCGCACCAGTCCAGCCCGGACAAATGCGTTGAGCGTGCCGTATATGGTCGACAGCGAAAGGGTAGGGTGGCTCTCAGCCAGTTCCTGGTAGATCTCTTCTGCGCTGGGGTGGTTGTGGTTTCGCTCGATGACATCAAGGATCGCCACCCGGGGACCGGTGGCCTTCAAACCGGCTTCACGGAGGCGATCAGCTTGTTTCGCAGCAGACATTCCACGGCACCTGTAAATTGAAATTATTGCGATCTAAAAATGAATAGCAAAGTGAAATCTATCATAGTTCCAGCCGTGCGAGGATGCAAATTCGGAGTGCTCGGGTGACTTATCTCTCAACCGCCTAATGCTTGTAACTCCTGTTCAGAAACGGCGCGCACCCAGTCGACGAAGAGTTCGAACTCACCCGGCTGATTGTCGCTGAGCATAAAGCCAAAGGAACCAATGCTCGCTCTGTCAATTGCTCCCACGTCTGCCACGTAGCCAAAGTAGGTGGGCACCATCTGCGCAAAGGGGATGTAGACGATCTGCCATTCATTGGGCGTGGTATCAAACAGGGCGTTGTAGGAAATATCACGGCCCGTTGCTGCCGTTTGGATGCGCAGGCGATAGGTCTGTCCATCACCATAGACGCGCAGCAGAATTCCATCCGTCTCACCCAGATCTACGGGCTGCCATTCAGAGCGAACAGAGGCGAATCCGCCATTGTTATCGAGCGACATGGTGCCAGAAAAGGCGAGCAGGTCTGGCTCCATGATGGCCGGGCTGCTGCTGGAGATTCCGCCCATCACGCTGTCGTCGAGAGCAAACCAGCGCGGTTCCCCTGCCACGAAATTGAATAGTTGGACGCCCGGCAATTCTGGAGGAGCAGGGGAAGACGATTCAGATGGATCAGGTGTTGCGACCTCCTCAACGGCCGCCTCGGTCGTGGGCTCGACAGGGTCGGACTGCGCTTGTGTTGTGGCGGCTGTTTCATCCGCCGGCGTCGCCTCAATAGCCGGTGGATCTTCAATTAGAATGGCCGAATAGGGTACTTCGCCTGCACATCCGGTCATGAGCAATCCCATGATCGCAACCAACCAAACCTTTATCATCGCATTTACCTCATTTTTCCGCACTTTTTCTTCCGCACACTGGTCAATTTCGAGGCCGCTGCGTCAGCGTTACCTCTACCTGCTGCTCTTCACCATTCTTGATAATGGTCATGTCAATGGTTTCACCGACCATCGTTTTGGTCTGCAAATAGACTGAAAAATCGCGCAGCGTGTTGACACGTTCTCCGTTGATGGCGACAATCACGTCACCGCCCAGGGGGAGGCGCCGCTCGTTCACGGTGGTGATCGTGCTGCCGCTAAAGCCGGCTGCTTCGGCGGGCGCATCGTCGACCGTCCGTAGAATCAGCAGGCCACGTTCGACCGGCAGATTCATCTCGGCTTCGCGCAATGCATCCGCCAGGAACGGATTGAGTTCGAACAGCTGCGCGCCGATCCACGGATGGGCATAATAGCCCTGGTCGATCAGGTCGGGCACGATTCTCTGCACCGTGCTTGCCGGTACCGCAAAACCGATGCCGGAGCTACTGCCGCTGGCGCTGATAATCTGCGAATTTACGCCCATGACGTTGCCGGCCAAATCCAGCAGAGGACCGCCGGAGTTGCCTGGGTTGATTGCGGCGTCAGTCTGGATCGCCTCGCCAATATAGCGGTTATCCTGTGGACTATTGATTATGCGGCTCAATGCGCTGACGATGCCGATTGTCAGCGATTGTTCAAGGCCAAATGGGTTGCCAATTGCTACGACAAACTGCCCGACGCGTAGCGCCGAGGAATCGCCCAACGCCAGTGGAGGCGGCAGACTTTCATCGACTTCGACGCGTAGAACCGCCAAATCATTCAGTGGATCTTGACCCACGATTTCGGCCTTCACAGCCCGGTCATCGGCAAAGGTGACCAGGATTTCGTCTGCGTCCTCAATCACGTGGTAATTCGTAATGATGTGACCGTTGGCATCGTAAACGAACCCGGTACCTGATCCACCCTGCGGCATGATTTGACCCATGAAGCGTACATAGTTTCGGCTCGAGATTTGCACGACCGAGGGGCTTGCAGACGCGTATAGCCCAATGAGACGCCCCTCAAGACTGGTGTCGCTTATCGCATAGGACGCTTCTGCATTCTGAGGCGCAATGGATCCGCCAGTTGGTATTTCGCCGCTCGTCACCGTTTGCGCCTGCGCAGGCGTAGTTGCGTAGCCGCCCAGTAGAACAATCGTCAGCAGTGCGCTCGCTACCATGCGCCAGATGAATCTCCGCTCGGATCGCTGGTTCATATTGTCGTTCAACCCTCTTTCCGGCACTCGTCCTCTGCGACCAAATTGCTGGTCGGTTCCCATTGCGCTGCAACAACACGCAACAGCGCGGTCACAAGTGCCACATAAGGCAAGAAATGAAGTCAATCTTTCTTGGCAGAACTAAACAGTAACCGAGCGAGCTCATTTCATCAGTATTCCTGATTTCATTGTTGTGCATATATTGTACGCAATTTGTACAAAAGCTGGTTATTGATCGATTGAAGCCTGGTGAGCCGCCAATCTTGAAGTGATGACTCGTCTTCCTGTGACGGAACCTAAATGCATCGGCCGCCACCGAGGGCCATGTGTCCGCACGACCTATTCGCACGGGGCGTGCTCACTGAACGGGCTGGATAGATGGCGGTAGCCCGGCGATATTCACGCGCACAGCCACGATTCTGCTACAATTCCGGTTGAACTTGGCGATAATCGGCTGCGCAAGCCCGAGGTCAACAAATGATGCGCGCACCGCTCACGCCAGCAGCAGGGCGCCGAGGCAGTGCTCTGCCCAGGACGATTAGCCCCGTTGCCATTCATCACCTTGTCCGATTTTATTTGACATAATAGTGAGGAGTCTTATGACACAGCTGTCTTGTGATGAAGAACTGAACGGCGCAACCTTGCGCCAGCTCCTGTCCCTTCAACCCACCGCCGGTCCCGAAGCGCCGGTGTGGCTGCCGGACGGAACGGCGGTCGTTGCCAAGGCCGCGGGCGGGGATGGCCTGGCCATACGACGGATCGACGCCCAAACCGGCGCAGAACGTGTCGTGGCCAGGGATCTGGGCACGTTGCCTTTTCTCAGCACCTCACTGCTGGCGGTTTCGCCGGACGGGCGCTGGATCTCCTACACCGGCGACCAGAGTCCGGACGATCGAACGCGTTCGAGTCGGGTTGAGATCTGGCTGGCGCCGGTTGACGGCGGCTCGCCCCAGCAGCTTACGCACATCAATGCCAACATCAACTCGTACCGCTGGGCGCCCGATGGCCAATCGGTCGTCTTCGCGGCCAATCGCTATGGCCGCTACGATATCTTTCGCGTCAGCGTCCCCAGCGGCGAAACCGTACGCTTGACCAGCAGTCAGCGCTACGAGACCTACCCGACCTATTCGGCCGACGGCAGCGAGATCTACTTCGTGCGCCTCAACCAGGAGTGGACGGATCACGAAATTGTCGTCATGGACGCAAACGGCGACCAGCAGCGCGTCATCACGGTCGACCATGACCTCTTTGACTATCACTACGGGCGGAAGTTTGGTTATCCGCTTGTCAGCGCGCCAGGCCGCCGGCTCCTCTTTCCCTCGCACCGCAGCGGCTGGATCAACTACTGGCAGGTTTCGCTTGATGGCGGTGATCCGCAGCCGCTGCATGCCGAGCCGGCAGACCAGAGCGAGGCCGTCCTCTCACCGGATGGCAACGCAGTGGCCTTTATCGCCAACACAAACGGCACGACGCGCCTGGTCGTGAAGAGCCTGAACGATGAGAGCGTGCATGTTCTGGTCGCGCCGGCGCTTGGTGTCGTTTCCGCGCCGGTCTGGTCGCCTGACGGTCAGGCGCTTGCCTATCTGTTCGGTTCACCAACCTGCCCGGCCGATCTGTGGGTGGTCGACGTGGAGAGTGGAGAGCAGCGTCAACTCACTGCATCACCGAGCGCGCAAGCCTTGGCGGATGCGTTGATTTCGCCCGAAAAGGTGACCTATCAATCTTTTGACGGTCTTGAGATTGCCGCGTATCTCTTTGCCCCGCCTGACGCAAATTCGCGCGGTCCATGTCCGGGCTTGCTCTACATTCACGGCGGCCCGACCAGCCAATTCATGGACGATTACTATGCCGATGTTCAATACTTTGTGCGCAAGGGCTATGTCGTGCTGATGCCCAACATTCGGGGCAGTTCGGGCTACGGCAAGGCATTTGAAGATGCCAACAACGGGGACTGGGGCCATGGGGATCTGGGCGATGTGCTGGCCGGTGTCGAGCTGCTGAAGACGCTGCCCTATGTGGACGGCGACAATATGGGGATCCACGGCATGAGCTATGGCGGCTGCATGAGCATGAGCGCGGTCGGCTTTGCGCCGGGCGTCTTCAAGGCCTCCGTGCCCCATGCCGGCTACGGCGACTGGCTCGAATTCGAGCAGGGACAGGAGCTGCGTCACCGCCAGCTGATGCGCTATGAGTTCGGTGATGTGCGAACGCATCGGCAGGTCTACGAATACTGCTCGCCGATCTACAGCCTGGCCGAGGCGACCACGCCGGTCTTTCTGGTTCATGGTGAGGGACGCTATCCCAGCTCAGACGCGTCGCTCAAGTTTGCGCAGGCGCTGGAACAGGAGTACAAGACCTTCGAGTATAAGGTCTATCCCAACGAGTGTTACTACGTGCGGTCGGCCGAAAATCTCTGCCAAATGCTGCCTGACATCGTCGATTTTCTGGATCGCTATTTGCGTTGAGGCGTGGGGAGAAGACGGGGCAGGCTGGAACGGTCCAAGGAACTGGGCGGCTTTAACCCGCTTGGTTTCGACCCTTCGACAGGCTTAGGACGGTGCAGGCTCAACCGGCGCTAGCTTCAGCGCCTTTGTCACTAACGAAACGAGCCGGCCCACATTGATGGGGCCGGCTCGTTTTGTTCTTTGCAGAGCAACCATACTTACCCGTGAGGCCAGCGCCGGTTGAGTAGCCCGTAGCTTGCGGAGGGCGTATCGAAGCCAAGTGGGTCTAGCGAAGTGGGTCTAGCCGACTCGCTTCTTGGTTGCCCAAGGATAACAGCCTCAGCGCACGCGTCGCGCTTTATCGATACGCCGCGCTACTCATCCATCATCACCTGATTGGTTGACCCGTCGTAGGAACCGATTTGGACAAAGTCGGAACCATCGTCGGCAACGCGGTAGATACCATAGTTGACCACGGCCTGGTCGCCGTTCTCATCCAGGTGGGTCTGGACTGCAGTGCCGATGTAGTGATCGGCGATGAAGGGCAGCATCGACTGTACGGCAGCGCCGTCGTTGCCGGCCGCGAGCATGGTCAACATGGCCACGTTGGCCGCATCATACGCATAGTTGGTAAAGGGGCCCGGCTCACTGCCATGCATCGTCATGAAGTCTTCGATAAACGGCTGCGTGTTGGGCGTCTGGCTCTCGGCAAAGGAGACGGAGGTGAAATTGGCATCGGTGAGAAACTGGGCGTGGGCCGGATCTTCCAGGATTTCGGGCGTGGCCAGATTCTCAACGCCAAGCCATTCGACACTGCCCAGCTCGGGATCGGTCACGGCCAGCTGCAGCGCCTTCTGCCCGTCGCCCAGGAAGCCGACGATGAAGACGGCGGTCTCACCGGATTCCTTCAGCCGCGCCACTTCGCTGCTCAGCTTGGACACCTCGCCCGAAAGATCGGGCGGCTCCGGTGCAAAGGTCACGACTGCCACCTCGCCGCCGCCGTTGGCCTGGAAGCCTTCGGTGAAGGCCTCAACCATGCCGTTGCCAAAGGGGTCGTCCACCTGCAGCACTGCGATATTTTCATAGCCGTTCGTGAGCGCAATCTGTTGGAAGGCGTTGGCTGCAAAGGTGTCTGGCGGGTACATCACGCGGAAGATGTAATCATCGGGGATGGCGCCGGCCGGTGCGCTGGAAGCCGGCGCGACCAGTACCACCTGGTTGTCATCGGCAAATTGCTTTGCGCCCAGCACTTCGCCGGTCGTCAGCGGGCCGACGATCACGTTGGCGCCGCTGGTCTGGGTGATCGTTTGCACGGCCTTGGCCGCGCCGTCCGGCGTGCCCTCGGTGTCGGCGCTGGCCGTCGAAAAGCGGATGTTGGCCCCGGACGCGGCCAATTCATCGTTCATTTGCGCCACGGCGAGCTCGATCCCCTTGCCGAAATCGGTGCCAAATGAGCCAAGGGACCCGGTAAAGGGCTGGGCAATGCCAAGCATGTAAGTCTGTTCCCCGGCGGCTTCGCCTTCAGCCGGCACGGCGACGGGTTGGCATGCGACCAGGGCCAGGGCTGTCAGGATCAATGCAAGAATTACTCCGGTTCGTTTCACAGCTTTCTCCTCCTGATGAGATGGATGCAGATCTTCAATCGAGGCCTGCGGGTGGGTGCACAGGGCAAACATCTGAAAAATGCAGGCAATACGGCGTGTCCGCTATGACGTTCTGTGCAATCTGTTTCAGACCTACGGTCCGTGGGACTATACATTACGCAACGCCTCGCGTGCAAGTGGATTTCAGCCGTTTGTGGGCGTTCCCAAAGCTCGCTATAATCCACTTTCGACCGTCAGTGGACCGCGGAAACGGCCTGATGAGGCGGGTTCACCCAGATTTGCTGGCGCTGACCCGCGACGATCCGCCGACGCAGCTTCATCCGCGGCCCATCTAAATTGCCACATGAAAGAGAATGCAGCCTCTTGTCCCTCTCCCTCCTGATCGACTCTCTCGTCCGCACCGTGCAGGTCGGCAGCCTCTACGCGCTCATGGCGCTGGGCCTGACCCTGACCATGGCCGTGATCAAGTTGCCCAACTTCGCCCACGCGGAACTCATCACGGTCGGCGCCTACACTGCGCTGGTCGTCTCCATGGGCGTTTCGGCCAATCCGCTGCTGGTGCTTACCGCGGCTTTTCTGGTCTCTGGATTGGTCGCGATCGGGTGTCACAAGCTGGTCTATCGGCCGCTGGACAAGGTCAGCGGCTCCATGTACACGCTGATTCTCGCTTCCTTTGCCGTGGGCCTGATTCTGCGCTATGTCATCTTTCTGCTCGTGGATCGTTTTGATCTCTTCGACAAACGCATCCAGGTGCCCACCGACGTCTGGATCCAGACCGAGTGGCTGACATTGACCAACATTTTTTTCTGGGTCGTCCCCACGAGCGTTGTCATTGTGCTCTTGCTCAGCCTCATCTTGAACTATACCGAACTGGGCCGCGAGATGCGCGCCCTGGCCGACAATGCGGACCTGGCCGCAATTGTTGGCATCCCCATCGAGCGAGTCAAGGTGCTCACCTGGCTGCTGGCCGGCGGGCTGGCCGGTGCAGGCGGCGCCATGTGGGGCATGTACACGTTCGTCAATCCGCTCCTGGGCTGGCTCGTCATCCTCTCGGTCTTTGCCGCCACGATTCTTGGCGGCATGACCAGTTTTGTCGGCACGATCGTCGGCGCCTATGTGGTGGCCTTCTCCGAGAACACGGTCATGCAGCTCTTGAACCACTATGTCGGCCTGGACTTCAGCTTCAAACCGGCCATTCCCTTCATCATCATCATTCTGGTGTTACTCTTCAGGCCGCAGGGCTTCTCGGGCATGATGGGCAACTTCGGCCTGTTCAAGCAGGAACCGATGGCGGAGCTCTAGCCGTGACCATTGACGTAGTTGCCACCCTCATCGCCATGCTAACCTTCTTCGGAATATCGGCGATGATCGCGCTCAGCCTCAACCTGGAATACGGGCTGACCGGGATCCCCAACTTTGGTCAAGCGCTCTTTGTTTCAATTGGCGCGTACGTCGCGGGCATGACCTACACGCGCCTCCTGCCGCGCCTGGCCGGCCAGGAGTTCATCTATCCGTGTGGCTCCGGCTTGGGGGAGGCCCTCCAGTTGCGGACCGAAGTCATGCGCACGCTGCCGCTCATCGGCTTCGCCAACTTTGCCATCACCCTGGTGATTGCTGCGGTCATTGGCGGGCTGGTCGGCTTCCTGGCCTCCTACCCCGCGCTGCGGCTCAAAGAGGAGTGGTATCTGGCTCTGGTGTTGTTGGCCGCCAGCGAAATCGTGCGCATCTTCATGCGCAGCTACGAGCCGGTCATCTGCGCGCACAACGGGCTGTCCGGCATCTCGCAACCCTTCACCTGGCTGCGCGAACCGCGGCTCTCTTCCATGCTCTTTGCCGGCGTGGTGCTGCTCTTCACCGCCCTCTTCTATCTCTACTGCGAGCGCTTGACGCGTTCGCCCTATGGGCGTCTGCTTAAATCCGTGCGCGAAAACGACGTCGTGGCGACGAGTCTGGGCAAATCGG
The DNA here is from genome assembly GCA_963807905.1 of uncultured Chloroflexia bacterium. GTDB lineage: Bacteria > Chloroflexota > Anaerolineae > Caldilineales > Caldilineaceae > JAGRCP01. The sequence goes on along the minus strand of CAWEEJ010000048.1, from coordinate 10,705 downwards.
TGGCGCGCACGCGGGCGCAGGTGATGGTGATCGGGTCGGCCATCGCGGCCGTCGCCGGCGTCTTCTTTGTGGTCAACCTTGGCTTTGCCAGCAGCAACGATTACGTCATCACCCTCACGCTCGACATCTGGGTGATGATTGTCCTGGGCGGTTTGGGGAACAACAAGGGCGCGCTCCTGGGCGCGCTGATCGTCACGCTGCTCGACCGGATTACGGCCGTCACCGCGATTCAGCTCAACATGCTTGGTTCCCAGCTTGAGTTCAACTATGTTCGCTATATCGTCTTTGGCGTGATCCTCCTGCTCATGTTGCGCTATCGCCCTCAAGGGCTCTTGCCCGAGCCGCTGCACACGACGCGCGCCCACACGGTATTGGAGGAGTGACGCCATGCTGACGCTGGAACACATTTGCAAGAACTTCGAGAGCCTGCGTGCGGTCGACGACGTCTCGCTCACCGTGCCGCGCGGGCAGATCATTGGCCTCATTGGCCCCAATGGCAGTGGAAAATCGACGCTGCTGAATATCATCGCCGGCAGCCTGCCGCCCGACAGCGGGCGGATTCTGTTGAGCGGTGGGGAGATTACGGGCGCGCATGCCAACGAGGTCTTTGGGCTGGGCGTCGCGCGCAGCTTCCAGGACCCGTCGCTCTTCTTCCGCATGTCAGTGCTCGACAACATGTTGCTGCCGGCCGTCGAGCAGATCGGCGAGCGGCCGGCCAAAGCGCCGTGGCACCGCTTCTGGCGGCGACAGGAAGTGGACAATGCCCAGCGCGCGGCTGCGGCGCTGGGCGAGAATCAGCTGGCCGGTCACTATGCCAACCGGGCCTCGGATCTCTCCGGTGGCCAGATGAAGCTGGTCGAGCTGGCGCGCAGCACCATGGGCAATCCGAAGCTGTTGCTGCTGGATGAGCCGACTGCTGGCGTAGCGCCCAATCTTGCCTACGAGATTTTTGAGCGCATCGAGGAACTGCGCGCCACGGCGGGACTGACCTTCCTGATCGTCGAGCACCGCCTGGAAATCCTCTTTGATTTCGTCGATAGCCTCTACGTCATGCATCTGGGGCAGATCATTGCCCAGGGCACGCCGGCAGAGATCATGCAAAATCAGGAAGTGCGGGAGATCTATTTTGGTGAGTGAGCAAGCGCCGGCCGGCGCCGACGAGGCCGCCGTGCTGACCATCCGCAATTTGACAGCCGGCTATGGCAAGCTAACAATCTTGCGCGACGTTTCGCTTGCCGTCGCACCGCGTCGTTTTGAGGCAATTCTTGGTCCCAATGGCAGCGGCAAGTCGACGTTGCTCAAGAGCATCTATGGCCTGACCCAGATTACCGATGGCGCCATTATCTTCGCCGGCGACGAACTGACGGGAACGCCCACCGAGCAGGTCAGCCGGCGCGGCCTCGCCTACGTACCCCAGCGCGGCAATGTCTTCACTTCCATGACCGTGCGCGATAACCTGCTGCTTACCGTACGCAAGCTGAGTGGCCGGGAGGCCGAAGCGGCCCTGGCCAACGCGTACGAACTCTTCCCCATCCTCGCTGCCCGCCAAGACCAGCGCGCCGGCCAGCTCAGCGGCGGCGAGCGGCAGATGCTGGCCATCGCCATGGGCTGGCTGACGCGGCCGACCCTCATGCTGCTCGATGAGCCCAGCGCCGGACTCTCGCCCCACTACGTGACCGAGGTCTTCCGCACCCTGCAGTCGCTCTGCGCGCAGGGCATCACGCTCGTCGTCGTCGAGCAGAACGCACGCAGCGTCCTGCGCTGGTGCGACCACGCCTACATTCTGCGCGAGGGGCAGATCGCATTTCAGGGCACCGCCGCCGAGATCCAGGCCGATGAAGAGACGGTTAAGGGCTATCTCGGCGTGGGGATCAGCAAGGTCTGACAAACCTTCCTTGGCCCTCTACGTCTGTCGCGGATCGGTTAGGATTTCGACGATGGTCGGACCATCGTGGGCCAAACCGGCCGTCAACGCCTCATGCATCTGATCGGGGTGGTTGACGCGGATTCCTTTGCCGCCGCAAAGCTCGGCGAATTCAGCGAAGTTCGGATTGTGCAGCGAAGTTTGCCAGACTGGGAAATGCCGCCGCGCTGCTCCTTGGAGATCTTGCCGAATTCTTCGTTATTTAACAGGATGTGGGTGATGTTCATGCCGTACTTCACGGCAGTGGTGAAGTCACCCATGTATTTGCCGAAGCCGCCGTCGCCGGATATGGAGATGCTCTACGCGTCTCGCCGACCGCTGCCCACGCGCCCATGGCGGCAGGGAAGGCAAAGCCGATGCTGCCCAAATAGCCCGACATCAGGACGCGCTGCTGCTTGCATTCGAAGAAACGCCCAAAGCTGTAGGTGTTATTGCCGACGTCCACGCTGATGACGGCATCGACCGGGGCCAGGTCGCTCAGGTGCTTGAAGACCAGCGCCGGGTGCATGCGGCCGCGCTCATCGAGCTGATCGCAATAGAGCATTTTGCGCGTACGCCAGTAGGCCCAGCGTGCCCGAATCTCTTCGCGGACCTGGGGCCTGTCCACCTCGTTCACGCGCTCGACGAGCAGATCGAGCGTAGCGCCAATCTCGCCCCAGAGCGGCACGGTGACCGGGTGGAACTTGCCCAGCGTCATGCGGTCGATATCGACCTGGATGATCTTCTTCTTGGTTGAAATGCCGGTATGGTTGGAAAAGGATGCACCCAGCACGATTAACAGATCGCTGCGCCCCATCATGCTGCTGCCCACAGGCGTGCCGCTGCGTCCCAGCACGCCGCATCCCAATGGGTGATCGTCTGCCACGATCCCCTTGCCTTTGAAGGTGGTGATAACTGCCGCATCCAGTTTCTGCGCCAAGGCCAGTATCTCGTCCTGGTGAAAGCGCGCGCCATGACCGACGATGATCGACGGGCGCTCAGCGCTATTGATCAGGTCGACAGCCTCTGCCAGTTCAGGCGCTGGCGGCACGATCTGGATCGTGGAGACACGCCCATGTTGCGGTGTGGCGGGCTGTGGCGTGCGTGCGGGTGCAGTCTGTATCTCATCGGGCAGAATCAGATGGCCCACGCCCTGTTCAACGATGGCGTGCTTGAGCGCCAATGCCATTAAGTCGCTGGCGTTGGCGCTGCTCAAGACCGTCTGACCCCAGACGCGGACGGCGTCAAACGCAGCATAGAGGTCAACCTCCTGAAACGCGCCCGGCCCCAGAACTTGCGTGTTCACCTGTCCCGTTAGCGCCAGCACCGGCGCCCGATCCATCTTGGCGTCCCACAATCCGGTGAGCAGGTTCGTGGCGCCTGGCCCGGCGATGGCAAAGCAGGCGGCGGGTCGGCCTGTCAGTTTGCCGTAGGCAGTGGCCGCAAAGGATGCTGCCCCCTCGTGGCGCACGCCGAAGTAGCGCAGTTTGCCCGCTTCCTCGGCACGGCGCATGGCGTCAGCAAAACCCAAATTGCTGTGACCAACGATGCCAAAGACCGTATCGACACCCCAGTCTGTCATCACATCGACCAGCTGATCGGAGACCGTGGGCTCATGCTCAGGCTCGTCGACCTGAACGTAGATCCCGTCGGCGCGCACCTCCAGCGGAAAGGGCGTGGCACAATCGCCATAGCCTGCCGGCGGATCACCCGTTTGGGGATCGTACTCATACCCGTGCCAGGGGCAAATGAGCCACTCGCCGTCCATCTGACCTTCGCCCAGCGGCCCGCCCTGGTGTGGACAACGATTGTCCAACGCGGTGTAGCCATGTGCGTCCGTCCGTACCAGGCAGACCGCTGTATTGCCTGCCAAGACCGTGGTCACCTGCCCAATGGTTAGGGCGTCCGCCGCCGCGACACGATACCATGTGCCCATGCTCTCTCCTCGCTTCGTGTTTGCTCGACGCCTGACGCGCCGGCGTGGATGGGTAGTTTTCCGCTCATTGTGGATGCTCGTGCTTGGGGTCAGTGTACGCCCTCACTCTGTGCGCCACAGTATGCGGTGGTACAGAGGATTCTCGACCTGTCGCACTAGGCGATGGCGCCGCAATGAGTCTGCGTGCATCCATGGTAAGCTGTTGGACCGAGGCCGGTTCTCAGCAGAATGCAAGTCGACTTGAGAAAGGGAGCAACCAAAATGAGCGAGTTCATGTCGTATGATCCATGGCGTGGCGTCACGACCCGAAACGGAATCCAGGGCGATCTTGTGATTTCGGCCCTACAGAAGTCGATCCGCCGTGGTCTCGCAGAAGAAGCCGTGACTTTTGCTTACGAGATGTATATCACCAGCCCCCAGTTTGAGGAGAAGCTCTGGCGCCGCCTCCAGGCGATCTCAGTGGAGGATGTCGGCTTTGGCGACCTCAACGCACCGGTCCTCATCAACGCGCTCAACCAGATGCGGCAGAACTTTCCTTATGCGGATGGTGATCGCCCAATCTTTTTTATCCATGCAATCCGTTATCTGGCGGCAGCCAAGAAGGATCGGACGAGCGACAATCTAAAGAACGTTATCATCACCGAATTTGAGCATGGCAGACAGCCGGTCATTCCCGACTTCGCCCTGGATATGCATACGGAGCAGGGCCGGGAACTGGGACGAGATTTCAGACATTTCCTCTCGGAGGGGAGCAAAGTCGAGAACGAACTGTCGGTCGACGAAAACTACAAAGCAAGACTGCTTGCCCTACTCGATAAGATCGACGCTGAGGCGCCGGGCGCGTGCAGACAACGCATTTGACTACGACGGCTGGCAGGCTTAGGCAGATAGATGACTGTCCCTAGGCTTGCCGCGATCAATGCGATTGTCTTCTTCATATTCTGGCTATTTATTCTCCTGCTTGGGGCCGACAAACCGCCGCCACCGGGTTTCCTGTGGATCGCGTTGGCCGTCGCTATTTGTGCCGTAGTCGTCTACTGGCGTGTTCCGACTTACGTGCATTGGTACGAAACAAAGCGATCGGGACGGTATGGACGGGTAGCATTAGACGGCTTCATGGCCGGCTTATTGGTCGCCTTGCCCTTTGTGCTGCAGGGCAGTGGGGAGCCATCGATCACCGTACAGCCGGTCGATTATGCCATCTGGTTTGCCGTTCTGGCGTTCATGGGCATGCTCAATTCTGCTGCACTCTATCTGATCAACGCGTTGGTTTGCCGCAGCGCCCTGAAAGGCTAGAGCATCATCTCTGTTCGCCAGCGCCATGCCGGCCGACGAAATCATGGCACGCATGCTGTCTGGTTGCTACCACGATTTCGGGCTGCGCTTTCTCTCGAGCAGTCCCAGTGTGGTATGCACTCCAAATTCTGGAGGGTGGCAAACCACATGCATCTTGTGCAGGAACTCCAGCCCTTAACAGCGATTAGTCCGTTCGGCAAATGTTCCCCAAAAATGGGACGCACCCAATTCTGGACGCCCCAATTCTGACGGATGGAAGGTCCTCATCCCGTCTGCTATAATGATTGCCACCGTCGGCAACAGAGGCGCGACGTACGTAGTCTGCAAAGGTGTTTGCAATGTCCGCCCCCCTGCTTTCCACTAAGCTACATATTCCCCGCCACCAACGGTCATCCCGGCGATCCACCTTGGTGCCACGCCCTCATCTGCTCAAGCTGTTAGATACTGGGTTGAGTCGCTCGCTCACGCTAATTGCCGCCCCTGCCGGTTTTGGAAAGTCCACCCTACTCACCGAATGGATTGATGCCACGGAATCGACGGCGCCCGAAGAAGGCTCGGCAGATGCAAGCGAGCAAATGCCCCGACCGATCTTCTGCTGGCTTTCTTTGGAAGAGAGTGACAACGACCCGGTTCGCTTCTGGCTCTACTTCATCGCAGCGCTGCGCACCAAAATTCCCAGCCTTCAAACCGATGCTACCACTCTGCTCCAGTCTCCCGAACCGCCGGCGCTGGAGACGGTTTTAACAATCCTGATCAACGATCTCATCGTCTGGTCGACAGCAGATGGGCCGGCGATAACGCCGGAAATTGTGCTTGTTCTAGAGGATTATCACTTTATTGCGGAAGTTGAAATTCACCAGAGTCTTGCGTTTCTGCTCCATCATCTGCCGCCAAACCTGCATCTTGTCATGACCACGCGTGCCGATCCGCCTCTGCCCCTGGCACGTCTGCGCGCCCATGGCCAAATCCTGGAAATTCGCGTGACGAACTGCGCTTCTCCGCAGATGAGACGGCCATCTTCCTCAATGAGCGTATGGGGCTGGATTTGGCCCTGGCTGAAGTCCAGTTGTTGGCAGAGCGCACGGAAGGCTGGATCGCTGGCCTACAATTGGCCGCGCTCTCCATGCATGGCCTCGAAAACAAATCTGATTTTCTGCGCTTCTTCTCTGGTAGCCACCGATATGTTCTCAACTACTTGATCGAAGAGGTATTTCATCTTCAGCCCCCTGCCGTTCAGGAATTTCTGCTGCGAACATGCATCCTGGCGCGTCCTCTGCTCCGCTATGTGAGGCTGTAATCGGTTTGGAGACAGGCTCGGACTTGGGCACTGTAGCACCGCCCGCGCGCACCACCGGTCAAGCGATGCTCGAGCAACTCGAGCAGGCCAATCTCTTCCTGGTCCCACTGGATGATCTGGGGGAATGGTATCGCTATCATCAGCTCTTTGCCGAGGTGCTCCAATACCGGCTTCGCCGCAGTCAGCCGGCGTTGTTGCCTGTTTTGCACCGCCGCGCGGCCGCGTGGTTCGCAGAGCAGGGAGACATGCCCGATGCTATTCGTCACGCGCTGCTGGCCACGGATTATGCCGGCGCGGCAGTCTTGATCGATCAGCTCTGGCCACTTCTCTGGAATCAAGGCGCCATCGCTACCCTCTTCAACTGGATGCAGGTTCTGCCGGCTGCCTCAGAGCAGGATGAGGCACTGTGGGGGCGACCCAACCTCTATGTTTCGTATGCCTGGGGCCTGGCGTTGACTGGGCAGATCGAGCGGGCTGAAGCTTTGCTATTCCAGGTCGAATCGATCCTGCAGCGAGCGGATGCCGACGCTGTACAGTCTCCGGTCCACATGACGCTGCTGGGCGCGTCCGTGGCCTTGCGTGCAATGGTGGCTGCCCGGCATGGCAATACGGCCGCCGCCGTACTAAAAGCAAAGCAGGCCCTTGCGCTGATTCCCGTTGACGCAATGTCGCGGAATGATGCGTATTACACGCTGGGCCTCGCTCGGCAACAGGAAGGCGCATTGGACGAAGCGTTGCTGGCGTATGCCACCGCAGCCAAGTCGGGCGAAGCGACCAATGATAGCTTTCAGGCGATTGCCGCGGACTATCATGCCGGGCGAGTGCTGACGGCGCAAGGTCATTTGCACAGAGCCGCGGCCACCTACCAACAAATCTTGCCCATGGCCACGCAGTCCAGAAAGCAGCTGCCCATCGTCGGGTTGGCGCACATCGGCTATGGCGAAATTTTGTATCAGTGGAACGATCTCGCCGCGGCCGTTCGTCAAGTCGATACCGGACTGGCCTGAAACCGGTTCGCTATCTTACCTATACCGATGGACCCCTCCATCGATTTAGCATTTTGGCTCGGATCCGCCAGTCGATGGGTGATCGAGATGGTGCGCTGGCGGCGGTCGAACTGGCCCAAGAGACAGCGAAACGCACCGGCATCGCCATCGATGCCGAACGTTCCGCGGCACTTGAGGCCCTGATTCAGCTACGCATTGGGGAGGATGCCGCAGCCGATCGGTGGGCCGAACGCTATCCGCATACCCGAACTGAGGCAGAACGCCTATCATACCTGCGCAAATTTGAGACGCTGGTCTACCTGCGGCACTTGCCGCACGGGGCCGTTCGACAGACGCCCTGACGCTCTTAACACAATGGTTGCCCGTCGTCGAGGCAGCACAGCGTTTAGGCAGTGCGCTTGAATTATCCCTGTTGAAGGCGCTGGCTTTGCGCCAGGACGGCCAACGCGATGCGTCCTTGCACGTGCTGGCACGGTGCTTGTCATGGGCGGAACCCGAGAACTTCGTGCGTCTCTTCGTGGATGAAGGCCCTCCAATGCAGCTGGCGATTGGCGACCTCATGTCGTCGGGCATGCTGCCAGTCACAGGAACGCATGGGGATATTGCTACGTATGCCGAGAGACTTCTGGGCGCTCTTGCAGCTGCAGAAACTCCACAGGGCGGGGTTGACGCCACAGGCTCACGGCCGCTTGCGGGGCTGCACGCCTCAATCTGATTGATCCCCTCACGCCACGCGAAGTTGAGGTCTTGCATCTGATCACGGCGGGCCTCTCCAACGCGGCGATTGCAGAGCGGCTAATCATCTCCGTTGGCACGGTCAAGACTCATGTCAAGCATATTTATGGCAAGCTTGCCGTGCAGAGCCGAACCCAGGCTGTTGCCCAGGCCCGCACACTCGGTTTGTTGAAAAACGAGTAGACTTCCTCTTACGCGACACCGCCCGCGCTGCACCTATTGTGTCTTCTCCTTGTGTTGTCTCGTTGCTTTGTCTCTGTCCAAATCCCTCTTTGGGGGGACGACAAGCCCCATCTGTTCCCTGTATACTCGTCATACCACTACTTTTCGGACCCTTACGGATTGTCAATGCAGGGCGGGCAATGCTCATCTCCATGACTGCCTTGCAGAACCGATCTATCGACGTGAATATCGAGTCATAAAGGATGAGACCATGGGTAAGAAACAGGGTAAGAACAAGAATAACAAGAAGAAACCCGCAAAAACCATGAAGGAAAAGAAGCAGGCAAAGAGAGAAAAGAAAGAGAAGGCCGAGAATCCCGGTCTTCCCATTTCTTGATTGCGATCTCCTCTCCAAACACTATGAATGCAAACTCAGCACCGGAGCAATATACATTGGCGGAAGCCAGATCCATAGGCGACAAGTTGAGCGTGGACTGGGATGTGTTCACGGTTGAACAGTACTGTGTCGGCTTAAATGCCGAACTCGCGCCGGCGTCTATAACCCAATCACGGGCCTTGCCAGCGATGATCCCATCCTGCTAGGCAAAATCGTCCGGGCCCACCTCAATGAATCCCTCGACTATTATGATTGATGGCCCCTACGGCGCCGAGTCGATCAGCCGGCACTAGGTTCACATCTGTCTGACATGTAGGAACGTCCAATTTCAGGAGCATCAAAACTATGATGGTAGGCGATCAGGTGCAGCAGTTTTCCTTATGGTGGTGTCCCTGCTTGTGATGGCAGTATTATTAATGAGCTGGTTTTGGGTAAACGAACGCAATTCCTGGTCAGGTTTGAGGTCCGTTCACGCGTCTTCAAAGACTTCTATCTGACCGAGCGTGAATTGACCCTCTTTCCGGTACCTGAAGCAGCGGACTCTTTGGCGTTGGACCCGTCGTCGCATGGCGATGCGTAACCGGATATGACGACACTAAAAGGGCGCCTTACACAAGCGAGACAGGTGCACGTCCTGTGGAATGACCCTTTGCCACGCACGGCAGGCACATCGATATGATGCCAAGATCCGATGCACCCCACCCGGTGCAAGCCTATGCAATTCGCATAGGAGAATATTTGGACGACGAGTCCATTGCCTGGTTTAGCCCGTTGACCGTCGATCACGCCTCGCAAGACGAAACATCCTGTCGTGCAGGTGCGCGACCAGGCGGAACTTCATGGTTTGCTGATCAAAATTCGTGATTTTAATTTGACCCTCATCGAGATTGTCAAAGTGCGATCCTAAAGGAGCTTGTGATGGAACAGAAGCAGGATGGCCTAACCGGCGAGAAGCGGGCTGACAATGACAATCGAAAGCGATCAGTAAGTGAGACTGCCTCAAATACCGCACCTCCGCCAGCAGAACCGGCAACCTATCGGCAGCGCTGGAACTCCGTGCAAATTGGCAAGACAGCGATCGTTTGGCTCTGTCTCGGCATGATTGCAGGTACGATACTTATTGGCTTTACCTTAGGGGGTTGGCAAACGAGCAAGGCTGCGGAGGAGACGGCGACGACCACGGCGAATGATGCTGTTGTTCAGCGGCTAGCATCAATCTGCGTCGCCAATTTTCAGCAAGATCCTGCCAATGCCGAGAGTCTTGAAGAATTGAAGGCCGGCAGCAGCTTCGCTCAACGCGACTATGTCGTTGAACAGGGGTGGGACCATGCCTGGCGACGAGCAAGCCGACACCCGGGTCGCGGCCGCTTGTGCCAAGTGGCTGGCGCAGTTGGACTCAGTGACGCGTGGTAGAAGGCAAGAACTCCTACCGGTGTCGAGGTCAGATCTCATAAATCGGCCACGGTCACAGGCCTCGCTGCGCAGAGATTATCGTAAGGTTTGAGCATGACGACTCGTGAATCGACGGCCAAAGCCCAGGTCGATGGTCAGCGCTACCTCTATCTCTTCGAACATGCGCCGATCTGCATTCTTGTTATTGACATTTGTACGACGCCGATTACGATTCTTGAAGTCAATGGCGCGCGACTTGTCTACGGTTACTCGGAGGCTGAAATGACGGGCATGCCTGTCGTTCAGTTTGCGCCCGATCGGAATACTGAGCAACCAAATGTCTCAAGTATCAAGTCGGGTGATGATCGACCCCGGCTTGGCAATGCTTGCGTCGAACGCAACCGCTCCGAGCGAAAGTACCCTGACCGAAACGGCACCGTCTACCGTGGCTGCGACGCTTGCACCCAGCGCAGACCTGGAAGTCGCTCATGGTTCCGGCCCATTCGATGCCATGCGGGTCGGCGAGGACGCCGGCGTGTTGGCTGAAGGCGAAAGCCGCTGGTATGAATTCAAATATACC